>NZ_BNET01000005.1:0-342293 GCF_024341885.1 Nocardioides sp. OK12 | reverse complement strand
TCGGCCCTCGCTGCTCAACCAGCGGCGGCCTCCGTTGGTCGAGCAGTGACGAGCGCCAGCGAGGAACGTCGTCGAGACCCCGCGAGCACCGTGCCCGCCGTACGCCGTGTGCTCACGGGGTTTCGGCGACGCTCGAGCCTTCGGCCCTCGCTGCTCAACCAGCGGCGGCCTCCGTTGGTCGAGCAGTGACGAGCGCCAGCGAGGAACGTCGTCGAGACCCCGCGAGCACCACGCCCTCCGTACGTCGTGGGCTCACGGGGTTTCGGCGACGCTCGAGCCTTCGGCCCTCGCTGCTTAACCAACGGCGGGTCAACGCCGACCCGGCCGGTTCGAACGGGCCGGCTCGGCGTCGGGATGCCGATGACCCGCGTGGTGGGAGGATGACCGGCATGGCGATCCACATCACCGGCGACGACGCCGCCGACCAGGTGCTCACCGACGACCCGTTCGCGCTGCTGGTGGGCATGATGCTCGACCAGCAGTACCCGATGGAGCACGCCTTCCGGGGCCCGGCCAAGGTGCTGGAGCGGTTCGGCAGCCTGGAGCCCGCGCGGATCGCAGCCGCGGACCCGGAGGAGTTCGCCGCGCTGTGCGCCACGCCGCCGGCGATCCACCGCTTCCCCGGGTCGATGGCGGCCCGGCTGCAGGACCTGGCTCGCATCGTGACCGACGACTACGACGGGCACGCCGAGCGGCTGTGGCTGGAGGCCGCCGACGGCAAGGACCTGCTCAAGCGGGTGATGGCCCTGCCGGGCTTCGGCAAGCAGAAGGCGCAGATCTTCGTGGCGCTGGTCGCCAAGCAGCTCGACGTGCGTCCCGAGGGCTGGGAGAAGGTCGTGGGGGACTACTCGCAGGAGGGCTACCGGTCGGTGGCCGACGTCGTCGACACCGCCTCGCTGCAGAAGGTGCGCGACTTCAAGAAGCAGAAGAAGGCGGCGGCCAAGGCGGCGACGTCGTCGCCCGGTTCCTGAGTGCAGCCTGAGCGTGGCCTGAGGCCCGACTGAGCGCCCCGGGCGCCCTGATGCGGACCGGCCACCACCCCCGTGGCAGAATGACCACTGCGGCTCTTGACGACTCCGGGCCTTGCCGCGCCCACACGTCAGCACACGAGAGGTGTTCGTGTCCTCGAACGCACGCAAGATCCCAGCCGAGGTGCTCGCCCATCCGTCCGTGGTGGCCCTCATCGAGCTCGGCACCCCCACGGGGAGCCTGACGCCTGAGGAGGTGAGGCAGGCCAGCGAGGATGCGGCGATCGAGCCCAAGCACCTCAAGGCGCTGCTCGCCCACCTGAGCGGACTGGGGATCTCGGTGCACATCGGCGCCGCGAGCTCCGCCCGCGCCGTCGCCGCGACCTCGACGCGCAAGACCACCACCGCCAGCGCGGCCAAGAAGGCGCCGGCGAAGAAGGCTGCCGCGCCCGCCAAAGCCGCTGCGCCCGCCAAGAAGACGGCGGCGAAGAAGGCCGCCGCCGAGCCGGTCGAGACCGTCGAGGCGGTCGTCGAGGCGACGCCGGTCGTGGGCCCCGACGGCAAGAAGATCCTGCCCGACGTCCCGGACGAGCAGTTCGAGAAGGACGTCAAGAACGACCCGACCATCAAGGAGGACGAGAAGGACGCGTCCTTCGTCGTCTCCGACGCCGACGACTCCGGTGAGCCGGAGCAGCAGGTCATGGTCGCCGGCGCCACCGCCGACCCGGTCAAGGACTACCTGAAGCAGATCGGCAAGGTCCCGCTGCTCAACGCCGAGATGGAGGTCGAGCTCGCCAAGCGGATCGAGGCCGGCCTCTTCTCGGAGGAGAAGATGGCCAAGGGCGGCCGGATCGGTCCCAAGCTGCTCGAGGAGCTCGAGTGGATCTCCGAGGACGGCCGCCGCGCCAAGAACCACCTGCTCGAGGCCAACCTGCGACTCGTCGTCTCGCTGGCCAAGCGCTACACCGGTCGCGGCATGCTCTTCCTGGACCTGATCCAGGAGGGCAACCTCGGCCTGATCCGCGCGGTCGAGAAGTTCGACTACACCAAGGGCTACAAGTTCTCGACGTACGCCACCTGGTGGATCCGTCAGGCGATCACCCGCGCGATGGCCGACCAGGCCCGCACCATCCGCATCCCGGTGCACATGGTCGAGGTCATCAACAAGCTGGCCCGCGTGCAGCGCCAGATGCTCCAGGACCTCGGGCGCGAGCCCACCCCGGAGGAGCTCGCCAAGGAGCTCGACATGACCCCCGAGAAGGTCATCGAGGTCCAGAAGTACGGCCGCGAGCCGATCTCGCTGCACACGCCCCTGGGTGAGGACGGCGACTCCGAGTTCGGTGACCTCATCGAGGACTCCGAGGCGATCGTGCCCGCCGACGCGGTCTCGTTCACCCTGCTGCAGGAGCAGCTCCACGCGGTCCTCGACACGCTCTCCGAGCGTGAGGCGGGTGTGGTCTCGATGCGCTTCGGCCTCACCGACGGCCAGCCCAAGACCCTCGACGAGATCGGCAAGGTCTACGGCGTGACGCGCGAGCGGATCCGCCAGATCGAGTCGAAGACGATGTCGAAGCTGCGCCACCCCTCGCGCTCGCAGGTCCTGCGCGACTACCTCGACTGAGTCGCACCGCTCGACACCACGAAGCGCCCGGGAGCCCCACGGCTCCCGGGCGCTTCGTCGTACCCGGCCCGTCTCGACCCCCGACGCGCAGCAGGCCCCCGGACCTGGGTCCGGGGGCCTGCTGGTGAAGCGCTAGGGGAGTGGTCTCACTCCATCGGGCTCACTCGGTCTCGGGCGCCTTGGCGGCCATGGGCGAGTCGGAGGTGAGCTTGTGGGTCTCGTCCACGACGTTGGAGGCGATCTCCTTGAGCTTGTCGCCGTGCTCGCGGGCGTGGTGCGCGCAGAAGAGCAGCTCTCCGCCGCTCTGCAGCTCTACGCGGAGGTAGGCCTGGGCTCCGCAACGGTCGCAGCGGTCCACTGCGGTCAGCGGGGCGCTGGGGGCAACTGTGGTGGTCACATCGGCCTCATTTCTTCGATCACTCGGTGCTTGGCTCAACGTATCGAGGGGACCCAAGATTCCCGCTGTAGTTCTGGTTCCCCTGTTGCGAGGGTCTCAACCCGACCATCCGGGTGAGACCGCCTGTCCGTGCTCTCCCAGTGTGACTGCCGGTCCTAGCGGTGCGGGGGTCATCTCAGAATCCCGTCCCGATCGTGTCCACATCGTGACGTGGTCGGCACTCGTGCTGCTGTGCTTGCTGGGTCTCTCCACGCTAGCGGTGCCCCTGCGGGCGAGCCTGTTCGGGGCACCGGCGTGTCGTGACCTAGATTCGTAGCAGCACCCGCACCCGGATGGGTCGCGGTGCGCACCCGCCGTACGCACGCCCTGCCAGGAGCCCCACGATCGCCGACAACACCTACAACGCCGCCCACCTCCTCGTCCTCGAGGGACTCGAGGCGGTGCGCAAGCGCCCGGGCATGTACATCGGCTCGACCGACACCCGCGGGCTCATGCACTGCCTGTGGGAGATCATCGACAACGGCGTCGACGAGGCGCTGGCCGAATCGGCCACCCGGGTCGAGGTCGTGCTGCACCCCGACGGCTCGGTCGAGGTGCACGACGACGGTCGCGGCATCCCCACCGACAAGGAGCCCAAGACCGGGCTGCCCGGCGTCGAGGTGGTCGCCACCAAGCTCCACGCGGGTGGCAAGTTCGGCGGCGGCTCGTACGTCGCCACCGGCGGCCTGCACGGCGTGGGTCTCTCGGTCGTCAACGCCCTGTCCTCGCGCATGGACATCGACGTCGAGCGCTCGCCGGCGGTGCAGGGACTCTCCTTCCAGCGCGGCGTGCCCGGCGTCTTCGACGGCGAGGGCCTCGGCGGCTCCTTCGAGCCCCGCTCGGGCCTGACCCGCAAGGGCGGCCGGGTGGCCAAGGGCCGCTCCGGCACCCGCATCCGCTTCTGGCCCGACCGCCAGATCTTCACCAAGGACGCGACCTTCGTCTACGACGAGCTGGTCACCCGCGCCCGCCAGACCTCCTTCATCGTGCCCGGTCTCGAGCTGGTGCTGCGCGACCTGCGCGGCGACGAGCCGGTCGAGGAGAGCTTCCGCCACGACGGCGGCATCTCGGAGTTCACCGAGTTCCTGGCCCCCGACGAGGCCGTCACCTCGGTGCTGCGCCTGCAGGGCAGCGACACCTTCACCGAGACCGTGCCGCTGCTCGACGACAAGGGCCACATGACGCCCCAGGAGATCGAGCGCGAGCTCGTCGTCGACGTCGCGATCCGCTGGGGCACCGGCTACGACACCGAGATGCGCTCCTTCGTCAACGTGATCGCCACCCCCAAGGGCGGCACCCACCTCAGCGGCTTCGAGCAGGCGCTGACCAAGACCTTCAACGACGTGATGCGCCAGACCAAGGCGCTCAAGGTCAACGACGCCGACGTCATCAAGGACGACGTGCTCGAGGGGCTGACCGGCGTGGTCACCGTGCGCCTGGCCGAGCCCCAGTTCGAGGGCCAGACCAAGGAGATCCTCGGTACGCCGGCCGCGCGCACCGTGGTGCGCAAGGTCGTGGCCCGCGAGCTGAAGGAGTGGCTGACCTCCTCCAAGCGCGAGCAGAAGGCCCAGGCCAAGCTCGTCATGGAGAAGGTCGTCGGCGCCGCCAAGACCCGCCTGGCCGCGCGGCAGCACAAGGAGACCCAGCGCCGCAAGAACGCCCTGGAGTCCTCGGCGCTGCCCTCCAAGCTGGCCGACTGCCGCGACAACGACAACGAGCGCACCGAGCTGTTCATCGTCGAGGGTGACTCCGCCCTGGGCACCGCGAAGCTCGCCCGCGACTCCTCCTTCCAGGCGCTGCTGCCGATCCGCGGCAAGATCCTCAACGTCCAGAAGGCCTCCGTCGGCGACATGCTCAAGAACGCCGAGTGCGCCTCGATCATCCAGGTCGTGGGCGCCGGCTCGGGGCGCACCTTCGAGCTCGACGCACGCCGCTACGGCCGGATCATCTTCATGGCCGACGCCGACTCCGACGGCGCCCACATCCGCTGCCTGCTCGCCACCCTGTTCTTCAAGTACATGCCCGAGCTCATCACCGAGGGGCGCGTCTACTCCGCGGTGCCGCCGCTGCACCGCATCGAGCTGTCCAACCCCAAGAAGGGCATGGACAAGTACGTCTACACCTACTCCGACGACGAGCTGCAGCGGAAGCTCGCCGAGCTCAAGAAGAAGAACGTGCGCTGGAAGGACCCCGTGCAGCGCTACAAGGGCCTGGGCGAGATGGACGCCGACCAGCTGGCCGAGACCACCATGGACCCGCGCCGCCGCACCCTGCGCCGCATCACCGTCGACGACGCCGACGTGGCCAGCCAGGTCTTCGAGCTGCTGATGGGCTCCGAGGTCGCGCCGCGCAAGGAGTTCATCGTCCAGGGCGCCTACGACGTCGACATGGAGGCGCTCGACGCCTGAGCGCGGGGCCTCACCGGCCTGCTGGGACGATGGGGGCGTGCCCTCCTCCCGTCCTGCGCCGCGTCGCCGCACGGCCGCCCTGCTGGCGCTGGGCGTGCTCGCTGCCGGCTGCACGGGTGCACCCGACGGGCCCGACGGCGGGGGAGCGGCCGGGAGCGGCGACGTCGCGACCACCGACGCCCCGGCGCCCGAGCCGCGCAGCGCCTCGCAGCGACTCGGGCTGCGCACGGGCTGGGGCCCGAGCCGGGCCGAGCTCGACACCGCGGCGCGACGTACGGCGCGGCTGAGCCTGCCCGAGCTGGCCGGCCAGGTCATCGTGGCGCGGTGGAGCGGCACCGGGGCGCCGACCGCGCTGGTGCAGCGGCTGCACCTGGGCGGGGTCGTGGTCTTCGCCGACAACGTCTCCTCCACCGACCAGCTGCGCCGCGCCACCCGCGGCCTGCAGCGCGACGTCGACCGGGCGTGGCCGCTCCTGGTCGCGGTCGACCAGGAGGGCGGCACCGTCGCGAGGGTGCGCGGGCAGGCGACCGGCTTCCCGGCGTTCATGTCGACCGGCGCGGCGGGCGACGCGGCCCTGACCCGCCGCACGTACGCCGCCAGCGGCCGCGAGCTGCGCGGGCTGGGGATCAACGTCGACCTCGCCCCCGACGCCGACGTCACCACCGGGCCCGGCGACCCGGTGATCGGCAGCCGCTCGGCCGGCTCCGACCCGGCAGCGGTGGCCCGCCAGGTGGTGGCCGCCGCCCGTGGCTTCCGCGACGCCGGCGTGGTGCCGGTGGTCAAGCACTTCCCCGGGCACGGCTCCCTGACCACCGACAGCCACCTCGCGCTGCCGGTGCAGCGGCGCCCCGTCGCGGCCCTGGCCCGCACCGACCTGCGCCCCTTCCGGGCCGCGGTCGAGGCCGGGCTGCCCGCCGTGATGACCGGTCACATCGCCGTGGCCGACGTCGACCCGGGCGTGCCGGCCAGCCTGTCCCGCCCGGTGGTCACCGGGCTGCTGCGCGAGCGGCTGGGCTTCGAGGGCGTGGTGATGAGCGACGCGCTCGACATGGCCGCCGTGAGCGGGCGTCGTACGCCGGCGGTGCAGGTGCTGCGCGCCGGCGGGGACGTGGTGCTCATGCCGCCCGACCCCGCTGCCACCCGCGCCGCCATCGTGCGCGCCGTGCGCGACGGGCGGCTGGGGCGCGACCGGCTGCGCCAGGCCGCTGCGCGCACCATTGCCCTGCTCGAGCACCACCGCACCGGCGACCCCGCCCCTCCCGGCAGCGGGCGGGCCGCCTCGCGCCGCCTCTCGGCCGCCGCGGTGACCGTGGCGGCCGGGGCCTGCCGCGGACCGCTCGTGCGCGGAGCGGTGGTGCCGCTGGGCGGCGACGCGGCCGTGGCCGCGTTCCGCGCCGCGGCACGGTCGGCCGGGATGGCGCTGGGGGAGGTGCGCTACGAGAAGCCGCCGCGCCCGGAGAGCACCGGGCGCAGGAAGAAGGACCGGGCCGCGCTGCGCCGCTGGCGGCGCACCGAGCCGGTGCGGGTCGTCGACGGCACGCCGGTGCACCTGCTCAGCGGGGGAGCCGCGCCCGACACCGGGGTCGTGGTCGCCACCGACCGGCCCTACCTGCTCGGCGGCTCCAGCGCCCCGGTGCGGATCGCGACGTACGGCGAGACCCCGGGGGCGATGTCGGCCCTCGTGGACGTGCTCCTGGGGCGCGAGCGGGCCCCGGGGCGCCTGCCGGTCGACGTGCCCGGGGTGGCGCGCCGGGGCTGCTGAGCCCCGCTCAGGCGTGCTGGGTCAGCAGGCCGGTGTCGACGTCGTAGACGAACCCGCCCACCACGACGCTCTCGGGCACCAGCGGGTGGGTGCGCACCTTCGCGACGTCGTCGGCCAGCGTCGCGAGCTGGTCGGTGACCACGTTGAAGGGCTGCCAGGTCGAGTCGGTGCCGGCGGAGGCGGTGACCCGCTCGTGCAGCTCGGCCTCGGTGGCGCTGGCCATCGCGCAGCGGGTGTGCGGGATGACCAGGATGCGCTGCACGTTGAGCAGGTGGGTGCCCAGCACGAGCGCCTCGAGGGCCTGCGGGGTGACCCGGCCGCCGGGGTTGCGGAAGATCTTGGCGTCGCCGGCGGAGAGCCCGAGCATGCCCAGCGGGTCGATGCGGGAGTCCATGCAGGTCACGATCGCCACGCCGGCCTTGGCGATGCCGTCGAAACCGGCGTACTCGAACGACTCGGCGAAGCTGCGGTTGGCCTCGAGGAGGTCCTCGAAGCCGGCGTTGGAGGTGGGGTGCGTGTCGGCCATGGCCCGCAACCTAGCCGACGAGCGGCACCCCGGTCGCCGCGTCTCGCCCGTGACCTGCGGCACGTGTGTCGGCGCCGCGCAGCAGCACCAGCGCGAGCACGGCCGCGAGCGCCGCGCAGCCGGCCGCCCCCAGGAAGACCGTCTGCTCCTGGGCGATGCCGGCGGCGCGCAGCAGGTCGGAGTACTCCGCGCAGCGGGTGGTGCCCGCGGGGCAGACGTCCTGGATGGGCGGGATGTCGGCCTGCTCGGCGTAGTAGCGGCGCAGCCCGATGGTCGTCAGCGCCGAGATGCCCACCAGCATCCCGACCATCCGGGCCACCACGACAATCGCCGAGGCCAGCCCGTGCACGGCGTCGGCGGTGTGGGCCAGCACGGCCGCGTTGACCGGCGCCAGCGCGAGGCCGAAGCCCAGCCCGCCGACCACCAGCGGCACCGTGGCCGTCCAGCTCTCCAGCGCGTCGACGCCCCAGCGCGACATCATCACGAACCCGACCGCGGCCATCACCATCCCCACGGCGGTGATCACCCCGGCCGGCAGCACCCGTGTCAGGTAGCCGCCGACCACCGCGCCGACCGGCAGCGCGACCAGGAAGCGCACCAGCACCAGCGCCGCCAGCAGCTGGGAGTCCTGGTACGTCGTGGTGCGCGCGAAGAGCGGCACGTCGATCAGCGCCGCGATCAGCGCGGCACCGATCAGGAAGCTGACCACGACCGAGCCCCAGGCGGGACGGGCCGCCAGGGCGCCACGCGGCAGCAGCGGGTCGCTGGCGCGGCGCAGGTGCACCACGAAGGCCACCGTCGCGACCGCGGCGCCCAGCAGGTACCAGCGGCCCTGGTCGGAGAAGACCTGGACCTTGGGGTCGGCGGTCGCGAAGGCGAGGATCACCCCGCCGAGCGCCACCGCGAGGTAGCTCGCCCCGGTGACGTCGGCCTCGCGCAGCGACCGGCCCCATGCCCGCAGGTCGACCAGCGGGCGCCGGGCCGTCAGGGTGCGCGCGACCAGCAGCATCGCGAGCACCACGGTGGCCGCCCCGACCGGGGTCAGCCAGCGCCCGCCGCCCTCGACGAAGGGGATGAAGAGCCGGCCGTAGTCGATGTCGGCGCGCAGCGACCCGGGTGGCTGGAAGACCAGCGCGCCGGCCAGCAGCAGGAGCAGCAGCAGCGCCACCCCGACCAGGTCGGGCAGCCCGCGCCGGCCGGCCCGTGGCCGCCCGGCCCCGGCGCCCCGGGACGCCAGCGCCGCGATGGCCGCGGCGAGCACCAGCCCGACCGCCAGGTTGATGAGGAAGATCGCCCGCCAGTCGGCGAAGGCGAGCACGGCGGCGCCGTAGAGCGGGCCGACCACGCTGCCGATCTCCTGAACCGCCGAGACCAGCCCGAGCGGCACGCCACGCCGCTCGCGCGGGTAGAGGTCGGCCACCAGCGCCAGGGTGGCCGGCACCAGGCCGCCGCCGCCGACACCCTGCAGGAAGCGCCCGGCGACCATCGAGGGCATGTCGTACGCCGCCGCGGTGACGATGGAGCCGACCGCGAAGACCACCAGCGAGGCGGTCAGCACCGGCACCCGGCCGCGCAGGTCGGCGATCCGCCCGATCAGCGGCAGCATGGCGACGTAGCCGAGCAGGAAGCCCGAGATGATCGGCGCGGCCCGCTGGAGCTGGTCGGGCGAGAGCCCCACCCCGGCCATCATGTCGACCAGCGCCAGCACCACGACGTAGGTGTCGGCGGCCGCGAAGGCCACCGCCACCGCGGCCAGGCCCAGCAGCAGCCGGGGGCCCCGGGCGGTGCCTCCCGCGGCGCTGGTCGTGCTCACTCGGGTGCGGTGATCTGCGGCGAGGAGCCGTAGTCGTCGAAGTCGATCGTGTAGGTCATCGACTCCCCGTCGCCGTAGAAGGCACCGGTCAGGACCATCGAGCGCAGCTCGCCGTCGTCGCTGATCGAGTACGACGCGTCGAAGTCGCCCTCGGCGCTGGGGATGATCGTGGCCGCGACCTCGCCCGAGATCGTGCCGGTGTAGGTGGTCAGCACGTCGCGGTTGTCGGTGCCGCCGCGCACCTGCTCGCCGACCTCGACCTCCTCGGTGCTGGTCAGCAGCGAGGAGAAGCCGCCCTCGGGCCCGAGCAGGGCGGCGGGGTCGGGGGCGCCGTACTCGGCCGGGTCGATCTGCGACCACCCGGTGGTCAGCGGCACCTGGGCGTAGACGACGTCGTCGACGCCGACCACCGGCACCTCGGGCTCGAAGCCGGCGAAGCGCACGGTGATGACCCCGTCGAAGGCCGCCGGGCTGGGCGTGCCGACACCCTCGGCGCCCAGCAGGCCCTCGACGCCCTCGGGCAGGTCGTCGGTGGCCAGGCTGACCTGCACCCCGCTGGTCTCGTCGAGGGTCGTCTTCGCCTCGGCGAGCACCTCCTCGGCGCTAGGGGCGTCCTCGGTCGGGGCGGAGTCGTCGCTGCTGCAGGCGGAGAGGCCGCCGAGGGCCATCAGGCCGGACGCGGCCAGGGCCGCGAGGGTGGGAGCACGCATGTCACTCAGCCTTGCACATCGCCCGGAACGCCAGCCGGAACGTCAGCGGCGCTCGCCGGGACCCGCAGCGCGACGGGGCCGGCGCAGGCCGCGACGGCCTGCGAGCCGGGCACGCCCGACCCGTCGCGCCGCCCGGTGGCCGGCGGCAGGTCGACCGGGGCGCCGCTGGCGGCGGCGGCCCGTGCGGGCGCCGTGCCGGCCCACGCCAGCACCAGGGCGTCCTCGCCCTTGAGGAAGCGGTGGCAGCGCACCCCGCCGGTGGCCCGGCCCTTGGCGGGGTACTCCGAGAACGGGGTCACCTTGATCGCGCCGACCTCGGTGCCGGGCAGCGCGGTCGAGGACCCGGAGGCCGTGACCAGCACGGCCCCCTCGGGGGCGGCGGGGTCGACCGCACCGAACCAGAGCACCGACTGGCCCTCGGTGAGGCGGATGCCGGCGATGCCGCCGCCGGAGCGGCCCTGGGGCCGCACGGCGTCGGCGGTGAAGTGCAGCAGCTGGGCGTCGGTGCTGACGAAGCACAGCGACTCCTCGCCGGTGACCAGCTCGAGCGCCCCGACGACCTCGTCGCCGTCCTTGAGGCCGATGACCTCCCAGTCGTCGCGGTTGAGCACCTCGGGGTTGACCCGCTTCACCACGCCCTGCCGGGTGCCGAGCGCGAGCCCGGGCCCGTCGGTGGCCAGCGTGCACAGCGCCAGCGCCCGCTCGCCCCCGGCGAGCTGGAGCACCTCGCTCAGCGGCACCCCGCCCTGGAGGTTGGGGTCGTTGGCCGAGGCCGGGATCGTGGGCAGGTCGAGCACCGAGAGCCGCAGCAGGCGTCCCTGGCTGGTCAGCACCCCGACCTCGGCGCGCGCGGTGGTGGCGACCGCGGAGACCACGACGTCGTGGTTGGTGCGCCCGCCCCCGACCCCGGGCGCCTCGGCGCTCGAGGAGCGCGCCAGCAGGCCGGTGGAGGAGAGGTAGGCGAAGCAGGGGTCGTCGGCGACCTCCAGCGGGGTCGCGGCGGCCGCGGCGGGGGTGCCGGCCGACTCGAGCAGCACGGTGCGGCGCGGGGTGCCGTAGGTCTTGGCGACCTCGGCCAGCTCGTCGGAGACGACCTCGCGCAGCAGCTGGTCGTCCGCCAGGATCGCGTCGAGGGCCTCGATCTCGCCGCGCAGCTGCTCCTGCTCCTTCTCCAGCTCGATGCGGCTGAAGCGGGTCAGGCGGCGCAGCTGCATCTCGAGGATGTAGTCGGCCTGCAGCACCGAGAGCTCGAAGACCGTGGTCAGCCGCTCGCGGGCCGCGCTCGCGTCGTCGCTGGTGCGGATCACCTGGATGACCTCGTCGATGTCGAGCAGCGCCACCAGCAGGCCGTCGACCAGGTGCAGCCGCTCGGCCTTCTTGGTGCGCCGGAACTGCGAGCGGCGGCGTACGACGTCGTAGCGGTGGCCCAGGAAGACCTCGAGCATCTGCTTGAGACCGAGGGTGCGGGGCTGGCCGTCGACCAGCGCGACGTTGTTGATGCCGAAGGAGTCCTCGAGCGGGGTCTGGCGGTAGAGCTGCTCGAGCAGCGCCTCGGGCACGAAGCCGTTCTTGACCTCGATGACCAGGCGCAGGCCGTGGTCGCGGTCGGTGAGGTCCTTGATGTCGGCGATGCCGGAGATCTTCTTGCCCTGCACCAGGGTCTTGATCCGCTCGACGATCTTCTCGGTGCCCACGCCGTACGGCATCTCGGTGACGACGATGGCCTTGCGGCGCCCGATCGTCTCGATGCGTGCGGTGGCGCGCATCTTGAAGGTGCCGCGGCCCGACTCGTAGGCGTCGCGGACGCCGTCGAGGCCGACGATCTTGCCGCCGGTGGGCAGGTCGGGCCCGGGGATGAAGCGCATCAGGTCGTCGAGGCCGGCGCCCGGGTGGATGATCAGGTGGCGCAGCGCCTGGACCACCTCGACGAGGTTGTGCGGCGCGCAGTTGGTGGCCATGCCGACCGCGATGCCGGTGGTGCCGTTGACCACGAGGTTGGGGATCGCCGACGGCAGCACGGTCGGCTCGGTCTCGCGGGAGTCGTAGTTGGGCTTGAAGTCGACCGTGTCCTCCTCGATGGAGGCGGTCATCGCGACGGCGGGCGGGGCCATCCGGCACTCGGTGTAGCGCATGGCGGCGGGGGAGTCGTCGGGCGAGCCGAAGTTGCCGTGCCCGTCGATGAAGGGCAGGCGCATCGACCACGACTGGGCGGTGCGCACCAGGGCGTCGTAGATCGCGGAGTCGCCGTGCGGGTGCAGGCGACCCATCACCTCACCGACGACGCGGGCGCTCTTGACGTGCCCGCGGTCGGGGAAGAGCCGCATCTCGCTCATCGTGTAGAGGATCCGCCGCTGCACGGGCTTGAGACCGTCGCGCGCGTCGGGCAGCGCCCGGGAGTAGATGACGGAGTAGGCGTACTCCAGGAACGAGCTGCGCATCTCGTCGCCGACGTCGATGTCGAGGATGTGCTCCTCGAAGTCGTCGGGCAGCGGCTGCTTGGTGGAACCCTTGGCCATGGGCGCCATTGTCCCGGTCGCGTCCGCGTCCTCGCGCCGGGGCACGCCGGTCGGTGGTCTTCGGTAGATTCTCCGGTGTGAGCGGCGGCCCCCAGCACGACGAGATCCCCACGTCCAGCGAGCCCGCGGCACCTGGCGCGCCCCGGCACTGGCAGGCCGACGTCCTGCTGCGCGACGGGCGCACCGCCCACATCCGCCCGATCACCCCCGACGACGCCGAGCGGCTCGTCGACTTCTACAGCCGGGTCTCCGACCGCTCGAAGTACTACCGGTTCTTCTCGCCGATGCCGCGGCTCTCCGACCGCGACGTGCAGCGCTTCACCCAGGTCGACCACCACGACCGGGTGGCGCTGGTGCTGGTGCTGGCCGAGCGGATGATCGCGGTGGGCCGCTACGACCGGGTGCGCGCCGGCGAGGCCGAGGTCGCCTTCCTCGTCGAGGACCAGCACCAGGGCCGCGGCATCGCCCAGCTGCTGCTGGAGCACCTGGCCCAGGCCGGGCGCGAGCGGGGCCTGGAGAAGTTCACCGCCGAGGTGCTGCCCGACAACTCCCGGATGATCCAGACCTTCCGCGACGCCGGCTACCGGGTGGCCAGCGAGTTCGAGGACGGCGTCATCCAGCTCGAGTTCCCCATCGACGCCACCGACACCGCGATCGGGGTGATGCAGGACCGCGAGCACCGCGCCGAGGCCGCCTCGATCGAGAAGTTCTTCAACCCGCGCTCGGTCGCGATCATCGGTGCCTCGCGCCGCCAGGACACCATCGGCCAGACCCTGGTGCGCAACCTGGTGATGGGCGACTTCACCGGGCGTGTGTACGCCGTCAACCCCTCGGCCGGCGCGGTGTCGGGGCTGCCGGCGTACAAGAGCGTGGGGGAGATCCCCGACGCCGTCGACGTCGCGATCGTCGCGGTGCCGGCCGACGCGGTGCAGGACGTCGTGCTCGACTGCGCGGCCAAGGGCGTGCACGGGCTGGTGGTGATCTCCAGCGGCTTCGCCGAGACCGGCGAGGAGGGCCGCCAGCGCCAGCGGCGCCTCGTGGGGCTCTCGCGCTCCTACGGGCTGCGCCTGATCGGCCCCAACTGCCTGGGTGTCATCAACACCGACCCGGGCGTCTCCATCAACGCCTCGCTGTCGTCGGTGATGCCGCCGCGCGGCCGGGCGGGGTTCTTCTGCCAGTCCGGTGCGCTCGGCTCGGCGATCCTCGAGAAGGTCCAGAACCGTGGCCTGGGCCTGTCGACCTTCGTCAGCGCCGGCAACCGCGCCGACGTCTCGGGCAACGACCTGCTGCAGTACTGGGAGGAGGACGACTCCACCGAGGTCGTGCTGCTCTACCTCGAGTCGATCGGCAACCCGCGCAAGTTCTCCCGGATCGCGCGACGGGTCTCGCTGCGCAAGCCGATCATCGCGGTGCGCTCGGGGCGCACCACCCAGGGCGTGCCGATGGGCCACGCGGTGCGCAAGATCGCCGCGCCGCCGGCCGCGGTCGACGCGATGTTCCGCCAGGCCGGGATCATCCAGGTCGGCACCCTCGACGAGATGTTCGACGTGGCCCAGCTGGTGGCCCACCAGCCGCTGCCGCGCGGGCGCCGGGTCGCGATCGTCGGCAACTCCGACGCCCTGGGCCTGCTGGCCGCCGACGCCGCCGCCGAGGTGGGCCTGGTGGTCAACAAGTCGGTGCCGCTGGGCGCCGACGCGACCGCCGAGGACTTCGAGGACGCCCTCGACGCCGCCATCGACGACCCCGACGTCGACTCGGTCGTCGCGGTCTACACCCCGCCGCTCAACGTCAGCGGCGAGGAGGTCGCCAACGTGCTGGCCGCCATCGGCGAGCAGTCCGACAAGCCGCTGGTCTCGACCTTCCTGGGCGTCGAGGGCGTGCCCGAGCTGCTGCGGGTGCCCGACGTGGCCGGCTCGACAGCTGGGCGCGGCTCGGTGCCGTCGTACCCCGCCGTCGAGGCGGCGGTGCGGGCGCTGGCGCGCGTCGTCGAGTACGCCGTGTGGCTGCGCACCCCCGACGGTGCACCGCTGGACCCCGAGGGCGCCGACGAGGACACCGCCCGCGGGATCGTCAACCGGGTGCTGGCCGAGAACCCCCAGGGCGCCGAGCTCAACCGCGAGGACCTCAGGTCGCTGCTCGCCGCCTACGACATCGACCTGTGGCCCTCGCGGGTCGTGAGCACCCTGGGCGAGGCCACCGCGGCCGCCGTCGAGCTGGGCTGGGACGTCGTGCTCAAGGCCACCGCCGACCACCTGCGCGAGCGCCCCGACCTCGCCCACGTGTGGCGCAACATCGACGGCGCCCACCAGATGAAGGACGCCTGGGCGTCGCTGACGGCGCTGGTGGGCGAGGAGGACCTCACCGACGCCTTCCTCGTGCAGGGCACCGCGCCCCCGGGCGTGCCGGTGAGCATCTCCAGCATCGAGGACCCGCTCTTCGGGCCGGTGGTCTCCTTCGGCATCTCCGGGCCGTTGACCGAGCTGCTCGGCGACCGCGCCTACCGCATCCCGCCGCTGGGCGCGCGCGACGCCGCGGCGATGGTGCGCGAGGTCAAGGCGAGCCCGATGCTCTTCGGCTACCGGGGCAGCGAGGTCGTCGACGTCGGCGAGGTCGAGCGCCTGATCAGCCGGGTCTCGCAGCTGCAGAACGACATGCCGCAGCTCTCCGCGCTCGAGCTCGGGCTGGTGCTCGCCGGGCCGTCGGGATCGACGGTGCTCGACGCCTCGGCCCGGGTCGAGCCGGCCGCCGACTCGCGCTCCGACTGGTTCGTGCGGCGGATGCCCTCGCAGCCGGGCGACACCATTCCGAGCTGAGGTCGCCCTACCCGTATGCTCCGTGACCATGGTGATCTCTGACAGCGCGCGCCTGCTCTTCGTGCACGTGCAGAAGACCGGTGGGTCGACCATCCACAACCGGCTCACGGAGGTCCTGCCCGACGCCCGTCAGGTCAAGGGCGTCGACCGGCACGGCACGCTGGGCCAGATCCTGCGCGCCGAGCCCGAGCTGTCGTCGTACTGGACGTTCGGCATCGTGCGGAACCCGTGGGCCCGGATGCTGTCGTGGTTCCGGATGGTGGAGCGCTTCCGCGACTCCGAGCAGGACGGCGAGCGCCGCCTGGACCGCAAGAACCAGTTCATCCGCTCGGTCGCCGAGACCTGCCCCGACTTCGAGTCCTTCATCATGAAGGGCCTCGACGAGTTCTCGCGGCTGCAGACCCCCCAGTGGCGCTACCTGGCCACCAAGACCCGTCGCGCCGACATGATCGGGCGCCAGGAGAGCCTCGAGGCCGACCTGCGCGCCGTGCAGGCCCGCTTCGACATCCCGTGGGAGCCGCTGAAGAGCGTCAACATCGACCGCACCCGCCCCGACTACAAGCAGGGCCCCGAGCTCGGTGGGCGCGACACCCGCTACCGCAGCGAGTACACCGACGAGATGGCGCGGCGCGTCGAGGCGGCCTTCGCCCGCGACGTCACCGCCTTCGGCTACGAGTTCTGATCATGCGCGCCCGCACCGACGACCGTGACCGCCTGCGCGAGCTGCGCGCCGCGATCGACCGCACCGGCTACTACCCGGAGGTGGTCGGCGAGGGCGTCCAGTCCGCCGTCGCCGGCGAGCAGGTGGTCTCGTTCTTCGTCCACCACGAGCCGACCTTCGAGCACGACGAGGTGCGCCGCCACCTGTCGGTGGTGGTGCTCACCCCGACCCGCCTGGTCCTGGCCCACACCGACGAGCACACCGGCGACGACCTGCTGCCCGAGCCCTACACCTCCACCTCCACCGAGTCGATCCGCCTCAGCGCGGTCCGCTCGGTCGTGGTGACCCGGATGGTCGCCAACCCGACCTCCGGGCCCGGCCACCCGGCCGAGGCCGTGATGACGATCGGGTGGGGCGGCGTGAGCCGCGTCGACCTCGAGCCGGCCGGCTGCAGCGACCCCGAGTGCGACGCCGACCACGGCTACACCGGTGTCCTGGCCCCCGACGACTTCTCCCTGCGGGTCTCGGCCGCCGCCGACGGCAAGGAGGCCGTCGCCGGCCTGCTGGGCTTCGCCGAGTCGCTCTCCGCGCGCACCCACCAGGCGCCCTCGGCGCCGTGACGTTCCTCGCGCCCGGGTACGGCGACCGGTCGCTGGCCGACGTGGTGCCCGCCGTCGGCGCCGCCCTGGGGGTGCGCCTCGACGGTGTCGGCGTCAGCGAGGCGATGGCGCTGCCCGAGGCGCCGGCGTACGTCGTGTTCCTCGTCGACGGGCTCGGCTCGCGGCTCCTGGAGCGCTACGCCCACGTGGCGCCGTACCTCTCCTCGCTGCGCAGCGCGGTGCCGCAGGCGACGGCGGGCGTGCCGTCGACCACCGCGACCAGCCTGACGTCGCTGGGCACGGGCCTGCCGCCCGGCGCGCACGGTGTCGTCGGCTTCACCTCACGGGTGCCGGGCACCGAGCGGCTGCTCAACGCCCTGTCGTGGCCGGCCGACGTCGACCCGGCCGAGTGGCAGCCGCACCCGACCGTGTTCTCGCGGCTGCGGGAGCGCGGGGTGGCGGTGAGCGTGGTCAACAAGCGCGACTTCGCCACCAGCGGGCTGACCCGGGCGGCGCACCGCGGTGCGGAGTTCGTGGGCGCCGACATGGTGGGCGAGCGGATCGCGGCGGCGGTCGCGGCCTCCGACCACGCCCCCGCGCTGACGTACCTCTACGACGGCGACCTCGACTGGACCGGGCACCGCTACGGCGTCGCCTCCACCGAGTGGCTGCAGCAGCTGGCGATGATCGACCACGAGGCCGAGCAGCTGCGCGAGGCGCTGCCGCCCTCGACGCGTCTCGTCGTGGTCGCCGACCACGGGATGGTCGACTCCCCGGCGGGCTCGCGGGTCGACGTCGACACCGTGCACGAGCTGCGCGACGGGCTGGTGCTCTTCGGCGGCGAGGCCCGCTTCCGCCAGCTCTACTGCCAGCGCGGGGCCGTCGACGACGTCGTGGCCACCTGGCGGGGCGTGCTGGGCGACAGGGCCGAGGTGCTGACCCGTGAGGACGCCACCGCGCTGGGCTGGTTCGGCGACGTGTCGTCCGCGGTGCGTCCGCGCATCGGCGACGTCGTGGTGGCCTGCCGCGGGGACGCCGCCGTGGTCTCGAGCGTCGACTGGGCCTACGAGGCCCGGCTGGTGGGCATGCACGGGTCGCTGACGCCCGACGAGATGCTCATCCCGGTCCTGGTGGACTGAGCGGTGCAGGTGGTCGCGGGCGGCGCTGGACCGGTCTCGTCGTGGTGGGCGTCGCGGGTCTCGCCGGGCCCGTGGGGTGCGGGGTCGCGGACGAGCCGCCCGAGAGGCTGTGGTCCAACACGGTGGTGGTGACCGCCGAGGACAGCTCGGAGTTCATGCTCGGTCTCGCCGAGGTCACCTGCCGTGCCGACGGTGAGCGGCTGCTGGTCACATCGGGGGAGGTCTCCCACGAAGGTGGCACCGTGGACTCCGCCGTGCTCGAGGTCTCGGTCGACCCGAGCCGCGTGGAGCCCGGTCGCGACTACCGCCTGGGGTCCGGCGGGGAGGCCTTCCAGGTCTCGGTGCTGGTGCCTGCACCCAGCGCCAACCCGCCGGCTCCGCAGCGCGCCAACCGGGCCACCAGCACCCTGGACGGCTCCGAGGGCACGCTGCGCTTCGAGACGCTCGGCTGCGGCGACGAGCCGGGGGTCAGCCTCACCATCGACGCCGTGCTCGCCAGCGCCTACGACGACCGGGGCCCCGTGCCCGTCGAGGGCGCGCTCTGGGTGACGAACAGCCGCGTGGGGCAGTGAGCCTCGCCCACGTGTGGCCGCTCTTCGGCCTCGAGGTGACGGTCGGCGACCTGAGCCTGCGGTTGCCTCGCGACGAGGAGGTCGCCGCCCTGGCCCGCCTGGCGGGCGACGGCGTCCACCGACCGGACGAGCGGCCCTTCCTGACCCCGTGGACCGAGGGTGGCCCCGAGGCCCGCGCCCGGTTCGTGCTGCGCGAGCACTGGTCCGCCCTCGCCTCGTGGGAGCCGTACGACTGGAGGCTCGGCCTTGCTGTCTTCGTCGACGGCGAGCCGGTCGGGTCGATCACCCTGCGCGCCCGCGACCTCGCCGTCCTCGGCGAGGTCAGCACCTTCTCCTGGCTGGGGCTCGCTCACCACGGCCGGGGCATCGGCACCCGGGCCCGGGCGGGCGTGCTGAGCCTGGCCTTCGACCACCTCGGCGCGCGCTCGGCGACCAGCGAGGTCTTCCCCGACAACCACGCCTCGCAGGGGGTCTCGCGCCGGCTCGGCTACGAGCCCGACGGCGTCTCCTGGGGTGTGCGGGGCGACGAGGCCCTCCTGTCCGACCGGCTCCGGCTGACCCGCGAGCGCTGGGCCGGGGCGCCCGAGCCGGTCGAGGTACGCGGCCTGGACGCCTGCCGGTCGTACTTCGGCTGACTCTCCGGACGTGCCGGTGCCCCCGTCGCGGTGGTGCTGCGGCGGGGGTGTGGCGAGTCGGCTGGTTCACACGGGCCGGGTGGGTGGTCTGGGTGCTTGGCCGAGGTCGGTGGTGCGCTGTGGTTCGACGAGGTACTGGTAGCGGTGCGGGCTGGTCCAGAGGAACCCGGTGGGGGTGGGTCGGTAGGTCCAGGTCGTGTGGGTCTTGGCGCGGTGGTGGCGTCGGCAGAGGGTCGCGAGGTTCGAGGTGGTGGTCTGGCCGGGTGGGCCGCCGGGGTCGTAGGTGCTGATGTGGTCGAGGTCGGCGTGGGGTTCGTCGGGGCGGCGGCGTCGGGCGCGGCGGGTGCAGTGGGGGAAGACGCAGCGGGGGTGGCGTTGCCGGGTCTGCTCGGCGAGCCGCTCGCTGGGGGTGTAGCCGTCGGTGGTGAGTTCTTCGGTCAGGTCGATCGGGCGGCGGGGGTGGGGTCGGAGGTCGGGGTTGCTGGCGAAGCCGCGGATGTCGTCGGCGGTGACCTGGCTGCGGGTTTGGCGGTCGGTGTGGCGGTTGGCGCGGCGGTTGATCTGGCGGAAGGGGTGTTCGTAGGCCTCGGGGTCTGAGCCGCCGCCGGTGATGGTGCGGTAGGTGACGTGGGTGCCGGGGACGCGGAGCCATTCGCAGACCTGGTCGACGCCGACGAAGCTGCGGGTCTCCTCGATGCGGGCGAGGTGGAGCCCGGCGGAGAGGTTGTTGGACCTGAGGGTGGTGGGGTCGATGCCGGCCAGGGCGGTGTCGGTGAGGTGGACGTTGAGGACGACTTGGCGTGCCGGCACCCGCGGCGCAGGCTCGCCGGCCTCGTCGTCGCTGGGGTTGCTGGTGCTGGTGAGGTCGAGGGTGGTCTGGGTGCGGGCGAGGATGCCGAGGGCCATGCTGCGGCGGACGTCGAGGGGCTGGTCGGAGCCGGCCAGCGCCAGGTTGCGGGCTTCGCGGGTGACGGCGTTGTCGAGGTCGAGGGCGTCGGCGAGGTCGAGGCAGCCGATCACGTCGACCACTCCGTCGATGCACTGCCCGCCGGTGGTGGCGGTGTCGAGGTGGATGTCGAGCTTGCGGTCCTCGGCGGCGATGGCTCGTTTGTCTTCTGCGGTTTCGGGGTCGAAGCGGCACAGCGCTTCTTCGACGAGGCGTCCCAGGACGGCGTAGGAGCAGGTGTGGGCGACGCCGGCGAGGTGGTGGTCGACCCAGGCGGCGGCCTCGATTGGGAGGCCGAGGGTGGCCTCGGCGATGCGGCGGGCGCGCCAGACCGGTACTCGGCCGGTGACCACCGCGGTGTGGAGGCGGGGGAGTCGGTAGCGGGTCTCGACGACGTGGGCGACGTAGCGCACGGCTGCGTCGGCGGACATCCCGAGGGCGGTGCCGTACTCGATGATCGCGAACTCCGAGACCCTCGGCGCGCCGGGCCCGGCGATGGCAACGGGCATGTCGGTGCCGGGCAGGACCGCGGCGTGGGTGGGGTCGAAGGTGGTGTGCATGGCTGCGTACGTGCAGGTCGCTTCGTACATCGCGACCTCGGCGGCGTCGCGGGCCGCACGCTGGGAGCGGGCGTGGGCGAGGACCGCGTCGGCGGTGTCGCAGCGCTCGAGCTCCTGAAGGGTCATGCCCCTATTCTAGTCGAACGTGCGTTCGAGTCAAGGGTCTGTCGGAGTCTGTGGAAGGCCATGACGGGTCGTCGTGGAGGCCCTGGGCGCACCCCCACGACCTGCGGTGGGGAGATGTCGGTTCGGTGGTCGCGGGGTCTCGACGACGCGCGTCGCTGGCGCTCCTTGCTGCTCGACCAACGGGAGCGGCGTACGTCGAGGGGGGCTGGCGTCGGCGCGGCGGTTGCGGGGTCTCGGCGACGCGCGTCGCTGGCGCTCCTTGCTGCTCGACCAACGGGCGCGGCGTACGCCGGGGGAAGTGGCGCCGGGTCGGCGGGAGACCGGGGAGGTGGTCACCCGCGGGGGTGGACGTGGGGCGGGGCTGGGTGGGTATCGAGAAGGTGGACAGCAACCACGACGAAGCCAAGGGAGCACACCGTGCCGTCAGTCGAGCGCACCGTCACCGTCGACCAGCCGATCCAGAAGGTCTGGGACTACCTCAGCGACTTCCGCAACAGCGAGGAGTGGGACCCGCCGTCGGTGAGCACGGAGCGGACCAGCGGCGACGGGGGAGTCGGGACGACGTACCACAACGTCTCGAAGTTCCTCGGCTCCGAGCAGGAGGTCGACTACACCGTCACCCAGCACGAGGCGCCGCACACCTTCCAGCTCAAGGGCGACGCGGGGTCGATCCAGCTGCTCGACACGATCACCTTCGAGGAACGGAACGGGCGCACGTCGGTGACCTACCACGCCGAGTTCGACCCGCAGGGTGCCGCCAAGCTGGCCGAGCCCCTGATGCCTGCAGGTCTCAAGTTGCTGGCCGACAAGGTCGCCGCCAGCATGGAGGAGCACCTCAGCAAGCTGTGAGCGACGCTCAGGTGGAGGACGCCTCGGCGATCGCCGCGATCGAGGCGTCGAGGGCGGCGTCGAACTCGGCGTCGTCCATCTGCGCGGTCAGCCCCTCGGTGAGCGCGCGCGAGAAGCTGGCGATGACCCCGGGGTTCCGGGCGAGGCGGGCGACCGCCTCGTCGCGGGTGTAGCCGCCGGACAGGGCGGCCACCCGCAGGACACGGGGGTGCTCGAGCAGGCGGGTGTGCAGCCCGTCCTGGTCGGGCAGGGTCGGCTTCAGCACCACGTCCTGGCCCTCGTCGAGGCCGTCGAGGTGCTCGAGCAGGGTCGCGTCGACCAGCTCGTCGGTGGCGGCCTTGCGCGGGCTCGCGATGTCGACCTCCGGCTCGATGATGGGCACCAGCCCCGCGGCCAGGACCTGCCGGGCGACCGCGAGCTGCTGGGCCACCACCGCCTCGACCCCCGCCGCGTCGTCGGTCAGCACCACCGAGCGCATCTTGGTGCCGAAGACGCCGTGCCCCTTGGCCCGCTCCAGAACCTCGTCGAGGCCCGGCATGGGCCGCATCAGCCTGGCCCCGTGCGCCTCGTCCTCGAGCCCCTTGTCGATCTTGAGGAACGGCACCACCTGCTTCTCCTGCCACAGGTACTCCGCCGAGCCGCGACCCTCGATCTCGCGGTCCATCGTCTGCTCGAAGAGGATGGTGGCCAGGACGCGGTCGCCGCCGAAGACCGGGCTGGTGATGATCCGGGTGCGCATCCGGTGCACGAGGTCGAACATCGTCGCCTCGTCGTCGTACGCCGTCTCGTCGAGGCCGTAGAGCCGCAGCGCCTTCGGCGTGCTGCCGCCGCTCTGGTCGAGCGCGGCGACGAAGCCGCTGCCGGTCCTGACACGGGCGAGCATCTCGGGGTCCATCTGCCCACCCTCACCCGCCGGCACGCCGGGCGGGAGGGACGTTGGTCCCGGACGGCTCAGCCGAAGGGCAGCGGCTCGGGCGCCAGCGAGACCGCCTTGGCGCGCGCGGCGGTGAGCCGGCGGCGGTGGTGCTGGCGGCAGAGCACCTCGTAGGCCACGTCGGCGTCGGCGTCCGAGGTGGGCGTGGGGGTCTCGGCGGCCTCGACGTCGCCGACGACGATCACCTCGCCGTCGGTGACCATCACGCCGTTCTCGGTGCGTGCGTTGTGGGTGGCGCGCTTGCCGCACCAGCACAGCGCCTCGACCTGCAGCACGTTCATCCGGTCCGCGAGCTCGACCAGGCGCCCGGAGCCCGGGAACAACTGGGTGCGGAAGTCGGTGAGGATGCCGAAGGCGAAGACGTCGATCTGCAGCTCGTCGACGATCTTGGCCAGCTGGTCGACCTGGTCGCGGGTGTAGAACTGGGCCTCGTCGCAGATCACGTAGTCGATGCGGGTGCCCTGGGTGAGGCTGTCGACGACGTGGCGCCAGAAGTCGAAGTCGGCGTCGACCTCGAGCGCCTCGTGGGTCAGCCCGAGCCGGCTGGAGATGCGACCCTGGCCGGCCCGGTCGCGGGTGACGAAGATCCGCCCCTGCCGCCCGCGGGCGGCGTGGTTGTGGTTCGTCTGGAGCGCCAGGGTGCTCTTGCCCGAGTCCATGGTCCCGGTGAAGAAGTGCAGTTCGGCCACGGGGCGCGATCCTCTCACGAGCCGACCCGTGCGGCACGATGGGCGCCATGAGCAGTCCTCTCATCAGCGCCCCCGTGCTCCGCGGCCTCCTCGACGACCCGCACGCGCCCGTCGTGACGCTCCTCGACGTCCGCTACCGCCTCGGTGGCCCCGCCGGGCCCGGCCAGCACGCCGAGGGCCACCTGCCCGGGGCGGCGTACGTCGACCTCGACACCGACCTGGCCGCGCCGCCCGCGACCACCCCCGACGGCGGCGGGCGGCACCCGCTGCCGACCACCGAGGCCTTCGAGGCCGCGATGCGCCGCCTCGGCGTCGACGACGGCCGGCCCGTGGTCGTGTACGACGACTGGTCGGGGCTCGCCGCGAGCCGGGCCTGGTGGCTGCTGCGCCACCACGGCCACCGCAACGTGCGGGTCCTCGACGGCGGCTGGGCCGCGTGGCTCGCCGCCGGCGGCCCGGTGGAGACCGGTCCGGTCGACCCCGCGCCCGGCGGCTTCACAGCGCGACCCGGGCAGATGCCCGTGGTGGCTCTCGACGACGTCCTCGACGTCGACGTGCTGGTCGACGCCCGCGCCCCCGAGCGCTACCGCGGCGACGTCGAGCCGATGGACCCGGTCGCGGGCCACGTGCCCGGCGCGGTCAACGTGCCGACGACGACCAACCTGACCTCGGCCGGGACCTTCCGAGACGCCACCACGCTGCGTGCGCTGTACGCTGCCGAGGGCGTCGCGCCCGGCGCCGACGTCGCGGCGTACTGCGGCTCGGGCGTCACCGCCTGCCACGACGTGCTGGCCATGGAGCTGGCCGGCATCCGTGCGGCGCTCTACCCCGGCTCGTGGAGCGAGTGGAGCGCCGACCCGCAGCGGCCCGTCGAGCGGGGCTGACCCGGCGAGGGGTGCCTACCAGTGCACGCCCTTGAAGATCTTGGCCAGCATGATCTGCTCGCTCTCGCGGGTCCCGCCCGAGCCCTCGCCCTTGGCCGCGGCCGAGTCGGGGAAGACGTGGTAGGCCATGTTGAGCAGCCGGAAGGTCAGCTTGGGCGCCAGCGTGTGCATCACCGCGCCGGCGTTGCCCAGCAGCGTGTTGATCTCGTGGGGCCGCCCGACCATCGCCTCGACCACCAGGTCGGCCGCCTGCGCCGGTGAGATCGTGGGGAACTTGTCGTAGATCTTGGTCGGCGCGATCATCGGGGTGCGCACCAGCGGCATGTGGATGCCGGTGAAGGTGATGCCGTCGCCGACGAGCTCGGAGGCCACCACGTTGCTCCACGAGTCGAGCGCCGACTTCGAGGCGACGTACGCCGAGAACCGCGGCGGGTTGGTCTGGACGCCGATCGAGCTGACGTTGACCACGTGCCCGCGCTTCTGCTCCTGCATGGTCGGCAGCAGGCCCATCACCAGGCGGATCGCGCCGAAGTAGTTGAGCTGCATGGTGCGCTCGAAGTCGTGGAAGCGGTCGTGGGACAGGCGCAGCGAGCGACGGATCGAGCGGCCCGCGTTGTTGACCACGTAGTCGACCGAGGGCAGCTCGCTCGCCAGCTGCTCGCACAGCCGGTCGATCGCCTCGAGGTCGGAGAGGTCGCACGGGTAGACCAGCGCCTGCCCGCCGCGCACCTCGATCATGGCGCGCACCTCCTCGAGCTTGTCCTTGCCGCGCGCGACCAGCACCGGCACGCCGCCGGCTTGGGCGACCTTGTGGGCGGTGACCTGGCCGATGCCGGAGGAGGCGCCGGTGATGACGACGTACTTGCCCTGCAGCGCCGCGCGGATGCGCGGGTCGCGGGCGGTCGTCTCGTCGAGGTGCTCCTCCCAGTAGGAGTAGAGGGTGCGGGCGTAGGACTCGAGGTCGGGCACGGCGATCCCGGACCCGGCCAGCGCCCGCTCGGTGCGGCGGGAGTCGAAGACGGCGGTGAAGCTCGTGTGCGCCAGCACCTCGGCCGGGACGCCGACGCGGCTGGTGACCAGGTCGAGCACCGCCTGCAGCGCGCCGTTCTTGCCCACGGCGTTGAGCAGCCCCGAGGGCTGGACCGCGCGCGGCAGGCGACGGGTCAGGCCGCGGTCGAGGCCGGTGGCGAAGGTCGGGGCGCCGGCCGCGGCGCAGAAGGCGTTGATCATCTCCACCACGGGCTGCGGCTCGGGGTTGACCAGGTGGAAGGCCTCCCCGTCACGGCCCGGCAGGTGGGCGAGGTGGTCCATCGCGCGGGCGACGTAGTCGACCGGCACCACGTTGGTGTCGCCCATGTCGACCCCGGCCAGCGGCAGCCAGGCCGGCAGCACGTCGCGCATGGTCTTCATCAGCCCGAAGAAGTAGTAGGGCCCGTCGACCTTGTCCATCGCGCCGGTCTGGGAGTCGCCGACCACGATGGAGGGCCGGTAGACCCGCCACGGCACGCTGCCCTCCTCGCGCACGATGCGCTCGGACTCGAACTTGGTGCGGTGGTACGGCGAGGGCAGGTGCTGGCCCTCGTCGAACATCGTCTCGTCGAAGGTGCCGCGCAGCTCCCCGGCCGCGGCCACCGAGCTGACCTGGTGGAAGCAGCCGACGTCGAGGTCGCCGGCCAGGGCCAGCGCGTGGCGGGTGCCGCCGACGTTCATCGCCTCGTTGGTGGCGTCGTCGGCGGTCATGTCGTAGATCGCGGCGAGGTGGAAGAAGTGCTCGACCTGCCCCCGGTGCTCGGCCACCCAGGCCGGGTCGACGCCGAGCGCCTCGGTGGCGAGGTCGCCGACCACGGGGGTCACCCGGTCGGTGCCCCAGTGCCGGATGAGGGCCTCCATGCGGGGCAGCGAGCTCTCGCGCACCAGCACGAAGACCTCGCCCTCGCGGTGGTCGAGGAGCTCCTCCACGAGGAATCGGCCGATGAAGCCCGTGGCGCCGGTCACGAAGTAGGACATGGGCGGACCCTACTCGTCAGGACCCCCCGGTGGGAGGCCCAGCGACCAGCTGCTGCTACTCCGGCTTGCCGCCGCCGAACATGATCTCGTCCCAGCTCGGCACCGAGGCGCGACCACGGCTCTTGCGCACCGGCCGGCGCACCGGCGCCTCGGGCTGCGGCTCGGGCTCGGGCTCGGGTGCCGCCTCCGCGGCGGGCTCCGGCTCCGGCGCGGGCTCAGGCTCAGGCTCCGGCTCCGGCTCGGGGGAGACCATGCCGATCGCGTCGTCACCCAGCGGCAGCTCCTCGTCGTCGAGGGAGACCCGCCGACGCGCCCGCGCCTGCTGGAGGTCGTCGAGCGGGGCGGGCAGCGTGGCCGTGGCGATGACCTCGCCCACCAGCCAGCGGGCGTCCTCGTCGTCGAGCAGCACGTAGTTGCCGGGCATGTCGTAGGTGAAGTGCGCCAGGCCGCTGCGCGGACGGGTCTCGAACTCGGCGCTCAGGGTCCAGCGGCCGTCCTCGCGACGCCAGGCGTCCCAGGTCACCACGTCGGGGCCGACGTGCTCGGCGCGCAGGTGGGCCTCGACCGCCTCGCCCAGGGTGCGGGCGCCGTCGGCGCCGGCGGTGCGGCGCACCGAGCTGCGCTGGGCGCGCTGGGCGACGTGCTCGCGCTCGGCGAGCACCGGGCCGGCGTACGGCATGATCTTCTCGACGCTCGTCTGGGCCGCGTCGGCGACGGCCTCGGGGGTCTCGCCCGCCCGGATCCGTGCCTGGATGTCGCGAGGGCGCAGGACGCTGTCCATCTTCATCTCCAACTGGCCGAGTCGTGAGGAATCGCCGCGCAGGGCGGCGCGGAGCCGGGCGTCGACGTCGAGGTCGTGCTCGACACCGGTGTCGTCGACCAGGAGCAGGCGCTTCCCGTCCTCGCTCACCCCCGCGAGGGTCAGGTGCACCATGTCCGGTCCACCTCCTCGTCCACCGGTGCCGGCGACGTGCCGACAACTGCGCTGAGCCTACGCCAGCAGGGGCCCCGACCGTGGACGCCGTGCCCTGCGCAGCGCGGGTCGTGGGTAGCCTCGCCGGGTGCCACCTGTCGAGCCCGCTCCCACCCTGGTCGTCCTCGACCTCATCGGCATCTTCGTGTTCGCGATCTCCGGGGCCCTGGTCGCGGTGCGCAAGGAGCTCGACCTCTTCGCCGTGCTGGTGCTCGCGGGCACCACCGGCCTGGGCGGCGGCTTCCTGCGCGACGTCCTCATCGACGCCACCCCGCCCGCGGCGCTGGCCGACTGGCGCTACCTGCTGGTGCCGGTGGGGGCCGGGCTGCTGGCCTTCGTCTACCACCCGACGCTGGGCCGGATGGAGCGGCTGGTGACGGTCTTCGACGCCTTCGGCCTGGCGCTCTTCTGCGTCGCGGGCGCCCTCAAGGCCGTCGACTACGGGCTGGGCCCGCTGCCGGCCGCGCTGCTGGGGATGGTCACCGGCATCGGCGGGGGCATGGTGCGCGACGTGCTCGCCGGGCGGGTGCCGATCATCTTCCGCGGCGAGCTCTACGCGACCCCGGCGCTGGCCGGGGCGATGGTGGCGGTGCTGATGGAGCGCGGCGGGCTGCCGGTCGTCGTGGCGGCGCTGACCGGGGCCACGGTCTGCCTGGCGTGGCGGCTGCTGGCGATGTGGCGCGGCTGGCAGGCACCCCTGCCCCGGGGCTCCGCCAGCGTCTGAGCGGTCGGGGTCAGTCGCCGAGCACCCGGCGCAGGTAGGCGTTGGTGAGGACCCGGTCGGGGTCGAGCCGATCGCGCACCGCCAGGAACTCCTCGAAGCGCGGGTAGGCCGGCGCGAGGTCGTCGGCGGTGCGGGTGTGCAGCTTGCCCCAGTGCGGGCGCCCGTCGTGGGCGCGCATGATCGGCTCGAGCAGCGCGAAGTACTCCTCGTGCGGCACCGAGCGGTGGGTGTGGAAGGCCAGGTACGTCGAGTCGCGGCCCGAGGCGGTCGAGAGCGGCACGTCGTCGGCGGGGGCGGTGCGCACCTCGACCGGGAAGCTGATCCGCAAGCCGGAGGCCTCGATCGCCGCCCGCGCCTCGCGCAGCGCGGCCAGGCCGGCCTCGCGCGGCACGGCGTACTCCATCTCGCGGAACACGACCGAGCGCCGCGCGGTGAAGACACGGTGCGCCACGTCGCTGTAGGTGCGCTCGGAGAGCATGGTCGAGCTCGCCCGGTTGATCGGCGGCACGAGGCGCGGGACCCGGGCCGAGAGCGCCGTCAGCGCCCCGAACGCGGTGTTCTGGAGCAGGTCGTCGTCGAGGCGGTGCCGCCAGCGGGGGAGCGGGCGGGCCTCCTCGAGCGGCACGTCGAGCCGGTCGTTGCACTTGGCCTGCACCCGGTCGGTGTGGGGGAACCAGTAGAGGTCGACGTGGTGGTGGGCGGCCACGAGGTCGTCGAAGGACTCCAGCGCCTCGCCCCAGCCCAGCGGCTGCTCGTGCGCCTCGAGCACGAAGAGGGGCTCGACGGCGAAGGTGAGCGTGGTCAGGACGCCGAGGGCGCCCAGCCCCACCCGGGCCACCGCGAGCACGTCGGGGTGGTGCGCGGCGTCGGCGCGCAGCACCTCGCCGGTGCCGGTGACCATCTCGAGCCCCACCACCTGCGCGGCCAGCCCGGCGGCGACGCCACCGGTGCCGTGGGTGCCGGTCGAGACGGCCCCCGCGAGGGTCTGCTCGGCGATGTCGCCCATGTTGTGCAGGCTCAGCCCCAGGCCCTCCAGGGTCGCGTTGAGCACGTGCAGGGGGGTGCCGGCCAGGGCGGTGACCGTCATCGCCTCCCGGTCGACCGCGACCACCCCGCTCATCGAGGTGGGGCTGAGCATCGTGTGCTCGGGTGCGGCGATGCCCGTGAAGCTGTGGCCGGTGCCGACCATCTTCACCGTCGAGCGCTCCTCGCGCGCCCGCTGCACGAGGCCGACCACGTCGTCGACGTCGCGCGGCTCGGCCACCCGCACCGGGTGGGTGGTCTCGGTGCCCGACCAGTTCTGCCACATGGGTGGGACGCTAGCGCGTGCCGCGGTGGCACGATGCCGTCATGCTCTGGACAGTCCTCGCCCTGCTCGTGCTCGTGCCGCTCGCCGCCTGGGCGGGGATCAGGATCCTGCGCGACCCGCACCGGAAGTGAGCGTCTGGGCCGCCAGCACGGCCAGCAGCCCGGCGCCGAGCGAGACCAGGTAGGCCGTCGAGGCGCCCGAGGCGTCGACGACCAGGCCCGACAGCGTCGCCCCGGGCGCGACGCCGGCGACCAGCCCGGTCTGCACCACCGACATGCCCTCGGTGAGCCGGCTGCGCGGCATCGTGGCCTCGGTCAGCGACATGGTGGCGATCATCGTCGGCGCGATCGCGGCGCCGCCGACCAGCAGCACCAGGCCCATCAGCGGCAACGAGCCGACGAAGGGCAGCGGGGCCATCGCTGCGGCCATCGCGAACGCGCCCCACTTCAGCCGGGTGGCCGGGCCGGCCCGCCAGATGACGGCGCCCGTCACCACGCCCGAGACCAGGCTGCCCAGCGCCCACAGGGCGAGCAGGCCGCCGGCCCACACCGGGCTGCCCTGCTCGTCGGCGAAGGCGATCGTGGTGACCTCGGCGGCGCCGAAGAGCACCCCGAGCATGAACGAGACGGCCGCCAGCGGCACCAGCGTGCGCCACGGCAGCGGCGGTCGGGGGCCGGTGGTGCGGTCGTGGGGCTGGGTGGGCGGCTCGGTGCGCCGCTGGGCGGCGAAGAGCAGCCCGCCGAGGGTGCCGAAGACCATCGCGGAGCCCAGGCCGGCCACCGGGTGCACGGCGGTGGCGAGCACGGTGACCAGGATCGGGCCGAGGATGAAGCACGCCTCGTCGACCACGGCCTCGAGCGCGAACGCGGTCTGCACGTCGGCGGGCGCGTCGAGCACGTGCGACCAGCGCGCCCGCACGCACGAGCCGATCTGGGGCAGCGTCGCGCCGGCCAGCGCCGCGGCGGCGTACGTCGCCGCGACCGGCCACCCGTCGCGCACCGACCAGATCAGCGTGGTCAGCGCGAGGCCGAAGACGACGCTGGCCACGGCCAGCACCCGGCCCTGGCCGAGCCGGTCGACCAGGCGGCCCTGGGCGATGGCCAGCAGCGCGTTGGCGAGCATGTAGGCCGCCGAGACGGCCCCGGCCAGGCCGTAGGAGCCGGTCGAGGCCTCGACGAGGAGCACGATGCCCAGGCCGACCATGCTGATCGGCAGGCGCGCGAAGAACCCGGTGAGGCTGAACCGCAGGGCACCGGGACGACCCAGCACGCGGGCGTACGACGTGAACATCCGAGCGGAGCGTAAGCCCGGGTGATCACCGCCGGCGAATCCCTCGCCGACGACACCTGGAGGGGGTGAGAGGGGTCCTCCCTACGATGGCGGCATGGCGACTCCCGACGTGCGTCCCTACGACGCTCTCCTGCTCGTTTCCTTCGGCGGCCCGGAGGGGCCCGACGACGTGGTGCCGTTCCTCGAGAACGTGACCCGGGGCCGGGGCATCCCGCGCGAGCGGCTGGTGGAGGTGGGCCAGCACTACCACCTCTTCGGCGGCCGCTCGCCGATCAACGACCAGTGCCGCGAGCTGAAGGCGGCCATCGAGGCCGACCTCGCCGAGCACGGCATCGACCTGCCCGTCTACTGGGGCAACCGCAACTGGGACCCCTACCTGACCGGGACGCTGCAGCAGATGGCCGACGACGGCGTCACCCGCGCCGCGTGCTTCGTCACCAGCGCCTACTCGTCGTGGTCGTCGTGCCGGCAGTACCGCGAGAACCTGTACGACGCCGTCGACGCGCTGCCGGGCGGGGTCGAGGGCTCGCCGGTGCACCTCGACAAGCTGCGCCACTACTTCAACCACCCGGGCTTCGTGGAGCCCAACGTCGACGCGACCCTGGCGGCCCTGGCCGACCTGCCCGACGACGTGCGCGAGGGTGCGCGCCTGGTCTTCGTGACCCACTCGATCCCGACGTCGATGAACGAGAGCAGCGGCGACCCGGAGGCGACCTACGAGGGCGGCGGCGCCTACGTCGCCCAGCACCGCGACGTGGCCCGGGTCATCACCGAGCGGGTGGCCGCCGAGACCGGCACCACCCACGAGCACGACCTGGTCTTCTGCTCGCGCAGCGGCGCGCCGCACGTCCCGTGGCTGGAGCCCGACATCAACGACCACCTCGAGGCGCTGCGCGACCAGGGCGTGCCGGCCGTGGTGATGGTGCCCGTGGGCTTCGTCTCCGACCACATGGAGGTCATCTACGACCTCGACACCGAGGCCGTCGAGACCGCCGAGCGGATCGGCCTGCCGGTGCGCCGCGCCGCCACCGCCGGCACCGACGCGCGCTTCGTGGCCACCGTGCGCGACCTGCTGGTCGAGCGGGCCACCGTCGAGCGCGGCGAGGAGGTCGCCCGCGCCGCCGTCGGCGACACCGGGCCGATGTGGGACGCCTGCCCGGTCGGCTGCTGCGCCAACCCGCGCGCCGAGCGCCCGGCGCTGTGCGGTCGCGGGGCGTGAGCGCACCCGCGCCGCAGGAGCTGCGCGACCTCGCGGTCGCGGTGGCGCGCTCGGCCGCCGCTCTGGTCCGCGAGCAGCGGCGGGGCGGGGTCGAGGTCGCCGACACCAAGAGCAGCGCGGTCGACGTGGTCACCGAGACCGACCGCGCCAGCGAGGAGCTGGTGCGCCGGCTGCTGCTCGAGGCCCGGCCCGGCGACGCCGTGCTGGGCGAGGAGGGCGACGACGTCGTCGGTACCTCCGGGGTGCGCTGGGTCGTCGACCCCATCGACGGCACCGTGAACTTCCTCTACGGCCTGCCCCAGTACGCCGTCTCCGTCGCGGCCGAGGTCGAGGGCCCGCAGGGTCCCGAGGTGGTCGCCGGGGTGGTGCTCAACGTCGCCACCGGTGTCGAGTACGCCGCCCACGTCGGCCCGCAGGGCCCGGTCGCGACCCGCGACGGCCGGCCGATCGGCGTACGCCGGGTGGTGCCGCTGTCGCAGACGCTGGTGGCGACGGGGTTCTCCTACGACAGCGAGGTGCGCGAGCGGCAGGCGCGCTCGCTGACGCACCTGCTGCCGCGGGTGCGCGACATCCGCCGGCTCGGCTCCTGCGCGCTCGACCTGTGCGGGGTGGCCGAGGGCAGCCTCGACGCCTACGTCGAGGAGGGCGTGCACCTGTGGGACCACGCCGCCGGCGCCCTGGTGGCGCGCGGGGCCGGCGCCCGCACCGAGCTGATGACCGGGGCCAGCGGGCGTGACCTGCTGCTGTGCGCCCCCGCGGGCTCCTTCGAGGAGTTCCGTGCGCTGGTCCTGGAGGCGGGCTACGCCGGGTACCCCACATCGGGGGAATAACGGATGTGTCATCTGCTGTTCTCGCCTGCGCCGACCGGCCGGTGTATCCAGGTCGGCGTCCATGGTGCACAATCTGCGCCCGACGACACACACAGTCACACGAGACCACGAGGGGAGTGAGGCGACGATGGCCACCGACTACGACGCACCGCGCAAGAACGAGGAAGACCAGTCCGAGGAGAGCATCGAGGAGCTCAAGGCTCGCCGCCACGACAAGAACTCCGGCAAGGTCGACGAGGACGAGACCGAGGCCGCTGAGTCCTTCGAGCTCCCCGGCGCCGACCTGTCGCACGAGGAGCTGGCGGTGGAGGTGAAGCCCAAGCAGGAGGACGAGTTCACCTGCATGAGCTGCTTCCTGGTGCACCACCGCTCGCAGCTGGCCGACGAGAAGAAGATGATCTGCCGCGACTGCGTCTGACCCACGCGCGCGAGACCTGCGAAGGCCCGGCCCCCCTCGAGGGGGGACCGGGCCTTCGGCGTCGTCGGGGCTGGTGCGGGCTGATCGGGGCTGCGGCGGCTACTGGCCGTCCTTGACCAGCGGCGGGGGCAGGTGGCCGGTGGAGCGCGCGTAGTACTCCGCGGCCCGGCGCTGCGCCAGCATCCGCGCCAGCGAGGCGACCGCGCCGGTGGTGAGGGCCCAGGTCACGGCCTCCCACCAGTCGATGTCGGGGTCGGCCGGGTTGGCCGGGGGCTTGCGGCGCGCCGCCGTCTTCCAGGACGCCTCGAGCGCCTTGCGTGCCACGATCGCCGCCCCCACCGAGGAGCCGAGCGACATGAGGGACCAGACCTTGGAGCTGTCACCGGATGCCATGGCCGTGACCCTACCCACTGCTCCCGGAGGGCGGGGCCACCCGTGGGGAGGCGGCCTCGAGGGCGGCCACCAGGGCCTCGGGCCGGCGGCTGCTGAGCAGCCAGTAGGGCGTCGGGTCGGCCGGGTCCTCGACCACCACCCGCACCGAGCGCTTGCGGTAGGGGCGCAGCAGCAGGAACGCGCGGGCGTCGGCCTCGACGCCGGCGGCGCGGCGGGCGGCCTCGGGGTCGAGCGCCTCGGCGGCGCCGAGGTGGCGCACGTCGATGCGGGCGCGCCCGGCGCGCAGCACCCCGTCGGAGAGGCTGATGACGGGGGAGCCGTAGGCGAGCAGGAGCGCGGCCATCAGGGCCACCGCCACGCCGGTGATCGCCCAGGCCAGCGGCTCGGGGACGGCCACGACGACCGCCAGCCACAGGCTGGCGACCAGCATCGTGCCCTGCACCCACCAGCGCAGCGGCACGGAGAGTCGCTCGCGGTAGTCGGAGGTCGCGTCCACACCGCGATTCTTCCACCCGTGCGGGCGGGGCGATGACCTAGGGTCCCGGTCGTGGATGACTCCCTGCCGCCCGAGCTGCCGGTGCAGGTGGTGCGCCTCGACGCCGACCTGCCGCTGCCGTCGTACGCCCACCCCGGCGACGCGGGGGCCGACCTGCTCACCACCGTCGACGTGCGCCTCGAGCCGGGGGAGCGGGCCCTGGTGCCGACCGGCATCGCGATCGCCCTCCCCGCCGGGTACGTCGCGCTGGTGCACCCCCGCTCCGGGCTGGCCGCCCGGCACGGGGTCTCGATCGTCAACACCCCCGGCACCGTCGACGCGGGCTACCGGGGGGAGGTCAAGGTCCTGCTGGTCAACCTCGACCCGCGCGAGCGGGTCGAGCTGCGTCGTGGCGACCGGGTGGCGCAGCTGGTCGTGCAGCGGGTCGAGCGCGCGCGCTTCGTGGAGGTGGCGGCGCTGCCTTCGTCGCTGCGAGGTGACGGGGGATACGGTTCGACTGGTGGGTTCGCCTCGTCCTGAGGTCGTGGACCCGCCCGATCCGCCCAGACACCCGAGGAGCCCCGCCCGTGAAGTTCCGCCGCAAGTCCGACGCCACCGAGCCCGCCGGGGCCGACGAGGCATCGAAGGAGACGCCGGGGGCCGCCCCCGAGGGCCCCTTCGACGCGGCTGACCTGCCGGAGGTGCCCGAGGGCCTGCAGCGCATCGACCTCGGCTCGCTGCTGGTCGTGGCCCCCGAGGGCCTCGAGCTGCGGCTCCAGGTCGACGAGGCCACCGAGCAGATCCAGGCCGTCCTCCTCGCGGGCGCCGACGGTGCGCTCGAGCTGCGCGCCTTCGCCGCCCCCCGCGGCGGCGACCTGTGGGGCGACGTGCGCCCGCAGATCGCGGCCGACATGGTCCAGCGCGGCGGCACCGCGACCGAGCAGGAGGGCCGCTACGGCACCGAGCTGCTCTGCGAGCTGACCCGCACGATGCCCGACGGGCGCACCGGCAAGCAGCTCTCGCGCATCGTGGGCGTCAACGGCAACCGCTGGATGCTGCGCGCCACCCTGATCGGGGCCCCGGCGCGGGGCACCGACATCGCCGAGCCCTGGCTCAGCGCGCTGACCCAGGTCGGTGTGGAGCGTGGCCAGGGCGCCATGCCGGTCGGCGAGGCGCTCGACCTGGTCATGCCCGAGGGTGCGCGCCGCGTCGGCCCGGCGGTGCCTCCCGGCACCAAGGACGCGCGCGGGCGCACCACCGAGGACCCGCACTTCGGCCACGACCACGACTGAGGGACCATGCCCGAGAAGAGCCGCCTGCGCCGCAGCATCAGCCGCTGGGCCAACAGCTCGGACCAGGAGGCGCGCGACCTGCGCCGCACCTACACCGAGCCGGGCACCGACTGCATCGCCGATGCGGCCGACCGCTCGATGGTGCGTCTGCGCGGCACGCTGCGCACCGTCACGCTGCGCCCGCGCGGCGGGGTGCCGGCGCTGGAGGCTGAGCTCTTCGACGGGTCCGGGTCGATCACGGTCGTGTGGCTGGGCCGGCGCCGCATCGCTGGCATCAACCCGGGCGTGGCGATGGCGGTCGAGGGCCGCATCGGCACCCAGGACGGCGTCCGCGTCATCTTCAACCCGCGCTACGAGCTGATCCCGTGAGCACCGCCGACGTCGAGACCGTCGAGTCGGTCGTCCGCAGCCAGCTCGCCAGGGCCCTCGGCGGGCGCCGGGGCATGGTCGAGGCGGCCGTGCCGACGCTGCTGTTCACGGTGGTCTGGCTCAGCACCAAGCAGCTGCAGACGGCGCTGGTCGTCAGCGTCGCGGCCGCGGTGCTCGCGCTCGTGGTGCGCCTGGTGCAGCGCTCGACGGTGCAGTTCGCCGTCAACGCGCTCTTCGGCATCGGCATCGGCTGGTTCTTCGTCACCATGGCCGCGCGCCGGGGCGGCAGCGAGGACGAGCAGGCGCTGGCCTACTTCCTGCCCGGCATCCTCTACAACGGCGGGTACGCCGTGGTCCTGTCGCTGACCGTGCTGGTCGGCTGGCCGCTGGTGGGGTTCATGGTCGGCAGCGTCACCGGCGACGCCACCGCCTGGCACTCCGACAAGCAGGTGGTGCGCCTGACCAGCACCCTGACCTGGCTGCTGGCCGCGCCCTGCGTGCTGCGCGTGGTCGTGCAGGGCCCGATCTGGCTCGGCGGGTGGTCGGAGGCGATCGCCGCCGAGACCGCGATCGCGGTCCTCGGCGTGCTGAAGATCGTGCTCGGCTGGCCGCTGCAGCTCGCGGCGCTGGCCACGATGATGTGGGTGCTGAGCCGCAACCACACGCCCGTCGAGGCCGTCCCGCGCGACTAGCCGCCGTGGGTGGAGGGCGCGAGCAGCCGCTCGAGCTCGTCCTCCTTCTCGGCCGGCACCACGAGCAGCAGCTCGTCGCCCGACTCCACCGGCTGCTCGGGCGTCGGCACGTAGACCTGCCCGTCGCGCAGGATGGTGACCAGCGCGCAGTTCTCGGGCAGCGGGATCAGCCCGCTGGGCTTGCCGACGTACGGCGAGTCCTCGGGCAGCGTCATCTCGACCAGGTTGGCCTTGCCCTGGCGGAAGGTGAAGAGCCGCACCAGGTCGCCGACGCTGACGGCCTCCTCGACCAGCGCCGACATGATGCGCGGCGTCGAGACGTTGACGTCGACGCCCCAGGCCTCGCTGAAGAGCCACTCGTTGTTGGGGTGGTTCACGCGCCCGACGGTGCGCGGCACGCCGAACTCGGTCTTGGCCAGCAGCGAGGCGACCAGGTTGGCCTTGTCGTCGCCGGTGGCCGAGATCAGCACGTCGCAGCGCTCCAGGCGCGCCTCGGTCAGTGAGGACATCTCGCAGCAGTCGGCCAGCAGCCACTCGGCGTCGGGGACGCGCTCGGGCTTGATGGAGGCTGCGTTCTTGTCGATGAGCAGGACCTCGTGGCCGTTCGTGATCAGCTCACGGGCGATCGAGCGGCCCACGGCGCCCGCTCCGGCGATGGCGACGCGCATCAGTTCTCCTCCGGGCCGTTCTCGAGCCGTTCGTAGGTGTGCGCCGCGTTCTCCTCGCGGATCACCAGGTGCAGCATGTCGCCCTCCTGCAGGACGGTCTCGCGCACCGGCAGCATGCCCTCGCCGAGCCGGTCGATCCAGGCGATGCGGCTGCGGCTCTGGACCTGCAGGTCGATGGTGCGGCTGCCGATCCAGATCTCGGGCACGGTGATGTGGTCGACGCGGATGGTGCCGCTGGGGTCGCGGAAGTCGGGCTCGGCGCCGGCGGGCAGGATGCGGCGCAGCACCTGGTCGGCGGTCCACTTCACGGTGGCGACCGTGGTGATGCCCAGGCGCTGGTAGACCTCGGCGCGACCCGGGTCGTAGATGCGCGCCACGACCTGCTGGATGCCGAAGGTCTCGCGCGCGACCCGGGCGGCGATGATGTTGGAGTTGTCGCCGCTCGAGACGGCCGCGAAGGCGTCGGCGCGGCGGATGCCGGCCTTCTCCATGACCTGCTGGTCGAAGCCGATCCCGGCGACCTTGTCGCCGTTGAAGGCGGGCCCGAGGCGTCGGAACGCGTCGGGCTCGCTGTCGATGATCGACACCGTGTGGTTCCGGTCCTCGAGGCTGTTGGCCAGGGTCGAACCCACCCGGCCGCAGCCCATGATCACAACGTGCACGAGGCCACGGTAGCCGCAAGGGCCGCTCGGGGGCGCCGGTGCCGTAGCCTTCCCGCTCGTGAGTGTCGGAGACGTCTCCAAGCGGATCCTCCTGGGGCGCAAGCTGCGCAGCTCCCAGCTGGGGGAGACGCTGCTCCCCAAGCGCATCGCGCTGCCCGTGTTCGCCTCCGACGCGCTGTCGTCGGTGGCCTACGCGCCCGACGAGGTCTTCATCATGCTCTCGCTGGCCGGCGCGTCGGCGTACGTGTGGTCGTGGAAGGTCGCGCTGGCGGTCGCGGTCGTGATGGCCGCGGTGATCGCCTCCTACCGCCAGACCGTGCACGCCTACCCCTCCGGCGGCGGAGACTACGAGGTGGCCAAGGTCAACCTCGGGGTCACCGCCGGGACGACGGTGGCCAGCGCGCTGCTCGTCGACTACGTGCTCACGGTGGCGGTCTCGATCTCGGCGGGCGCGCAGTACGCCGCCTCCGCGGTGCCGGCGCTGAGCGGGCACGAGGCCACCTTCGCCTGCGGGCTGGTGCTGCTGCTGATGGCGATGAACCTGCGCGGCATCCGCGAGTCGGGGGCGTTCTTCGCGGTGCCGACGTACGCCTTCATGGTCGCGATGGGCGTGATGGTCGGCTGGGGCCTGTGGCAGTGGTGGAACGACGACCTGCTGGCCGCCGAGAGTGCCGACATCACGATCACGCCGGCCAGCGGCTTCGAGGAGCCGCTGACGACGATCGGCCTGATGCTCCTGCTGGCCCGGGCCTTCTCCTCGGGCGCGGCGGCGCTGACCGGTGTCGAGGCGATCTCCAACGGGGTGCCCGCCTTCCGACGCCCCAAGAGCCGCAACGCTGCCACGACCCTGGCGCTGCTGGGCGCGATCGCGATCGCGATGATGATCAGCGTCATCGTGCTGGCCCGCGAGATCGGCGTGCGCCTGGTCGACCCCGACGAGTTCGACCGGCTCTCGCGCGGCGGCGCGCCGCTGCCCGAGGACTACGACCAGCACACGGTGATCTCGCAGATCGCCGAGTCGGTCTTCAACGGCTTTCCGCCGGGCTTCTACTTCACCGTCACCGTCACCGGCATCATCCTGGTGCTGGCGGCCAACACGGCGTTCAACGGCTTCCCGGTGCTCGGCTCGATCCTGGCCCAGGACGGCCTGGCCCCCCGGGCGCTCGGCTCGCGCGGCGACCGGCTGGCCTACTCCAACGGCATCGTCTTCCTCGCCGGCATGGCGATCGCCCTGATCTGGCTCTTCGACGCCGAGCCCACCCGGCTCATCCAGCTCTACATCGTGGGTGTCTTCGTCTCCTTCAACCTCTCGCAGCTCGGCATGATCCGGCACTGGACGCGCGAGCTGCAGAGCGAGACCGACCCGGGGGCGCGGCACCGGATGCAGCGCTCGCGGCTGATCAACACGATCGGCCTGGCCTTCACCGCCGTCGTGCTGGTGATCGTGCTCATCACCAAGTTCCTGGCCGGTGCCTGGATCACCATCCTGGCGATGGGCATCTTCTTCGTGCTCATGCGCGGCATCCACCAGCACTACGAGCGGGTGGCCGCCGAGCTCGCCGCCGACGAGGAGGACCGGGTGCTGCCCACCCGGGTGCACGCGATCGTGCTGGTCTCCAAGCTGCACAAGCCCACGCTGCGGGCGCTGGCCTTCGCGCAGGCCAGCCGGCCCAACACCCTCGAGGGCGTCTACGTGGCCACCGACAGCGTCGCCACCGCCCGCCTCATGGAGGAGTGGGACGAGCGCCGGATGGACGTGCCGCTCAAGGTGCTGCACTCGCCCTACCGCGAGCTGGTGCGCCCGGTGGTGGAGTACGCCACCGAGATCCGGCGCGCCAACCCGCGCGGCGTCGTCGCCGTCTACATCCCCGAGTACGTCGTCGGGCGCTGGTGGGAGCAGCTGCTGCACAACCAGACCGCGCTGCGGCTCAAGGGCCGCCTGCTCTTCACCCCCGGCGTGATGGTCACCTCGGTGCCCTACCAGCTCCAGTCGTCGCAGATCGCGCGCGAGCGGGAGGCCCGCGACGAGTTCCGGGTGCGCCCCGGCGACCTGCGCAGCGGCCGGGTCGACCCGCGCGGCAAGCGGGGGTCGCGCCGGTGAGCCGCCACCCGCGCGCCCGGCGCCAGCGCGGCCGCTCCCGGGTCGGCGAGCGCTTCGAGGTCGAGGTCGGGCCGGTCGCGCACGGCGGCCACTGCGTGGCCCGGGTGCCCAGCAGCACCGCCCCCGACGCCCCGCTGCGGGTGGTCTTCGTGCGCCACGCGGTGCCGGGGGAGCGGGTGGTCCTGCAGATCACCGAGGGCACCGACGGCGACACGTTCTGGCGCGCCGACGCGGTCGAGGTGCTCGAGGCCTCGCCCGAGCGGGTCACGCCGCCGTGCCCCTTCGCCGGCCCCGGGCTCTGCGGCGGTTGCGACTTCCAGCACGTCTCGCTGCCCCACCAGCGCGCGCTCAAGACCGCCGTGGTGCGCGAGCAGCTCGCGCGGCTGGCCAAGATCGAGAGCGACGTCGAGGTCGAGGCCGTCGCCGGCGACCTGCCCGAGCAGCTCGCGGGCCTGCGCTGGCGCACCCGGGTCTCGTACGTCGACCTCGGGGACGGACGCCGCGGGATGCGCAAGCACCGCTCGCGCGCGGCCGTCGAGGTCGACGACTGCCGCATCGCCCACCCCGACGCCCGCGAGCCGGCTCCGGGCTCGGTGGAGGAGGAGGTCGCCCTCGGTGCGGGGGAGCACCGCTTCGCCGTGGCCGCCGACGGCTTCTGGCAGGTGCACCCCGGGGCGCCCGCCACCCTCGTGAGCACCGTCCTGGAGATGCTGGAGCCGGCCGCGAGGGAGCGGGTGCTCGACCTCTACGCCGGTGTCGGCCTCTTCGCGCGCTTCCTCGCCGACGCGGTCGGCCCCGAGGGCGAGGTCGTGGCCGTCGAGGGCGACCGCACCGCGAGCCTGCACGCGCGCACCAACCTCGCCGGCGCCCCGGCCCGTGTCGAGACCGCCTGCGGCGATGTCGCCGATGTGCTGGCGTCGTCGTACGACGAGCCGTTCGACCTGGTGGTGCTCGACCCGCCCCGTGAGGGCGCCAAGCGGGCCGTCGTCGACGCCGTGGTGGCCCGGTCGCCGCGCCGGATCGCCTACGTGGCCTGCGACCCCGCAGCGCTCGCGCGGGACCTCGGGCTGCTGGCCGAGCGGGGGTACGAGCTGCGCGGGCTGCGGGCCTTCGACCTCTTCCCGATGACGCACCACGTCGAGTGCGTGGCTGTGCTGGAGCGACCTGGTCCCTGACCGTGGCGACGCGATCGCTTAGCCGGCCCAGGTGGACGTGGCGCGGCTGCTCTGCTCGGGTGAAAGTTGTAGTTCACACCATGCACGTCGTAGCCAACACGGTCTCGATGGGTGCCCTGGGATGGCCAAACCGGGCCGTGCTCCCGTCCGTGCTTGGGAGGCGCTGACGCGGTGGTCCTCGTCGTTGGCTTCATGCTCTGCAGCATTCGCGGCGTTTCGGGGTTGTGCGTCGCAGTTCCCGCAGCCGAGTTCGTATGATCGGCCCGTGTGTAACGATCTTTCACTGTTCGGTGGCGACGAGCCTTCCGATCCGCCGAGCCAGGTGAGCGGGCCGGCGCCGATCACGGAATGGCAGGTCGACCTTCTGCGGAAGGCGCTCGGCGCACGTGGTCTAACAACCATGGAGGAGCGCCAGGAAGCGATCGAGTCCGCCGCAGGCCGCGAAGTGGCGTCACTGCGAGCACTCACGCACGATGAAGGGATGAAGGTGTTGTCGCGCCTCGGTCAGCGACCCGCGTCCGCTAAGACCACAACCTCTCGATGGGACGACCGCGAAGAGGACACGTGGATCGACAGGCTTTGATCTGCTGAGTGCCGCACCTTCACGCCATGAGACTGCGCTGAGGTACCTGGCTGGCCAGATCGCTGGGGCGAGTTAACCCAGAGAAGCAGTGCGGGGTACTGATGTTTCTTCCCGAGCGGGGCGTGCCAGGGGCACTTCGACGTGGCCTATCGTCGGCCACCGGGTCCGCGGGCGCGGTCGTGTTCACCCGGCTTCAGCGCTTGATTCCGCTGACCGGGAACAGGTACTTGGTCTCATTCGGCATTAAAGTCGCCCCATCTGGAACTCGGCCAGCGGCTCGGTGAGGAACCCTGGATTGTCCATTAGGGGCGCCCTCAGACGCGGTTCGGGACCTTCTTTCACAGGCGACCGCGCGCCGCTCGGCGCGTGTCGGTTGCCCCCCGTACAGTGCCTGCCATGACTCTTCCGACCTCGCCTCTCCCGCCCCTGCCGAGCTCACCAAGCTTGCGCCGGGGCACCGAGGAGCGGGGACTTTGGTGGGACAACAGCACAGGCCGGTTGCCGGGCTCAGTGGTCGAGCGATTCGTCGGTGCCGACTGGTCATTCGCCGACGCCGATACCCGGATGAACCTGCACCCCTACCCTGCGCGCTACGTGCTGGACCTCCCCGCCCAAGCCATTGATATGTTGTCTCCGTCCATGGGGGTTATCGACCCGTTCTGTGGCTCGGGAACAACCATGGAGGCTAGTGCTCAAGCTGGGCTCTCGTCTGTTGGCGTTGATTTGAGCCCAATCGCTTGTTTGATCTCACGGGTCCGCGTGAGCGAGTGGCGGCATAGTGACGATCTTGCAGCGCTGCGTCATGCGACCGACCTGGTGGATGCCGCCAAGAACGTGTCAGACCAGGTGGTCGACCGCTTGCGCGCTGACATACCAAACGTCGACCACTGGTTCGAAGGATGGGCGCAACGTGTCCTAGCTGGCGCTACCGCTTACCTAGACACCATTCCGCCGGACGACCCGTGGCACGACCGCGTTGCACTCAGCATATCGGCCACCGTCGTCAAACTCAGTCGCCAAGACTCAGACACCCGCTACGCCGCAGTCAACAAAGGTTTGGACGAGCGTGCCGGCCTAAGCGCGCTTCGCGTTGCTGTCGAGCGGACTGCTAATTACCTAGCCATGCGTCAGACGCTCGCCTCGACGGAGTCGAGGGTGTACGAGCGTGACGCACGCGACTTGACCCCCATCGCCGACGATTCGTTGGACTCGGCGATCTTCAGTCCGCCATATCCGAACGCCTACGAATATTGGCTATATCACAAGTATCGCATGTATTGGCTCAAGCACGATCCGATCGCTGTGCGCGAGTCAGAGATCGGCGCGCGGCCGCACTACTTCAAGGCAAAGAACCCACACACTGAGGTCGACTTTGCGCAGCAAATGGGCGACGTTTTTAGCGGCCTTGGCCGCGTGCTGCGCCCGCAGAGTCCCGTGGTCATCGTGGTCGGAGACTCCATCATCCGGGGGCGGCACATTGACAACCGGGAGCTCCTCTTCGATGTCGGTACTGGGCTCGGGTTCACCCCCCGCGGTGCGCTCCTGCGCACGATCGCCCGCGGCCGCTCATCCTTTAACAGTTCTCATGGCAAGGGGCGCAACGCCGAGCACGTCCTGCTGCTGGAGAGCCCCGCATGATGGCCCTGGGGATATGGCCAGGGCATCGGCTGTTCGAATACGAGCGAAAGCTAGCTCAGTCTGAATTGGCAGCCTTCGGCGCCACCGCCATCAAGCCAGTGCCGCGAGGTGTTCAGTTCGAGCATCCGGCCCCGCGCACCCTGCTCGGTCGGCTCACTTACTTCTCCGAGATAGGTGTCGAGGGAACGGTGTGGCCCGTCGCTCAGCACGAAGTGGAGGCGCGTCACCTGCAAAGCCGCAGCATCCGAAGTCGCCAGGCCACGCGCTTTGGCGTCCACGGCTTCCACGAGTACAAAGGAAAGTTCAACCCTCAGCTTGCCCGTGCGCTTATTAACGCCGTCGATCCTGACGCAGTTGTCCTGGGTGACCCCTTCGCCGGTTCCGGCACCGCACTTATCGAGGCGTTGCGGCTCGGTCTTGATGCACACGGGCGTGACCGGTCACCCATCGCAGTTTTTGTGTCAGCCGCGAAGCTCAGGGCGCACCAGGCGGGCGACCCCCGGCGCCTAGCGGTGGAGCTCACTGAATTAGCCGAACGCGTTGGCGCGTCGCTCAAGCACGGTCAGGACACCGGAAGCGACGCCTCCGTGCCAACCTGGGATGCAACCACACACCGCTACCTGTCGGAATGGTTCACCCCGCCCGCATTCGCCGGGCTGCGTGAAGCACTTAGCGACCACCCGCCCGCTGAGGAGTCTCCTGCTGCCCATCTCAGCCTCTTGGCGCTATCTAGCATCCTGCGCAGCGTTTCACTTCAGGAGCCGCAGGATCTTCGTGTGCGCAGACGCCCGGCTGGGTTCGTGCCACCCTCACTGCGAGACGCCTACATCGAGACGATCGATAAGTTCATTGCGTCGCTCGCCGAACTGGAGCCCTGGACAGCTAGCCAAGTGGCAACGAGCAAGCTTGGTAACGCTAACGATCACGATCTCTTTGGTGACTCGAAGGGGCGGCGCCTGATTGTGACGAGCCCTCCGTATGCAACCGCTCTGCCGTACATCGATACAGACCGGCTCTCGATCATGGCGCTGGGACTCGCGACGCCAGCGCGAACCCGCGAGCTCGAAGCGTCCCTGACGGGCAGCCGCGAATGGACGATGCGCGCAGCGAGGATCTGGAAGCAGGCGATGCTCGACAACGCTCACTCGCTGCCGTCAGAGGTCACCGGATTACTCGGTCAGATTGAGGCGGCCAACCAGGCGAATGGTGCGGGCTTCCGCCGGGCAGCGGTGCCCGCCCTGCTGTACCGGTACTTCGTCGCCATGCGCGACGACTTCACCTCGTGGCATGGGCAGCTCCGAAGGGGCGAGCGTGCTGTGGTGGTTATCGGGCGAAACCGGACCGGCCCGAGTGGCGAGCAGGTCACCATCGAAACGCCGTCGCTCTTGGCCGCTTGCGCGGAGCAGATCGGGTTCACACTAGGTGACGTTATCTCGCTGGAGACCTGGCCACGCTACGGGATGCACGCCGCGAACGCGGTCAATGCCGAAGATGCGGTTGTCTTGGAAAAGTAGTCATGCGGTACATCAAGCCCCGCTAGGCTCGGTGAACTGTGAGATATCTCGATTCTGGAAGCCGCGATCCAGCGGACACGCTCTACACCTGGCTGGAGCAGGTGCTCCCTGAAGCGACGTACTTCGGCTGCCAAACGGGGTACTTCTCCTACGACGGCATCTATCCGCTCGAAGGTGAGTTCCTTAACCTCCTCAATCGGTTCGGCGCCTTCCGCCTGGTCGTGGGCGCTAACGAGTCTGGCATCCGAAAATCTGATCTTGAGGACGTCTTTGATCTGTTTGACAAGGCTCCGAGCAATGTGAGCAAGAGCCTCACGCTCGTTGCCGCCGACGACATCCTGATGCACCCCAAGTCGTACTACGTTGAGAGGGCGGACGGATCGAAGCACGCGCTCGTAGGGTCGGCAAACCTCACGCACCCCGGGCTCAGTCGCAACATTGAAGCTGCCCTGGTGATCGATAGCGTCAATGACCCGGGCGCTCCGTTTAGCGAGATCCGGACCGCTATCGAGAAGTGGCACTTGCACGAGCACGTCAACGCGTACCGCATTGCGAGGACTGACCTGGCCAAGCTCGCCACCGATGGAATGATCGATCAGCCCAAGCGTCCGAGGCCTGCTCAACCGCCACTTGCCCGCCGCGAGCGCTCGAAGCGGTTCCCTGGGCTCGGCGCGATCATCAAACTGCCCAGAAAGAGGCGCGCCGTCGTGGCGGCGACGCCGGTCCGGCGACCACGGCTGCCGGCTCCCGTTCCGGTCGGCACTCTCGGTACCATGCCGAATGGTGCTATTGGGATAATCAAGCGGCTGACCGCTCTCGACACCAAAGGGTTCAATGGCGGCACCGGGACTCTCTACATTGCACTCCCTAAAGCGCTGACTCGGAACCTGCCAATGGCGCCGTACGGCAAGAACCAGGAGCCGCGAATTGACGTCACCGTGGAAGCCCGGCTGGACACGGTGCCTGGAGAGGTAGTGCTTTCCGGTGACTCGCCCACGAACATCACCCACGTGGGCGCTGGGGCTACGCGTACCAGTCACGGCGACCTGCGGTTTAACTACCTGGTCAAGGTGAAGCGCGGCATCGAGACGCTCGCAGCCGACTATAGAGTGCGGCCCCCAGCTGAGGATGACCTCGTCGCCATTGAGTTTCTCGGTGGTCAGCGAGTTCGGGCGACGTTCATTACGGAGACTGTCGCGATCGCCAATCTGACGCCCCTTCTTGACCAGCACGACAACGGCTGGGGTTGGCTTCCGCCGTCGGTCATTGCGCCATGGGCGGACGATGAGGACGACGCGTAAAGGCCACAGGCGGGTTTTCTCCGGTCTTGGTGACTTTTGGTGGCTCCGCCCGGCAGCGGTTCACTCCTGCCAAGACCGGAGCCCGTGCGCGGACGAATTGTTCTACCCCTGTCGGCGCCCGGCGTAGGTTGTGGCCACGAGCAGTGGGGCTGCCGCACGACTAAGCGCTAGGTTGGATCACGCACCGGCGTCCGTTAGAGGCCGAGGTTCGCCTCTTGGGCGCAGCCGACCGCAGATGCTCACGAGCACGCTCAGGGCCGTTGTCATCCTTCCGATCACGCTGGTCCCTGACCGCCGGTCACCTGGCTGCGGGGGCGGCGGGGGCGGCGGGTGCCTGCCGGTCGACGAGCAGGTCGTCGAGCAGCGCCACGACGCGCGCGTCGATGTCGTCGCGGATGCGTCGGACCGCCTCCAGGTCACGGCCCTGGGGGTCCGCCACGCCCCAGTCGAGGTAGCGGCGTCCGGGGAGCACCGGGCAGGAGTCCCCGCACCCCATCGTCACCACCACGTCCGCCCCCGCCACGACCTCGTCGGTCAGGGGCTTGGGGAACAGCTCGCCGGTGTCGATGCCGAGCTCGTCGAGCACCAGCGCCACCTCGCTCTGCACGGCGGCGCCGGGAGTCGTGCCGGCGGAGGCCACCTGCACCTCTCCGGCGGAGCGGTGGGCGAGGAGGGCCGCTGCGAGCTGGGAGCGCCCCGAGTTGGCGGTGCAGACGAAGAGCACCAGGGACGACGGGCGTCCCTCGCCCTCGTCGCGTCGCGGTGCCGCGGACTGGTCGGCCGCGCGGACGGCGGCCCGGAGGCGCTCGCGGGTGAAGCGCTGCGCGAGGAGCGGCAGGAACGAGGAGACGCTGGCCGGCAGCAGGCGCTCGTAGGAGTCCTCGAGGCACTCGGCCACGGTCTCGGGCGCGAACGTGCCGGCGAACTCCTCGACGAGTGCTGACAACGCTCCGCTCAGCGTGACCTGGTGCGCCGTAGTGGTCGGCTGGTCGGTCCTGGTCATGTGGGGCTCCCTCTGCGGCGTACAGCCGCGTGACGTGGATGCAGGTGATGACGACGACTGAACTGTGGCCAGCGAGATAGACATCTGTCAATATCGACAGTTGTCTAAGTCTGTCGCCACGCCGGAGGTGGGCGCTGGAATTCTCCTCGATGTCATGTATCTTGACGTCAAGAGATGTGGTCCGCGGGTAAGGGTGGCCTTCCTTTGCCGCCTCCCCGGCCCGGCGGCAAGATGAGGCGCAGCAGCGCCCGTCATCGCAGACGCGACAGAGGAGATGTTGGTCAGTGGCAAGCAAGGACAGCTTCGGTGCCAAGAGCACCCTGGACGTGGACGGCACGTCGTACGAGATCTTCCGCCTCGACGCGGTCAAGGGTGAGGGCCTCGACGTCGACAGCCTCCCCTTCAGCCTGAAGGTGCTGCTGGAGAACCTCCTGCGCACCGAGGACGGCTCCGACATCACCGCCGACGACATCAAGGCGATCGCCGGCTGGGACGCCGACGCCGACCCGTCGCAGGAGATCCAGTTCACGCCGGCGCGCGTGATCATGCAGGACTTCACCGGCGTGCCCTGCGTCGTCGACCTCGCCACCATGCGTGAGGCGATGGCCGACCTGGGCGGCGACCCGACCAAGATCAACCCGCTCGCGCCGGCCGAGATGGTCATCGACCACTCCGTCATCGCCGACGTCTTCGGCACCCCCGAGGCCTTCGAGCGCAACGTCGAGATCGAGTACGAGCGCAACCGCGAGCGCTACCAGTTCCTGCGGTGGGGCCAGGGCGCCTTCGACGACTTCAAGGTCGTCCCGCCGGGCACCGGCATCGTGCACCAGGTCAACATCGAGCACCTGGCCCGCACCGTCTTCACCCGCGAGGTCGACGGCGAGCTGCTGGCCTACCCCGACACCTGCGTCGGCACCGACTCCCACACCACGATGGTCAACGGCATCGGCGTGGTCGGCTGGGGCGTGGGTGGCATCGAGGCCGAGGCCGCGATGCTCGGCCAGCCGGTCTCCATGCTGATCCCGCGCGTGGTCGGCTTCAAGCTCAACGGCGACCTGCCTGAGGGCGCCACCGCCACCGACCTGGTGCTCACCATCACCGAGATGCTGCGCAAGCACGGCGTCGTCGGCAAGTTCGTCGAGTTCTACGGCCCCGGCGTCTCCGCGCTGCCGCTGGCCAACCGCGCCACGATCGGCAACATGAGCCCCGAGTTCGGCTCGACCATCGCGGTCTTCCCGATCGACGAGGAGACCACGAAGTACCTCGAGCTGACCGGGCGCAGTTCCGAGCAGCTCGCGCTGGTCGAGGCCTACGCCAAGGAGCAGGGCCTCTGGCACGACCCCTCGGCCGAGCCGCGCTACTCCGAGAAGCTCGAGCTCGACCTGGCCACCGTCGTGCCGTCGCTGGCCGGGCCCAAGCGCCCCCAGGACCGCGTCTCGCTCTCCGAGGCCAAGCAGGGCTTCCGCGGCGCGCTGGCCGACTACGTCGACCACGAGCACCAGGACACCAACGGCTACGACGAGTCCGTCGAGGAGACCTTCCCGGCCTCCGACCCCGCCACCTCCAACGGCGGCGGCGAGGCGGCGGCGCCGAAGAACTACCTCTCCGCGGCCCCCGCCGACGGTGGTCGCCCCAGCAACCCGGTGCACGTCACCCTCGAGGACGGCACCGAGTTCGAGCTCGACCACGGCGCCGTCGCGATCGCGGCGATCACCTCGTGCACCAACACCTCGAACCCCTCGGTGATGATCGGCGCGGCGCTGCTGGCCAAGAACGCCGTCGAGAAGGGCCTGCAGCGCAAGCCCTGGGTCAAGACCACCCTGGCCCCCGGCTCGAAGGTCGTCTCGGACTACTACGAGAAGGCCGGCCTCACGCCGTACCTCGACAAGCTCGGCTTCAACCTCGTCGGCTACGGCTGCACCACCTGCATCGGCAACTCGGGCCCGCTCATCCCCGAGGTCTCCGCGGCCGTCAACGAGGGCGACCTCGCCGTCGTCTCGGTGCTCTCGGGCAACCGCAACTTCGAGGGCCGCATCAACCCCGACGTGAAGATGAACTACTTGGCCTCCCCGCCGCTGGTGGTCGCCTACGCGCTCGCCGGCTCGATGGACCTCGACCTGTTCAACGACCCGCTGGGCCAGGACACCGACGGCAACGACGTCTTCATGAAGGACATCTGGCCCTCGGCCGCCGACATCGAGGAGGTCGTCGCCTCGGCGATCACCTCCGACATGTTCGACGACGGCTACTCCGACGTCTTCGCGGGCGACGAGCAGTGGCGCTCGCTGCCCACCCCCGAGGGCAAGACCTTCGAGTGGGACGAGGACTCCACCTACGTGCGGAAGCCTCCCTACTTCGACGGGATGCCCGACGAGCCGGAGGCCGTCACCGACATCGAGGGTGCCCGCGTGCTCCTCAAGCTCGGCGACTCGGTCACCACCGACCACATCTCGCCGGCCGGTGCGATCAAGAAGGACAGCCCCGCGGGCAAGTACCTCGCCGAGCACGGCGTGCAGCAGCGCGACTTCAACTCCTACGGCTCGCGCCGCGGCAACCACGAGGTCATGATCCGCGGCACCTTCGCCAACATCCGCCTGCGCAACCAGCTCGCGCCGGGCACCGAGGGCGGTTTCACCAAGGACCTGGCCGGCGACGGCGAGGTGACGACCGTCTTCGAGGCCTCCGAGAAGTACATCGCAGCCGGCACCCCGCTGGTCGTCCTGGCCGGCAAGGAGTACGGCTCCGGCTCCTCGCGCGACTGGGCCGCCAAGGGCACCGCGCTGCTGGGCGTCAAGGCCGTCATCGCCGAGTCCTACGAGCGCATCCACCGCTCCAACCTGATCGGCATGGGCGTGCTGCCCCTGCAGTTCCCCGAGGGTGAGAGCGCCGAGTCGCTGGGCCTGTCCGGCGAGGAGACCTTCTCGATCACCGGGGTCACCGAGCTCAACGACGGCACCACGCCGCGCACGGTGATGGTGAAGGCCGACGACGTCGAGTTCGACGCCGTGGTCCGCATCGACACCCCGGGCGAGGCGAACTACTACCGCAACGGCGGCATCATGCAGTACGTCCTGCGCAACCTGCGCCGGGGCTGATCCTGCTCGGTCTGACCGCACCTGCGCTGCTCACGGTGGCCCTGGCCCTCCTGGCCGGGGCCACCGTGCAGTCGTTGGTGGGCCTGGGGCTCGGGCTCGTCAGCGCGCCGGTCATCACCCTCGTCGAGCCGCGGCTGATGCCCGAGCTGATGCTGTGGCTGGCCTTCGCGCTGCCCTTCCTCACGCTGGCCAACGAGCGCGAGGACATCGACTGGCACGGCCTGGGCTGGTCGCTGCCCTCGCGCATCGCCGGCACCGCCGTCGGCGTCGTCGCGGTCACCACGCTGGAGCCGCGCCTGCTCGGGGTCGCGGTCGGCGCGATGGTGCTGGTCGCGGTCGCGCTGACCTGGCGCACCGTGGTGGTCCCGCTGACCCGCACCTCGCTCGTGGTGGCGGGCGCGGTCTCGGGGGTCACCGGCACCGCCACCTCCATCGGAGGGCCGCCGCTGGCGCTGCTCTACCAGCACCAGCCGCCCCGCACGATCCGCACCACCCTGGCCGTCTACTTCATGGTCGGCGCGGCCCTCTCGCTGGCCGGGCTCGGGCTCGCCGGCCAGCTCGACCTCCACACGCTCCTGCTCGCGCTGCTGCTCGCCCCGGTGCTGGGCGTGGGCGCGGTGCTCGGGCGGGTGCTGCGCCCGCGCCTGCCCGAGGCCCGCGTGCGGGCCGTGGTGCTCGTCGTCTGCGCCTCCTCGGCCCTGGTCCTCCTGGTCCGCAGCCTCACCTGACCCCTCCAAGCGCTGTGCTCGTGACGTAGGTGAGGGTGAGGACCCCGAGGAGGACCGATGAGCACCCTGCACGACCGGCTGGCCGACCTGGCCCAGGACGCCCCACCCGCCCTGCCCGACCCCGGGCTGTGGGACGTCGCCCGGGGCTACCACCGCCGCCGTCGCCTGGGCACCGCCGTGGTGGCGGGCGCGACGGTGCTCGCGCTGGCACTGATCGGTGGCCTCGGGTGGGTGCGCGCCGACGACGGCATCGAGCCGGCCGCCCCCGGAGCGCGGCCGGCGCTGCCGGACACCATCTGGGAGCCCAGCCGATGGCTGCCCGGCACCGACGACGAGGGGCCGCTGGGCCAGCTCGCGGCGCTGCTACCCGCCGAACGAGGCGGCTGGACCGGTGCGGAGGAGGCGGTGGTCGGTGTCTCCGCAGCCACGGGCGAGTACCGCTTCCTCGACCTGCCGGACGACGCGCGCCGGGACCACGCCCTGTCGCCGGACGGTGTGCACGTGGCCTACTGGGTCACCGGCGCGACTGAGGGCACGCCGCAGACGGCCGGAGGTCAATACCTGCCGGCCACCGGGGTGGCGGTCCACGACACGGTCACAGGCGCGACGGTGCGCCACGACGTGTCCACGGAGCACGGGCTGGCCCCGGACGAGCTGATCTGGTCCGACAGCGACACGCTGGTGCTGTCCTACGGCCAGGAGTACGTCGGCGACGACGCCCCGGCGCGCAAGCAGGGCGGGTCGACCCCGTCTGACGGCCTGATGACCTGGGAACCCGACGTCGAGGAGGAGCCGACGCTGACGAACGTCGAGGCCGGCGCGGTCGAGACCAGCAACGGGCGAGGGGCCTTGCTGGTCCAGCTCGACGACGGCATGGTGCGCTGGGACGTCGAGACGGGAGCCGTGACCAGGCTGCCGCTGCCGGGGCGCCTGATGGCCGAGGTGGCTGCCCTGGACCGGACAGGGCAGAGGGCGGCCTATCCCAGGGGAAACCCCAGCCCCAACGGGATCAGCGTCGTCCGCCTGGTCGGACCGCAGGAGACCGCGGAGAGCAGCCCGGTCCCCGGCGCCGACACCTTCGCCGTGCTGGCCTGGCTCGACGCCCAGCACGTGCTCGCCGAGCGCTACGCCCCGGACGAGCTGCACACCGACCTCCAGCGCGTCGACGTGACGACGGGGGAGTCGGAGACGGTGGTTGACCTGCCCGGTCCCGGGAACTTCCGTGGCGAGCTGGCGGTCGGCCTCCTCGACGAGCCGTTCGCCTCCCACCCAGCGCCCCCGCGACCTCTCGACCCACGACTCCTCGTCGGGCTGTCGGCGGGCCTGGTGCTGATCGTGGGTGTCGCCCTGCGTCGCTGGAGGTCCCGTGCCCGACCGTGACGCCCAGGCGCGCGCACAGTTCGAGCAGTACGTCGCCGCCCGCCGCCAGGCGCTGCTGCGCACGGCGTACCTGCTGACCGGACAGCACGCCGACGCCGAGGACCTGGTGCAGCTGGCGCTGGTCAAGGCGATGCCGCACTGGGCCAAGATCGCCCACGACCCCGAGCCCTACGTGCGCAAGGTGCTGGCTCGGGAGTCGATCAGCCGCTGGCGGCGCCGACGCTGGCGGGAGGTGAGCACGGAGCACGTGCCTGAGCAGGAGCAGGGCGGCGCCGACCAGACGGACCGGGCCGCGGTCCGCGCGGCGCTGCTGCAGCTGGCGCCGCGCCAGCGCGCCGTGGTGGTGCTGCGCTACTTCGACGACCTCACCGAGGCGCAGACCGCCCAGGCGCTGGGCATCGCGGTGGGCACCGTGAAGTCGCAGTCGCGCGACGCGATGGCGCGGCTGCGGGAGCTGCTGCCCCCGGAGGGGGCCGAGGCCGTGAGGCGCTGACGGCTACCGTTCGCCCCATGATCGTGGCCTTCAGCATCTCGCCCACCTCCGCCGACGAGACCGGCAGCGTCTCGGAGGCGGTCGCCGCCGCCGTACGCGTCGTCAAGGAGTCCGGCCTGCCCTACGAGCTGAACTCGATGTTCACCAACGTCGAGGGCGAGTGGGACGAGGTGATGGCGGTGGTCAAGAAGGCCGTCGACGTGGTGGCCGAGGTGTCCCCGCGCGTCGGGCTGGTGATCAAGGCCGACATCCGTCCCGGCTGGGACGGCCAGCTCGCCGCCAAGGTCGAGCGGGTCGAGCGGCTGCTCGACTCGTGAGCGAGCCCGAGCCCGTCGAGGTCGAGCCGGAGCCCGTCGAGGCCCCGGAGCCCGGGCACGCCGACCGCGCGCCGGTGGTCGCGCTCGTGGCCACGCTGGTGCTCGCGGCCCTGGTCGTGGCGGCCGCCGCCGTGGTGCCCCGCCTGCTCGCCGAGCCCGTCGACCGAACCCTCGACCAGGTCCGGGTCTACGACGACCTGCCGACCACGCACGTCGACGGCGACGTCGACTACGAGCAGGAGCCGCCGGTCGGGGGCCCGCACGCCGACCGCTGGCTCGACTGCGGCGCCTACGACACCCAGGTCCGCGCGGAGAACGTCGTGCACGACCTCGAGCACGGCACGGTCCTCCTGGCGTACGGCCCGGACACCTCGGCCGACGACGTACGACGGCTCGAGGCGCTGCTGCCCGACAACGGCATCCTGACGCCCTGGGAGGGCCTCGAGGCCCCGGTCGTGGTGACGGTGTGGGGCCGACAGCTCGCCCTGACCGGCGCCGACGACCCGCGCCTGCCGCTCTTCATCGACGCCTTCGGCGCCGGGGAGACCGCGCCCGAACCGTTCGCCAGCTGTGCGGGCGGGGTGCCCGACGCCGACGGCGGTCAGGGGGCGGGCGTGGGTAGCCTGCCGACGTGACCCTGAGCCCCCTCGCCCTGCCGCCTGCCGACGACACCGCCGGCTGGTCCTCCCTCCTCGAGGCGCGGACCGCCGTACCACTCGCCGAGGCCGCCCGCACCGCCGACGCCCTGCGGGCCCTCGAGCCCGGTGCGGCCGGCGCCCTGGTGCTGTGGAACGACCTGCACGTGGCGCTCGCCAACGCCTTCGCGGCGTCCTCGCTGCTGAGCCAGGTGCACCCCGACCCGGCCCTGCGCGAGGCGGCCGAGAGCGCCGAGCAGGACGCCAACCGCTTCCGCACCGCGCTGATGCTCGACACCGAGGTCTTCGCACGTCTCGACGCGGTGCCCCGCGAGGGCCTCGACGCGGGTGCCCTGCGGGTGCTCGACGACGCGCTGCGCGGCTTCCGCCGCGCCGGGGTCGACCGCGACGACGAGACCCGCGAGCGGCTGCGGGTGCTGGGGGAGCGCGAGGACGACCTGGCGCAGGCCTTCGGCCGCCACATCCGCGACGGAGCGCGCACCACCCGGGTGCCCGCCACCGCCCTCGACGGGCTGCCGGCCGACTACGTCGAGGCGCACCCGGTCGACGCCGACGGCACGGTCGCGATCACCACCGACTACCCCGACACCCACCCGTTCCTCACCTTCTCCACCGACGCCGACGCCCGGCGCACCGTGATGGGTGCGTTCCTCGACCTCGCCTGGCCCGAGAACGACGAGGTGCTGCGCGAGCTGCTGGCGGTGCGCGACGAGCGCGCCCGCCTGCTCGGCTACGACGGCTGGCCCGACTACGACGCCGAGGTCAAGATGATCGGCACCGGGCCGGCGATCGCCGAGTTCATCGACCGCATCACCCACGACGCCACCGCCGCGGCCGAGCGCGACGCCGCGGTCCTGCTCGAGCGGGCCCGCCTCGACCACCCCGGGCTCGAGCGTCTCGACGTCTCCGGCGCCCGCTTCTACACCGAGGCCGTGCGCCGCGAGCGCTACGACGTCGACGCCCAGCAGGTGCGCCGCTACTTCGACTTCACCCGTGTGCGCCAGGGCCTCCTCGACGTCACCGGCCGGCTCTTCGGGCTCACCTGGACCCCCGTCGACGACGCACCGACCTGGCACGACGAGGTGGCGGCGTACGACGTCGCGCTGGCGGGCGGCGAGCAGCTCGGGCGGATCTACCTCGACCTGCACCCGCGCGCCGGCAAGTACAACCACGCCGCCCAGTTCGACCTCGTCAGCGGGGTCGCCGGGCGCCAGCTGCCCGAGGGCGTGCTGGTGTGCAACTTCGGGCGCGGGCTGATGGAGCACTCCGAGGTCGTCACGCTCTTCCACGAGTTCGGCCACCTGCTGCACCACGTGCTCGCCGGGCGCCACGAGTGGGTGCGCTTCTCCGGGGTCGCCACCGAGTGGGACTTCGTCGAGGCGCCCAGCCAGATGCTCGAGGAGTGGGCCTGGGACGCCGGCGTCCTGGCCGGCTTCGCCACCGACGAGGAGGGCCGCGCCATCCCGGCCGAGCTGGTCGACCAGATGCGCGCCGCCGAGGAGTTCGGCAAGGGCGTCCACGCCCGCACCCAGATGTACTACGCCTCGGTGTCCTACCGCTTCCACGCCGAGCTGCCCGCCGACCTCACCGCGCGCTCGCTCGAGCTCTCCGAGCAGTACGCCGTGTGGGCCGCCCTGCCGGGCTCGCACTTCCACTGCGGCTTCGGCCACCTGGGGGGCTACACCTCGGCGTACTACACCTACATGTGGAGCCTGGTGATCGCGAAGGACCTGTTCTCGGCCTTCGACACCCGCGACCTGTTCGCGCCCGAGGTGGCGCTGCGCTACCGCGACCGGGTGCTGGCCGCCGGCGGCAGCAAGGACGCCGCCGACCTGGTCGAGGACTTCCTCGGCCGTCCCTACGAGCCCACGGCCTTCACGGCCTGGTTGGAGAGGTGAACGAGATGGACTCCGAGACCCAGCACGTGCACACCGGCGGCCGCGACGTCGTCGTCGACCTGACGCGCCAGGCCGAGCAGTGGTGCGCCGGTCGCGGCGACGGGCTGCTGCACGTCTTCGTGCCGCACGCCACCGCCGGCATCGCGATCCTCGAGACCGGCGCCGGCAGCGACGACGACCTCATCGCCGCGCTCGGCGACCTGCTGCCCGCCGACGACCGCTGGCGGCACCGCCACGGCACCCCGGGCCACGGGCGCTCCCACGTGATGCCGGCGCTGGTGCCGCCGTACGCGACCGTGCCGGTGCTCGACGGGCGCCTCGCGCTCGGCACCTGGCAGAGCATCTGCCTGGTCGACCTCAACGTCGACAACCCCGACCGCGAGGTCCGCTTCAGCTTCCTCACCTCCGCCTGAGACTCCGCTGGTGGAGCGTCGCCTCCGTCGAGGGGCGCCGAGTCGGCGCCCGTTCCCGCCGTACGGCGCGCCGTTGGTCGAGCAGTGACGAACGTCAGCGAGGAGCGTCGTCTCCGTTTGTCGAGCAGTGACGAGCGCTAGCGAGGAGCGTCGCCGAGACCCGGTGAGGACCGCGCTTGCTGTACGTCGTGGGGTCACCGGGTTTCGGCGACGCTCGAGCCTTCGGCCCTCGCTGCTCAACCAACGGCGGGGTTGCGCCGAGTCGGCGCCAGTTCCCGCCGTACGCCGCTCGCTTGCGGGGTTTCGGCGACGCTTGAGCCTTCGGCCCTCGCTGCTCAACCAACGGTGAGGCCCTGGCTGCTGGACCGACCGCGGCAGTGGATGTCGAACGGGTGTTCGAGTAGCATGGGGTCATGCCCACCCACGTCGCTCCTCCTGGTTGGCCGGCCGAGGTGCGTCCGCCCGACGCGCCCGACTGGGAGGCCACCGCAGCCAGCTGGCTGCTCGACCTGTGCCCGCCCGACTTCCGCGGCTACCCGGGGCTGCGCAAGCACGTGGTGGTGCTGGCGCGGTTCGCGGTGCTGCACGTCGAGGCCGGTCAGGCCGCGGCGCGGCGGGGGTTGAGCGAGGCGCGCAGCGAGCTGCGCGACGTGGCGACGCCCGAGGTCGTCGAGGCGGCGGTGCAGACCTGGCTGATCGAGGACGCCCGGCTCGCCGGCGTACGACGCGCGGTCGGGCTGGTCGAGGAGGCGCTGCGAGGTCGGCGCTTCATCGCCCGTCTGTGACGAGCCCCACCTAGGGTGGGCGGGTGCACCGGTTCTCCAGCATCGCCCTCGTCGACCGTCGGGGTTGGCTGCTGATGCAGGAGCGCGACGAGCACCCGGTCATCGACCCCGAGAAGTGGGGCCTGCCGGGCGGCTCGATCGAGCCGGGGGAGACCCCCGAGCAGGCGGCCTACCGCGAGCTCGCGGAGGAGACCGGCGTCCACCTGGCCGGCGGGCTCGAGAGCGCGGGGGAGTGGACCTTCCACAGCCCCGCCTGCGGCGGTGACGACACCGTGCACCTCTTCGCGGGCGCCGTCGACCTCGGCGACGACGACATCGTCTGCGGCGAGGGCCGCCAGATGGTCTTCGTGGCGCCCCGGGCCGTCCTGGAGAAGGACCTGACCGTCTCGGGTCGCCTCCTGCTGCCCCTCTTCCTCGCCTCGCCCATCTACGACAGGCTGACGCTGTGACCTCACCCTCCTCCCACCGACTCGAGATCCACCCGCTGCCCGGCCACGGGGCCGAGGACGTCGTGGTGGTGCCCGACGGCCCCCACGAGGGGTCGGTGCTCTCGGGCACCGAGGACGGCGCGATCTTCCGGCTCTCCCACGACGGGCGCCGCATCGACCGGGTCGCCCACACCGGCGGACGCCCGCTGGGCCTCGAGCTGCACCCCGACGGCCGGCTGCTGGTCTGCGACGCCCAGCGCGGCCTGCTGCGCGTCGACCTCGACACCGGCGGGGTCGAGCAGGTGGTCCACGAGGTCGGCGGCCGCGCGATGGTCTTCTGCAACAACGCCGCGATCGCCTCCGACGGCACGGTGTGGTTCAGCGACTCATCGACCCGCTACTCCATCGACCGGTGGAAGGACGACTTCGTCCAGGACACCCGCACCGGGCGGCTGCTGCGCCTCGACCCCGACGGCACCGTGAGCGCCGTCCTGGAGGGTCTCGCCTTCGCCAACGGTGTCGCGCTCGCCGCCGACGAGTCCTTCGTCGTGGTCGCCGAGACCGGGGCCGCGACCCTGGTGCGGCACTGGATCACCGGTGCGCGCGCCGGCAGCCGCGACCTGCTGGTCGACGACCTGCCCGGCTACCCCGACAACATCGCCCGCGGCAGCGACGGGCTGGTCTGGGTCGCGATCGCGAGCCCCCGCGACCCGGTCGTCGAGCGGCTCCAGCAGTCCCCGCCCTGGGTGCGTCGCCAGGTGACGCGGATCCCCCAGCGCCTGCAGCCCAAACCGAAGCGCACCTGCCGCGTCCAGGCCTACGACGACACCGGGCGGCTGGTCCACGACCTCGACCTCCCGGCCGAGGGCTTCCACATGGCCACGGGCGTGCGCGAGCACGACGGCCAGGTGTGGATCGGCAGCCTGCTCGAACCCGCCGTCGCGGTTCTGCGCCGCTGAGGACCGACCCCTAGACTGGCCCACCCAGCACCACCCGCACACCCAGCACCCCCGCACCCCCGGCAGCAAGGAGCCCCATGTCGATCCTCGAGACCATCTCGGGACCGCGTGACCTCCGCAGCCTCGACGAGGCCCAGCTCGAGACGCTCGCGAGCGAGATCCGCGACCTGCTCGTGCGCTCGACGTCGAAGGTGGGCGGCCACCTGGGCCCCAACCTCGGCGTGGTCGAGCTGACGATGGCCATCCACCGGGTCTTCGAGTCCCCGCGCGACCGGATCGTCCTCGACACCGGTCACCAGGGCTACGTGCACAAGATGCTCACCGGGCGTGCCGGCGACTTCGACACGCTGCGCCAGGAGGGCGGCCTGTCGGGCTACCCGAGCCAGGCCGAGTCCGAGCACGACATCGTGGAGAACTCCCACGCCTCGACCGCGCTGAGCTACGCCGACGGCCTGGCCAAGGCCTACGCGATCCGCGGCGAGGACCGCCACGTGGTCGCGGTCATCGGCGACGGCGCGCTGACCGGCGGCATGGCCTGGGAGGCGCTCAACAACATCGCGGTCGCCCAGAGCAGCCGCCTGGTCATCGTGGTCAACGACAACGGCCGCTCCTACACCCCGACCGTGGGCGGGCTGGCCACCGCGCTCACCTCGCTGCGCACCGACCCGCGCTACGAGACCGTCCTCGACATGGTCAAGCGGCGTCTCAACGCGGTGCCCGGCGTCGGCTCCGCGGCCTACGACGCCCTGCACGCGATGAAGAAGGGCCTCAAGGACGCGCTGGCCCCCCAGGGCCTCTTCGAGGACCTCGGGCTCAAGTACGTCGGCCCCGTCGACGGCCACGACCGGGCCGCGATGGAGACCGCGCTGACGCAGGCCAAGAAGTACGGCGCGCCCGTCATCGTGCACGCCCTGACCCGCAAGGGCTTCGGGTACGACGCCGCGGAGCGCCACGAGGCCGACCAGTTCCACTCCCCGCAGCCCTTCGACATCGAGTCGGGCGAGGAGAAGGCCCGCGGCCGGATCTGGACCGACCACTTCGCCGACGACATGGTCGAGATCGGCCACCGCCGCAAGGACGTCGTGGCCATCACCGCCGCGATGATGCACCCGGTGGGCCTCGACAAGTTCCAGGCGCACTTCCCCGACCGCACCTTCGACGTCGGCATCGCCGAGCAGCACGCCGCCACCTCCGCGGCCGGCCTCGCGATGGGCGGGCTGCACCCGGTGGTGGCGGTCTACGCCACCTTCCTCAACCGCGCCTTCGACCAGGTGCTGATGGACGTCGCGCTGCACCGCTGCGGCGTCACCTTCGTGCTCGACCGCTCCGGGGTCACCGGTGACGACGGGGCCAGCCACAACGGCATGTGGGACATGTCGGTGCTCCAGGTGGTGCCACGGCTGCGCCTGGCCGCGCCGCGCGACGCCACCCGGCTGCGCGAGCAGCTCGACGAGGCCGTCGCGGTCGACGACGCCCCCACCGTGGTGCGCTTCCCCAAGGGGCCGCCGCCCGCCGACATCGAGGCCGTCGACCGGGCCGGCGGCTGCGACGTGCTGGTGCGCAGCGGGGCCCGCGACGTGCTGGTCGTGGCGGTCGGCTCGATGGCGACCACCGCCGTCGAGGTCGCCGATCGGCTGGTCGCGCAGGGCATCGGCGTCACCGTCGTCGACCCGCGCTGGGTCAAGCCGGTCGACCCGGCGCTCATCGAGCTGGCCCGCGACCACGAGCTGGTCGTCAGCATCGAGGACAACGGCGTGCAGGGCGGTTGCGGCGCGAGCCTGCTGCAGGCCCTCAACGCCGCCGGCGTCACCACGCCGGTGCGCCTGCACGGTGTGCCCCAGGAGTTCCTCGACCACGCCAAGCGCGCGGTCATCCTCGAGCGCATCGGGCTGAGCCCGCAGTCGCTGGCGCGCGGCATCGTCGAGGCGATGTCGGCGGGTTCTCCACTCGAGCACGAGCAACCCGTTGAACGGCCCCGCTGAGCGCACCGGGGAGGGAAGAGCGCTCGAGCCCCTCGGGAGGGGGCCGCAGGCACTGCTGACGGGGCTGGTCCTGTCGCTGGTCCTGTCGTCGTGCACGCTGCTCGCCGGCGACGGCGAGCCCGCCGGCGGCCAGACGACCTCGGCGCAGCCCGCCCCGCGCCGGGTGGTCGCGGCCGTGCAGCGCACGCTCGACCTGCGCGCCGCCGGCGTACGCCGCCAGGACCGGGGCCGCTTCGACCGGGCGCTGGCCACGGGGCGCCCGGCGTTCCGGGCCGAGCAGGCGCAGTACTTCGACAACCTCGCGCAGCTGCCGCTGGAGGTCGTCGACTACCGCTTCGACCCCGCCGACCTGCTGCGCGTCGAGGACTCCTACTGGGTCGTGGTGGAGGTGCACCTGCAGCTGCGCGGCTACGACGAGACCCCGGTGGTGGCGCGGGACCGCTACCTCTTCGAGCCCGGCGGCGGGAAGCGGCAGCGGCTGCGCCTGGCCTCGGTGACCGACGAGGCGTGGGAGGAGCGGAACCGGGTCGTGCCCCAGCCCTGGGACCGCGGCCCGGTGCAGGTGCGCGAGGTCGCCGGGGTGCTCGGGGTTTTCGACGACGCCAGCGTGGCGGCCGCCCCCGGCCTGCTCGACGCCGCCCAGCGCGCGGTCGGCGACGTCAGCGCCGTGGTGCCCTTCGACTGGAGCAACCAGGTGGTCCTCTACGCGCTGTCGACCACGGCCGCCCTGGCCTCGGTGGCCGACCTGCCCGGTGGCGACGCCGCCGCGCTCGACGCCGTCGCGGTGCCGGTGGCCGCCGACCCCCGCGACCCCGACTCGGGGCTGGCCTCGACCCGGATCGTGCTGAACCCGCGGGTCCTGGCCTCCGCCGGCGCCGAGCGCACCTCCACGCAGGGGCGCACCCGCGACCGCCTGCTGCGCCACGAGGTGACCCACGTGGCCGTCGGGGCGCGCGACGACGACGCCCCGGTCTGGTTGGCCGAGGGCGTCGCCGAGTGGGTCTCGGTGCGCCCGCTGGCGCCCGAGGACCGGGCGCTGCCCGAGGTCGCGCTGGTCGCGGTCCGCGACGACCTCGCGGCCCGCCGGGTGCGGATGCCCGAGGACGCGACCTTCAACGCCGACGGCTCGACCGCCCACTACGGGCTGTCGTGGTGGGCGGCCGAGCACCTGGCCGCCAGCTTCGGGGAGCAGGTGCTGTGGGTGCTGCTCGACGGCGCCGGCGACGAGGCGGCGCTGCGGCGGCTGGTGGGCCTGGGGGAGGACCAGCTCGCGCAACGGGCCGCCCGGCTCATGGTCGCGACGTACGACGACTGAGCCGGGCGGCCCGGGTGGTGCCGGTGCTGCGGGTGGATCAGTGGAACGAGCCGAGGCCCTCGCGCTCGAGGAGCATCGTCAGCCCGCCGTTCCAGAACGAGAACCCGGCGCCGGTGATCATCGCCAGGTCGAGGTCCTCGGGACCGGCCACGACACCCTCGTCGAGCATCAGGCGCGCCTCCTCGGCGAGTCCGCTGAGCACCTGGGTGCGCACCTGCTCGGGCGAGAGCACGACCGGGTCGGCGGGGGTCTCGAGCAGAGCCTCGACCTCGGGATCGAGGCTGCCGTCGGGGGCGAAGTAGGCACCCTTGCGCGCCGCGACGACCCGCTCGAGCGCCGGCGAGACGTAGAAGCGGTCGGGGAAGGCCGCCGCCAGGGTCTCGGTGTTGTGCAGCGCGATGGCCGGGCCGACCAGGGCGATCAGGGTGAACGGCGGCATCGGGGCGACACCGGCGAACGAGCCGTCCACGGTCTGGATCGGGGTGCCCTCGTCGACGACCCGGCTGACCTCGCTCATGAAGCGGCCCAGCAGGCGGTTGACGATGAAGGAGGGGCTGTCCTGGACCAGGATCGTGGTCTTCTTCAGCGCCTTGCCGGTGGCGAACGCGGTCGCCAGCGTGGCGTCGTCGGTGGCCGAGCCCTGCACGATCTCGAGCAGCGGCATCACCGCGACCGGGTTGAAGAAGTGGAAGCCGACGACCCGCTCGGGGTGCTCGAGGTCGGCGGCCATCTCGGAGATCGACAGCGAGGAGGTGTTGGTGGCCAGCACGCAGGTCGGCGAGACGACCTTCTCGACGTCGGCGAAGACCGACTTCTTGACCGACATCTCCTCGAAGACGGCCTCGATGACGAAGTCGGCGTCGCCGAAGACCTCCGCCTTCTCGACCGCGCCGGTGACCAGGGCCTTGTGGCGGTTCGCCTTGTCCTGGCCGATGCGGCCCTTGGCGAGCAGCTTGTCGATCTCGGCGTGCACGTAGGCGACGCCCTTGTCGACGCGGTCCTGGTCGAGGTCGGTCAGCACGACCGGCACCTCGAGGCGGCGGACGAAGAGCATCGCCATCTGGCTGGCCATCAGGCCGGCACCGACGATGCCGACCTTGGTGACCGGGCGGGCCAGCGAGCGGTCCGGGGCGCCGACGGGACGCTTGGCGCGCTTCTGCACCAGGTCGAAGGCGTAGAGGCTGGCGAGCAGCTCGGGGGTCTGGGAGAGGTCCTCGAGCGCCTGGTCCTCGGCGGCGAAGCCCTCGTCGCGGCTCGCGCTGCGCGCGGCCGAGATCAGCTCGACGGCGCGCTGGGCGGCCGGGCTGGCCCCGCCGGTGCGGGCCCGCACCACGGTGGCGGCGCGCGAGACGGCGGCGTCCCACGCCTCGCCGCGGTCGACCTCGGGGCGCTCGACGAGCACGTCGCCGTTGAGCACGTCGGCCGCCCAGAGCAGCGACTGCTCGAGGAAGTCGGCGCCCGAGAAGACCGCGTCGGCCAGGCCGAGGTCGAAGCCCTGCTGGCCTGTGAGGGTCTTGCCGTTGTTGAGGGGGTTCTCGAGCACCAGCGTCACCGCGGCGTCGGCGCCGACGAGGTTCGGCACCAGGTAGGCGCCGCCCCAGCCGGGGACCAGGCCGAGCATGACCTCGGGCAGGCCCAGGGCCGGCGCCGAGTCCATCACGGTGCGGTAGTCGCAGTGCAGCGCGACCTCCAGGCCGCCGCCCAGCGCGAGGCCGTTGACCAGGCCGAAGGAGGTCTTGCCGCCGTCCTGGAGCTTGCGGAAGACCGCGTGGCCCAGCTCGGCCACGACCCGTACGCCGGCGGCGCCGCTCGAGGCGATGCTGGTCAGGTCGGCGCCGGCGGCCAGGATGAACGGCTTGCCCGTCACGCCGATCGAGGTGACCTCGTCGTCGGCCAGGGCGGCGTCGATCGCGGTGTTGAGCGCGATCAGCCCCCGGGGGCCGAAGGTGTTGGGCTTGGTGTGGTCCTCGCCGTTGTCGAGGGTGATCAGGCCCATCACGCCGGCCCCGCGGGGCAGGGTGACCTTGCGCAGGTGGGCCTGGGTGACGCGCTCGGCGTCGGAGCTGATCTCCTCGGCCCGGGCCAGCAGGGTGGTCAGGTCGCTCATCAGGCTGCCTCTCCGGTGTAGTGCGGGTTCTCCCAGATCACGGTGCCGCCCATGCCGATGCCGATGCACATGGTGGTCAGGCCGTAGCGGACCTCGGGGCGCTCCTCGAACTGGCGGGCCAGCTGGGTCATCAGGCGCACGCCCGACGAGGCCAGCGGGTGGCCCATCGCGATCGCGCCGCCGTAGGGGTTGACCCGGGTGTCGTCGTCGGCGATGCCGAAGTGCTCCAGGAAGGCCAGCACCTGCACGGCGAAGGCCTCGTTGACCTCGAAGGCCTGGATGTCGTCGATGGTGAGGCCGGCCTGCTTGAGCGCCTTCTCGGTCGCCGGGATCGGGCCGGCGCCCATCACCTCGGGCTCGACGCCCATGAAGGAGTAGGCCACCAGGCGCATCCGCACCGGCAGGCCCAGCTCGCGGGCGGTCTCCTCGTCGGCGAGCAGCGCGGCGGTCGCGCCGTCGTTGATGCCCGCGGCGTTGCCGGCGGTCACCTTGCCGTGGGCGCGGAAGGGCGTCTTCAGCGAGCCCAGCGACTCCATGGTGGTGGCGGGACGCATCGGCTCGTCGCTGAGCGCCAGGCCCCAGCCCTCGTCGGCCGAGCGGGTCGCGACCGGCACCAGGTCCTGCTGGATGGTGCCGGCGTCGTACGCCGCCGCGGTCTTCTGCTGCGAGCGCACGGCGTAGGCGTCGACGCGTTCCTTGGTGATCGTGGGGTAGCGGTCGTGCAGGTTCTCGGCGGTCTTGCCCATCACCAGCGCGTCGGGGTCGACCACGCGCTCGGACATGATGCGCGGGTTGGGGTCGACGCCCTCGCCCATCGGGTGGCGGCCCATGTGCTCCACGCCGCCGGCGATCGCGACGTCGTAGGAGCCGAAGGCGATGCCCGAGGCGGTGGTGGTGACCGCGGTCATGGCGCCGGCGCACATGCGGTCGATGGCGAAGCCGGGCACGCTCTGCGGCAGGCCCGAGAGCAGCGCGGCGGTGCGGCCGATGGTCAGGCCCTGGTCGCCGATCTGGGTGGTGGCCGCGACCGCGACCTCGTCGACGCGCTCGGGCGGCAGCGAGGGGTTGCGGCGCATCAGCTCGCGGATGCACTTGATGACGAGGTCGTCGGCCCGCGTCTCGGCGTACTGTCCCTTGGCCTTGCCGAAGGGGGTGCGCACGCCGTCGACGAAGACGACCTCTCGTAGCTGTCGGGGCACCGGTTCTCCTGGGTGGGGCTGGTGTGGTGGGTGTCGGTCGCGCCTAGGTTACCCCTCGGTAACCAACTGTGCCCGGACGGCCCGTCCGCCCGGGGTGGGCAGGGAATATCGTGGCGGCGTGGCCGGTTCGCCCCGGGCCCCACGACCGCACGACCACAGCTGACACGAGGAGACCCGTGAGCGAGACCCGCTTGGTGCACATCGTCGACGAGGTGGCCGAGATCGACGCCTCCGAGGAGTCCACGCTGACCATGGTGGTGGTGCTCGACGGGTTCCTCGACGCCGGCAACGCGGCCGCGCGCGCCGCCCAGCACCTGGCCGACGTCGCCGGCACCGACGACGGCGCGGGTCGGGTGGTGGCGACCTTCGACGTCGACCGGCTCCACGACTACCGCGCGCGACGCCCCGCGGTCTCCTTCGTCGTCGACCACTACGACTCCTACGACGCGCCCCGGCTGGTGGTGCGGCTGCTGCGCGACAGCGGCGGCACGCCGTACCTGCTGCTCAACGGCGCCGAGCCCGACAACCGCTGGGAGGGCTTCTGCCGCGCGGTGCGCGAGGTCGTCGAGCGCTTCGGCGTGACCCGGGTGATCAGCATGGGCTCGGTGCCGATGGCGGTGCCGCACACCCGCCCGATCGCGGTGACCCACCACGCGAACAACTCCGAGCTGCTGCTGGGCGCGAGCCCGTGGCGCGGCGAGCTGCGGGTGCCGGCCAGTGCGCAGGCGCTGCTCGAGGTGCGCCTGGGGGAGTGGGGCCACGACGCCCAGGGCTTCGTCGCCCACATCCCGCACTACCTGGCCCAGCTCGACTACCCGAAGGCCGCCGCGGTGCTGCTCGAGCAGGTCGAGCTCGCCGGCCGGCTCACCGTCGACCTCTCCGGGCTGCGCGCCGAGGCCGAGGACCGCGAGGCCGAGATCTCCAGCTACCTCGAGGCCAACGAGGAGGTCGGTGACGTGGTCGCCGCGCTCGAGCGCCAGTACGACGCCTTCGAGCGGGCCGAGGAGTCCGGGGACAACCTGCTGGCCCGGGACCAGCCGCTGCCCACCGGTGACCAGCTCGGCCACGAGTTCGAGCAGTTCCTCGCCGGCCTCGAGAACCCCGACGCCGAGGACCAGGACTGAGATGCCCCGCACCACCGCCGAGCTGCTCGAGCTGCTCGACCTGGAGACGATCGACGACAACCTCTTCCGCGGCAGCCAGCAGGCCTCGATCCTGCCCCGCGTCTTCGGCGGCCAGGTCGCCGCGCAGTCGTTGGTCGCGGCCGACCGCACCGTCGAGGGCGACTACGCCGTGCACTCGCTGCACTCCTACTTCCTCCAGCCCGGTGACACGGGCGCGCCGATCGTCTACGACGTCGAGCGGCTGCGCGACGGCCGCTCCTTCGCCACCCGGAGGGTGCTGGCCCGCCAGCACGGCCGGCCCATCTACGTGATGACCGTCGACCTCCAGCGCCCCGAGGACGGCTACGAGCACCAGGACCGGATGCCGCAGGTGCCGGCGCCCGAGGATGCGCTGGCGGTCAACGACAAGATCCGCGGCGCCGACGGCTCCTTCACCGAGTGGGACGTGCTCGACTTCCGCTACGTCGGCTCCTCCCACGACCTGCTGCCCACCGACGAGGACCACCCGGGGCGCCAGCAGATGTGGATGCGGGTCAACGACGCGCTGCCCGACGACCCGCTGCTCCACGCGGCCGCCTTCACCTACGCCTCCGACGCCACGATCATGGGCGCCGCGCTCTCGCCCCAGGGCATCTCGATCGGGACCCGCGAGGTGATGGTCGCCTCGCTCGACCACTCGGTGTGGTTCCACCGGCCCTTCCGCGCCGACGACTGGTGGCTCTTCGACCAGCACTCCCCGGTCGCCACCGGCGGGCGCGGCCTGGTCAACGCCCGGATCTTCGACCGCGACGGGGTGCTGGTCGCCTCGGTGGCCCAGGAGGCGCTGATCCGCAGGATGCGCCCGGCGGGGGGTCGATGATGAGCGAGGAGACCTCCCTCGAGGAGCTGGTCGCGCTCTTCGACCTCGAGACCATCGACACCGACCTCTACCGCGGCCGTCAGGCCCGCACCACCCGGCCGCGGGTCTTCGGTGGCCAGGTGGCGGCACAGGCCCTGTGCGCCGGCATCCACACCGTCGACCCGGCGTACGTCGTGCACTCGATGCACTCCTACTTCCTGCTGCCCGGCGACCCGCAGGTGCCGATCGTCTACGACGTCGAACGGATCCGCGACGGCCGCTCGTTCCTGACCCGCCGGGTGGCCGCGCGCCAGCACGGCCGGCCGATCTACTACCTCACTGCCAACTTCCAGGTGCCCGAGGACGGCTTGGAGCACCAGGACCTGATGCCCGACGTCGTCGACCCCGAGGACGCGGTCGACATGGTCGAGATGATGCGCCGCGCCGGGACGCCTGAGGCGGAGGCGCTGGCCAAGGAGTGGGCCGCGCTGGGCGCGCGCTGGGTCGGCAGCTCGGGCCGGGGTCTGCCCGAGGACCCGGAGCACCCGTCGCGGTCGCGGCTGTGGCTGCGGGTCGACGGCGACCTGGGCGACGACCCGACCGCCCACCTGGCGGCCTTCACCTACGCCAGCGACATCAGCCTGCTGGGCGCCACGCTGTCCGCCCACCCGGTCACGCCCGACCAGGTGCAGATGGCCTCGCTGGACCACACGATCTGGTTCCACCAGCCCTTCCGGGCCGACGAGTGGTGGCTCTACGACCAGGTCTCGCCGGCCGCCCGTGGAGGGCGCGGACTGGCCCTCGGCCGGGTCTTCACCCGCGACGGCACGTTGGTGGCGACGGTGGCCCAGGAGGGCCTCATCCGCCCTCGCCACTAGCATTACAGCGATGTAGTTCGTGACAGACACGCCGACACATGGATACTTTTGTGACCAATGTGGCGGTTGAGCGCTCCTGAGGAGCGTGTGACCGGACCGCCCCCCGCCCCCGAGGGACCCCGATCATGCGTCTGCCCCTGCTCACGGTCCTGCCCGCGGCCCTGCTCGCGCCGGCGCTGGTGGTGCTCGCGACCCCCGCGCACGCCGCGCCCGGCGCCGACTACGAGATGCCCTTCCCCTGCGGGCAGGAGTGGACCGGCACCACCCGCAGCAACCACAGCCCGAGCACGAGGTCGATCGACTGGAACCGGGCCGACGACGTCGACGACCCCGTGGTGGCCTCGGCCCCCGGGACGGTGACCACCGCCAACGCGACCAGCACCAAGGGCTACGGCCACTACGTCGTCGTCGACCACGGCGGGGGCGAGTCGACGCTCTACGCCCACCTCAACGCCGTCACGGTCGCGGTCGGCCAGCGCCTCGACCAGGCCGCCCAGCTGGGCACGGTCGGGTCGACCGGCAACTCCACCGGGGCGCACCTGCACTACGAGCAACGGGCCTCTGGCTCGGTGCAGACCGCGTGGTTCGGCGGCGCGGAGTTCGTCTACGGCTCGACGCAGCGCTCGACCAACTGCGTCGACGTCCCGCTGGCGGCCAACATGATCGGCGGGGCGCCGGCCGAGCTGGTGGTCTACCGGCGCGAGGCCCGCTCGCAGTTCCAGGTGCTGCGCCCCGGCAAGGCGCCCAAGGTGCGCCGCTTCGGCACCGCCACCGACGAGCCGGTCCTCGGCGACTGGGACGGCAACGGGGTGGCCAACATCGGCGTCTTCACCCCCGCCACCGCGACCTTCGCCCTCAAGCTGGCGAGCGGTCGCACCCGCATCGCCTTCGGGGCCGCCGGTGACCAGCCGGTGGCCGGCGACTGGGACGGCGACGGCCGCTACGAGGTCGGCGTACGCCGCCCGGGCGAGGCGGCCTTCCACCTGCGCGCCGCCGACGGGTCGACGACGAGCGTGCCGCTCGGCGCGTCCTTCGACCTGGCCGTCACCGGCGACTGGGACGGCGACGGACGCACCGACCTGGGGACCTTCGACCAGTCGACGGCGACCTTCACGCTGCGCCGCGTCGACGCCGAGGGCGTCGTGTGGACCGCGCAGGTGCAGTTCGGCGAGCCCGGCGACCTGCCGGTGACCGGCGACTGGGACGGCAACCGGGTCACCGACGTCGGGGTCTGGGACCCGGCCACCGCGACCTTCTCGGAGCGGCGGGCCGCGCAGCCGACCGCGGCGCGCGCCACCACCGCACGCACCGTCTTCGGCCGGCCGCGCTGACCCTCAGGCGGGTCGGCTGACGCCGGCGAGGTGCGGGGCACCGCTGCGCGGGTCGCTCAGCGAGAACGCGTAGCCGTCGTCGGTGGGCCGCGAGCCGAAGGCGACCTTGCCGGGCAGCAGGATCGGCTTCTTGAAGGCCACCTCGACCGTGACCGCCTCGGGCAGCCGGTTCTCGAGCGCCGCCACGCACCGCGCCAGGCTCCACATGCCGTGCGCTATCTGGCGCGGGAAGCCCAGCGCCTTCGCGGTCAGCGGGTAGAGGTGGATCGGGTTGTGGTCGCCCGAGACGCCCGCGTAGCGGCGGCCCAGGTCGCCGGGCAGCGACCAGGTCGCGCCGGTGGCCGGGGCGTCGGGGAAGACCGTGCCCTCCGGGGCGGCGGCGTCGCCGCGACCGCGGCGCAGGTAGGCCGAGGAGCTCTCCCAGACCAGCTCACCGGTGCCGTCGCGGACCTCGGTGACGAAGTCGAAGACGGTGCCCTTGGTGTGCGGGCGCGAGGGGCCGACGCGGGCGGCGACGGCGACCTGCTCGCCCACCACCACGTGGCGGTGGCGGGTGATGGTGTTGGCGATGTGCACGGTGCCGATGGCCGGGGCCGGGAAGGCGGTGTCGGTCATCATCGCCATGTGCAGCCCGAAGGCGAGCATGTGCGGGTAGGTCAGCGGCGCGACGTCCTTGCGCGGGAAGCCGCACAGGTCGCCGTACGCCTCGACGTGGGGGCGCTCGACGACGACCGGGGGCCGCGTCACGGCGAGGCCCTCGAAGCCGTCGGGGCTCGCCTTGCGCACGCCGGGCAGCGACCCGACGACGGGGATGCTGGGCAGGGCGGCGCGCAGCAGGGTCCCGACGCCGGCGCTGCCGTCGTGGGTGCGGGCCGCGCGCTCGACCTGGGGGCCGGCCATCAGGCGCCCAGCATCATCTGGCCGCAGACCCGCACGACGTTGCCGTTGACGGCCGTCGAGCCGGGGGAGGCGTACCAGGCGATCGTCTCGGCGACGTCGACCGGCAGGCCGCCCTGGGCCATCGCGTTGAGGCGCTGGCCGACCTCGCGGGTCGCGAACGGCACCGCGGCGGTCATCTGGGTGACGATGAAGCCGGGGGCGACGGCGTTGACGGTGATGCCGTCGCGCAGCTCGTCCTTGAGCGAGTCGACCAGCCCGATGACGCCGGCCTTGGAGGTGGCGTAGTTGGTCTGGCCCACGTTGCCGGCGATCCCGGCGATCGAGGCCACGCCGATGATCGAGCCGCCGGCGTTGACGACGCCCTGGTCGAGCAGCTCGCGGCTGATCCGCTCGGGGGCGGTGAGGTTGACCGCGATGACGGAGTCCCAGCGGTCCTCGCCCATGTTGGCGAGCTTCTTGTCGCGGGTGATGCCGGCGTTGTGCACCACCACGTCGACGCCGCCGTGCTTCTCGGCGAGGTGGTGGGCGATGCGCTGCGGGGCGTCCTTGCCGGTGATGTCGAGGGTCAGCCAGTCGCCGTCGAGCTCCTTCATCAGCGACTGCAGCTCGCTGGCGGCCTGCGGCACGTCGACACCCACGACGGTGGCACCGTCGCGGTGCAGCACGCGGGCGATCTGCTCGCCGATGCCGCGGCTGGCGCCGGTCACCAGGGCGACCTTGCCCTCGAGCGGGCGCAGCAGGTCGTCGACGGTGCCGGCCTCGGTGGTGCCGGTGGCGCCGATGCGCACGACCTGGCCCGAGACGTAGGCGGACTTGGGGGAGAGCAGGAAGCCCAGGGTGCTGGTGGTCGCGGCCTCGGCGCCCTCGGCGACGTACACGAGCTGGACGGTGCCGCCGCGCCCGATCTCCTTGCCGAGACTGCGGGTGAAGCCCTCGAGGGCGCGCTGGGCGACGCGCTCGGAGCCGCTGACCTGCTCGGGCGGGGTGCCGAGCACGACCACGCGCGGGCAGGTGGCCAGGCGGCGCATGAGGGGGGTGAAGAAGTCGCGCAGGGCCGAGAGCTGCTCGGCGGAGGTCAGGCCGGTGGCGTCGAAGACCAGGCCCTTGTACGTCGAGGTCTCGTCGGGCACGTCGGTGCTCGCGACGCCCAGGGTGTCGAGCAGACCCGGCAGCGACTCGGCGAGGCGGCCGGTGCCGCCGGTGACGACGGTCCCCTCGACCAGCGGGGCGCCGGCGGTGTAGCGCTCGAGCGCCATCGGGGCGGGCAGGCCGAGGTTCTTGACCAGCAGCTTGCCGATCGGCGACTGGCTAAAGCTCTGGTACTTGTCGCTCATGCGGGTCTGTTCCTCCAGTGAGTACGGGTGCGGCTGATGATCATGTAACTAGACGTGTAACTCGGAGTCCACTTTTCGTGACGTGCCCCTCACACCCTTCTCCCCGCGGGGCTGCGCGCGCAAGGATGGGGCCATGGCTACCTCTACGCGTCGCGTTGCCGTCATCGGCGGCAACCGCACCCCCTTCGCCCGGTCGAACTCCGCCTACGCGGACGTCTCCAACCAGGACCTGCTCACCGCCGCGATCGACGGCCTCGTGGCCCGCTACGGCCTCGAGGGCGAGCGCCTGGGCGAGGTCGTGGCCGGTGCGGTGCTCAAGCACTCCCGCGACTTCAACCTGGCCCGCGAGGCGGTGCTGGGCTCGGCGCTCGCGCCCGAGACCCCGGCCACCGACATCCAGGAGGCCTGCGGCACCGGCCTGCAGGCCGCGATCCAGGTCGCCAACAAGATCGCCCTGGGCCAGATCGAGGCCGGCATCGCCGGCGGCACCGACACCACCTCCGACGCGCCGGTCGCGATCAGCGACAAGCTGCGCAAGAAGCTCATGAAGGTCAACGCCGCGCGCGACACCAAGTCGCGCCTGGCCGCGCTCGGCTCGATCCGCCCCGGCGACATCGGCCTCGACCTGCCCAAGAACGGCGAGCCCCGCACCGGGTTGTCGATGGGCGACCACGCCGCGCTGACCGCGCTGGAGTGGCAGATCACCCGCGAGGCGCAGGACGAGCTCGCGGCCGCGTCGCACCAGCACCTGGCGGCGGCGTACGACAGCGGCTTCCAGGACGACCTGGTCACGCCGTTCCGTGGGCTGGAGCGCGACAACAACCTGCGCGCCGACTCCTCGAGCGAGAAGCTCGCCAAGCTCAAGCCGGTCTTCGGCAAGGGCGAGGCCGCCACGATGACCGCCGGCAACTCGACCCCGCTGACCGACGGCGCCTCGGTGGTGCTGCTGGCCACGGAGGAGTGGGCCAAGGAGCACGGGCTCGAGGTGCGCGCGTTCTTCGTCGACTCCGAGACCGCCGCGGTCGACTACGTGCACGGTGGCGAGGGCCTGCTGATGGCGCCGGCGTACGCCGTGCCGCGGATGCTGGAGCGCAACGACCTGTCGCTGCAGGACTTCGACTTCTACGAGATCCACGAGGCGTTCGCCTCGCAGGTGCTCTCGACGCTCAAGGCGTGGGAGGACCCGGTCTTCTGCAAGGAGCGCCTGGGCCTCGACGCCCCGCTGGGCTCGATCGACCGCGACAAGCTCAACGTCAACGGCTCGTCGCTGGCCGCCGGTCACCCCTTCGCGGCCACCGGTGGGCGGATCATCGCCAACCTGGCCAAGCTGCTGCACCAGAAGGGCTCGGGCCGCGGCCTGATCAGCATCTGCGCGGCCGGCGGCCAGGGCGTCACCGCGATCCTCGAGGCTCCCTGAGCCACGTCGCGGCCACCCTCACCTGAGGGTGGCCAGCGCGAGGGCCGAGGCGACGAGGTACTCGCGCACCTGCGCCGCGGAGATCTCACCGACCGTGGGCACGCCCGGGGCGGCCTCCTTGACCAGGATGCCGACCCGGGCGAGCTGCAGCGCCCCGAGGCCGCTGGCGTAGAGCGTGTTGGCCAGGAGGGTGGGGTCGGTGACGGTGAAGTCGCCGCTCTCGACGCCGTCCTCGAGCGCGCCGGAGAGGATGCCCAGCGCGCCCGAGATGGCGCGGCCGAGGCGGAAGAGCGCGCTCTCGGAGATCTCGTCGAGCAGCTCGGGCCCCGAGCGGCGCATCAGCGCCTGGGCGGTGTCGACGAACGCCGGGTGCTCGAGCGAGTAGTCCACGAAGGCGCCGACGATGTCGCCCAGCCGCTGGGCCGGGGCCTTGCCGCCGGCGGCGGCCTGCTCGAGGTCGACCCGCAGCTCGTCGAGGTAGCCGACGAGGGTGAGCGCGAAGAGCTCCTCCTTGCCGGTGAAGTGCCGGTAGACGATCGCGCGGTTGATGCCCACCGCCCGGGCGATGTCCTCGATCTGTGCGTCGCGCACCCCGCGCTCGTCGAAGAGCGCCCTCGTGGCGGCCAGGATCTCGGCCTCGCGGGCGCGGCGGCGAGCCGCTGCGGCCGACCTGCGACCGTCGGTCTCGGGGGTGCGGGTGCTCATGGGGCCGAGTGTACGACTCGTGCAACTGGGAGTTGCACGAGTGTGACGCGTGTGGCTTGACCGGGGTTGGGCATGATCGGGCACGTGCACACGCCTCTCCTGCTCCCTGCCGCCGTCCTGGTCGTCGCCGTGCTGGCGGGGTGCGGTTCCGACGAGCCGGCCCCGACCCAGGCGGCCGACCCGGAGAGCGACGGGGCGACCTCGGCCGAGGCCGCCACGAGCGACGACGCCGCCGCGCTGACGGCGCTCCTGGAGGACGAGTACGCCGACTCGCAGCGCTACCCGCGCAACCATGCGGCGCTCATGCGCTTGGTCGAGGGCTCCGACTTCTCCTTCTCCGGCGACAACGTCGTGCAGAACTACGGGACCTACCCCGACGTACGGGGCGTCCCGGCGCTCTCGTTCTGCGTCGCGGACCCGGCGACGCGCGCGTGGACCTACTACGACAGCATCGAGGACGTGTACACGACCAGCGTCGACGGCTTGGCCTGTCAGCCGAAGGCCGCGTCGCAGTAGCGGCGCATGCTTCGGCTAGGCCGGTGAGTAGGTGCCGACGCCTGGCACGACGACCAGCCGTTGGTCCTGGGGTCCGGTCCAGGTGTAGTGGCCGTGGGCCGTCCGTCGGTAGCGCCACTGCCGGGTGGGGTCGGTGGTGGTCTTCGCGCGGTGATGTCGCCTGCACAAGGGGGCGAGGTTCTCGGGCCGTGTCTGGCCGGGCGGACCGAGCGGGTCGTAGGGGTCGATGTGGTCGAGGTCGCAGCGTCGGGCTGGGCGGCGACAGTCGGGGAAGACGCAGTGCTGGTCACGGAGGATGACCTGCTCGCGCATCCACTCCGGTGGGTCGTGGGCGTCGACGGGGTCGCCGCGGTCGGGATCGAGGACCGGCGTCACGGTGACCCGGGAGCCAGAGAGCCAGTCGCGGATCAGGGCACTGGTGGCGGGCCCGAGGTCCTCCACCCGTCCCAGGGGTGCGATGTCGCCCTCGGAGGTCGCGGTGAGGTGCACGTAGGCCTTGTAGGGCCGTCCGGGGGCGGGAGCGTCACCGTGGGCGCGGGCCCGGTCGACGACGACCTGCAGCGCCAGCACCCTGCGCCGGGGCAGGGACAGGTCGGGGTGGGTGGCGAGCAGGTCGTGGGCGACACGACCGACCAGGTCCTGCAGGTCGGCCAGGGTGGCGCTGTCGCCGGTGATCTGCATCCACGAGGTCCCCAACCACCGCTGGTCGCGGCCGTCGCCGTGGGTCAGGGTCACGTCCCAGGACTCCCGCGCGGCCTCCTCGGCCTCCTCGTGGGCGTCGGTGTCGTAGCGGGCCCGAGCGGTCTCGACGAGCCGGGCCAGCACCACGGGCCCGACCCGGTGCGCGCGGGCGGCGATCTCCGCGTCGACGTAGGCGGCTGCGTCGGGTGAGAGGCCGCTGGTGGCCTGGGCGATGCTGCGCGCGCGCCACACCGGCACCTCCAGGGCCTCCACCCTGGCCATCACCCGCGGCAACCGGTGTGCCAGCTCGAGCGCGTCGGCCATCAGCGTCAGGGCGGAGGTGGTGGAGATCGCCATCGCCACGGCCAGCGGTTCGGCGGAGAATGCCGCGACCAACGGACGTCCGTCTCCACCGATCCTCTCCGGGCAGTCCAGGTCCGCACCGACCTCCCCGAACCCCGCCGCCCACCTCGGGTCCTCGACGGCGTTGGTCTCGCACCATCGGATCGCCGCGTGCAGCACCGCCAGGGCCGCCGCGGCCTCGCGTGCCTTGGCCTGCTCGGCGAGCCACAGCACCGAGCTCCGGTCCAGGTCATCGACCCGGACCGGCCCGCCCGCGAGGTCCGTCTCGGTCAGCATGCTGATACTCAAGCACCAGGCACCGACAACCAGGTCGCACCCGGGCCGACCTGCGGCGATGCGATCCGAGCGGCGCACGCCCGCAAGCGACGCAGTGGTAGGTGCATCGCCCGGCTCTGCCGCGACCAGTCACTCAACCGTGTTCTAGCCAGCGAGCCGCCCTGGCCCTGGTCGCCCCCGCTGTACTCGGCGTGTCCCTGCCGCACGGCTTATGTGCGACGCGCCAGGCAAGCGGGGTCCAGGTACGGCGGTGACCTGCGAACCGGCCAGGCCTGGGACCCAGGACGGAAGGGCGGAAGGGACGTCTTCCATGGTCGTCATCGACACCCACCTCGCACTCGAGGCATCGAACGGCGGGTTCACCTTCCACGACCGCGGCGGCCCCTACGGACGCATCGAGGGCGCCAAGCGTGTCGTGGCCGTCGACGTCACCGGCCTCCCGGTGGCCGCGGTGGTGGTGCCCGCATCCACCCACGAGAACCGGGCCAGCGACCAGATGATCGAACACCTTGCCCAGCAGGGCGTCGCGGACCGGCTCGAGCTCGTCCTGGCGGACCGCGGAGTCACCGCGGCTAGCGCGAGACCTCGGCCGGGAGCACGGCGTCGAGGTCCGCCGCGGCGGATGGGACGACAAGCAACCTGTCTTCCGCCCCATCCCCGGTCGCGGTCGCACCTTGAACCCCTGCGGTCGCAAACCGCGTGGAATGCAGCGCGCCAGTGCGTTCCACTGGGAATCTGCCGATGTGGATCTTCACTTGCGCGAGGCGACCCCAGCGGATGCCGAAGGGGTCGCCCGGGTGTACGTCGAGTCGTGGAACGCCGGCTTCACAGACCTGATGCCGCCTCGCGTGCTCAACGCTGCGCAGATTGCTCGCTGGTCGCGAGACCTGGACGCCGAGCTCGTGCGTTGGTGGCTAGCCGAAAGCGGCGAGTCCGTCGTCGGCTTCGTGGGCACCGGACCGAGTCGCGATCCGGTCGACCCTGACCTCGGAGAGGTCGACACCATCGCCGTCGCGCCCTCCGCCTGGCGTCGTGGGGTGGGGCGTCGGCTCATGGATGCCGCCCTCGCTGACCTGCGTGGCGGAGGCTACGGCCAAGCCATCCTCTGGACGCTCGCCGACTACGAACGAGCGCGTACCTTCTACGAGGCCACGGGTTGGCACCCCTCTGGTGAGGTTCGAGACTCCGGGCGGGAGATTGCCTTCCGTCGTGTTCTCGTCGGCTGACCTCTCACCGGCACGGCTGTAGACGCTGCAGAGCGAGCGGCAGCCAAGAGGACACACCCAGTGAGAGTCGGGACTCGTGCCAGGAGCGGACGTTTCGTTGCGCCGCGCTTGACGTTCGTCTCACACGCCCGCGGCGGAGACGCAGGCAGCCGTTCTCAGGTGGAGGGTCCCTGCGCGCGGCCCCAGCCGCATCAGACGGAGGAGCCGTGTCTCAACCCGCTACACCCGTCGCGAAGAGTCGCCCAGGGCAAGGGGCGCTCGGCGGGAAGTCTCGTCGGTGGATCGTCCTTGGTGTCGGGTACTAGTTGTCGCGGGAGGTCTCGCCTGGCTCCGCGATTCAGACCGCACATTTGAAGCTGGGTACGGCATTGGGATGGATCGTCCCGTGGGTGCGGGTATCTGGACCGTCCTAGAGCACGGGTCAACCTCACGCGCGGGTGTGGTCACCATCGACAGGATCGAACATGACCCGCGATGAGGCAGCGGTCGAGGTCGAGTACGCGATCTGCTACCTCGACGCAGACGCGCTCGCGCAGGAAGGAGTCGGCGGCAGCGGCTACGGGCTTCGCGACGTCAGCGTCGAACGGTATTGCTCTCGTCTCGTGCCCGCGGAGGGGGCATATATCGAGCTCGGCACGAACCCTGGTCAGGAGTTGTTGGTCTCAGTGCGACCGATCCGATCGGGTCGTAGCGTCGTGAAAAGCCATCACGTCGAGTTCAGTGAGGGCTGGCAGCTAGGGTCCGCCGACACCGCAGCAACGGTAGACACCACGGCTCGCTGACGCGCACGCCAGGCGGCAGGAGCGGATGTTCGACCGGGGCGCGACTTGGCTTGCGCCCTGGATGCGCTACATCGTTTCGGGCGTGTCGATCCCCAGCAGTTCAAGCCCGAGCGCAAGCGCGTCGCGCGTCAGCCCTGTCAACACCAGTCGCGATGCCCTCACCTGGGGTTCAGCCCTGAGGATCGGGCACTCCTCGTAGAAGACCGAGTAGGTCTGCGCGAGGTCGAACAAGTAGGTGCACAAGCGGTGCGGTTCGAGCACCTGCCCGACCTCGCTGACCACATCACCGAAGTCCAGCAGCGCGAGAGCCAGTGCTCGTTCCTCGGGCTGGGTGATCGTGGTGGCTTTCTCGCCCACGACGACCTCGCCAGCGTTGCGGAAGATCGACCGGGTCCGAGCGACGGCGTATTGGAGGTAGCGACTCGTGTTGCCGTTCAGCGCGACCATGCGGTCGAGGTCAAAGACGTACTCGCTATCGTGGGCTACGGAGAGGTCGGCGTACTTCACCGCACCGATGCCGACCTGCGGTGCCAAGGCTTCGCGGTCTTCTTCGGAGAGCCCGGGGCGGTCGGCGTCGATAGCGGCCCGAGCGGTAGCGACGGCCTCGTCCAGCAGGGCCATCAGCCGCAGGGGGGCTCCGGAGCGGGTCTTGAGGATCCTGCGGTCTTTGCCGAGGACGTTCCCGATCTTGACGTGAACGGGCTCGACGCTGTCGGGTAGCCATCCCGCTTTGCGCGCGGTCGCCCAGACCATCTCCAGGTGCAACGACTGGGGTGCGCCAATGACGTAGAAGATGCGGTCCGCGTACAGGTCGCGGACACGGTGACGCACTGTGGCGAGGTCGGTCGTGGCGTACCCATACCCACCGTCTGACTTCCGGACAATGAGCGGCAAGGGCTTGCCTTCGCGACCCCTGAAGCCGTCGAGGAAGACACAGAGCGCGCCGTCGCTGACCGTGGCGATGCCCGCATCGGTCAGTTCGTCACAGACACGAGCAAGGTCGCCGTTGTACGAGGACTCACCCGCGAGGTCGGCGTCGGTGAGGCTGACCCCTAGCCGCGTATAGATGGCGTTGAAGTAGTGCTTGGACAGGTCGAGCAGCTCGCCCCAGAGCCTGAGCGTGTCCTGATCACCGCCCTGGAGCGCGACCACACGCGACCGGGCTCGTGCCGCGAACGCTTCATCGGAGTCGAATTTCCGCCGTGCCGCTTGGTAGAAGGAGTTCGGATCGGTCTCAACCACGAGCGCCTCGTCAGAGCCCTCCCCAACGTCCAGGAGGTGTTCGATCAACATGCCGAAGGGCGTCCCCCAGTCGCCGATGTGGTTCTGGCGAGTGACTGTGTGACCGAGGTGTTCGAGGATTCGCGCCAAGGCATCGCCGACGACCGTGGTGCGGAGGTGTCCGACGTGCATCTCCTTGGCCACGTTGGGGGCGGAGTAGTCGATGACGATGCGCTCCGGCGCCTCCTGCGGCACCCCCCGCCGGGGGTCCGCCACGAGAGCGTCGACCGCAGACCCGAGCCACGCATCGCTCAAAGTGAGGTTGATGAAGCCTGGTCCACTGATCTCCACTTCGTCGCACACGTCGCGGACGTCAAGTGCTTCAACGATGCGCTGGGCCACCTCCCGCGGTGGCATCCCGAGCCGCTTGGCCAAGGGCAGCGCGGCGTTGCTCTGAAGGTCCGCGAACTGGCTAGGCCGCAACACCGGATCAGCGTCTCGGTACTCGGGACCGAAGGCATTGTCGATCGCCGCGGACACCAGCGGCGCGAGTGTGGCATGGGCGGACGGCATGCGCGCAGGCTACTTGGCGAGCACCCCGCCCGTCGGGTATGGACGGCGGACATAGGTGGGACCCCGCCACACTCATCTCGCCAGAACCGCGCACCATCAGCGGCAGAACCGGATGGCCGCGGGCGCACGCTACGCGGCTATATGGGCGCGCGCCGACGCGCACGCTAGGCGGCGAAATCGGATGCGGCGAGCACCGAGGTTTCAGAGCTGCATGCTCACCAGCCATGCGTCGAATGCCCGGATGAATTGCTCGTGGCTCCTAACCATGGCGGCGGCGTCGTTAGCAACTCGCAAGACGTGGTCGCCTGGGACGACCAGACTGGTGCCAGGGAGAACGTCGAGCACCTCGCGGCTAAAGTACGGGTCGCTCGACCCGATAACGACAAGCTGGCAGGCGGGGTACGTCAGCAGGGGCTTGGCGGCTTCGGGTTCGGCGAGCAGGGGTGTGAGCCACGCGGCGTCAAGGCGATGAGCGGCGGCTCGTGTCGCGGCCAGCGTTCCGAGAGACTTTCCGACGACCAACTGGCGACCGGTGTAGCCCTCAAGGGCCTCCTCCAGTTGATCACCGACCCAGTCCATCTCGTCAACGATCGGGAGGCTGCCGCGCTCCGGAGCCTCCCACCAGACCTGGCGCACGTCCCATCCGCGCATCAGTGCGGCTTGCGTCGCGAAGAAGAGCAACGGGCCGTCGGGCGTGTACTGCCTGCCGGGAAGAACGACGCATCGCCCTACCGGAGTGCCCTCTACGGCGTGGTCGACGTACCGACTCACGGGCGCATTCATGGTGATCAGAGTAGGTGTCCTCGCAGCCAGCCGGACGTCCTGTCATCGCCACAACCGCGCTCATCGCGGCAGACATGTGTACTTAGGTCTCTCAATGTAAACAACGGTAAACACGGCAAACACTGCCTCCGGCCCGGACCCGCGATAGCCAGCAAGGGGTAACGGATGGGCCCAAGAGTGCAGGGCATAGCACCTTCCCCGCCTCGTGCGCGGGCGCCCTCAACGCAGCATGAGCGGAAGCATGCCTCAGTCCGATAGTGCGCTCCGCACGGTCAGGGTCGGACGAAGACGCCCATGCGTCCGGCGGGGCGGAAGCCGTTCCTTTCGTAGAAGGCTGACGCGTCGCTGTCACGCGCCGTCAGGAGATACCAGTGCCGAACGTCCTCAAGGTGCTTGGCGAGAGCACCCAGCAGCCGGGTGCCGTGGCCTTCGCGTTGCCTGCTCGGGCGAACGCACATCTCCTTGAGCAGGAAGTGGTCGTCGACTCCCGAACGTTCCAGGTGACCGACCGCGAAGCCGAGCAGTTCCCCGTCGGAGTCTCGCGAACAGACCCCGTGGGCGCGGGGAGTAGCGAGGGAGTCGCCGAGCCGTTGAGCGGCATCCTCCGCTTTCCACGACTCGTTCCAGGGCGGGGCATTGAAGGTGTCGACGTAGAGGGCAACACAAGCGCCAAGCGCGTCGGTCGACAGAGTGGTGATCACGCTGAACCATGTCACGACGCCCAGACGGGACGCATCCGCTCTTCGGCGGGACGGTGCTCTGTCAGCGGCAGAAGCGGGCGCGTCATTCAGCCTGCGAAGAAGCCGCGTGGCGGATCGAGGAGCAGGTCGCGCTCTAGGGTCACGTCCGGTTCCACCCCCACATCGAGACGAGCGATGCCGAAGGCATCGGCCTGGGTGACCAGGAGGGCGTAGGCCTCGCGCAGTCCGAGAAACCGCCCGATGTCCCCCTCTTTGCGAGTGCCACGCGCCTTCTTGAGGGCTTCCTGGGTGGCCACTTCTAGCAGCCGACCGGTGTCGCGAAGGAACTCCGACCTCGGGTCCGAGTCCGGTCGTCGCAGCGGAGCCCACGTTGGGTCTCGCGGCTCGTGGGACGCAGGCGGTCGCACTTTGTGCACTCCGTGTAGGGAACTCGCCCCGTATCGCTGGTAGAGGCGCTGGCCTTCCATGAGGGTCGTGCCGTTGGGGCCGTCCAGCGATTCCGCGTCAGTCCGCGCGGCATCGTCCTCCCACCAGCAGACCGGACAGAGGTCGTATGCCCCACGTTCGGGCAGGGTTCTGTAACCGCAACAGGGGCATGTCTCAGCCATGTGCGCAGTTTGCCCGCCGCCGCCCAGAACTTCGCGGCCTTTGCCGTCCGGAGCGCCCGCGCTTCGGTGGTCCCGTGCGCCACCAGCGCAGTTCCGGATGGAACTCATGGGCCACGCGGCGCGTCCCAATGTCGTGATTCTCAGCCGTGTCGTTGGGTCTGCTTGCTATAGCTCTTCTGACTTCTTGTGCCCCCGACCAAACCGGTTCGCCGCCGCCGAAGGCTGTCGTAGAGACAGCAACGACCACGTCTGCAGTGCCGGCTGAACAGACAGGTCCGCAGTTTCGCTGGGCCTGTCCACGCGGCGCTCGATTGCGCGCCTTCACCGACCCCAGCATCTACCCAACTCGGCTCACACTGCGTGAGGTGCTGCCGACGGTCTACCCTGCCGAACCCGATGCGCTGGTCCGAGGCAACGACGGTTGGCTGGTCTTCGTCCTGGTTCTAGACGAGCAACGGCGAATCGAGCGACGTGTGCGATTCGAGCGGTCCGCAACTGTGGGCTGGCACGTAGAGGTCGTGCCTTCTTGCCGCCATCGCACCAAGGCATAGCCCGTCCGCTCTTCGGCAGATAAGGGCGCTTCGGACTCCATAGGGACACCCGTCAGAGCGGTGGGTGTGTGTCGGCGGGCGTCGGCTCTGCCTCGGCCGCCCGGTGCTAACTTCGGCCAATGGCAAAGACGGCAGAGCGCCCCGCGACCTCGGGTGAGCAGCGCGAGACCGGTGTCTGGGCCGCCAGGCTGGCTGCGCTCGGGCCCGGCATCCTGATGGCCTCGGCGGCGATCGGTGGCTCCCACCTGATCTCCTCGACCCAGGCCGGCGCCCGCTTCGGCTGGCAGCTGGCCTTCGTCATCGTCCTGGCCAACCTGCTGAAGTACCCCTTCTTCCGCTTCGGCCCGCAGTACACCGTCGAGAGCGGCCGGTCGCTCGTCGAGGGGTACGCCCGCAAGGGTCGCGGGTACCTGTGGGTGTTCTTCGTGCTGGCCACGGTCAGCTCGGTGATCTCCACCGCCGGGGTCGGCCTGCTGGGGGCGGTGATCCTCGGCTTCATGCTCCCCGACGCCTGGGCTCCCGGCATCCCGGCGCTGGCCACGGCGATGATGGCCTCGGCGTGGCTGCTGCTGGTCGCGGGCCACTACCGAGCCCTCGACGCGGTCACGAAGGTCATCATCGTCACGCTGACCCTGGCCACCATCACGGCCACCTTCATGGCGGCCTCGGCCGGCTCGGAGCGGGTCGCCGGTTTCGTGGAGCCGACCCCGTGGACCTGGGCGACGCTGCCCTTCCTGGTGGCGCTGATGGGCTGGATGCCGGCGCCGATCGAGATCAGCGCGCTGAACTCGCTGTGGATCCAGGCCAAGCAGAAGCTGCACCCCAGCCGTGCCAAGGACGTGCTCTTCGACTTCAACGTCGGTTACGCCACCTCGGCCGTGCTCGCCCTGTTCTTCCTCTCCCTCGGTGCGCTCGTGCAGTACGGCTCCGGTGTCGAGGTCGCCAGCCAGGGCGGGGCGTACGTCGACCAGCTGCTGCAGATGTACGGCACGGCCATCGGGCAGTGGGCGGTGCCGCTCATGGCGGCGATCGCCTTCGCCTGCATGTACGGCACGGTCATCACCGTCATCGACGGCTACGCCCGGGCGTGCGCGGAGTCGCTGCGCCTCCTGCGCGGCGAGACCGAGTTCAGCCGTGGCTCGCTCAACCTCTGGGTCAGCGGCATCACCGGCGTCGGGCTGGTCATCGTCGTCGCGATGAGCGCCTCGCTGGCCACCATGCTCACCTTCGCGATGATCAGCGCCTTCCTCACCGCCCCCGTCTTCGCCTGGCTCAACTTCAGCCTGGTCCGCGGGGAGGGCGCGCTCAGCCCCGGCCTGCGCTACCTGTCGTACGCCGGGCTGGTCTACCTGGCCGGCTTCGCCGGGCTCTTCCTGGTCGACTTCGCCGGCCTCCTCGGCTGACCGCGGCCGCGCGCCGGGGTCAGACGATGAGCCTGTCGAGGAGGTCGAAGGACTCGTAGGGCTGCTCGACGTCGCTGGGGTGCAATGACTAGTTCGGGGCATGGCTGCGCCAGTGATCGTCCTCCACCATGGCGATCTGGGAGGGCCGAATGACGAGTGCAGTGCTAGCCGGGACACCACGAACGCCGTGGCGGGACGACCTGCTCGGCGCCGCCAGGACCCTGTCCGTGCTCACGGTGGTGGGCGGAGCCTGCGGTGCCTTCGTCGTCGGGGTGGTCGGACGACTTGCGATGTTCCTGCTCGCCGCCCTCAACCCGGACGCCACCGGAGTGACCAGCGACGACGGCTTCGTGATGGGTCAGGTGACCCTGTCGGGCTCCGCTCAGCTGATGCTGGCCGGGTTGCAGCTCGGAGTGATGGGTGCCGGGTTCTACGTCGTCGTCCGCGGCCTGATCGTCGGGCCCTCCTGGTTCCGCCTCCTGACGGTCTCGCTCGGTCCCGCCGTCGTGGTCGGGGCCATCGTGGTCCACACGGACGGAGTGGACTTCCGGCTCCTGGAGCCGTTGTGGCTCGCCGCGGGTCTCTTCATCGCTCTCCCAGCCGTCTACGTCGCACTGCTGCACGTCCTCGGAGAACGCGCCCTCGAACGCTGGCGTCCGCCCAGCTGGCTCATGGCGATCGGGCTCGCCCCATGGGTCCTCCTGCTCCCGGTGACCCTTGCGCTGGCGGCAGGTTTCACCGCGCTCCGCTCGCTGCGCGGCTACGACACCGGTCGCGCCCTCCTCCTCAGCCCCTGGCCCGCCTGGTTCCTGCGGGCCGGCCTCGCGGTCCTCTGCGTGGCAGCTCTCATCGACCTGCGCAACGATCTTGTCGCCCTCAGCTGAGGGCCGCTCGGCCTCGCAGCGCCAGCAGGGACAGTCCCTCCCGGCGGGACGACGCCGCCCCTGGGCGACGGCCTCGGCGGTGACAGGAGCAGCCTGGGCGCTGTTCCTGCTTCCCCCGCAGCTCGTCGCCTGGGACGGACAGGATGCACCGAAGTGGGCGCTCTCGGCTGACAGTCTCCCCGTCTACGGCTTGGTGCGGGAGCTCGACGGCGCCGGCGGGCTCGAGCTGTACGCCTGGGCAGGAGTGCTGCTGGTTCCTGCATGGATCCTGATCGGTTGGCCGCTGCTCGGCTACGGGAGGCTGCCCGGCGTCGTGGGGGTCTTGTTCCTCCTGGGCGCCCCCGTGTCCGTGACCAGCTACCTGGCAGAGGGCGCTCCCGATCCGTGGCACAGCCTGTGGGGTGCCGAGATCTTCGTGTTGCTCGCGATCCCGCTCGCCGCCATCCCAGCGGCGATCTCCGCCAGGTCCAGGCACTTCCCGCCCTGGTGGTGGACGCTGTTGGCCTGCACGCTCCTGGTCGCCGTGACGTCCACAGCCGCGTTCGGATACTTCCCGCACGGCACCCTCATCGGACTCGGAGTCGAAGTGGCTGCGCTGGCGCTGCTGCCGACCGCCCCCCGCCCTCGGGGCTGGAGACTGGCTACATCCTGTGCTTGATCCTGGCGGCACCGATCGCGTTGCTGTTCGCGCCTCTTGCGTGGGGTGTCGTGTTCTCGGCTGGGATCGCCGTGACAGCGCTGTGCATCAGCGCCGTGCGGGTGCCGCGAGCGCGAGCGGACGCTCGCGCGGTCAGGCTCCTGACAACCGGGCTTGCACGCTCTCCACGGGGTCGGCCTCGGCGGCGGTCTTGTCGTCGCGGTAGCGGACCACCCTGGCGAACCTGAGCGCGACGCCGCCGGGGTAGCGCGTCGATCGCTGCACCCCGTCGATCGCGATCTCGACCACCTGCTCGGGCCGCACGTGCACGACATGGCCCTCGCGGTGCGTCTCCAGGGCGAGGAACCGCTCGGTCTGCCAGTCGAGCATCTCGTCGGTCATGCCCTTGAAGGTCTTGCCCAGCATCACGAACCCGCCCTCGGGGTCGCGCGCACCCAGGTGCAGGTTGGAGAGCTTGCCGCGCCGCCGGCCCGAACCCCACTCCACGGCCAGGACGACCAGGTCGAGGGTGTGCACGGGCTTGACCTTGACCCAGCCCGACCCGCGGCGCCCGGCGGCGTACGGCGCCTCCAGGCCCTTGACCACCACGCCCTCGTGGCCGGCCGCCAGCGCCTCGGCGAGGAACGCCTCGGCCGCGGCGGTGTCGGCGGTGCGCAGGCCGGCCACCCGGTGCTGCTCGGGCACCAGCGCGTGCAGCGCATCGAGGCGCTCGCGGCCGGGGGCGTCGAGCAGGTCGGTGCCGTCGACGTGGAGCACGTCGAAGAAGAACGGGGTGACCTGCACGCCCGCCGACTGGGCGGTGCGCGACGAGGTCTCCTGGAAGGGGCGCGGCCGACCGGCGTCGTCGAGCGCGAGCGCCTCCCCGTCGAGGACGAAGCGGCTGGCCGGCAGCGCGCGCGCCACCTCGACGACCTCGGGGAGACGGGCGGTGATGTCCTCGAGGCTGCGCGTGGCCACACGCACCTCGTCACCGTCGCGGTGCACCTGGACCCGGATGCCGTCGAGCTTGGTGTCGACGACGACCTCGCCGCCCGCCTCGGCCCCGCCCCGTGCCTTGGCCATCGCTGCCGCCACGTCGGTGGCCGAGCCCGCCAGCATCGGCAGCACCGGACGCATCACCTCCAGCCCGATCGCGCGCAGCGCCTCCTCGCCCTCGGCCAGCGCCGCCACGACCACCGCGACCGTCGAGCCCGACAGCATGGCGGCGCGGCGTACGAGGGGCAGCGGCACGTCGGCGGCCCGGGCGACCGCCTCCTGCACCAGCGCGTCGAGGGCGCCCTGGCGCAGCTCGCCGGTGACCACGCCGCGCAGCCACCGCTGCTCCTCGGCCGTGGCCCGCCCGAAGAGGCTCTGCACCGCCGCGGCCCGGGCGCCGGCCGACCCGGGGCCGGCCAGCGCCGCGACCGCCTCGAAGTGCTCGTGGACCTCCAGCACCTCGAGGGAGGGGGAGCCGGCGGGCTCGGGCAGGTCGCCCAGCGACTTCCAGCCCAGCCCCGTACGCCGCTGCCGCAGCGTGCCGCCGAGGTACGCCGCGACCGTCTCGGCCTCGGCGGGACCGGTGCGGCCCAGCAGGTCGGCCAGCGCGGCGACCTTGTCCTTGCGCGAGCGGGTGGCGGCGACGGCCTGGGAGGTGGTGACGACGTCGGCGAGCAGCATGCCGGCTATTGAACAGGCTGGCGCCGACCAGCGAAGGCGGCCAGGGCCTCCAGGTTGGCCGGGCCGCCCATCAGCTCGGCGAAGGCGGCGTTCTCGCGCTCGCGCGCAGCGTCGATCCCGGCGCGCAGCGGAGCCGTCATCGCCTGCTTGACCGCCACCAGCGACACCACCGGGCGCCGCGCCAGGGCCATGGCGTGGGCCCGCGCCTGCGGCAGCAGGTCGTCGGGCTCGCAGACGCGCCAGACGAGACCCGCGGCCAGCGCCTCGTCGGCGCTGATCCACTCCGACGACAGCAGCATCCAGGCCGCGGCCTGGTGGCCCATCAGCCGGGGGAGCAGGTACGAGGAGGCCGCCTCGGGCGCCACGCCGAGCGCGGTGAAGGGGCACTGGAGCCGTGCCGTGCTCGACATGAAGGCCAGGTCGGCGAAGCCCAGGACCGTCGCCCCGATGCCCAGCCCGATGCCGTTGACCGCGACGACCAGCGGCTTGGGGAAGGCGACGAGCGCGTCGAGCAGCCCCGGGAACCCGTGCCGCCCGCGCTCGAAGGCGGGGTCGGTGGCGATCAGCTGCATCTCGCGCAGGTCGGTGCCCGCGCTGAAGGCGCGCCCGGCCCCGGTCAGCAGCACCACCGCGACCTCGGGGTCCTCGGCGGCGGCCAGCAGCGCGTCGGCGGTGGCGTCGTAGAGCGCCTCGTCGAAGGCGTTGAGCGCCTCGGGCCGGTCGAGGGTCAGGGTGCGCACGCGGTGCTCGTCGTGGATCTGCAGGACCATGCCGGGAGACTACCCAGAACTAGAACGTGTTACATCCCGTACCGTCGGGCCGGTGACCCCGGAACCCCGCAGCCGCACCTGGCGACCCGACTGGCCCTGCCAGGTCGCCTCGGTCGCCGGGCAGCAGCGCCGCGGCCGCGGCGACCCGACGTACCGGGTCGACGAGGCGGGGCGGATCTGGCGCGGCGTGCGTACGCCGGAGGGGCCGGCGACGCTCTCGCTCGAGGCGCGGCCCGGCGCCGGTGAGGTGCACGCCCGGGCCTGGGGGAGCGGCGCGGAGTGGATGCTCGACGCCGTGCCCGCGCTGCTCGGCGCCGACGACGACTGGAGCGCCTTCGAGCCCCGTCACCCGGTGCTCGTGGAGGCCCGGCGCCGCCACCCGCACGCCCGCCTCGGGCGCACCGGGCTGGTCATGGAGTCGCTGGTGCCCTCGATCATCGAGCAGAAGGTGACCGGCCAGGAGGCCTTCGCCGGGTTCCGGATGCTCGTGCACCGCCGCGGCGAGCGGGCGCCCGGCCCGGGGGCCGACCTGCGGCTGTGGGTGCAACCGACGCCGGCCCAGCTGCGCACGGTGCCGTCGTGGGAGTGGCTCAAGATGCACATCGACCCAGCCCGCTCGCGCACCATCGTCACCGCGGCCCGGGTGGCCGAGTCGCTCGAGCGCACCGCTGCGCTGCCGCCCGAGGAGGCCGAGCGCCGCCTCAGCAGCCTGCCCGGCATCGGTGTGTGGACCTGTGCCGAGGTGCGCCAGCGTGCCTTCGGCGACCCCGACGCGGTCTCCTTCGGCGACTACCACGTGGCCAAGGACGTCGGGTGGGCGCTGACCGGCACCCCCTTCACCGACGAGGAGATGGCCGACTACCTCGAGCCCTGGCGCCCGCAGCGCGGCCGGGTGCCGACGCTGCTGGCGCTCTCGGGGCTGCACCGACCCCGCCACGGGGCCCGGATGTCGCCCCGCACCCACCTCCCCGCCCGCGTCACCCGCCCCTGACCAGGCCCACACCTCGCGCTGACCCGTCGCAGATCTCGCGCCGACCCGTCGCAAATCTCGCGCCGACCCGGCCTGAACCGGCGACGCGCGGCTGTCGGCGTGGTTACTGTGACACTGTGACGCAGACAACAGGATCGGTGCCGTTGGACCGGGCCGCGGCGGTCGCACTGGTGGAGCGCCTGCCCGAGCACGCCCTGCCCGACCGGCTCGCGGCGCTGCGGGGCAGCGTGCGCTTCGACCTCACCCACGACGGCGACGTCGTCACCCGGGTCGCGGCCACGCTCGCCGGTGGCGTGGTCGAGGTGCTGCCCGAGCCCGACGCACCGGTCGACGTCGTCCTCCGGCTGCCGGCGAGCCACCTGGCCGACCTCCTCGGCGGCATCGCCAACGCCGGCCTCGACCTGCTGAGCGGTCGGCTGGTGATCGAGGGCGACGCCGAGATGGCACTGGCGCTCGGTGGGGTGTTCGTCGTCCCCGGCACCGAGACCGACCCCGTCGCCGTCGACCCGCGCGCCCTCGACCCGGTCGCCGTCGCGTGCGCGCTCGTCGGCGTCCCCACCTCGCACCTGCGCGCCGTGATGGCCGGTGGCTTCCGTGCCGTCGTGCTCGAGGAGGTCTTCACCCGGCTGCCGTCCTTCCTCGACGCCCGCAAGGCCGCCCGCTGCGACCTGACGGTCGGCTTCCGGCTCACCGGCCGCGACGACGGCGAGACCGAGCGGTACGTCGTCCGCGTCGCCGGCGGGACCTGCCGCACCGCGGGCCCCGGCTTGGCCGACACCGAGGTGCCCGAGCGCCGCGACGCGACCATCACCTGCGAGGCGCACGACTTCCTGCGCCTGGCGACCGGCCACCTCAAGCCGGTCACCGGGGTGCTCAAGGGTCAGCTCAGGGTCAAGGGGGACAAGGCCAAGGCGCTGCAGCTCCTCGCCGTGCTCGACATCCCCTGCGCGGTCGAGTGACAGTTCGCGCCGGGTCAGCGGGGGATTTGGGACTGCTCAGCGCGAGATTTGGGCCTGGTCAGAGGAGGGGGCGCAGCGGGGCCAGCACGAACTCGGTGAACTTGCGGTGCAGGTCGCGCGCCTCCCACTCGCCGATCGTCAGCTCCAGGCAGTTCGACTCGTCGACGGTGAAGATCTCCTCCATCGTCCGGGCGAAGCCGGTGTCGATGGCCTCGACGTTGATCTCGTAGTTGCCGCTGAGGCTGAGCCGGTCGATGTTGGCGGTGCCCACGGTGGTCCAGGTGCCGTCGACGGTGGCGGTCTTGGCGTGCACCATCGCGTCGCGGTAGCGGAAGATCCGCACCCCGGCCTCGAGCAGGTGGGAGAAGTACCCGCGCGAGATCCAGTCGGCCACGATGTGGTTCGACTTCAGCGGCACCAGCAGGCGTACGTCGACGCCGCGGCGCGCGGCGTCCTTGAGGGCGTCGACGAAGTCGGGGTCGGGCAGGAAGTAGGCCGTGGTCAGCCAGATGTTGCGGCTGGCCCGGTTGATGGCCTCGAGGTACATCGAGCGGATCGGGAACATCCACAGCCGCGGCACGTTGCGCTGGAAGCGGATGCGCGACTCCCACGACGAGGCGGTCTCCAGCAGCAGCGGGCGCGCGCTGTGGCCGAGGCGGCGGCGGCGGTTGAGGTTCCAGAAGTCGGCGAAGGCGCGCTGGAGGTCCCACACCCCGGGCCCGGTGATCCGCACGTGGGTGTCGCGCCACTCCTTCTCGTAGGGGTCGCCGATGTTGAACCCGCCCACGAAGCCCACCTCCCCGTCGACGACCAGGATCTTGCGGTGGTCGCGTCCGTAGCGGCGCAGGTCGAAGAAGCGCAGGCCGGCGGCGTACACCGGGTAGCGCAGCACCTTCATCGAGCGCGGGAAGTGCTTGAAGACGGGGGAGACCACGAGGTTGGCGAAGCCGTCGTAGATGCAGTAGACGTCGACGCCGCGGGCCGCCGCGTCGGCGAGCGCCTTCTTGAACCGCTCGCCGGTCGCGTCGCCCTTCCAGATGTAGGTCTCGAAGAAGACCTGGCGCTGGGCGCCCTCGATGGCCGCGAGCATGTCGGGGTAGAGGTCGCTGCCGTAGGTGTAGGTCGTCAGCGTTCCCCCGCCGATCTCCACGGTGCGCGGCGGCGTGGTGGGGAACGGCTTGGGCTTCTTGCCGCGCCGGCGGTAGGAGTCGACCACCGACATGCCCACCGCGAGCGCCAGCTGCACGCCCACGATGGTCAGCAGCGTGCGCCGCACGACCCGCAGCACCCGTGCGGCCAGGGGTTCGTGGCTGTGGATCACGCCCACACGGTAGTACCCGGCCGCACGAGGTCCCTGCAGGCCTGTCAGCTCCGTACGTCGTCGCCCCGGACGAGGGTCCGCTCGGGGCAGTTGAGGATGACCTGGCTGTGCACCACCAGCGGCACCGCGAGGTCCACCAGCACGGAGGTCTCCCGGCCCAGCACCGTGCCGGAGACCCGCACCTGCTCGTAGGAGTTGTTGGCGCGCTCGTGGTAGTAGCGGCAGTTGGCGTACTCGAAGGCCAGGCTGACCTCGCCGTCGCCGTACGGCGCGAGCGTCACCGGCTCGACGGTGCCCCCCACGGGCTTCAGGAGCGGGTAGGTCGGCTCGACCAGCTCGACGTCGGTGACCCGCCACGGCACCGCCGAGGCGTTGCTGAGCGGCACCGTGAGCTCGACCTCCTGGCCGTAGCGGTAGTGCAGGGCGTAGGTGCCGGTGTCGCCGTAGCCGTCGACGAAGAGGCCGGCGGTGGGGTCGAGCGCCACCTCGGGGGGGTCCAGGGTGACGAGGTGGGGTGCCAGCGCCCAGCCGACCGCGAGCGTCGCGGCCGTGCCGAGCGCCGCGGCGAGCAGCCGACGTCGACCCCGACGGGCCCCCGGCCCGGCCCCGGTCGTGGTGCCGGGGCCGGGACCGCGACCGAGGTCGAGCGCGACCGGGTCGCGCTCGACCCGGGGTGCGGTCTGCAGGCTCACTGGTCGGCCTTGGCCCGCTGACGGCGAGCGCTGGCCAGGCGGATGCCCAGGGTGCCCACGAGGGTGACCGCCAGGAGCGCCGCCGGCGCGCCGGGCCCGTCGCCCGGCTGCTCGCTGGCCCGGGAGCCCGCGGAACCGGAGTCGGAGGAGGGCTTCTCGGGGGTGTCGAGCCAGTCGCAGCCGGCCGGGTCGGGCTCGGAGCGGCGGTCGTACGTCGCGCACGGGATCAGCTGGGTGGTCTTGATCAGGTTGCCGATGGGCCACTGCGAGGGGTTGCCGCAGTCGGGGAGGTCGATGGCGTAGTTGTGCGTGACCTCCTTGCCCGGGGCGGTCAGGTTGTCCTGCCAGCAGTTCCCGTCGCCGGCCTCGTCCCAGTAGAAGTCGATGCCGTTGGGCAGGACCTTGCCCTTCGGCGAGTAGCCGAGCTCGTTCTTGGTGAAGGCGTTGTGGTTGGAGTTGTCCTGCTGGTGCAGCGGGTTGTAGTCGCCGCGCAGGAGGGCCGGCGGGACCCAGAAGAGCATGAAGCCCTGGCGCCAGTTGTCCCAGACCTGGTTGGAGTTGATGAAGTTGTGGTTGCCCACGATGATGCCGCCGGTGCCGACGGGGAAGCCGAAGGCGGGGCACACGACGCCCTTGTGGTGGCCCACCTCGCGTGCGACGCGGGACTGGCACGGGGCGTCCTCGCCCTGGACGTACTTCTCGTAGTAGTTCTCGTTGTTGCTGTAGATCTTGTTGTCCTCGAACCAGCCGTGGTCCTGGGGCATGCCCGGGTGGCCGCCGAGGATCGACTCCACGATGAAGCCGAGCCCGTTGTGGTGGATCCGGTTGTTGTGGACGTAGAGCGAGTTGCCGGCGGTGCCCGACATGCCGAGCGCGTTGTGGTGCAGGTTGCAGTTGACGACCTCGGTGGCCCAGCGGTTCAGCGGACCGGTGTTCCTGCTGGTGGAGTTCACGTCGGCCGCGGAGCCCGGGTAGACGCCCGAGTCGCCGTTGTGGTGGGCGTTGCAGTTGGAGATGACCCCGTGGTCGGAGGTGAAGGTCAGCACGCCGTAGAGGTCGTTGTGCGAGCCCTCGAAGCGGTCGAGCACGTAGCCGTCGGTCTCGTGGACGTAGAAGGCGTTCTCGCGGAAGAGCATGGCCCGCATGTTGGAGAGGTAGAAGCCGTCGGCGCGGTCGGCCTTGATGCCGTTGTGCTTGATCCAGTCGCCGTCCTTGGTGTAGCCGCCCCTGAGGGTGACGTCGCGGGGGCTCGCGCCGGTGCCGATCATCTGCAGGTCGCACAGCTGGTTGTCGCACTTGATGTCCGGGTCGGCGGGGTCGTCGCCGGCGATCGTGACCAGGTTGACGACCTCGCCGCAGGAGACGACGAAGTCGTACTCGACGATGCCCCCCTCGTAGGCGTCCATGCAGGGCTTGTCCCAGCTCGGCTGCTCGCGGTAGAGGCCGGGCAGCACGTAGATGTTGGTGCGCTGCTTCTTCACCGCGTCCACGGCCGCCTGCATGTGCCGGTGCTCGCACTGCTTGAGCAGCTTGAGGTTGAAGGCGCGCAGCTTCTTGCCGGGCAGCTTCTTGATGCGCTTGCGGGAGTCCGCCTTGCAGACCACGATCACGTCCGCCGCCTGCGCGAGCGACCGCTTGGTCGGGACCGTGCCGTCGCCGGCGGGGAACTGGGACTCACGCTCCTCGTGGGCGGCCACCGGCGACGAGGCCGCGAAGGTGAGCGTGAAGGCGATGAGGGACAGGCAGAGCAGCCGAACGGCGAAGCGCACGTGGAACTCCTCGGGGGAGGGGGGGGAGGGAGCGTGCGCCGAATATATGACTGATGTTCACGTTGTGGAAGAGAAAGTTAAAGATCGCTCTCGTTCCAGGGGTGCGGACCCGGGGTGGACTGGACCACCCCGGGCCTCACGCTCCGGGCCTCACAGCCAGGGCGGACGCATCCGGCGTCGGCGCGCGCGCAGCGCCAGACCCACCCCGAGGAGCAGCGCCACGGCGCCCAGCAACGACGCCGCGCCCTCGACGGGGACGCCGGTGGTCTCCTCGGCCCGCTCCAGCAGGGAGCGTCCTGCCTCGTCGTCCGCCGCGTCCTCCGACGCGTCGTCGGCCCCGGACCCGTCCCGCGCGGCCGGTCGGTCGTCGTCCTCCGGCGGCGTGACCGCTGGTCCCAGGTCGAAGGGCCCGCGCTCGAGGATGCGGCCGTTGGCGGCGGCCAGCTCGCGGGTGGGGGTCAGACCCCAGCGGACCTGGCCGCCGACCTCGGGCTCGTAGCGGGCGTCCTCGAGCCAGACCACCGCCCGGAGCCGGGGGCGGAAGCGCACGGCGTTGGCCACCCGCTGCAGCCAGGCCCGCTTCACGTCGCGCTCGCTGGCCCCCGTGCCGGCGGGGTTGAAGAGCGCCCCGGTGCTCAGCATCATCGGCTGGTCACGGCCGTCGGCGAAGCGTGCGTAGAAGCTGCGCCGGCCGGTGGGCGAGGCGTAGCCGAACTCCTCGTCGAGCCTCGACTGCAGCTCGTCGGCGGTGGGCTCGAGGTTGGCGCCGAAGCGCTGGTCGACCCCGTAGCGCAGCATGCTCAGGCCGACCCAGTCGACCGCGGCGTCGCCGGGGTAGTAGGGACCGTAGGGGTCGTCGCCGGTGCCCAGCTCGCCGTCACCGTTGCTGTCGAGGCGCTCGGCGTCGCGTGCGGTCGCTGCGCTGGTGACGGTGCTGCCGCGGCGCACCCCGTTGATGGCGCCGCCGAAGGGGTAGCCGGCGCCGTACGCCGGCGCCCAGACGGTCCACGCCGCGTCGGCCTCGTCGTGGACCACGTCGGCGAGCTGGCGGAAGGCGGCGACGTACGCCGTCGGCTGCTGGCCCCAGGGGGTCCAGGTGCCGTTCATCTCCGGAGCGAAGCGCAGCAGGAACCGGCTGCCGTGCTCGGCGCCGAGCTCGTCGAGCTCCTCGACAAGCTCCTCGGCGTCCTCGGTGTCGAGGTCGTCGAGGGCCGCCGCGGGCTGCAGGTCGACCACGCTCATCGCGCCCTGCTCGGCGGAGGTGCGCGCCAGGTCGCCCAGCGCCGCGCGCGAGCCCTCGGTGAGGGGGTAGGCCACGGGCCGGGCGAGCAGCGAGACGTCGGTGCCGAGGCGGTCGGTGTAGCGGCTGGGGGAGTCGCCGTCCCAGTCGAGCTCGGCGCCGAACCAGGCCGTGCCCGCCTCGGGCAGGTCCGTGGGCCCGTCCGCCGCGTGCGCCGTCGAGGGGACGAGCGCCAGCGAGGCGGCGAGCAGGCCCGCCGCCAGCCCGGACGCCCCCAGGGGTCGGTGGCCGGTGCGGGTCACATCGTGCACGTAAGCCTCCAGAAGTTGCGGCCCTCGTGGTGCTCGTAGCGCAGCTCGTCGAGGACCTGGATCGCCATGGCCAGGCCGCGCCCGGACTCCGCGTCGTCGTCGGGCATGGTCACGTCGCTCAGGTCGATGGCGGCGGGCAGGCCGTTGTCGCGGCAGGCCACCACGACGGTGGCGTCCTCGCGGCCCACGGCGATGGTCAGCCGTCGGTGCTGGCCGTCGGCCCCGCTGGTCTGGTCGGCGGCGAAGGCGTGCTCGACGATGTTGGCGACCACCTCGACGACCGCGGTCTCCACGCGCATCCGGCACAGGTCGGGCACCTCGGGCTGCTGCTCCCAGAAGGCTGCCAGCAGGTCGTGCACCGCGTCGACGCCCTCGAGGGTGGTGGGGACCTCGGACTGCAGCACGGCCTCCAGGCCGGGCAGCAGCCGGTCAGTCATCGAACGCCGTGTCGACCGCGTCGCGCGGACGCAGGACCCGGGCCAGGTTGGTCAGCTCCAGGACGCCCATGACGCTCTCGGTGGGGCGCGCGATGCGCAGGTCGCCGCCCTGCTGGCGGGTCTGCTTGACCCCGCCGATGAGGGCGCCGAGGCCCGAGGAGTCGATGAAGTCGGTCTCGGCCAGGTCGACCACGATCCGGTGGGTCCCGCCGGCGACGAGCTCGCCCAGGATGGTCTTGAACTGGCGTGCCGCGACCATGTTGAGGCGTCCGCGGGGGGTGACGACCCCGACCCCGGTGTCCATCGTGCGGACGTCGAACTCGATCATGAGGCTTCCTCTCGGTTGCGCAGCGCGGCCTGGGCCGTCGCGGGCAGGGACGTGGCACTACCGGGTTCGAAGCCCCGGTAGCGCGCGGCTTGGACGATCACGGAGATCAGGGCCAGGTCGAGACCCACCCAGACGAAGTTGAACAGGGTCGGCAGCACCTCGGCGTCGCCCGTGATCATCCGCACCGTGCCGATGACCACGGCCAGGAGCAGGGCCCCGATCGCGAACAGCTGTGGCTTGATCAGGTGGTACGCCGGCCCCGTGGGGTCCTGCTTCTCCTTCGGCGTGACCGCGAAGTCGAGGCTGCGCCCCATGAAGACGTTGCCGAAGGCGGAGGTGAAGGCGCGGATCCAGGTCGGGAAGAGCGCCAGGGAGTACTGCATGCCCCGCCAGGTCGGTCTGCCGTCGGAGACCACGATGAAGAGCAGCTGGTTGATGACCAGGAAGGGGATCAGGCGCAGGAAGAAGTCGCTGCTCAGGGCCTGCACGGGCAGCACGCCGAAGACCAGGAAGAGCACGGGCGCGGCGAGGTAGACGATGGCCGCGAAGCCCGAGAGGTAGCTCCACATCGTGGAGAAGTACATGAGCCGCTGCGGCCACGACAGCCGCTTCTGGGTCAGCGGGTTCTCCCGGAACATCACCTGCATCGTGCCCTGGGCCCAGCGCAGCCGCTGGGTGAGCATCGTCTTGAGGTCCTCGGGTGCGAGGCCGAAGGCCAGCGGGGTGTCGTGGTAGGCCGACTTCCAGCCCAGGCCGTGCATGCGCATGCAGGTGGCCATGTCCTCGGTGACCGAGATGGTCGCCATCGGCATCACCGCCTGGGCCTCGCCGCCGCGGTCGACGTCGACCGCGTCGACCAGCGCGGTGACCGACTCGATGGCCCCCATCGGCGACCAGTCGCGCTCGGCGAGGCGGGCCAGGGCCTCCTGGTTGTCGTCGAGGGAGAAGTCCTGGTCGCCCTCGGCGGCGCCCAGGGCCGCGATCTCGGCCAGGTCGGCCTGCAGCCCGCTGAGGTCCGCGTCGACCATCCGGCGACGCACCTCGTCGACGCTGCGCTGGAAGCGGTAGGTGACGTCGAAGAGCGCCTCGCCGTCGGCGAGCTCCTTGCGCGCCCCCCGGACCAGCGCCTCGACCTCGAGCAGCGCCTCGCGGGTCGCGGTCTCCTCGGCGGGGACCTGCTTGCGCGCCTTCTTCAGCACGCCGGTGGCGTAGTACAGCGTCTGGTAGACCCGCAGGGCGATCTCGCCGGCGTACCTCGCGACGCCGATCTGGACCAGCGCCTCGCGCCGGATCACGGCGTTGGAGCCGCAGAAGAACGCGGAGTTCCAGCCGTCCTTGCTCTGCTGGATCGGGCCGTAGAACAGCGGCGCCTGGCTGCCGAGCGGGTCGCTCTCGGGCACGTTGACGAAGAACTGCGGGGTCTGGACCAGCCCCATCTCGGGGTCGTCGAAGTAGCCCAGCGTCGCGTCGAGCATCTCCGGGGTCGGCACCTGGTCGGCGTCGAGGATGAGGAGGAACTCGCCGTCGGTCTGCACCAGCGCGTTGTTGAGGTTGCCGGCCTTGGCGTGCCGGGGCATCCCGGCCCACTCCTCGGAGCGCGAGATCCAGCCGATGCCGTGCTCCTCGGCCGCGGCGCGCATCTCGGGGCGGTTGCCGTCGTCGAGGATCCAGGTCTGGTGCGGGTAGCGGATCGCCTTGGCGGCCAGCGCCGTGGTCATGACCAGGTCGACGGGCTCGTTGTAGGTGGTGATGAGGACGTCGACGGTGAGCCCGTCGGGCGGCGGGGGAGGCGCGGGGCGCTCCTTGAGCCGCCAGATGCCGAAGCCGAAGAGCAGCGAGTCGATGAGCGAGTAGGTCTCGGCGAGGATCAGCGGGAAGGCGATGTACCAGGCGTCGAAGTTGATCGAGAACAGCCAGCGCCAGGTGATGTAGTTGAGGCCGGTCAGCGCCGTGATGACGACGATGACCCGGATCAGCAGCAGCCGCCGGCTCATGCCGCACCCGCTGCCGCGGGCCGGGTGGCGACCACGACGGTGACGTCGTCGACGGCCGAGGTGGTGTCGGACTCGCGCACGACCTCGGGGAGCCGGTGCACGGCGTCGTGGTCGAGGACGAGCTCGGCGATGCGCTCGACCACCCCGGGGCCCTCGCCCACCAGGTCGAGGACTCCGTCGCTGACGACCACGAGGCGCTCACCCGGGGCGAGGGTGGTGCGGTGCTCGGTCCAGTGGTCGTCGGGCCAGACGCCGATGGGACCGTCGCTGCTGCGCAGGGACTCGACGCGGCCGTCGTTGCGCGCCACCAGGGCCAGCCCGCAGCCGGCGTCGACGTAGCGCACCTCGCCGTCGTCGAGGTCGATGACGGCCTCGAAGAGGGTCACGAACGACTCGGTGCGCTCCAGGTCGTCGTCGAGGGTGCGGGCCGTGCGGGTCACGGTGACGCCCAGGTCGACGCCCGCCGCGGCCGCGGCCTCGGTGCCCCGCAGGGCGGCGCGCACCCCGGCGGCGATCAGCGCCGCGGGGGTCCCCTTGCCCATCACGTCGGCCAGCCGCAGCACCGCGCTGCGCCCGGTGGCGCGGTAGTCGTAGAAGTCGCCGCCCACCGCCGCCGCCGGCACGCAGGCGCCCTCGACCCGCCAGCCGTCGACCTCGAGCACGCCCTGGGGCAGCAGCGAGGCCTGGGCCTCCTGGGCCAGGCGCATCTCGGTCGAGGAGACCATCTCGGTCTCGGTGAGGCCGGCGAGCTCGGAGAGCAGCTCCTTCTCGTCGGCGCCCAGGCGTCGCGGGGTGCTGTCGAGCAGGCACAGGGTCGCCACGACGGTGCCGAGGTGGTCGCGCAGGGGGTGCCCGGCGTAGAAGCGGATGCCGGCGTCGGTGACGATCGGCCAGTCGGCGAAGCGCGGGTCGGCCGAGGCGTCCTCGACGTACATCGGCTCGCCGAGGCGCTGGGTCAGGTCGCAGAAGACCTCGCTGCGCGGCATGGTCGTGCCGGGCTCCAGGCCCTGGCTGATGGGGAAGGTGGCGCGGTCGCCGTCCAGGACCGTCACGGTCGTCAGCTCCACGCCGAAGACCCGGGCCGCGAGCGCGGTGATGCGGTCCACGCGGGCGTTGCGCTCGGCCTCCAGCAGGCCCAGGCTCGCCGCGGTGCGGGCGCGACGGGTGCGCGACTCGTCCACCAGGTGTGTCATTGCTGTGTCAGTCCCCATGTCTCGAAGGAGTCGCCTGGCCATGCCGTGGCGCGTCGGCCGTCCCCCGGCCCGAATCCTAGGCGCGCACCAGCGTGACGCGTGAGCACGGATGGGGGATCTGGGGCAAAAGTGACCGATCGGTCAGACCCGGCGTAGTCCGGGCGGCGGTGGGCCGCGGCCTGGACCGTGCGGGTGTCGGTGGGCGTGTCTAGGCTCGGGGCATGCGTCCTGTCACCGATCTCGAGCGCCGCGTCGCCCCCTTCAAGGTCGTCTCCGACTACCAGCCCGCGGGCGACCAGCCGGCCGCCATCGCCGAGATCGCCAAGCGGATCAACGGGGGCGAGCAGGACGTCGTGCTCCTGGGCGCGACCGGCACCGGCAAGACGGCGACCGTGGCCTGGGTCGCCGAGCAGGTGCAGCGACCGCTGCTGGTGCTCCAGCCCAACAAGACGCTGGCCGCGCAGTTCGCCAACGAGCTGCGCCAGCTCTTCCCCGACAACGCGGTCGAGTACTTCGTCTCCTACTACGACTACTACCAGCCCGAGGCCTACGTCCCCCAGACCGACACCTACATCGAGAAGGACTCCTCCATCAACGAGGAGGTCGAGCGGCTGCGCCACTCGGCGACCAACTCGCTGCTCACGCGCCGTGACGTGATCGTGGTCAGCACCGTCTCGTGCATCTACGGCCTCGGCACCCCGCAGGAGTACGTCGACCGGATGCTGCGCCTGCGCGTGGGGGAGGAGCGCGACCGCGACTCGATCCTGCGCCAGCTGGTGGAGATCCAGTACACGCGCAACGACATGTCCTTCACCCGTGGCACCTTCCGGGTGCGCGGCGACACCCTCGAGATCTTCCCGGTCTACGAGGAGCACGCGGTGCGCATCGAGTTCTTCGGCGACGAGATCGAGCGGCTGATGACGCTGCACGCCGTCACCGGCGAGGTGATCACCGAGGACACCGAGCTCTACGTCTTCCCCGCCACCCACTACGTCGCCGGCCCGGAGCGGATGGAGCGGGCGATCCGCGGCATCGAGCTCGAGCTGGAGGAGCAGCTGGCGAGCTTCGAGAAACAGGGCAAGCTGCTCGAGGCCCAGCGCCTGCGGATGCGCACGACGTACGACATCGAGATGATGCGCCAGGTCGGCTCCTGCTCGGGCATCGAGAACTACTCGATGCACATGGACGGGCGGGCCCGTGGCTCGGCGCCCAACTGCCTGCTCGACTACTTCCCCGAGGACTACATGCTCGTGGTCGACGAGTCGCACGTGGCGGTCCCGCAGATCGGCGGCATGTACGAGGGCGACATGTCCCGCAAGCGCAACCTGGTCGACCACGGCTTCCGCCTCCCCAGCGCCATGGACAACCGGCCGCTGAAGTGGGAGGAGTTCCTCGAGCGCATCGGGCAGACCATCTACCTCTCCGCGACCCCCGGCGACTACGAGCTCGACAAGGTGGGCGGCTCGACGCCGCCGCACGTGGTCGAGCAGATCATCCGGCCCACCGGCCTGATCGACCCCGAGGTGGTCGTGAAGCCGACCAAGGGCCAGATCGACGACCTGATCCACGAGATCAAGGAGCGCACCCAGAAGAACGAGCGGGTGCTGGTCACCACGCTGACCAAGAAGATGTCCGAGGACCTCACCGACTACCTCCTCGACGCCGGCATCCGCACCCGATACCTGCACAGCGAGGTCGACACCCTCAAGCGCATCGAGCTGCTGCGCGACCTGCGGCTGGGCCAGTACGACGTGCTCGTCGGCATCAACCTGCTGCGCGAGGGCCTCGACCTGCCCGAGGTCTCGCTGGTCGCGATCCTCGACGCCGACAAGGAGGGCTTCCTGCGCTCCGACAAGTCGCTGATCCAGACCATCGGCCGCGCGGCCCGCAACGTGTCGGGGCAGGTGCACATGTACGCCGACAAGATCACCCCCTCCATGGAGTCGGCGATCGAGGAGACCAACCGGCGCCGCGACAAGCAGATCGCCTACAACACCGCCCACGGCGTCGACCCGATGCCGCTGCGCAAGAAGATCGCCGACATCACCGAGATGCTGGCGCGCGAGGACGAGAACACCCAGGCGCTCCTCGAGACCTGGGCCGGCACCGCGGCCAAGGGTCGTGCCGGCGGGGTCAAGGCCAAGCAACCGGTCCCGGCGCTGACCGGCAAGGACGCCGGCCAGCACGCCAAGGACCTGGCCGGGATGCCCAGTGCCGACCTGGCCCAGCTCATCCAGGACCTCACCGACCAGATGCGCGAGGCCGCCGCGGAGCTGCAGTTCGAGCTCGCGGCCCGGCTGCGCGACGAGGTCGACGAGCTGAAGAAGGAGCTGCGCCAGATGATGGAGGCGACCAAGTGACCGCTAGTCGCGGTCGGCGGCCTTCATCGCCTGCCGGCTCACCGTCAGCCCGACCAGGCGCGAGATGACCAGGGCGACGTAGAGCACGCCCACGACCATCTCGACCGCCACGAACGATCGCGCGTGCGAGCCCATCGGCACCACGTCGGAGAGCCCGACGCTGGTGAGCACCGAGAACGACAGGTAGAGCAGCTCGAACCAGGTCTGCCCGTCGGAGGCGGAGCCGCCCGAGAACGAGTCGGGCGACAGGACGGCCACGGCGGCGTAGACGTAGGCGAAGCCCCAGGCGACCACCGTGAAGGCGGCGCCGGTGGCGTAGAGCTCGTCCCGGGTCACCTTGTCGTCGTGGAAGAGGTAGCGCACCATCGAGTAGGACACGTAGAAGTAGAACGGCGCGTGCAGCAGCGCCGAGACAAGCACGACCCAGTCGATGCCGGTGGTCAGGGCCTCGACCACCGTGAAGCCGGCGGCGGGCAGCCCGACGAGCAGGGCGACCCAGGTCAGTGCGGGGGTGCGCCGCACCGCTGCGAGGGCCGCGCCCACCACCGCGATCTGGGCGACGCCGAGCACGGCGCGCCCGGCGGTGCTGGTGTCCAGGAACGGGTAGGCGATCACGGCGAGCACCTGGGTGACCAGCAGCACCGCGGAGGGCTGCGGCCCCAGGAACCCGTCGGGCCTGGGGTCGCGTGAGAACCGGCTCCTCATGCCCGACACCCTAGGGGTGGACGCCGCGCCGGCGGGGTGGGGCGGACAATGACCGGGTGCGGAGTCCCGGTGAGCGAGTGGCGTCCCGGGCCGTCCTGGTCTGGGCCGTGGCCCTGTCGCTCTACCTGCTCGCCGTGTTCCACCGCTCCTCGCTGGCCGTGGCCGGCCTGGTGGCCACCGAGCGCTTCGACATCTCCGCCTCCCAGCTGGCGACGTTCACGATGCTCCAGCTGCTGGTGTACGCCGGCATGCAGGTGCCCGTGGGCCTGCTCGTCGACCGCTACGGGCCGCGGAGCGTGCTGCTGAGCGGGGCGGTGCTGCTGTCGGCGGCCCAGACCGCGTTCGCCTTCGCCGACTCCTACCCCGTCGCGCTGGTGGCCCGCTTCTTCGTCGGCATGGGCGACGCGATGACGTTCATCTGCGTGCTGCGCCTGCTGGCCACCTGGTTCCCGGTGCGCCGCGTGCCGTTCTTCACCCAGCTGACCGGCACGATCGGCCAGACCGGCGCGATCGCGGCCGCGGTGCCGATGACCTGGGCGCTGGGCTCCTGGGGCTGGACGACCGCCTACCTGGTCACCGCGGCCACCGGGGCGGTCCTGACCCTGGTGGCCCTCGTGGTGGTCGCCGACGCGCCGGGTCGCCGCCACACCCGGGGCGAGCTGATGTCGCCGGCCCGGGTGGTCGCCAGCCTGCGCGCCTCGTGGTCGCACCCCGGCACCCGCCTGGGCTTCTGGATGCACTTCTCCACCCAGTTCAGCGCGACGACGCTGACGTTGCTGTGGGGCTACCCGTTCTTCGTGCGCGGCGAGGGGCGCACGCCGGGCGAGGCCGGGCTGCTGCTGACCCTGGTGGTGGTGGCGGTGATCGTCAGCGGCCCGGTGCTGGGGTGGCTCATCGGCCTGCACCCCTGGCACCGCTCCTCGATGGTGATCGCGGTGGTCGTGGCCATCGTGGCGACCTGGACGCTCGTGCTCGTCTGGCCCGGGCCGGCCCCGCTGGGGCTGCTGGTGGTGCTCGCGCTGGTGGTCGGGGTCGGCGGGCCGGCCTCGATGATCGGCTTCGACGTCGGGCGCACCGCGAACCCGCCGGAGCGGATGGCCAGCTCGACGGGCATCATCAACGTGGGCGGCTTCTCGGCGAGCCTGGTGCTGGTGGTGGCCATCGGCCTGGTGCTCGACTGGCGCACCCCCGGCGGCGGCTCCGACTACACGCCCGGGGCGTTCCGCTGGGCGATGAGCACCCAGTACGTGCTGTGGACCCTGGGTCTGGTGCAGGTCTACCGCTACCGGCTGCGCGCCCGACGGGTGATGGACCGCGCCGCGCTGCAGGCGCGAGGCTGAGCCCATGAGCGGCACGGGCAGCGGCAGGGACGTCGAGCACACCCCCGACGGCCGGTACGTCGTCATCGACGGCCGGCGGTGGCGCGCGACCGACCCCGACCTGCCCCAGGAGCGGCGCGAGGAGCTGCAGAAGGCCCTGATGGCCTGGCGGCGCGACGTGCGCCGCACCCGCGGCACCGACGAGGAGGCGCGCTCGCGCGCCGGCGTGCAGGCCGCGAAGGTGGCGCTGGGGGAGCGTGGGACGCCCTGGTGGGAGCAGAGCGACGACGAGCGCAGGGCGCGCTGGGAGGCCCGGGTGCCGCTGCCGGGTGAGGAACCGGACGGCTAGGGTTGGCACCGGCGCCGTGACGGCGCCTCCCCCCGCCCCCCCCGACGAGAGGAACCGCGTGAGCGAGCACCGCGCGCTCGTGGTCGACGACGACCCCGACGTCCGCGACCTCGTCGTGATGGTGCTCGAGGGCCTGGGCCTCGAGACCCGGGCGGTCGGCACCGGCCGCGACGCGGTCAGCACCGCTCGTGAGTGGGCGCCCGACCTGGTCACCCTCGACCTCACGCTGCCCGACGCCGACGGCACCGAGGTGTGCCGCGAGCTGCGCACCTTCACCGACGCCTACGTGGTGATGATCACCGGTCGCGACACCGAGGTGGAGCGGCTGGTGGGCCTCGAGGTGGGCGCCGACGAGTACCTGGTCAAGCCCTTCTCCCCGCGCGAGCTCAAGGCGCGGGCCGCCGCCCTGCTGCGGCGGCCACGGGTCGGCTCGCTGGCCGCGTCGCCGTCGCCCTCGGCGCCGCTGCGGCTCGAGGGCGGGCTGGTGGTCTCGCGCGAGCAGCAGTTCGCCACCCTCGACGGGGTGCCGCTGCCCCTGACCCCGCCCGAGCTCGACCTGCTCGCGACGCTGGCCACCCGCCCGGGGCAGCCCTGGGCGCGCGAGGCGCTCGCGGCCGAGGTGTGGTCGGGCGAGCTCATCGAGTCCGACTTCGTCGTCGACGTGCAGGTCGCCGGGCTGCGCCGCAAGCTGCGCAACGCCGCGGGCCGCGACCTGATCAGCACGGTGGGCGGCAGCTCCTACCAGCTCGACCCCGCTCGGTGAACGGGCCGATCTCCGACCTCCCCCCGGGCCTGGTGCGGGAGGCCGTCGCGCCCGAGCGGCTGGTCGTGGTGTGGACCGCCGGCCCGGTCGCCGGGCTCCTCGAGGCGCTGGGCGACGCCGGTCACCTGCCGGTCCTGCTCGAGCCCGCCGAGACGCTCGACCTCGTCGACGTCTCCGGCGCGCCCTCGATGCTGATGGTCGACCCCGCGCTCCTCGACGACCCGACGCTGCGGCTCGTGGAGGAGGTGCGCCGGGTCTGCCCGCAGACCCGCGTGGTCGTGCTGGCCGGGTCCGGCGCCGACGGCGCGGGCCTGCTGCGCGCCATGCGGGCGGGGCTGACCGAGGTCGTCGACCCGGCCGACCCGGGCACCGCGCTCGAGCTGCTCGGGCCCCGACCCCGGGGTGCGGAGGAGCGGGTGCTGGCCGTGGGCGCCCACCCCGACGACATCGAGATCGGCTGTGGCGCGACCCTGCTGCGCCACCGGCGGCTCGGGCACGCGATCACGGTGCTCACCCTGAGCCGCGGAGCCGTGGGCGGCCGGACCGAGCAGCGACGGCGCGAGGCCGCCGGCGCCGCGATGGCGCTGTCGGCCGAGCTGCTGATGGGCGACCTGCCCGACACCCGCATCGGCGACTCCCACGACACCATCAGCCTGGTCGAGGCGGCGATCGCGCACGCGCGGCCCACCACGCTCTACGTGCACTCCAAGCACGACAACCACCAGGACCACCGCGCCGTGCACGAGGCGACGGTCATCGCCGCGCGCCGCGTGCCGCAGCTGTACTGCTACCAGTCGCCGTCCTCGCGCAACGAGTTCGCCCCGACCAAGTTCGTGCCGGTGGGGGAGACCATCGAGGAGAAGGTCGAGCTGCTGGCGTACTACCGCTCCCAGGCCGAGCGCCACTACCTGGCACCCGACCTGGTGGTGGCCACCGCGCGCTACTGGGCGCGCCAGCTGCCGCACGCGCGCTACGCCGAGCCGTTCGAGGTGCTGCGGGCCAGCGAGCACGAGCCCTTCCCGACCAGCACCTGACACCGGGTGACGGCGAAACTAGAACACGTTATGGTTTAGCCGTGACCTCCCGGACCGGTGCCGACCCCGAGCACGTCGAGTGCGACGTGCTGGTCGTGGGAGCCGGGCCGACCGGGCTCTTCGCGGCCTACTACGCCGGCTTCCGCGGCCACCGCGTGGCCGTCGTCGACTCGCTGCCCGAGCTGGGCGGCCAGGTCACCGCGATGTACCCGGAGAAGCTCATCCTCGACGTGGCGGGGTTCCCCGCGGTCAAGGGGCGCGACCTGGTCGCGGGGCTGGTCGAGCAGGCCGCCAGCGCCGACCCGACGTACCTGCTGGGCCGCACCGCGCTGAGCCTCGAGCACCGCGACGACGGCGTGCGGGTCGGCCTCGACGACGGCACGACCGTCTCCGCCGGCGCTGTCCTGGTCACCGCCGGCATCGGCAGGTTCACCCCGCGCCCGCTGCCGGCCGGGGAGGGGTGGCTGGGCCGTGGCCTGGAGTTCTTCGTGCCCCGCTTCGAGCCGTACGCCGACAAGGACGTGGTCATCGTCGGCGGCGGCGACTCCGCCTTCGACTGGGCGGTCCACCTCGAGCCGGTCGCCCGCTCCGTGACGCTGGTGCACCGCCGGGCGCAGTTCCGTGCCCACGAGCGCACCGTGGCCCAGGTGCGGGCCTCCTCGGTGCGCCTGGTCACCGAGGCCGAGGTGCTCGCGCTGCGCGCCGCCCCGGGCGACCCCGACGGCCCGCTCGGCGAGGTCGAGCTGCGCCAGGGCGACGAGACCACGGTGCTGCCGTGCCAGGCGGTGGTGGCCGCGCTGGGCTTCGTGGCCGACCTCGGGCCGATCCAGCAGTGGGGGATCGAGGTCGACAAGCGCCACGTGGTCGTGGACCCCTCCATGCGCACCAACCTGCCGCGGGTCTTCGCCGCGGGCGACATCACCGAGCACCCCGGCAAGGTGCGTCTCATCGCCGTCGGCTTCGGCGAGGCGGCCACGGCCGTCAACAACGCCACCGTCGCCATCGACCCCGGGGCCAAGGTGTTCCCGGGCCACTCCAGTGAAGGGAGCTGATCCATGAGCACGATCAAGGTCGACTTCGACCTGTGCGAGTCGAACGCGCTGTGCGAGGCGATGGCCCCGCAGGTCTTCGAGCTCGACGACGACGACTACCTGCAGCTCAAGACCGAGCAGACGACCGACGAGAACCGCGCCGACGTCGAGCGCGCCGTGGCGGCCTGCCCGCGCGCCGCGATCCGGCTGGAGGACTGAGTGAGCACCTCCCTGGAGGGCCGCGTCGCGGTCGTGACCGGCGCAGGGGCCGGCCTGGGCCGGGCCGAGGCGCTGGCCCTCGCGGCCGCGGGCGCCGACCTCGTGGTCAACGACCTGCCCGGCGCGGCCGACCGCGTCGCCGACGAGGTCAAGGCGCTGGGCCGGCGGGTGCTGGTCGTCGAGGGCGACGTGGCCGAGCGGTCCACCGCCGACGCCATGCTGGCGGCCGCGGTCGAGGGCCACGGCCGCCTCGACGTCGTGGTCAACAACGCGGGCATGACCCGCGACCGGATGCTCTTCAACATGAGCGACGAGGAGTTCGACGCGGTGGTGCGGGTGCACCTGCGCGGGCACTTCCTGCTCTCGCGCAACGCCGCGGCGCACTGGCGCGCGCAGGCCAAGCAGCAGGGCGGCCCGGTCTACGGCAGCGTGGTCAACACCGCCTCCGAGGCCTTCCTCTCCGGCCCGCCCGGACAGGCCAACTACGGCGCCGCCAAGGCCGGCATCGCCAACCTGACGGTGGCCACCGCGCGCGCATTGGGCTCCTCGGGGGTGCGCGCCAACGCGATCTGCCCGCGGGCCCGCACCGCCATGACCGCCGAGGTCTTCGGCGAGGACACCTCGGGCGACGCCGTCGACCCCTACTCGCCCGACCACGTCGCCCCCGTGGTGGCCTACCTGGCCTCGCCGGCGGCCGAGCGGATCACCGGCCAGGTGCTGGTCGTGTACGGCGGGATGGTCGCCGTGGTGGCCGCCCCCGTCGTCGAGCAGCGCTTCGACACCACCGGGCCGACCTGGACCGCCGAGGAGCTCGACCAGCAGCTGGGCGGGTTCTTCGCCGACCGCGACCCCGCCACCGGCTTCGCCGCCGACTCGATCATGAGGATGACCCTGTGAGCAGCAGCACCGAGGGACGGCTGGCCGGCAAGGTCGCCATCGTGACCGGCGGCGCGATGGGCCAGGGGGCCGGCATCTGCCGCGCCTTCGTGGCCGAGGGCGCACGCACGGTCATCGCCGACGTCGCCGCCGACGAGGGGGCCGCGCTGGCGGCCGAACTCGAGGCCTCGCACCCGGGCATGGCGCGCTTCGCCCACCACGACGTCAGCGACGAGGACTCCTGGACGTCCCTGGTCGCCGAGACCTCCGAGCAGTGGGGGCCGGTCTCGGTGCTGGCCAACAACGCCGGGGTGCTGCGCTTCGGGCAGGTCGAGCGCCAGGACGTCGCCGACCTCGAGCTGATGTTCCGGGTCAACCAGCTCGGCTGCTTCCTGGGCATGAAGGCCGTCGCGCGCACCATGCGCAAGAACGGCGGCGGCTCGATCATCAACGCCAGCTCGACCGAGGGCCTCGGCGGCATGGCGGGCGTGGTGGCCTACGGCGCGACCAAGTTCGCGATCCGGGGCATGACCAAGGGCGCCTCCCACGAGCTCGGACCGCACGGCATCCGGGTCAACTCGGTGCACCCGGGCATGATCGACACCCCGATGACGCGCCAGCACGGCGGCGACGCCGCGATGGAGTACGGCGCCGCGAAGGTGCCGATGCGCCGCGTGGGACACCCCGCCGACGTCGCGCCGCTCTACGTGTACCTTGCCAGCGACGAGTCGACGTACGTCAACGGCGCGGAGATCGCCGTCGACGGGGGCGTCAGCGCCACCCACGCCTTCGGAGGATGAGCAGCAGATGGCCAACCAGCGCGGTCAGGTCCAGATGGACGAGGCCGAGGTCGACGCGTTCCTGACCGAGCAGCGCAGCTCGACGGTCGCCACGATCGGCAAGGACGGGGCCGTGCACCTGGTCGCGATGTGGTACGCCTGGCTCGACGGCCACGTCTACCTCGAGACCAAGGCCAAGTCGCAGAAGGTCGTCAACCTGCGCCGCGACCCGCGGATGAGCTTCCTCGTCGAGAACGGCCACACCTACGACCAGCTGCGCGGGGTCGCGCTGGAGGGCACGGGCGTGGTGCTCGAGGACGAGCAGCTGGTCTGGGACGTCTGCGTCAACGTCTTCGAGCGCTACAACGCGCCGTACACCGAGGAGATGCGACCGTTCGTCGAGGTGATGGCCAAGAACCGGGTGGTCGTGCGCCTCGACGCCGACCGGGTGCGCAGCTGGGACCACCGCAAGCTGGGGCTGCCGGCGATGGACCTGGGCGGGTCCACGGCCGCCGCCGTGCGCTAGTCAGTCGCGCAGCAGCAGCCCGACCGCGACCTCGATCTTCTGGCTGGTCTCGGCCACGGTGGCGCGACCGGTGACCCACCCGACCAGGGCGGAGAGCCACACGTCGCCGATCACCTGGGCGATCGCGATGTCGGCCTCGCTGATCTCGTCGGTGGCGGGGTCGCGGTCCGGGTCCATCGCGCGGATCAGCATGCGCGTCATCAGCATGCCCACGTGGTCGATCTCGGTGCGCACCGAGGCGTCGGCGAACATGAAGGCACGGGTGAGCGCCTCGGTGAGGTGCGCGTCGCCGCGCACCCCGCGGCTGGTGGTCTTGAGCACGTTGACGACCCGCTCCGCGGGCGTGTCGCCCGGGATCTCGCGCTGGGCGAACTGCGCCTCGGCACGCTCGAACTCGCGACCCAGCGCCGAGACCAGCAGGTGGATCTTGGAGGGGAAGTAGCGGTACAGCGTGCCCAGGGCCACTTCGGCCTGGTCGGCGACCGAGCGCATCTGCACCGCGTCGAAGCCGCCCCCGGAGGCCAGCGCGATGGTCGCGTCGAGGATGCGCTTGCGGCGCTCGCGCTGGGCGGCCGAGCCGAGCTCGTCGCTGGAGAGGGAGTTGCTGACGGTCACGCGTGACCCCTTGCTGGTTCGAGGGCTGGAAATCGACGGGTGCCACGGTACGGGTCCGGGGCGGGCGACTAGGCTACCGACGAGTCGTGACATGATAGAACACGTTCCACTTGGCTCCACCGGCCCGCAGGGGTGAGGCGGGCACGGGTGGCCGAGACCCCCGACCGGCCCCGACGGCCGTACCGACCAGAGGAGCCAGGCATGCGGATCGCGATGCTGTCCTACCGATCCAAGCCGCACTGCGGCGGCCAGGGCATCTACATCCGCCACCTCAGCCGCGAGCTGGTCGCGCTGGGCCACGAGGTCGAGGTCTTCTCCGGGCAGCCCTACCCCGAGCTCGACGAGGGTGTGCGGCTGACCAAGGTGCCCAGCCTCGACCTCTACCGCGAGCCCGACCCGTTCCGGGTGCCCAGGCTGCGCGAGTTCCGCGACCGGGTCGACGTGGAGGAGTTCGCGACCATGTGCGCGGCCGGCTTCCCCGAGCCCAAGACCTTCAGCACGCGGGTCGCGCGGCTGCTGCGCGAGCGGGCCGACGAGTTCGACGTCGCCCACGACAACCAGGTGCTGGGCTACGGCATGCTCGACGTCGAGCAGACGATGCCGCTGATCACCACGCTGCACCACCCGATCACCTTCGACCGGCGCATCGACCTGGCCCAGACCCGCAACCCCTACCGCAAGCTCACCCTGCGCCGCTGGTACGGCTTCCTGCGGATGCAGGGCCGGGTGGCGCGCTCGGCCCGGGCGCTGATGACCCCCTCCGAGACCTCCAAGCGCGACATCGCCCGCGACTTCGGCGTCGACCCCGCCCGCATGCAGGTGATCCTGCTCGGTGTGGACGACGGGTTCGTGCCGCCGACCGCGCCGCGGGTGCCCGGGCGGATCCTGGCCATGGCCAGCGCCGACGCGCCGATGAAGGGCATCGCCACCCTGCTCGAGGCCTTCGCCAAGCTGCGCACCGAGCGCGACGTCGAGCTCGTGCTGGTCACCAAGCCGCAGCCCGGCGGGCGCACCGAGAAGCTCATCGACCGGCTCTCGATCGGCGACTCCGTGCGCTTCGTGCACGGCGTGAGCGACGCCGAGCTCGTGGAGCTGATGGGCTCGGCCGAGATCGCGTGCGTGCCGTCGCTCTACGAGGGGTTCTCGCTGCCGACCGCCGAGCTGATGGCCTGCGCGACGCCCCTGATCGTCTCGCGGGCGGGGGCCATCCCCGAGGTCGTGGGCCCCGACGGGCTCTGCGCCGACCTGGTGACCCCCGGCGACGTCGGCGAGCTGACCGCGGCCCTCGCCGCGCTGCTCGACGACCCCGAGCGCCGCGCGGAGATGGGGCGCGCCGGTCGCCGGCGCGTCGAGGAGATGTTCAGCTGGCGGGCGGTGGCCGCCACCGTCGCCGCGGCGTACGAGGACGTGATCGCCTCGTGGCACGCCACAGGACCGATGACCGGCACCGGCCGCAAGGGCCGGGGGACCAGAAAGAGGGGCACCAGTGCTCACCGTTGACTTCGACCGCCTCGGGCTGCGACCCGGCGACCGCGTCCTCGACATGGGCGCCGGTGGCGGCCGCCACGCCTTCGAAGCCTACCGCCGCGGCGGTGACGTCATCGCCTTCGACATGGACGCCGACGAGCTGGCCGGGGTGCGCGAGCTCTTCGTGGCCATGCGCGAGGCGGGCGAGGTGCCCGACGGCGCCGAGGCCGACGTCAAGGAGGGCGACGCGCTCTCGCTGCCCTTCGCCGACGGCGAGTTCGACCGGGTCGTCGCGGCCGAGGTGCTCGAGCACATCCCCGCCGACATCCAGGCCATCGAGGAGCTCGCGCGCGTGCTGCGCCCGGGCGGCACCATGGCGGTCTCGGTGCCGCGCTGGTTCCCCGAGATCGTGAACTGGAAGCTCAGCGACGACTACCACAACGTGCCCTACGGCCACATCCGCATCTACTCCGACAAGGAGCTGATCGGCAAGCTGCAGAACGCCGGGCTCACCTTCGACGGCAAGGACTACGCGCACGGCCTGCACGCGCCGTACTGGTGGATCAAGTGCGCGGTCGGCGTCACCAACGACGACCACCCGGCCGTCAAGGCCTACCACCGCCTGCTGGTGTGGGAGATCATGAAGCAGCCGCGCGCCCTGCGCCTGGCCGGCCGGGTCCTCGACCCGCTGATCGGCAAGAGCATGGTGCTCTACTTCACCAAGCCCGTGAGCGACCCGCGTGCGGCCTGAGGACCGCGTCGCCGACGCCGAGCTCGCCCGCCTGCCGTACGTCGACGGGGTGCTGAGCGCCCAGCAGGTCGCGCAGACCGCGCGCTCGATCGCCGACATGCAGGAGCCGTGCGGGTCGATCCCGTGGACGACGGCCGAGCACACCGACATCTGGAACCACGTCGAGGCCGCGATGGCGCTGCTGGTCGGGGGCGAGGTCGAGGCGGCCGAGGCCGCCTACGACTGGGTGCCCACCATGCAGCGCGCCGACGGCTCGTGGCCGATGAAGATCGTGGCCGGCGAGGTCGAGGACCCGCGCGGCGAGGTCAACATGTCGGCCTACCTGGCCGTCGGGATCTGGCACCACTGGCTGGTGCGACGCGACCTCGGCTTCGTGCAGCGGTTCTGGCCCTCGGTGCGCGCCGGCCTCGACTGGGTGGTGGGCCAGCAGCTGGCCTTCGGCGGCATCAACTGGACCCCCGAGGAGCAGGGCGCCCTCCTGGCCGGCTCCTCGAGCATCTACCAGTCGCTGCGCGCGGGCGTGGCCCTGGCCGACCTGCTCGACGACCCGCAGCCGGAGTGGGAGCTGGCCGGCGGCCGGCTCGGCCACGCCGTGCGCCGCCACCGCGACCTGTTCCTGGACAAGTCCACCTACTCGATGGACTGGTACTACCCGGTGCTGGGCGGGGCCGTGCGCGGCGACGAGGGGCTGGCGCTCATCGACAGCCGCTGGGACGACTTCGTGCGCCCCGGCCTGGGCATCCTCTGCGTCGACACCAACCCCTGGGTCACCGGCGCCGAGACCTGCGAGCTGGTGATGGCGCTCGACTCCCTCGGCGAGAGCCGCCGGGCCCTGGCGCTGCTCGGCGACATGCAGCACCTGCGCACCGAGGACGGGAAGTACTGGACCGGCTGGGTCTACGGCGACGAGGCGACCGCGACCGAGCCGGTCAACGTCAACTGGCCGCCGGAGTGGACGACCTACACCGCCGCCGCGGTGCTGCTGGCGGTCGACGCGCTGGGGGAGACCCACGGCCACGCGACGCCCGGCTCGGGCATCATGCGCGGCACGTCGCTGGCCCCGCACTTCGCCGAGATCGGCCTGGAGTGCGGGTGCTCCGACGAGCCGGCCTCAGCCGACGGGTTCTCCCGCCGCGCCTGAGACCCGCCGCAGCACCCGCATCGACCCCAGCGCCTCGACCTCCTCGAAGGCGCCGGAGGCCAGCGCCCGCTGGTGCACGTGGTACGGCGCCTGGCCGCCGTCCGCGGGGTCGGCGAAGACGTCGTGGATCACCAGCAGGCCCCCGCTCACGAGGTGGTGCGCCCAACCGGTGTAGTCGGCCTGGGCGTGCTCCTCGGCGTGCCCGCCGTCGATGAAGAGCAGCGAGAGCGGCGTGGCCCAGTGCCGGCTGACGGTCGTGGAGCGACCCACGACCAGCACCACGTGGTCGCTGAGCCCGGCGTCGTGCAGGGTGCGGCGAGCGAAGGGCAGGGTCTCCATCAGGCCCACCTCGCCGTCGACGACCTCGGGGTCGTGGTGCTCCCACCCGGCCTGGTTCTCCTCCGAGCCGCGGTGGTGGTCGACGCTGAAGACGACCGCCTGGTCGCCGCCGACCGCCCGGGCGGCGGCACCGAGGTAGACCGCCGACTTGCCGCAGTAGGTGCCGACCTCGAGCACCGGGCCGTGGGCCAGCCGCTCCAGGGCGCGGCGGTGCAGCAGCGCGCCCTCGTCCTCGGGCATGAAGCCCTTCGCGGCCAGGGCATGGGACAACCAGTCGTCGCTCACGCCGCTCAGCCTATAGAGTTGGAACACGTTCTAGTTCTGGAGGGCACTGCATGTCGATCGGGATCTCCGAGGAGCACGCCGAGCTGGCGGCCAGCCTGCGCTCGTGGGCAGCGGGCCTGGACGGTCCGGGTCTCGCCCGGGCCGCCGAGCAGGACGGCTCGGCCGGCTTCGAGCCGGCCTGGAAGGCGCTGGTCGACATGGGGGTCCCGACGATCGGGGTCGCCGAGGAGCTCGGCGGTGGCGGCGGCGGCGCGCTCGACGTGGCGGTCGCCCTCGAGGCCTGCGCCCACGCGCTGGTGCCCGGTCCGCTGCTGGGACCCGTGGTCGCCGCGCACCTCGCGCCCGGCCCGGTCGGCGACGAGGTCGTCTCCGTCGTGCTCGACGGCGTGCTGTGGGACGCACCCACCGCGGCCCGGGTGCTCCTCGCCGACGACGACGGCCTGGTGATCGTCGACCGCGCCGCCGTGGACGCCCGGCCGGCGACCGGGCTCGACCTGAGCAGGCGCTTCGCCAGGGTCCGGGCCGTCGACACCGCCGACACGGCTGGCGCCACCCGGCTCGAGGGCACCGGCGCGGCTGCCCTGCGCCGGTGCGCGGTGACCTACGCGGCGGCCGAGGCGGCCGGACTGGCCCGCTGGTGCCTGGAGACGGCCGTGGCCCACGCGAAGGTCCGCGAGCAGTTCGGGCGGCCGATCGGCAGCTTCCAGGCCGTCAAGCACCTCTGCGCCGAGATGCTCGAGACGGCCGAGGCCGTCACCGCCGCCGCCTGGGACGTGGCCGCGGCCGCGGCGGACGGCGACGACGGCCAGTGGGCCTTCGCCGCCGACGTCGCCGAGGCCACCTGCTTCGACGGTGCCGTCGAGGTCGCGAAGTCCTGCATCCAGGTGCTCGGTGGCATCGGCTTCACCTTCGAGCACGACGCGCACCTCTACCTGCGCCGGGCGCTGGCCCTGCGTGGACTCCTGGGTCGCGGCGACGACGCCGCCCAGCGGCTGGTCGACGCGGCCGTGCGGGGCGTGCGCCGGAGGGTGCGGCTGGACCTCCAGGGACGCGACGCGGAGCTGCGGCCGGGGGTGCGCGCCGACGTGGCCGGCGTGGCCGCCCTCCCGCCCGAGCAGCGCCGCGGCGCGCTGGTCGACACCGGGCTGCTGACCCCGCACTGGCCGGCGCCGTACGGGCGGGGGGCCGGTGCCGTGGAGCAGGTCGTCATCGACGAGGAGCTCGCCGAGGCCGGTGTTGAGCGCCCCGACATCGTCATCGCCGGCTGGGCGCTGCCCACGATCGTGCAGCACGGCAGCCAGGCGCAGCGCGAACGGTTCGTGCTGCCCTCGCTGCGCGGGGAGATCGTGTGGTGCCAGCTCTTCTCCGAGCCCGGCGCCGGCTCCGACCTGGCCTCGCTGCGCACCCGCGCGGTGAAGGTCGACGGCGGGTGGCGGCTGACCGGGCAGAAGGTCTGGACGTCGCTGGCCGACCGTGCCGACTGGGCGATCTGCCTGGCCCGCACCGATCCCGACGTGCCGCAGCACCGCGGCATCACCTACTTCCTGGTCGACATGCGCGGCTCGGAGGGCATCGAGGTGCGCCCGCTGCGCGAGATCACCGGCGAGGCGCTCTTCAACGAGGTCTTCCTGGACGACGTCCTGGTGCCCGACGACTGCGTGGTCGCCGAGCCCGGCGAGGGGTGGCGGCTGGCGCGCACGACCCTGGCCAACGAGCGGGTGGCGATGGCCGGCAGCCGGTTGGCGACCTCCACGGAGAGGGCGGTCGAGCTGGCCGCCGCCGGCGACCTGGGATCGGCGCAGCGGGCCGCGGTCGGCCGCTCGGTGGCCCTGTCCACGGTCTGCACGCTGCTCGGGGTGCGCTCGACGCTGCGCTCGCTGGCGGGCCAGGGGCCGGGGGCCGAGTCGAGCGTCGCCAAGCTGCTCGGGGTGCGCAACCGCCAGGACGCCGCCGAGCTCGTGGTGGACCTGCAGGAGGCCGCGGTGGCGGCGTACCTGCCCGGCGACGACGACCCGGCGCTGCGGCAGGTGGGCGAGGACGTCCGCGAGATGCTCAGCACCCGCTGCCTCTCGATCGCGGGTGGGACGACGCAGGTGCTGCGCAACGTCGCCGCGGAACGGATCCTGGGACTGCCCCGCTGAGGGTGGCCACCCGGGTAAAGTCCAGGACGTACCGGCAACGGAGGGGGACTCGTGGCTCGCATCCTGGTGGTGGAGGACGACGTCGACGTCCACGCCCTGCTCCAGATGCTCCTCGAGGACGCGGGCCACACCGTGTGGGCCTGCACCGACGGTGCCGGCGCCCTGGCGCTGGCCACGGGCACGGGGACCGCGCCCGACCTGGTGCTGCTGGACGGCGCGCTGCCCGGGGAGCTCGACGGCCTCGACGTCGCGGCCGCGCTGCGGGGGCACCCGCTCACCGCCCAGGTGCCGATCGTGATGCTCACCGCGCGCTCGCGCGCCGCGGACGAGCAGGCGGGCCTGGCGGCGGGAGCCACGGAGTACGTGCTCAAGCCCTTCGACACCGAGGAGCTGCTGGGCCGGGTCTCGGCCCTGCTGGGCTGAGGCCTCCACCGCTCAGGCGGTCGGCAGCCGGACCTCGAAGGTGGTGCCCCGGCCCTCCTCGGAGGTGACGTCGACGGTGCCGCCGTGGCCCTCGACGATCGTGCGCACGATCGTCAGGCCGAGCCCGGTGCCCTGGACGCCCGTGCTGATCGCCGTGCTCGCCCGGAAGAAGGACTCGAAGAGCCGCTCCTGCTCCGCGGCGGGGATGCCGACGCCGGTGTCGCTGACCCGCAGCACGGCGGTGCCGGCGGAGCCGGTCAGGGTGACGTCGACGCTCCCGCCGTCGCCGGTGAACTTCACGGCGTTGGAGACCAGGTTCATCAGCACGCGCTCCAGCTGGTCGCGCTCGCCGTCCACCACGACGGGCTCGTCCGGCACGTCGGTGCGCAGGGTGAGGTCGCGCGACGCCAGGAGCGCCTCGGTCTCGGAGAGCGCGGCCGCGACCACCTCGCGCAGGTCGCAGGGCTCGACGGTGACCTCCTCGCGGGCCGACTCGACCCGCGAGAGCGACAGGATGTTCTCGATGAGGCCCAGCAGCCGGTGCCCGCTGCGGTCGATGCGCGCGATCATGTCGCGCTGCCGGTCGGTCAGGGGACCGCCCGCGCCGGTGCCGAGGAGCTGGGTGAAGCCCAGGACGCTGGTCATCGGGGTGCGCAGCTCGTGGCTGACCGAGGAGACGAACTCCGACTTCTCGCGGTCGAGCTCCTCGAGCCGCTCCACCGCCAGCTGCTCGCGGTCGAGGGCGGCGCGCAGGGTGCGCTCGGCGGCACGGCGCTCGGAGACGTCGTGGGCGACCGCGAGGTAGCCCGCGGGCGCCGCGTCGTCGCTCTGCAGGACCGTGGTGGCCACGCTGACGGTGACCTGGCTGCCGTCGCCGCGCACCCAGCACCAGTCCTGGCGACCGGGGCTGCCGTCGACGACCGAGCGCATCACGGTGCCGAGGTCGCTGACGCCCGGCTCACGGCGCGCGCGCAGGGCCTCCGGGTCGTAGATCGAGGTCAGCGGCGAGCCCACCAGCGCGGCCGCGGGCCGGCCCAGCAGGTCCTCGGCCCCCGGGTTGACGTAGGTGACGACCCCCTCGGGGTCGGTGCCGATGATGGCGGTGCCGGTCGCGGAGTCGAGCACCGCCGAGGTCAGCTCGCGCTCGCGGCGCAGCGCCGACGCGGCGGCGCGCGCCTCCTCCAGGGCGGTGCGGCGCTGCTGCACCGCGATCGCCAGGGGGAGCGCGACGACGGCCATCGTGACGATGAAGAGCTGGACCATGGCCCCGCGCGCCTGGGCGTCGATGCTCTCGGGCGCGCCGAAGGGCCCGCCCGCCTCGGCCGTCATCAGGGTCACCCCGGTGCTGATGACCAGGATCTGCCAGGTCAGCCAGCGCACCGGCAGGACCGCGGCACCCCACACGACGAGCGGGACCACCAGGAACGTCAGCGGCAGCTCCTGGCCCGGGGCGAAGACGACCGCCGAGAGGGCCGCGGTGAGCGCCAGCTGCGCCACCACCGCCGCGCGTCGACGCTCGAGGAGGCCGGGAGCGGGGGTGGAGCGCAGGAAGACCGGCACGACCGCCAGCAGCGCGGCCGAGTGGGAGGCGGCCACGCTGCGCGCGGTGCTCCACGGGTCGCCGTCGGTCATCACGGCCACGACCACACCCGCGACCGCGCCGATGCCGAGCCCGGTCGCGAGGCCCACGACCAGCAGCCGGCGGAAGTCCTCACCGGTCACCAGGGAGGGGCGGGCCCGCAGCCCACCCAGCGCCACGCAGAAGACCAGCACCTCGGCGGCGTTGACGACGCCGTAGACAGAGGAGAGCGGGACCGGGCGGCCGCCCACGACGTTGGCGGCGGCCGACATCACCACCAGCAGTGCGAGGAGCATCGGCCAGTGCCGTCGGTCGTGGAGCAGCAGCAGACCGGCGCCGACGCCGGAGGCGGGCCACCAGGCCGCGACCTCGGTGCCGGGGACGGCGAAGCGCACGGCGACCACGCCGAGCACGAAGACCAGCGCCAGCAGTCCGGCAGCCGCCGCCACCGGGACGCGGCGTGTGGCCTCGACGGTGGGGGTGGTCACCCACCCATCATGGTTCCAGCGTGCCGCGGGGGGTGGACCCGGTGCCGGTGAGTCGCGCGTCAGGACCGGGTGCGTCGTCACCGGCTGCCCTGGGCCTCGCGGCAGTCCTCGGCCTGCAGCGGGTCGGCGTTCGGCGCACGGCGGTCCAGGTGCAGCTGGACGACGCGGGTCAGGTCCGCGACCCGGAAAGGCTTGGGCAGGTAGCCGTCGGCGCCGGCCGCGAGACCCGCGTCGATGTCCTCCGGCGCGGTCAGGGCCGAGAGCAGCACCACGGTGGTGCGCGGTCGGCGGCCGTGCGAGCGCCGCTCCATGCTGCGCAGCGACGCGGTGAACCCGATCCCGCCGAGCACCGGCATGCTCACGTCGACGATCGCCAGGTCGACGGGCTGCTGCTCGAGGTGGTCCAGCGCTCGGGCACCGTCGGGGCAGGTGGCGACATCGTGGCCCTCGGTGGTCAGCGCGAGCTCGACGAGCTCGCGGATGTCGTCGTCATCGTCCACGACCAGGATCGTCGCCATGTCGTCCTCCCTCGCCCCGAGCGGCTCCCGGGCTGTCCCCCCACCGTGGCCCCGTCGGCGTCGGGTCGGCGTGTGGAACGGTGCCGACGGTGTGAGGAAAGCGTGAGGATCGTCCTGGCGCGGCACTAGGCTCGCGACATGGCGAAGGTCCTCGTGGTCGACGACGACCCCGCGCTGCGCCAGGCCCTGCGCGGCGCGCTGGGACGGGTGGGCTTCGAGGTGGTGGTGGCGCCCGACGCCCGGGGCGGGCTGGACCTGCTGACCACGGCACGACCCGACGCCGTGGTGCTCGACCTCGGCCTCCCCGACGCCCACGGGCTCGACGTGGTCCGGCGCTTCCGGTCTCTCTCGACGGTGCCGGTGCTGATTCTCTCGGGCTCCACCGAGGAGTCGCGCAAGGTGCAGGCCCTCGAGGCCGGGGCCGACGACTACCTCGACAAGCCCTTCGGTGTCGAGGAGCTGGGTGCGCGGCTGCGGGCCCTCCTGCGGCGCAGCGGCGCCGCCGAGGGCGACCCGGCCGGCGCGCGGCCGGCGGTGCTCGACCTGGGCCGGCTCGTGGTCGACCTGGGTGCGCGGACGGTGGTCGTCGACGGCGACCCCGTGCACCTCACCCCCACGGAGTGGCGCCTGCTCGAGGAGCTCGCGGCCCACCCCGGCCGGTTGCTCACCCACCGCTGGCTGCTGGCCCGGGTGTGGGAGGAGGGGCGGGGCGAGGAGTCCCGCGCGGCCCTGCGCACCCACGTCCGGTCGCTGCGCGCCAAGCTCGGTGACCCCGCCGAGCGCCCCACCTACGTCGCCACCGAGAGCGGCGCGGGCTACCGCTGGATCGCCGCGCCGCCCGACGCGGCGCCGGCCGCGGTCGTCGAGGCCGGGCCGGACGTGGCTCCCGACACGCGCGCGCTGGTGCACGACCTCAACAACGCGCTGACCGCCCTGCAGCTCGGCGTGCACCTGGCCCAGGGCCGCCTCGAGCGCTCCTCCCTCGACGACGAGGAGCGCCGCGCGGTGCTCGCGCCGCTCGACCACCTCGACGCCACCCTCGCCCGGGCCGGGCGCCTGGCCGTGGCGCTGGAGCACCGCGCCATCGGCGAGCAGACCGCCCGGGGGGACTAGGTCGCGGCGCCGGCCCGGGCACTGCGGTGGGTGTGCCAGTGCCAGTGCAGGTAGCGGTCGATGGCCCGCACGACGTGCGCGCTGCGGATCGAGGGGAAGACGTCGAAGGCGTGCTGGGCGCCCGGCAGCTCGGCGTACACGACCGAGCGGCGCGAGGTGCTGCGCAGGCGCTCGACGAAGAGCCGCGCCTGCTCCACCGGCGCGAGCGAGTCGTGCCGGCCGTGGAGGACGAACATGTCGGGGGCCCGGTCGGTGACCTGCAGGATGGGGGAGGCGTCCTCGAAGACCTCCGGGTCCTCGGCCCAGCGGCGGCCCAGGACGCGCGGGCCCAGGAACCGGTCGCGCATCAGCTCGGCGGCGCGCACCCCGGTCGAGCCGGCGAAGTCGTAGATCCCGTAGTGCGGCACCGCGACCTGCACGCTGGTGTCGGCGTCCTCGAACCCGGGCTGCCACTCGCGACGGTGCGGCGTCAGCGCCGCGAGGGCGGCGAGGTGGCCCCCGGCGGAGCCGCCGGTGATGGCGATGTAGCCGGGGTCGCCGCCGTAGGCGCCGATGTGCTCGCGCACCCAGGCGATGGTCTTCTTGACGTCCTCGATCTGGGCCGGCCAGCGGTCGCGCGGGGCCAGGCGGTAGTTGACCGCCACGCACACCCAGCCCTTGGCCGCCAGGTGCTGCATCAGCGGGATCCCCTGCTGGTCCTTGCGGCCGATGGTCCAGCCGCCGCCGTGCACCTGGAGGAGCACCGGGGCGCCCTCGGGCGGGGGGTCGACCGGCCGGTAGACGTCGAGCATGCCCCGGCGCCCCAGTGCGTCGTCGTAGGCGATGTCGCGCTCCACACGCACCCGCGGCTCGCGCATCCGGAACGGGTAGACCAGCCGGCGCCACGGCAGGGCCAGGTCGGCCGGGCTCGGCCGCGTCTCCAGCCCGTCCTCGTAGTCGGCCCCGAGCGCCTCGGTCAACGACTCCTCGGCCACCCGGCGCACCCGTCGGCTCTGGTCGACGAGGTGGGCCAGGCCCGCCGAGCTGGCGGCGGCCAGGGCCAGGCCCCGGGCGTCACGGCGGGGGCCCGTCGCGTGGGCGGCGGCGTCGGCCACGGTGGCGGCCAGCACGTGCGGGGCCAGCTCGCCGACCAGCCAGCTGGGGAAGAACGAGAGCAGGGCCGTGCGGTAGCCCGGCACGGGGCGCACGGCGTTGGCCACGAGGGCAGCGGTCACGACCTGGCGTCGGAGGAAGGCCATGGCGCGCACTCTAGGGCGGCGGGGGAGCCGTCGCGGCAGGTGTGCGGAATCCGCGGACCTGTGCAAAACTAGAACACGTTTCATTCCTACGGAAGGCGCTCCATGGACCGGTTGTCGGGCCTCGATGCCAGCTTCTTGTACCTCGAGACCCCGGCGCAGCTGATGCACGTCTGCGGGCTGCTGGTGCTCGACGTCTCCACGATGCCGGGCGGCTACGGCTTCGAGCGCCTGCGCGCGGGGATCGAGGGCCACGTGCGCGACGTGCCGGCCTTCACCCGCCGCCTGCGCCGCGTGCCGCTGGGCCTCGACCACCCGGTGTGGGTGCGCGACAGGTCCTTCGACATCGAGCGGCACGTGCACCGGCTCGCCCTGCCCACGCCCGGCGGCTACCGCGAGCTCACCGAGCTCGCCGGTCACCTGGCGGGCCTGCCGCTCGACCGCTCCCGGCCGCTGTGGGAGATGTGGGTCATCGAGGGGTACGAGGGCGACAAGGTCGTGGTGCTGAGCAAGATGCACCACGCGACGGTCGACGGGGTCTCGGGCGCCAACCTGATCTCCCACCTGTGCGCGCTCTCGGCCACCGACGCGCCCCTGACCCCGGCCCCCCGGGCGACGCACGGGCGCGAGCCCGGCCCGGCTGAGCTGCTGGGGCGCGGGGTGCTCAGCACCGCCACCCGCCCGCTGCAGCTCGCCCGGCTGGTCAGCCCCTCGGCCACCCTGGTGACCAGGACCGTGGGCCGGGCCCGCAACGGCACGGCGATGGCCGCCCCGCTCACGGCCCCGCGGACCTCGTTCAACGGCACCATCACCTCGCACCGCAGCATCGGTCTCGCCGACATGGACCTCGAGCAGGTGCGGGCGGTCAAGAGGGCGACCGGCACGACCGTCAACGACGTGGTGCTGGCCGTGGCCGGCGGCGCGCTGCGCTCCTACCTGCTGGACCGCGGCGAGCTGCCCACCGACTCCCTGCTGGCCACCGTGCCGGTCTCGGTGCGCAGCTCCTCGCGGCGCTCCGACGGCGCCAACAAGGTCTCCGCGCTCTTCACCCGCCTGGGCACCGACATCGAGGACCCCCTCGAGCGGGTGCGCGACCTCGCCGTGCGCAACCGGCACGCCAAGGACCACCACAACGCGATCAGCGCCGACTCGCTGCAGGACTGGGCCGAGTTCGCCGCGCCCCGCACCTTCGGTCTCGCCGTGCGCGCCTACGCCGGTCTGCGGTTGGCCGAGAAGCACCCGGTGGTGCACAACCTGGTGATCTCCAACGTGCCGGGCCCGCCCGTCCCGCTGTACTTCGTGGGCGCCCGCATCGAGGCGCTCTACCCCCTGGGACCGGTCTTCCACGGTGCCGGGCTCAACATCACGGTGATGTCCAACGCGGGCGAGCTGCACGTCGGGGTGATCGCCTGCCGCGAGTCGATGCCCGACGTCGACGACCTGGTGCAGCGCTTCCCGGCGGCCCTCGACGAGCTGGCGGGGCTCGTGGACGGCCCCGGCGTCACCGCACCCGCGCGGTGACGGTGGCGGCCGCCTCCACGACGGCCGGCACGAACACCTCGGCCTCCAGCACGCAGGCGGCGTGGCCCGCCTCGATGTCGTGCACGGTGGCGCCCGGCACCGCGCGGGCCAGCGCGAGCTGACGAGCCGGCGGGATGACCCGGTCGCGGGTGGTCACCACGACGGCGGTCGGGGCGTCGACGCGCCCCAGCCACGGGCGGGAGTGGTGGCGCCCGAGCGCGGTGAGCGCCTCCGCCACCGCCCACGGGCTGGTGCTGCGGAACTCGCGCAGGGCCCACGCCTGGATGTCGGAGGCGTCGACGTCCAGCGCCCTGGCGGTCGAGCGGGCCGCGCGGGTGGCCACCCGGGACCGGGCGATGCCGCGCGTGCCGAGCATGGAGACCCCCATCCCGGTGAAGAACGCCCGCTCGGCCACGGTCAGCTGGAAGCGGTCGCTGGTGGCCGCCAGGACCAGGCCCGCCACCCGGTCCGGGTGCTGGCGCCAGACGCGCTGGGCGACCACGCCGCCCATCGAGTAGCCCGCGACCAGGGCCCGCTCCACGCCGAGCACGTCGAGGAGGGCCGCCACGTCGTCGGCGCAGTCGCGCAGCGAGAACCTCTCGCTGCGGATCCCCTGTCCGTGCCAGCGCTGGTCGAGGGTCACCACCCGGTAGCGCTGCGCCAGTCGGGGGATCGAGGGGAACCAGGTGAGCAGCCCGGTGCACCCCAGGGCGTGCAGCAGCACCACGGTCTGCGCCTGCGGCGAGGGGCCGGGGGTGTCGGTCACGAACGTGCTGCCGCGCCCGGGCAGCTCGACCACCCGCCCCGGCGGCACCTGCACGAACGGCACGTACGTCGAGGAGGTGAGCAGGTGTCGGGGGTGCGGGACTCGCAACGGGATGCTCCTGCGCCTTCGGTTCGGCGCGCCGGTCGTGCTGGTGCAGCACTGGCGCATGAGGTAGAACACGTTACAGTTCTTTGACGGATCACGCGTATGCAGAGAGTGGAGGCCGGGCCGTGGCGCAGGACGGGTACGACGTCGAGGAGCACCGGGAGTCGGTGGAGGCGGTGCGCGCGGTGGTGCGCGAGGCCCTCGACCGCGACGCCACCTGGGCCGACCTGGCCGCCGCCGGCCTGCTGGGCCTGCCGGTGCCCGAGGAGCACGGAGGCGAGGGGCTGGGGCTGGCCGAGGTCGGGGTGCTGCTGCACCAGACCGGGGCCCGGGCGGTCCGCCTGCCGGTGTGGGAGACCCTGGCCTGCGCGGTGCCGACCCTGGTCGGGCACGGCACCGACGCCCAGCGCAAGGAGTGGCTGCCCGGCGTGGCCGCCGGTGAGGTCGTGCTCAGCCCCGCGCTGCGCGAGCGCGGGGCACGACCCGGGGACCCGCCCACCACGACGTACGCCGACGGGGCGGTGAGCGGGCGCAAGATCGCGGTCACCCACGCCCTCGACGCCGCCCGCCTGCTGGTCACCGCCCGCGACGGCGAGCGGACCGTGGTCGCGCTGGTCGACCCGGCCGGCCCCGGGGTGCGGCTGGAGGAGTCGCCGTCGTCGAGCCGGATCGCCCGGCACACGGTCGTGCTCGACCTCGCCCCCGCCGAGCTGCTCGAGGACGGTGCTGCCGAGACGCTGCTCGCCCACGCGACCGCCGGCCGGTGCCTCACCGCCGCCGGCATCCTCGCCGGCGCCCGCGACCTGACCGCGGCCCACGTCAAGGAGCGCCGCCAGTTCGGGCGCGCGCTCGCGCAGTTCCAGGCCGTCGCGATGCAGGCGGCCGACGTCTACGTCGCCGCGCGCACCACCGAGCTCGCGGCCCGCAACGCCGCCTGGCGGGTCGGCACGGGCCTCGACGCGCGCGACGACCTCGCCGTGGCGGCGTACTGGGTGTGCGCCCAGGGGCCGGCGGCGCTGCGCACCTGCCACCACCTGCACGGCGGCACCGGCGTCGACGAGACCTACCCGCTGCACCGCTACTTCTCGTGGATCACCGACCTGGCCCACGACCTCGACACGCTCCCCGGCGACGTGCCGGTCGAGTCGGCCGCGGCCAAGAACCTCGAGCTCACCAGGGCCCAGCGCGAGCTCAAGGCCGAGGTGCGTGCCTACTTCACCTCGCTGGCCGGCGAGGACGAGCACCGCGAGATGGGCGTCGACAGGCACGGCGAGACCTACCAGCGCACCGTGCGCCGGATGGGCGAGGACGGGTGGATGGGTGTCGGTTGGCCCACCGAGTACGGCGGGCGCGGCCTCGGGGAGGTCGAGCAGACGATCTTCGCCAACGAGGCGCAGTGGGCCGACGTGCACCTGCCCGCGGTGACGTTGCAGACCGTCGGCCCGACCCTGATCCGCTACGGCACCCCGAAGCAGAAGGAGATGTTCCTCGAGCGCATCCTGCGCGGCGACGTGCACTTCGCGATCGGCTACTCCGAGCCCGACGCCGGCACCGACCTGGCCTCGCTGCGCACCACCGCCAGGCGCGAGGGCGACCACTACGTCGTCAACGGCCAGAAGCTGTGGACCACCGGCGGCCACCAGGCCGACTACCTGTGGCTCGCGGTGCGCACCGACCCCGACGCGCCCCAGCACCAGGGCATCTCGATCCTCATCGTCGACACCACCGACCCGGGCTACTCCTGGACCCCGATCATCACCGCCGACGGCTCCCACCACGTCAACGCGACGTACTTCAACGACGTGCGGGTGCCCGTCGACATGCTGGTCGGCGAGGAGAACCAGGGCTGGCGGCTGATCACCACCCAGCTCAACCACGAGCGGGTGATGCTCGGCCCGGCCGGGCGCATCGAGGGGCTGCGCGACCGGGTGGCCCGGTGGGCGGCCGCGCAGGGGGTGCTCGACCGGCCCGACGTCGTCGACGTGATGGGTCGGGTGACCGCCGCCTTCCGGGTCAACGAGCTGCTCAACTGGGACGTCGCCCGGGCCGGCGAGCACGGCGAGGTCTCGGTCGGCGACGCGTCGTCGTCGAAGGTCTTCGCCGCCGACCAGGTCCAGCACCTGGCCGCCGACCTGGTCGGGCTCGTGCACCGGCACGGCGACCCCGCCGAGCCCGCGACCCGCGCGCTGCTGGAGTACCTGGACGCCCAGGCCAAGCGCAACCTCGTGCTCACCTTCGGTGGCGGGGTGCAGGAGGTCCAGCGCGAGCTGATCGCCGTCTTCGGGCTGGGCCTGCCGCGGGTGCCGCGATGAGCGCGGAGGTGCAGGAGCTGCACGGGGTGGCCGCCGAGGTCCACGAGCGGGTGCTGGCCGAGGCCGAGCGGATCCGTGGCTGGGGTGAGGCGGCGCAGCGGTGGGCGCGCGACCCGGTCAACCAGCCGACGATCAACAACTGGGTCGAGGCGATGGGCAACGACAACCCGCGCTGGCGCGAGGGCGAGGCGCCGCCGTCCATGGCCCAGGTGTGGACGATGTACGGCCAGGGCGGCCGGGCCGGCGACGACGACCCGCTGCACGCGATGATGGGCGTGCTCACCGACGCCGGCTTCACCGCGGTGCTCGGCACGAACTCCGACCAGACCTATCACCGCACGCTGCGGGTGGGGGAGCGGGTGCGGGTGACGACCGCGCTCGACTCGGTGGTCGGGCCCAAGCGCACCGGCATGGGCGTGGGCTACTTCGTGACCTCGCGCTCGACCTGGTACGTCGACCACGACGGCGGCGAGTCGGAGGCGGTGGCCTCGATGCTCTTCCGGGTGCTGAAGTTCGTGCCGGGAGGTGCCACGTGAGCACCTCGACGAGCGCCGTGCTGCGGCCGCAGCAGAACCGCGACACCGCCTTCTTCTGGGAGGGCACCGCTGCGGGCGAGCTGCGGGTGCAGACCTGCAACGCCTGCGGGACCCTGCGGCACCCGCCCGGGCCGTCGTGCCCGGAGTGCCTCGCGCTGGACCGCGGCCACGTGGTCGTCTCGGGGCGCGGGACCGTCTTCTCCTACGTCGTGCACCGGCACCCGCCGGTGCCCGGCAAGCAGCTGCCGATCCTGATCGCGCTCGTGGAGCTCGAGGAGGGGCCGCGGATGCTCGGCGAGCTCCTCGACGTGGCCGACGACGAGGTCGAGATCGGGATGCCCGTGCAGGTCGAGCTGCGCCGCGTCGACGACGACCTGACCCTGCCGACCTGGAGGCGCGCATGACCACCCTGACCCCTGGTGCGGTGCTGCCGGAGTGGACCCTGCCGATCACGCCCACGCTGGTGGTGAGCACCGCGCTGGCGACCCGGGACTTCCAGGACGTCCACCACGACCGGGACGTCGCGCAGGCGGCCGGGTCGAAGGACATCTTCCTCAACATCCTGACCTCGACCGGGCTGGTCGAGCGCTACGTCACCGACCACCTCGGCCACCACGTCGACGTGCGCGGGATCTCGATCCGGCTGGGTGCGCCGGCGTACCCGTACGACACGCTGCGCTTCACCGGGGAGGTCGTCGGGGTCGCCGACGGGGTCGCGGAGCTGCGGGTGACCGGGGCGGTGTCGCTGGGCGACCACGTCATCGGCACCGTGCGCGTGGCCGTGGGGGAGGAGGCCGCGTGAGCCGCTCGCTGTCCGGGAGGGCCGCGATCGCGGGCATCGGCGCCACCGAGTTCTCCAAGGAGTCAGGGCGCTCGGAGCTGCAGCTGGCCGTCGAGGCGGTGCGGGCCGCCGTCGAGGACGCCGGGCTCACGATGGGCGACGTCGACGGGCTGACGACGTTCACCATGGACTCCAGCAGCGAGATCGCGGTGGCCCGCGAGCTCGGCATCGGCGAGCTGCGCTTCTTCAGCCGGATCAGCTACGGCGGCGGGGCCGCCTGCGCCACCGTGCAGCAGGCCGCGATGGCCGTCGCGACGGGTGTCGCCGACGTGGTGGTCTGCTACCGCGCCTTCAACGAGCGCTCCGGCGCCCGCTTCGGCCAGGTCTCGGTGGCCGCCAACACCCAGGTCAACACCAACGGGCTCGACAACGCCTGGTCCTACCCGATGGGCCTGGGCACCCCCGCGGCCACGGTCGCGATGCAGGCTCGCCGCTACATGCACGAGTACGGCGCCACCTCCGAGGACTTCGGCCGGGTGGCGGTCGCCGACCGCCGGCACGCGGCGACCAACCCGCACGCCTTCTTCCACGGCCGCCCGATCACGCTGGAGGACCACCAGGCCTCACGGATGATCGTCGACCCGCTGCACCTGCTCGACTGCTGCCAGGAGTCCGACGGCGGCCAGGCGATCGTGGTCGTCTCGGCCGAGCGGGCGCGCGACCTCGCGCAGAAGCCGGCGTACGTCACGGCCGCGGCGCAGGGCAGCGGGCGCGACCAGTTCGTGATGACCTCCTACTACCGCGACGACATCGGCATCCCGGAGATGGGCGTGGTCGGCCGCGAGCTGTGGCGCCAGTCGGGGCTGCGGCCCGACGACATGCCGATGGCGATCCTCTACGACCACTTCACGCCGTACGTGCTGATGCAGCTGGAGGAGCTCGGCTTCTGCGGTCGCGGCGAGGCGCCGGGGTTCGTGGCCGACGGGGCGATCGAGATCGGGGGACGGCTGCCCCTCAACACCCACGGCGGGCAGCTCGGCGAGGCCTACCTGCACGGGATGAACGGCATCGCCGAAGGGGTGCGCCAGGTGCGCGGCACCGCGGTCAACCAGGTCGAGGCCGCCTCGTCCTCGCACGTGCTGGTCACCGCCGGCACCGGTGTGCCGACCAGCGGGCTGGTGCTGTCGGCCTAGGCTCGTCGGGTGCCGACCGTCTCGCTGCTCCACACCGCCAAGGGCCGACGGCTCCCGATGCGTCCCTCCGAGCAGGTCGAGGTCGAGACCGCGCGGGGGATCGTCGGTGACCGCTACCACGGAGCCCGGCACCGCCAGGTCACGATCCAGAGCCAGCAGTCGCTCGACGAGGCCACCGAGGTCTTCGGCGCGGAGGTGCCGGCCGCGCTGACCCGGCGCAACATCACCGTCTCCGACGGCGTGGTGCCCCAGGCGCCCGGCAGCATCATCCGCGTCGGGCCGGTCGTGCTCGAGGTCGTGCGGGTCGCCGCGCCCTGCAAGCTGCTCGACGACACCATCGGTGTCGGGGCGCAGGCCGCCCTGCGCCGGCGCGGCGGGTCGGTGTGCCGGGTGCTCGAGGGCGGCGTCGTACGACTCGGCGACGCGGTCGCGCTCGACGGGGTCGACGAGTCCGAGACGCTCTTCGGCACCGCCGACGTGGGGTGAGGAAGCTGGATGCCGCTGGGCCTCGCGACCGCGTGGACCTGGGACCCGCGCTCGACTGGGCGGCGCGACGGACCTCGCAGGTCACGGGTTCACGGGAGCTGGTCGGCGGCTGGACGTCGACGATGCTGGCGCTGTCGACGCAGTCCCACCGAGACGTCGTCCTGCGGCTGGTGGACCGGGAGCCCTGGCGCAGCCACGGCGCCGGCCTGACCACCCGCGAGAGCGAGGTGCAGCAGGTCTTGGTGGGCACCGCTGTGCCGGCGCCGCGCTCCCTGGCCCTCGACGCCGACGGGGCGGCCTGCGGCGTCCCGGCCCACCTGATGACGCTCGTCCCCGGGGCGGTCGACGCCGACCGCGTGGACGACGAGTCGCTGGACGAGCTGGCCCGGGTGCTGGCCGCGGTCCACGACGTCCCGCCCCTCCCCGGGCTGCGGGCCTACGAGTCCTGGGCGTGGGAGGCGAAGCACGTCGTCCCGGCGTGGGCCTGCGACCGGGGTGTCTGGGAGGGCGCGTTCGACCTGCTGCGCACCGCGCCTCCCGCGCACGAGCCGCGGCTGGTCCACCGCGACTTCCACCACCGCAACGTGCTGTGGTCACGGGGGCGGGTGACCGGGGTCGTGGACTGGGTCGAGACGTCCGTCGGACCGACGTGGCTCGACGTCGCGCACTGCTGCACCAACATCGCCGTCCGCCACGGCAGCGACCGTGCCGACGCCTTCGCCGCGGCGTACGTCGCGCGGACCGGGGTCGAGCCGCAGCCGTACTTCGACGTCATGGACGTGGTCGGCTTCCTGCCGCCGCCGGGGCGAAGCGCCTGGGTGACGGCGTACGACGAGTGCCAGCGGCTCGAGCAGCACCTGCGGCGGGTCCTGCGCCGAGCGACCGGCTGAGGCGCCGAGGACCTCCTCGAAGAAGCCGAGCAGCGCCCGCACGTGGGTGGCGTCGCGGGCTCTCACCGCAGAGTGGTCACAGATGACGTCGCGGCGAGCGTCGGCGGTGTCGTCAGTGACCACTCCGCGCGGGGCTAGGCGCCGAGGACCTCCTCGAAGAAGCCGAGCACCCGGTCGACCGCCTCCTGGCGGCGGTGCACGGTCACGGTCGAGTGGCCCCGGCCGAGCAGGTCGACGCGGAGGAACGCGTCGCCGAGCTCGCGGTCGAGGGTGTCGAAGCGGGTCCCGGTGGTGGGGTCCTTCTCGAACTGCAGGCCCAGCACGCTGCAGCCGCGCCGCTTGACGGCGTCGAGGTCGGCGGGGGAGAGGCCCAGGTCGGCGGAGCGGCGACGACCGACGGCGAACGGCAGCGACGGCTGGCACAGCACCGGGGCGGCGACCGAGGTGTCGACGGCCATGGCGAGGGCGAACCCGCCGGTCAGGCACATCCCGAGCGCGCCGACGCCGGGGCCGCCGAGCTCGTCGTGCAGGGTGCGGGCGAGGTCGCGGAGCCAGGCCACGACCGGTGAGGTCTCCCCGGTGGCCATGACGGTGAACTCGCGGCTGATGCACACCCGGGGCAGGACCTTCGCGACCTGCCCCACGCTCATCGGGCGGCCGGCCTCGCCGAAGAGGTGCGGCAGCACCACGGTGTAGCCGGCGTCGACGAGCTCGTCGGCGAAGCCGACCACCTCGGCGGTCAGGCCGGGGATCTCGTGCAGCACGACCACGCCGGGCCCGGTGCCGCGGCGGTAGGTCGGGTGGGTGACCCCGTCGACGGTGTGCGAGCCGGGGGTCCAGGAGCCGGGCCAGTCCGGCCGGTCGGGCTGCGTCATGCGCCGACTCTAGGGGCGACGGCGCACCTAGGGTGGGCACATGCCCGGTCCCGTCCAGCCCGACCACCGCTTCCCCGTCGAGGACGGGGAGCGGCCCGCCCAGCTGCAGCACGACCTGCGACGCGTCCTGGTGGTCGCGACCTGGGTGCTGGCGGGCTTCGTCGTCCTCGCGCAGCTGCCGTGGGTCGTCGCGGCCTTCGCCGATGGCCCGGGAGCGGGCTGGTGGTGGCTGTCGGCGATCGTGCCGCACGTGTCGGTGCTCCTGGCGGTCCCGGTGGCCCCGCTGCTCGGTCTCGCCTGGGTGGGCGCGGGTTCCGGCCGCCCGGGCTCCGCTGCCGCGCGCGAGCCGTCCACGTGCGCCAGCACCCTGGCCAGCGTCGCCCTGCTGGTCCTGGTCCTGGAGATCCTGCTGGTCGGCACGGTCGTGGCGATGACGTGGGCCGGCTGACCCCGTGGGTGAGGGACCAGCGCGAGCGGCCTGCCTAGGGTCGGGTCATGCCGTCGACCGCGCACGTGCGGCTGGTGCTGCCGCACCAGCTCTTCGTCGAGCACCTCGAGGCGCCGAGCGGCACCGTCTTCGTGCTGGTCGAGCACGACCTGCTCTTCCGGCAGTACCGCTTCCACACCCACAAGCTGGTCCTGCACCGCGCCAGCATGCGCCGGTTCGCGGACCGGCTGCGCGAGGCGGGCTTCACCGTCGAGCAGGTCGACACCGACGGGCGCACCACCAGCCGGCGGGCGCTCGCCACGCTCGTCGAGCGGCTCGCGCCGCAGCAGGTGACGGCGTACGACGTCGTGGACGACTGGCTCAGCCGCGACCTGACCGCGGCGCTGGCCGACGGGGGCTACGCGCTGCGCGCCGAGGACGTCCTCGACTCCCCGTGCTTCCTCACCACCCGCGCCCAGCTGGCCGAGCACTTCGACGGCGCGTCGGGGCCGCGCGGGCGCAGCGCGCGGATGCAGCACTTCTACTCGTGGCAGCGCAAGCGCCTCGACGTGCTGGTCACCGACACGGGCGAGCCGGTGGGCGGTCGCTGGTCCTTCGACGAGGACAACCGCAAGAAGCTGCCGAGGGCGCACCCGGTGCCCCGGGTGTCGTGGCCCGGCCGGGACGAGCGGCACCCGCACGTCGAGGACGCGATCGCCTGGGTGCGCCGGGCCTTCCCCGACAACCCCGGCGACCCCGCCGGGTTCGGCTGGCCGACCTCGCACGACGAGGCGGAGGCGTCGTACGACGAGTTCCTCACCGAGCGCTTCGAGCAGTTCGGCCCCTTCGAGGACGCGATCTCGGCCACGCACCCCTACGTCTTCCACGCGCTCATGACGCCGGGGCTCAACATCGGCCTGCTCGACCCGCGCCACGTCCTCGAGCGCGCGCTCGACCACGCCGAGGCCCACGACGTGCCGCTGCCCAGCCTGGAGGGCTTCGTGCGGCAGGTGATCGGCTGGCGGGAGTACATGCGCGCCTGCTACGTGCTGTGGGGGCGCCGGCTGCGCAGCCGCAACCACCTCGAGCACGCCCGGCCGCTCGACGAGGGCTGGTGGACCGCGCAGACCGGGCTCGAGCCCGTCGACCTGGTGCTGCGGCGGGTGCTGGAGACCGGCTACGCCCACCACATCGAGCGGTTGATGGTGCTGGGCAACGCGATGTGCCTGCTGCGCACCGACCCCGAGGCCGTCCACGAGTGGTTCATGGAGATGTTCGTCGACGCCTACGACTGGGTGATGGTGCCCAACGTCCACGCGATGAGCCAGTTCGCCTCCGGCGAGGCGGTCACCACCAAGCCGTACGTGTCGGGGTCCAACTACCTGCGCAAGATGAGCGACCTGCCGCGCGGCGACTGGGAGGCCGACTGGGACGCCCTCTACTGGACCTTCGTGCGCGACCACCACGCGGTCTTCGCCGGCAACCCGCGCTCGCGGATGATCGCGAACCTCTACGACCGGATGGAGCCCGCGACGAAGGCTGTCCACAGCCGGCGCGCCGCTCGGTGGCTCAGCTGAGCGGTCCTCCGTACGATGCCGGCATGGGTCTGCTGCTCGGAGCTGCCATCCTCGTCCTGCCCGTCCTGCTGGTGTCCGCGGCCCTCGTCCGGGCGTCGCTGCTGCGCGTGCCCGAGGGGCACCGCGGCGAGCTGCTCGGACGTCCCGGCGTCCTGGAGCCCGGCTGGTCGTGGCGCTGGTTCGGGCGGTGGCGCCTGCGCCTGGTCGACCTGCGACCCCGGGAGATCGTCAGCCGCGACCCGTTGATCGCAGCGGACGACCTGATGACGACTGCCCGGCTGCGGCTCGTGGCCCGGCCTTACGAGATCCCCGGGGCCCCGACCCTCCCGTACTCGCTCAGCGACGAGGACCTGGCCGTGCTGTACGGGGTCGCCATCGCGTACCTGCGCCATGCTGCCAGCGAGACACCCGCCCAGCAGCTGGTCGCCGAGCAGCGCTCGCTCGGCGCGCGCCTGGAGTCCTTCGTCGGGGGCGCCCCGGTCTCGGCGGTCACGACGGTCGAGCTCGCGCTCGAGGTCGGCTACGACTCCGACCACCTGCCCAGGCGGCGCACCACCGTCCTCGAGACGGCGTGAGGGGCCGCCGCTCGGTGCCTCAGCTGACGAGCTTGAGGCCCACGATGCAGCCGACCAGGCCCACCAGCAGCGCGACGCGCGCCAGGTCGGCGGGCTCGTCGCCGGTGACCATCGCGTAGGCGACCGTCAGCGACGCGCCGATGCCGACCCACACGGCGTACGCCGTGCCGACCGGCAGGGTGCGCATCGCCTGCGCCAGGCCGAGCATGCTCAGCACCACCGCGACGCCGAAGACGACCGACGGCACCGGTCGGCTCAGCCCGTCGGACCGGCCCAGGGCCGTGGCCCACACCGCTTCGAGGACACCGGAGATCACGAGCACGAACCAGGCCATGCGGGTGATCGTGGCACGGGGGTGCCGGGGCAGGATGGGCGGATGCCGCGCCTGCACTCCTTCGAGCTGGTCCCCGACGACGCCGGGCAGGAGGCGGTGCGCGCCCAGTGGCAGGCGCTGCACGACGCGGGCCTGCCCTCGCAGCTCGACCACCGCGGCAGCACCAACGCCCCGCACGTCAGCGTCGTGGAGGCCGAGCAGCTGCCCGACGCCGCCTTCGACGTGGCCCGGGCCCGGCTCGCCCCGCTGCTGCCGGTCACCGCGCTGGTCGGCGGCGTGCTCCTGCTGGGCGAGGGCTGGGTCACCCTGGCGCGGCCCGTCCAGCTCGCCGACGACGTCGTACGCCGCGTGCTCGCGGTGCGCGTGCAGGTGCCGGAGCGGCGCCACCTGGGCTGGGTGCCGCACGTGACGCTGGCGCGCCGCCTGGAGCCGGGCGACGTGCCGCGGGCGCTGGAGGCGCTGGCCGGTGTCGACGCCGACCTCGAGCTGCGCCTGGGCGGGCTGCGGCACTGGGACCCCGACGCCGGCGAGGTGCACGACCTGTGAGTCGCCCGCGGCGCGGCCCGCGCGCCACGTAGGTTGGGCGCATGCTCGACCAGCCACTCGACGCGACCCAGCAGCGTGTCCTCGGCGCCCTGCTGGAGAAGCAGGTGACCGTCCCGGCCTCGTACCCGATGACGCTCGGCGCCCTGCGGACCGCCTGCAACCAGTCCAGCAGCCGCGACCCGGTCACCGACCTCGACGAGGAGCAGGTCAAGCAGACCGCCCACGCGCTCAAGGAGCGCGGCCTGCTGCGGATCGTGTGGTCCGACACCGGGCGCCGCACCCTGAAGTACCACCAGGCCCTCGACGAGGTGCTGGGCCTGGGCGACGACGAGCGGGCGCTGCTCACCGTGCTGCTGCTGCGCGGGGCGCAGTCGCCGGGCGAGCTGCGCACCCGCACCGAGCGGCTGCACACCTTCGCGGACCGCGACGAGGTGGCCGCCTGCCTGGCCCGGCTCGCCGCGCGCGAGGAGCCGCTGGTCCGCCAGCTCGAGCGCCGCCCCCGCGAGCAGGACCACCGGTGGGTGCACCTGCTGGGACCCACCGAGGCCGAGCCGGCCCCGGCGGCGGCAGCCCCGGTCGACCGGGAGAGCCCGCTCGCCGACGGCCCGGAGCGCCGCGACGAGCGGGTCCGCGCGGCGTACGCCGCCGTGGCCGGGCCCTACGCCGAGCGCTTCTCCGGCGAGCTCGACGACCTGCCGTTCGAGCGCTGGCTGCTCGAGCGGGTCGTGCAGGCCGCCGACGGGCTGCCGGTCGTCGACGCCGGCTGCGGGCCGGGCCACGTGACCGCCCACCTGGCGGGTCTGGGGGCCGACGCCCGCGGCCTGGACCTGACCCCCGAGATGGTCGCCCAGGCGCGCGAGCGGCACCCGGGGGTCCGCTACGAGACCGGCGACCTGCGCCGGCTGATGCGCCCGGAGTCCGCCGCCGGCTGGGGCGCGGTGCTGGCCTGGCACTCGCTGACCCACCTCGCCGGCTCCGAGCTGCCGGACGCCGTGGCCGCGCTGGCCCGCCCGCTGGCGCCCGGGAAAGTGCTGCTGGTCGCCCTGCAGGCCGGCCACGAGGTGCGCCGCCTGGACAGCTGGTTCGACGTCGACCTCGGGGAGGGCGGCCTCGGGTTCGTGCAGCACGACCCGGGCGAGGTCGTGGCGGCCGTCGAGGCGGCCGGCCTGGTCGACGTGGAGTGGTTCGTGCGCGGCCCGCGGGCGGCGCTGGGTGAGACCAGCCAGCGCCTCTACGTGCTGGGCGGGCAGCCCTGATGGGCCGCTGGGGCGGCTCCGCCGCGCTGCTGGTGGCGGCCGGGGTGATGCTCGGCAGCGACCCGGGTGTCGGCTCGGTGCTCGGCGCGCTGGTGATGATCGTGCTGGCGTTCCTGCTCTCGCCGCTGCTGTTCCCCAGCTCGCCGGGCGACGCGGCCGGGCGCAAGCGGGGGCGCGAGGAGCGGTTGCCGGTGGTCTACTGGCGACCGGGCTGCCACCACTGCCTCAAGCTGCGCCTGGGCCTGCTGCTGACCGGCAGGCGCGTCGTGTGGGTCGACATCTCCAGCGACCCCGACGCCCTCGCGCGCGTGCGCAGCGTCAACGGCGGCGACGCGACCGTGCCGACGGTGTTCTCGCGCGGGACCGTGCGCACGGCGCCGACGGTGCGGTGGGTGCGCGAGCAGCTCGACGCCCGCTAGGTCCGGCGCGCCCGCTCGGGGTCTCAGGCGAGGTCGAGGACGCAGTCGGCCAGCACCGGCGAGCCGTCGCGCCCACCACCGACGACCGTGGCCGAGGCGACGACCCGGTCACCCTCGCGCCAGCCCCGCACCCCGATCGTCTCCCCGGGGAAGACCACCCCCGCGAAGCGGGCGGTGAACCCGCCGACCGCGGCGGCGTCGCCGTCGAGCAGCTGCTCGGTCAGCTCGCGCAGCACGATGCCGTAGGAGCACAGCCCGTGCAGGATCGGAGCGGGGAAGCCGGCGGCCTGCGCGAAGGCGGGGTCGGCGTGCAGCGGGTTGCGGTCGCCGCAGAGCCGGTAGAGCAGCGCCTGCTGCGGGGTGACGTCGTACGACGTCTCGGTGTCGGGCGCCCTGTCGGGCAGCTCGACGGCCGCCGACGTGCCGCGCTCGCCGCCCCAGCCGCCCTCGCCGCGCACGAAGATCGACGAGCGGGTGGTCCACAGCGCGGTGCCGTCGTCGGTGGTGGCGGTGGCCTCCTGCCAGATCACGGCCGCCTTGCCCTTGTCCCACACGTCGCTGATCCGCGTCGACACGCTCGCCGAGCCCGACGGGGGCAGCGGGGCGTGCACGGTGATCGACTGCGAGCCGTGCACCACCTGGGCGAGGTCGATGTCGCAGCCGGGCAGGTCGAGCGGCGGCGGGTCGGTCTCGTGGAAGGTGGGGGCGACCACGCCGAAGGACGGCAGCACCTGCAGGCCGGGGCCGTCGAGGGTCCAGCGCAGCGCCGCCTCGTCGACCTGGTCGCCCGGGCGCGAGCCCGCGCCGATGCCCAGGTGGTAGAGCAGCACGTCGCTGGGTTCCCAGGAGAAGGTGCGGGTGCCGAGGTCGGCGCCGATCGCGAGGTCGGGGTCGATGGGCATCAGTGGGCCTCCTGCCCGGTCAGGTGCTCGACGGCGAGGTAGCCGAAGGTGAGGGCGGGTCCGATGGTGGCGCCGGGGCCCGCGTAGGTGCGGCCCATCACCGCCGACGACACGTTGCCCGCGGCGTAGAGCCCCTCGATCACCGAGCCGTCGGGGCGCAGCACCCGGGCCTTCTCGTCGGTGACCAGCCCGCCCTTGGTGCCGAGGTCGCCGGGCACGATCTTGACGGCGTAGAACGGCCCCTGGTCGATGCGGTGCAGCGACGGGTTCGGCGTGACCCTCGGGTCCGAGTAGTACTTGTCGTAGGCGGAGTCGCCGCGGTGGAAGTCCTCGTCGACACCCGTGGCGGCGAAGCCGTTGAACCGCTCCACGGTCGCGGTCAGGTGGGCGGCGGGCACCCCGATCTGCTCGGCCAGGGCCTCGAGCGAGTCGGCCTTCCTGATCACGCCCTCCTTGTACCAGCGCCCGGGGAAGGGCTGGCGCGGGCCGAGCCCGGCGAAGAGGTAGCGGTTGCGGTAGCGCTGGTCGATGACCATCCAGGCCGGCACGTGCTGCACGCCGGTGGCCTCGCCGGCGTAGATCTCGTGGACGGCCTCGACGTAGGGCAGGGCCTCGTTCATGAAGCGGCGCCCGTCGCCGTTGACGATGATCGAGCCGGGCAGGTTGCGCTCGGCCAGGCAGAACCACGGCCGCCCCGGCAGCGGGATCGTGGGGCCCCACCAGGAGTCGTCGAGCAGGTCGGTCTGCGCGCCGGCGGCGATGCCGGCCAGCAGCCCGGCGCCGGTGTTGAACTGCGACCCGGTGGTCCACTCGACCGAGGTCGGCTGCGGCTGGTACTTCTCGCGCAGCTCCAGGTTGCGCTCGAAGCCACCGCTGCCCAGCACCACCCCGCGGCGCGCGCGGATCTCGTGGCGCTGCCCGTCGCGGGTGACCCGGATGCCCACGACGCGGCCGTCCTCGAGGACCAGCTCGTCGAGCGCGGTGTCGTAGGCGACCGGCACGCCGGCCTCGACGAGCCCCTGGCGCAGGCCGATGACGATGGCGTTGCCCATCGCGTACATCCGGCGCCCGCGCAGGCCGGCGACGACCCGCTTCACCAGCACCCGCAGCATCGTGGCCGGGCCGCGCCAGGTGCGCATGCCCAGGCTGATCTTCCGGAAGTCGGCCTGGGTGACGATCATGTTGGCCGGCGCCTTGGTGTACGGCGGGTGCAGCCGCTCGAGCTCCTCGCCCAGGAACGAGGCGTCGAGCGGCACCGGCTCGCAGCTGCGCCCCGCCGCCCGCCCGCCCGGCTGCTCGGGCAGGTAGTCGCTGTAGCCGGGCACCCACGCGAAGCGCAGGGGGGTGCGCTCGCGCAGGAAGTCCATTACCTCGGGGCCGCGGCGCAGGTAGGTCTCGCGGCGCTCCAGCGGCACCGCGTCGCCCACGATCGCCTGGAGGTAGGCCATCGCCTGTTCGTGGTCGTCGGGGTCGACCTGGCCGGCCTCGCGCAGCGCGTAGTTGCCGGGGATCCACACGCCTCCGCCGGAGCGGGCGGTCGAGCCGCCGAAGTAGCCGCTCTTCTCGACCAGGAGGGTGTCGTGCCCGGCGGCACCGGCGGCCAGCGCGGCGGTCATCCCGGCGCCGCCGGCGCCCACGACGACGACGTCGACCTCGGTGGGCAGGGGGTCGGTGGCGGTGATGGTGCCGGTGGTGCTGCCGGTGGTGCTGCTGGAGGCGGCTCGAGGAGCGCGCGGCGTACCCGTCATGGCGCAAAACTGTAACAGGTTCTAGCATGGCGCCCGTGAGCAACCAGAAGCTGACCGCCGCCATCGTCGGGCCCGGCAACATCGGCACCGACCTGATGTACAAGCTGCTGCGCAGCGAGCACGTCGAGCCCCGCTGGATGATCGGTGTCGACCCGGCGTCCGAGGGTCTGCGCCTGGCCGCCGAGCGCGGCCTCGAGGCCTCCCACGAGGGCGTCGACTGGCTGCTGGCGCAGGACGAGCTGCCCGACCTGGTCTTCGAGGCGACCTCGGCCTACGTGCACCGCGAGTACGCCCCGCGCTACGAGGCGGCCGGCATCCGCGCCGTCGACCTGACGCCCGCGGCCGTCGGTCCCGCGGTCATCCCGCCGGTCAACGGCGAGGCCCACGCCGAGGCGCCCAACGTCAACATGATCACCTGCGGCGGCCAGGCCACCATCCCGATAGTCGCCGCGGTCTCCCGGGCCGTGCAGGACGTCGGTGGGGTGTCGTACGCCGAGATCGTCGCCTCGGTCTCCTCGATGTCGGCCGGCCCCGGCACCCGGGCCAACATCGACGAGTTCACCCGCACGACCGCGGCCGGGGTCGAGAGCATCGGCGGGGCCGCGCGCGGCAAGGCGATCATCATCCTCAACCCCGCCGAGCCGCCGATGATCATGCGCGACACGATCTACTGCGCGGTCCCGCCCGAGGCCGACCGCGACGCGATCCTGACCTCGGTGACCGCGATGGAGAAGGCGGTGCAGGAGTACGTGCCGGGCTACCGGCTGCTCCAGGAGCCGCAGCTCGACGAGCCCTCGCCGGCCACGCAGGGCCAGCTCAAGGTCTCGGTCTTCGTCGAGGTCGAGGGCGCCGGCGACTACCTGCCGCCCTACGCCGGCAACCTCGACATCATGACCGCCGCCGCGGCCCGCGTCGGGGACACCATCGCCCGATCGATGCAGGCCCTGGCCCTGGGAGCGACCCGATGAACCACTCGACCGGCATCGACGACCTGTCCCGCACCTGGAGCGGGCGCCACGGCGGCGACCTCGACCTGCGGCTGACCGACACCTGCCTGCGCGACGGCTCGCACCACAAGCGCCACCAGTTCACCACCACCGAGGTGCGCGACATCGTGGCCGCGCTCGACGCCTCCGGCGTGCCGGTGATCGAGGTGACCCACGGCGACGGCCTGGGCGGTTCGTCGTTCAACTACGGCTTCTCGCACACCCCCGAGCAGGAGCTGATCCGCACCGCCGCCGAGACGGCCGTGCGGGCCCGGATCGCGTTCCTGATGCTGCCGGGCGTGGGCACCAAGGACGACATCCGTGCCGCGCAGGACAACGGCGGCCAGATCTGCCGGATCGCCACGCACTGCACCGAGGCCGACACCTCGATCCAGCACTTCGGGCTGGCCCGCGAGCTCGGCCTCGAGACCGTCGGCTTCCTGATGATGAGCCACACCCAGCCGCCGGAGGTGCTGGCCCGCCAGGCGCGGGTCATGGTCGAGGCCGGCTGCCAGTGCGTGTACGTCGTCGACTCGGCCGGCGCGCTGGTGATGGAGCAGACCGCGGACCGGGTCTCGGCGGTGGTCGCCGAGATCGGCGACGTCGCCGACGTGGGCTTCCACGGTCACGAGAACCTCGGGCTGGGCGTCGCCAACACCGTCATCGCCGCCCGGGCCGGCGCCACCCAGATCGACGGGTCGGTGCGCCGCTTCGGCGCGGGCGCGGGGAACACGCCCCTGGAGGCCTTCATCGGGGTCTGCGACAAGCTCGGGTGGCGCACCGGGGTGGACTTCCTGCAGGTCGTCGACGCCTCCGAGGACGTGATCCGCCCCGCGATGCCCGAGGAGTGCCGCCTCGACCGGATGACGCTGATGATGGGCTACGCCGGCGTCTACTCCAGCTTCCTCAAGCACGCCGGCAACGCCGCCGAGCGCTACGACGTCTCCGGCGCCAAGATCCTGCTCGAGGCCGGCCGGCGCAAGCTGATCGGGGGCCAGGAGGACCAGCTCGTCGACATCGCGCTGATGCTGCGCGCCGAGGCCGACAAGGCGGCCGCGAACGGGTGAGGGCCGGTTACTTGTCCCTAACTAGAACGTGTTCTAATCTTGGTGGAACACGTTCCACCGACAGGAGATTGCGATGACCCAGGCTGTTCTCGACGGCGTGCGCGACCTGCTCCCGGGCCTCCGGGAGCGCGCAGACGAGGCCGAGCGTCTCCGGGTGGTGCCCGACGCCAACATCAAGGAGCTGGAGGAGACCGGCTTCTTCAAGCTCCTGCAGCCGCGCCGCTTCGACGGCCACGAGGCCGACCCGGTCGACTTCTACACCGCGGTGCGCGACATCGCCTCGGCCTGCGGCTCCACCGGCTGGGTGAGCAGCGTCGTGGGCGTGCACCCCTGGCAGGTCGCGCTGTTCGCCGACGAGGCGCAGCAGGCGGTGTGGGGCGAGGACACCAGCACCCGGCTCTCCTCCTCCTACGCACCCACCGGCAAGGCCGTGGTCACCGAGGGCGGCTACCGGCTCTCGGGCAAGTGGAGCTTCTCCTCCGGCGCCGACCACTGCAGCTGGGTGCTGCTCGGCGGCCTGGTCTTCGACGGTGACGGCAACGTCGTCGACTTCAAGACGTTCATGGTCCCGCGCTCGGACTACACCATCAACGACGTGTGGCACATGGTCGGGCTCGCCGGCACCGGCTCCAACGACATCGTCGTCGAGGACGTGTTCGTGCCCGAGGCCTTCACCCTCTCGATGGGCGAGACCGGCTCCTGCCGCGGGCCGGGCCAGGCGCAGAACACCAGCGACCTCTACAAGCTCCCCTTCCACTCGATCTTCACCGGCACCATCACCACCCCGATCATCGGGATGGCGATGGGCGCCTACGCCGAGCACGTCGAGATGCAGCAGCAGCGCAGCCGGGCGGCGTACCTGGGGGAGAAGGCCTCGAAGGACCCTTTCGCGATGGTCCGGATCGCCCGTGCCTCCAGCGAGATCGACGCCGCCTGGGCGCTGCTGGTGGGCAACATCCGCGAGGAGCAGGCCCACGTGGCCAGGGGCGAGCAGATCCCGCTGCGGCTGCGCCTGAAGGTGCGCCGCGACCAGGTCATCGGCTCCCAGCGCGCCATCGACGCCATCGACGAGCTCTTCGAGGCCTCCGGCGGCCGGGCGCTGACTCAGGGCACCTACCTGCAGCGCGCCTGGCGCGACGCCCACGCCGGGCGGGTGCACGCCGCGAACGACCCCGAGCGGGCGCTGCAGATGTTCGGCGCCCACGAGTTCGGCCACAAGGTCGACCCGGGGATGTACTGACGTGACCCCCGACTCCGTCCGGCACGAGGCCACCGTCGCCACCGACGCCGCGGGCAGGCTCACCCTGCGCTACTACGAGGCGGGGTCGCCCACCGACGTGGGTGGAGGGCTGCCGCTGGTGATGCTGCACGGCGGAGGGCCGGGCGCCTCGTCGTGGTCGAACTTCGGCCCGGCGCTGCCCGGCTTCGCCGAGTCGTTCCGCACGATCCTGGTCGACCAGCCCGGCTTCGGCGGCTCCGACAAGCCGCCGGTGGTGGGCAACTACTACCGCTTCGCCGCCGACGCGGTCGTGGCACTGCTCGACGAGCTGGGCATCGAGCGGGTGCACCTGCTGGGCAACAGCCTCGGCGGCGGCACCGCGATGCGGCTCGCGCTGTCGTACCCCGACCGGGTCGGCCGGCTGGTGCTGATGGGCCCGGGCGGGCTGTCGCTCAACCTCTTCCACGCCGACCCGACCGAGGGCGTGCAGCGGCTGATGGAGTTCGGGGGCGACCCGACGCCCGAGCGGCTGCGCGCCTTCATCTCCACCATGGTCGTCGACCAGTCGCTGGTCACCGACGAGCTGGTCGCCGCCCGGTACGCCGACGCCACCGCCCCCGGGGCGCAGGAGGCGATGCGCTCGATGGGGATGTCCTTCTGGAACCCCGAGACCGCCGAGGACGGCATGCTCTGGCGCGAGGCGCACCGGCTGCGCAAGCACACCCTGCTGACCTGGGGCCGCGAGGACCGCGTCAACCCGCTCGACGGGGCGATGGTCGCGCTCAAGCTGATCCCGCGCGCCAGCCTGCACGTCTTCCCGAACTGCGGGCACTGGGCCCAGATCGAGGCCGCCGAGGAGTTCCGCGAGGTGGCCACCGCCTTCCTCGCCCGCCACCACGAGAGGGCCCGCCCGTGAGCATCGACATCCGTTCCATGGGCTACGTGCGCGTGGCCAGCACCGAGCCCGAGCAGTGGCGCCACTTCGCCACCAAGGTCCTCGGCCTGGCCGAGGGGCGCGGCCCGCACCCCGACCACCTCTACTTCCGCATCGACGCGGTCTCGGCGCGGCTCGTGGTGGTGCCCGCCGACGTCGACCAGCTGGCCTGCACCGGCTGGGAGGTCGCCGACCACCGGGCGCTGCAGGCCGCGCGCGAGCACCTGAAGGAGGCCGGGGTCGCCTACGAGGAGGGCACCGCCGAGGAGCTCGACGAGCGGCGCGTCCAGGAGCTGGTGCGCTTCGAGGACCCCTTCGGCAACGTCTTCGAGCTCTTCCACGGCATCACCTACGAGTCGCGCCCCGTCGTGACGCCGTACGGCGCCCGCTTCGTGACCGGCGACCAGGGGATGGGCCACATCGTGGTGCCCGTCGACGACGACGTCGAGGCGCTGCGCTTCTACTCCGAGGTGCTCGGCTTCCGGCTGCGCGACTCGATGAGCATGCCCGGCGAGTTCGTCGGCAAGGAGCCCGGCTCGAAGGTGTGGCTGCGCTTCCTGGGCGTCAACCCGCGCCACCACTCGCTGGCCTTCCTGCCGATGCCGAACCCGGCCCGCTGCGTGCACATCATGCTCGAGGTCGAGGAGCTCGACGACGTGGGCCGCGCCCTGGAGCGGGTGCGCAAGCACGGGGCCCCGTTGTCGGCGACCCTGGGCCGCCACATGAACGACGAGATGGTCTCCTTCTACGTCCGCTCGCCGGGCGGGTTCGACATCGAGTTCGGCACCGACGGGCTGCAGGTCGACGACGCGCGGTGGGTCGCGCGGGAGTCGACGGCCGTCTCCTACTGGGGGCACGACTTCTCGGGTGGGCAGTGATGTCTAAGGTCGAGGTCATGTCGGAGCACCCCCAGATCCCCGAGGGGATGAGCGCTGACGCCCGGGAGACCTGGCCCAGCCCCGAGCTGATCGAGTCCTGGCTCGGCGACTCGGTCTACGACCTGCACCTCGGGCCCGGCGACGAGGTGGCCGTGGCCGCCGACGCCCCGGCCGCGGCCGCCGCCGCGCGTCGCTTCCGCGACGTGCTGAGCCAGTTCGGCTCCGGCGTGACGGTCGTGACCACGATGAGCGGCGACGAGCCGGTCGGGATGACCTGCCAGTCCTTCTCCAGCGTCTCCCTCGACCCCCCGCTGGTGATGTTCGTGCCCGCCAAGAGCTCGCGGGCCTGGCCGCTGATCCAGCGCGCCGGCCGCTTCTGCGTCAACGTGCTGGCCGCCGACCAGGCGGGGCTGTCCAACCAGATGGCCAGCCGCGGCGTCGACAAGTTCGCCGGCGTCGACTGGACGCCCTCGCGCCACACCGGCTCGCCGGTGCTCAGCGGCACCCTGGCCCACGTCGACTGCACCGTGCACGCGGTGCACGAGGCCGGCGACCACTACGTGGTGATCGGCCGCGCCCTCGACCTGCAGGTCGGGCCCGAGGACGCCGACCCGCTGCTGTTCTTCCGCGGCCAGTACCGCACCACCGCACCCGACTGACCTCTCAGCGGTCTGCGGCGGTCCTCAGCGGGTCTCCAGCCACCACGGGCTGGTGTAGGCGATGCCCAGGTCGTTGCACGGGTGGCCCTCGGGGCCCGGCGTCGCGTTGGGCTCGGCCGGGTCGGAGACGCGCACCAGCAGCCAGTCGCCGTCGGCCACGTCGACCTCGACCTTGACCTCCAGCACCGGGCCGACCTCGAAGTCGACGACCTCGACCACCTCCGGGGCGTCGGTGCCGGGGCGCAGCACCTGGGCGGCCAGGGGGCGCCCGCGCCACGACCGGTCACGGGCCAGGTCCAGCCGCAGCGTCAGCGTCGTACGGCCGCGGCGGGGCAGGGGGACGACCGAGCCCATCCGCACCGGGGCGCCCTGGCGGGTGGCGGCGGTGGCGTCGAGGCGCAGGCCGGAGGTGCGGGTGGCGAAGAAGCGGCGCTGACGCATTGCGCGCTTGACGCCTTGGCGGCTGTGGTCGCGCACCCACAGCCCCGTGCGGCCCTTGCCCTCGGGGAAGCCCCAGTCGGTGCCGTGCTCGTCGGTGACCCCGGTGATGCCGGTGCGCCAGCCGTTGTTGAGGCACACGCACAGCGGCGAGTCCCGCCCGTCGGCGAAGCCCTCGAAGAGGTAGTCGTCGCGCCGGTTGAACATCTCCAGGCCCACGACCTGGTCGCGCACCCGCTCGTCGTAGACGAACTCCTGGAAGCGGCCCGGCTCGCGGCCGGGGTGGTTGAAGCCGGCCAGCGCGCCCGCGCCGCCGTCGAGCACCAGGCCCGGCTCGCGGCGCAGCCACGACAGCAGCGGCTGCATCAGCCCCGCCTGCAGCACGTCGGTGTAGTGCTCGCTGAACCAGACGTTGACGTGGCCGATCAGCGGCTCGGACCACTCGAAGCCCCGGATGGCGGTGAACGCGCCGTCGACGTCCGCCGCGTCGGCGTACGAGCCGGTCGCGCGCCAGCCGCGCCGGGTCAGTCCGGCGACCTGGGTGTACTCCGGGGGCAGCAGGTCGGTGAGGACGTCGCCGAGCAGGTTGTCCGAAAGCGTCGCGTGGTCGGTGAGGGCGGCGACGTCGAGGCCGGCCTCGCGCATCGAGTCGAAGGCGTCGGCGGGGTCGCCGTCGCCGTCGCTGAGCAGGGTGTGGTTGTGCAGGTCGGCGTGCAGCAGGTGGGTGCCGCGGGTCAGCCGCGAGGTGCGCGAGGCACCGGTGCGCGAGGCCGGACTGCCGGCTGCGGCGGCCGCGCCGGTCAAGGTCCCCGCCGCGCCGGCCATCAGCAGGCCGGCGCCCGCCGCGCCCAGGGTGCTGCGGCGGGTCAGGCGGGCGCGGGTGGCCTCGTCGGGGGTGGTCAGCTCGCGGTGGGGCGCGTGGTGGGGCGCATGGTGGTCGTCGCACATGGTCGTATCAACGCATGCGGGGGCGTCCGGTTCGGGTCGGGCGGGTGAACGGTAGGTTCGGGCACGTGATCGCTCTGCCTGCCCACGGGTTCGTGATGCTCTCGATGCCCAAGTGCGCCTCGACGACGCTGGTCACCACGCTCAAGGGGCACGCCGAGATCCTGATGCGGGTCAACCCGCGCCTCAAGCACATGAACTGCCGCACCTTCACCCACCGCATGGTCCCGGTGCTGCAGGGCGCGGGCTACGAGCGCAGCGACTACGAGCTCGTCACCCTCTTCCGCGAGCCGGTCTCGTGGCTGGAGTCGTGGTGGCGCTACCGCCAGCGCCCGGCGCTCAAGGACAAGGCCGACGGCAAGTGGACCGGCGAGACCAGCTTCGACGACTTCGTCGCCGCCCACATCGACGGCGCCCCCGGAGGCATCACCGGCCGCCAGGCCCGCTTCGTGGCCCTCGACGACGACCTCACCATCGGCGTGGACCGCATCTTCGCCCTCGAGGCCGCCGACGTGTGGCAGTCCTGGATCGCCCAGCGGCTGGGCCAGCAGGTCGACCTGGTCACCAAGAACTGGTCCACCTCCACCGCCACCGCCGCCCTCTCCGACACCATGCGCACCCGCCTGCTCGAGCACTACGCCCCCGAGTACGACATCTACGAGCAGCTGCGCTCCGCCGGCGGCAGCTGGGCCGTCCCCTCCGGCTACCGCCCCGGCTGAGGCTGCTCCCGAGGGAGTTTCATCGGGTGCCCGATGGAACTCGCGCCACCTGACCGAAGGTTCGTGCGGGTGCCGCCAGTTCCGTGTCGCTCAGGCCGCCGCGGCGAGGTGGCGGCGCAGGCGAGCGATCAGCAAGCGCGGGTCCTCCAGGTCGGCCCAGGAGATCCGGATCACCGTCCACCCGGTCACGGCGCGGATCCGGTCCTCGCGGTCCTTCTCCCGCATCACCATCTGCTCGATGCTCTCGCCGTCGCGGCGGTGGCGGTGGTACTTCTCCTTGCCGTCGAACTCGACCACCAGCCGGTGCTCGGGCCAGGCGAAGTCGACGATGCCGAGCAGCCACCCCCGCTCGTCCCGGACCTCGAGCTGCTGGGTCGGCCGGGGGAGCCCGTGGTCGTCGAAGAGCAGGTGGCAGCGTGACTCGGCGACGCTCTGGGAGCCCTCGCGCGCGTGGTCGAGCTTGAGCGTCAGGTCGAGGTGGTCCGACCACTCACGCCGCACCAGCAGCATCGACCGGCACTCCTGCAGCGTGGTCAGCCCGGCTTGCAGGAACCAGTCGAGCACGCAGACGGCGGGGTCGCGGGCCAGCACGGCGGCCGCATCGAGCGCCGTCCGGGTCGGAGCGGTGATCCAGTGACCGTCACGACGCGAGATGTCCGAGACACGGCAGACGCCCTCGTGGTGGCGTACGCGCGCCTGGGTGCGGGTCCCGGGCGTCTCCAGCCCCGTCACGTGCGCGAGGTCGAGGGGCACCCGCCAGGCCGGCGCCCCGTAGGCGAGGGCCGCGCTCGTGTGGGACAGGGCCACGTCGGGGCCGTAGAGGCGCATCACCCCGCGGCAGAGCATCAGGTGGCGGGCGGCGGCGTCGGCAGCGGCGTACGCCGTGGTGGTGGCGTAGACGCCCTGGCGCAGCCGGGTCAGCTCGCCGCCGCGGCAGCGCCGGGCGATGGCGTTGTCGTCGATGCCGGCAGCGACCAGGTCCCGGCGCAGGACGACCCCGAGGTCGTCGATGAGGTGAGGCAGCATGCTGAGACCCTCACCCGGATCGGGGTTCGACGCACCCGGGCACCCTGGACCCTGTGGAGAACGCAGCGGCCCCGGCGCCGCGACCTCGCCCGGAACTGGCGCCACCTGACCAAAGGTTCAGCCAGGCAGCGCAAGTTCCATCGGGTACCCGATGAAACTTCGCCCGGCCACCCTCAGATCAGCTCGAGGAGGGTGCCGGTGGCCATGGCGCCGCCGGCGCACATGGAGACCAGGGCGGTGGAGAGCTCGCGGCGCTCGAGCTCGTGCAGGGCGGTGGTGATCAGGCGGGTGCCGGTGGAGCCGACGGGGTGGCCCAGGGCGATGGCGCCGCCGTTGACGTTGACGCGGTCGAGGTCGACGCGGTGCTGGCCGGCCCAGGAGAGCACGACGGAGGCGAAGGCCTCGTTGACCTCGAAGAGGTCGATGTCGCTGATCGCCATGCCGGTGCGGTCCAGGACCCGCTGGGTGGCGTCGATGGGCCCGTCGAGGTGGAAGTAGGGGTCGGAGCCGACCAGGCAGTGGGTCACGATCCGGGCGCGGGGGCGCAGACCGAGGTCGCGCGCCTTCGCCTCGTCCATGATCAGCACCGCCGAGGCGCCGTCGGAGATCTGCGAGGAGGTGCCGGCGGTGTGCAGGCCGTCGGGCAGCACGGTGCGCAGCCCGGCGAGCCCCTCGAGCGTCGTCTCGCGCAGCCCCTGGTCGGTGTCGACCAGACGGGTCCCGCCGGTGGGGGAGCCGTCCTCGCCCAGCACCGGCGCGTCGTACGCCGCGATCTCGCGCTTGAAGCGTCCCTCGTCGACCGCGACGCGGGCCCTCTGCTGGCTGGCCAGGCCGAAGGCCTCGAGGTCGGCGCGGGTCAGGCCGCGGTGGCGGGCGATCCGGTCGGCGGCCTCGAACTGGTTGGGCATGTCGATGGTCCAGTCGGCCGGGCGCGGGTCGCCGAGCCCGGCGGGCACGTTGGCGCCGAGCGGGATGCGCGACATCGCCTCGACGCCGCAGGCGATGCCGACGTCGATGGTCCCGGCGGCGACCATGTCGGCGACCAGGTGGGCCGACTGCTGGCCCGACCCGCACTGGGCGTCGATGGCGGTGCCGCCGGTGTGCTGCGGCAGCCCGGCGTGCAGCCAGGCACGGCGCACCATGTCGTTGGACTGCTCGCCGGCCTGGGTGACGCAGCCGCCGACGACCTGCTCGACGAGGTCGGCGTCGATGCCGGCGCGCTCGATCACCTGGCGCTGCACGAAGCCGAGCAGCTGCGCGGGGTGCACGCCGGCCAGCCAGCCGTTGCGCTTGCCGAGGGGGGTGCGGACGGCGTCGACGATCACTGGGGTGCCCATGGAAGCAAACTAGAACACGTTCTCAATCTGGACAAACAAATCTCGCCAGACGGCTACCGCCCCGTACTGCCGGTATGTAATCTCTCTCACTAGAACACGTTCCACTCGTCGCCACCGATGGAGAAGCGCCAGTGACCCAGCTCGACGCCCGTGAGACGGTCTTCGACCCCACCGACCCCGACACCATGGCGGTCCGGGTGCCCCACGACGAGATGCTGCGGATGCGCCGCACCGCGCCGGTCTCGTTCGTGCCCCAGGAGCCGCAGGCCCGGGCCGGCTTCCCCGACCACGAGGGCTACTGGGCCATCAGCCGGCACGCCGACGTGGCGGCGGTCTCGAAGAACCAGACCGACTTCTCCACCCGCGAGAACGGCGTCATCATCCGGATGGGCCCCGAGATGACCCGCGACGAGGTCGAGGGCTCGAGCTTCCTGCTCATCAACAACGACGCGCCCGACCACACCAAGCTGCGCCAGATCGTCTCGCGCGCCTTCACCCCGCGCGCGATCAACGCGCTGCACGACAGCCTCAAGGCGCGCGCGGAGAAGATCATCGACGACGCCGTCGAGAAGGGCGAGGGCAACTTCGTCGAGGACGTCGCCGCCGAGCTCCCGCTCCAGGCCATCGCCGACCTGCTCGGCGTGCCGCAGGAGGACCGCGGCCGGCTCTTCGAGTGGTCCAACCAGCTGATGTCGTACGACGACCCGGAGGTCGAGGGCGACCAGATGGTGGCCTTCGCCGAGATCCTCGCCTACTCGATGGCGCTGGCCGACGATCGTCGCCGGCACCCGCGCGAGGACATCGTGACCAGGCTCATCAGCGCCGACGTCGACGGCCGTGGCCTCACCGACGACGAGTTCGGCTTCTTCATGATCCTGCTGGCCGTGGCCGGCAACGAGACCACGCGCAACGCGATCACCTGGGGCCAGCACGCCTTCATGGCCGACCCCGCGCAGTGGGAGCTGTTCCGCGAGCAGCGCCCGCGCACCGCCACCGACGAGATCATCCGCTGGGCCACGCCGATCACCGCGTTCCAGCGCACCGCCCTGCGCGAGGTCGAGGTCGGGGGAGTGCTGGTGCCCCAGGGGGCGCGGGTCGGGCTGCTCTACGCCAGCGCCAACTTCGACGAGGACGTCTTCGAGGACCCCTTCACCTTCGACATCACCCGTGACCCCAACCCGCACCAGGCCTTCGGCGGCCACGGTGCGCACTACTGCATCGGGGCCAACCTGGCGCGCATGGAGGTCGACCTGATCTTCAACGCCATCGCCGACCGGGGGCTGCGCATCGAGCAACGGGGGGAGCCCAACCGGCTGCGCAGCGGCTGGGTCAACGGCGTCAAGGACCTGCAGGTGGCCTACCGATGAGCAGCAGCGTGGTGCCCGAGAGCTTCGACCCCACCGACCCCGACCTGATCTGGGAGGGCGTGCCGCACGAGCAGTTCCGTGCGCTGCGCGCCCAGGAGCCGGTGCACTGGGTCGAGCAGCCGCAGTCCTCGCGCGACGGGATGTCGACCGAGTCCGGCACCGGCTACTGGGCGCTGTCGCGCCACACCGACGTGTCGGCGGTCTCGAAGAACAGCAAGGACTTCTCGGCCTCCGAGAACGGGGCGATCATCCGCTTCGCGGAGGGGATGCAGCGCGAGCAGATCGAGCTGCAGCGCGTCATCCTGATCAACCAGGACGCGCCCGACCACACCGCGACGCGCCAGATCATCTCCCGCGGCTTCACCCCCCGCTCGATCGCCGCGCTCGAGGAGATCATGGAGCAGCGCGCCCACCAGATCGTGCGCGACGCGGTCGAGCGCGGCAGCGGCGAGTTCGTCGAGGAGATCGCCTCGGAGCTGCCGCTGCAGGCCATCGCCGACCTGATCGGGGTGCCGCAGGAGGACCGCCGCAAGCTCTTCGACTGGTCCAACGAGATGCTCGCCTCCGACGACCCCGACTACCACGGGGAGCCCGACGTCGCCGCCGCCGAGATCCTCGGCTACGCCATGGGACTCGCGGCCGAGCGCCGCGAGCAGCCGCGCGACGACCTCATCACCAAGCTGCTCAGCGCCGAGAAGGACGGGCGCGGCCTGACCGACGACGAGTTCGGGTACTTCGTCATCCTGCTCACCGTCGCCGGCAACGAGACCACCCGCAACGCGATCACGCACGGCATGTCGGCCTTCCTCGACCACCCCGAGCAGTGGGAGCTGTGGTGCCGCGAGCGGCCCGCGACGATGATCGACGAGGTGATCCGCTGGGCCACCCCCGTCAGCGTCTTCCAGCGCACGGCGCTGCGCGACGTGGAGGTCGGCGACGTCACCGTGCGTCGGGGCCAGCGCGTCGGGCTGTTCTACGCCAGCGCCAACTTCGACGAGGACGTCTTCGAGGACCCCTTCACCTTCGACATCACCCGCGACCCCAACCCGCACGTGTCGTTCGGTGGCCACGGCGCCCACTACTGCATCGGGGCGAACCTGGCCCGCCTCGAGGTCCGGGTGATCTTCGAGGCGCTCGCCGACCATGCGTCGGGCATCCGCAGGGTCGAGCCCGCTCGCCGGCTGCGGCACAGCTGGATCAACGGCATCAAGGAGCTCGCCGTCGCCTACCGCTGACGGGCTCAGTCGCGGGCGGTCAGCACCAGCGGGCCGTCGTCGGTGACGGCGATGGTGTGCTCCATGTGGGCGCCACGCGCGCCGTCGGCGCTGCGGATGGTCCACCCGTCGGCGTCGGTGTAGATCTCGTCGGTGGTGTGCACGAACCACGGCTCGATCGCGATGACGAGGCCGGGCTTGAGCTTGAAGCCGCGCCCCGAGCGGCCATCGTTGGCCACGTGCGGGTCGCCGTGCATGGTCCGCCCGACGCCGTGCCCGCCGAACTGCAGGTTGACCTTCAGGCCCTCGCCGCGCGCCACCTCGCCGATGGCGGCCGAGATGTCGCCGATCCGGTTGCCGACCTGGGCGGCCGCGATGCCGGCGGCCAGCGCCCGGTCGGTGACCTCGATGAGGCGCAGGTCCTCGGGCCGCGGCGTACCGACGACCAGCGAGAGCGCCGAGTCGGAGACCCAGCCGTCGACGCTGGCGGCGAAGTCGACGCTGAGCAGGTCGCCGTCGGCCAGGGTGTAGTCGTGCGGCAGGCCGTGCAGCACGGCGTCGTTGACCGAGGTGCACAGCACCTTGCCGAAGGGCGAGGCGCCGAACGAGGGGTGGTAGTCGATGTAGCACGACTCCGCGCCGCGCTCGCGGATCATCTCGTGGGCGACCGCGTCGAGCTCGAGCAGGTTCACCCCGACGTCGGCGACCTCGGAGAGGCGGGTGATGACGTCGGCGACGAAGCGGCCCGCGGGCCGCATCTGCTCGATCTGGGTGGGCGTGCGCAGCTCGATCATGGGCCGAGCCTACGGCCCGGTGCCGTCCCCTCAGGTGCTGGGCTTGTCGGCTCCCACGACCCACATCGCGAAGAACTGCGAGCCGCCGCCGTAGGCGTGGCCCAGGGCCTTGCGGGCCCCGTCGACCTGGTGCTCCCCGGCGGCGCCGCGCACCTGCAGCGCGGCCTCGCCGAAGCGCAGCATGCCGGAGGCCCCGATGGGGTTCGACGACAGCACGCCGCCCGAGCAGTTCACCGGCAGCCGGCCGTCCATTGCGGTCTCGCCGGCCTCGGTCAGCTTCCAGCCGGTGCCCTCCTCGGCGAAGCCCAGCGACTCCAGCCACATCGGCTCGAACCAGCTGAACGGCACGTAGATCTCGGCCGCGTCGATCTCGTCGATGGGGGAGGTGATGCCGGCCTGCTTCCACAGGTGGGCGGCCGCGTCGCGGCTGGCCTGGGGGTTGACCTGGTCGCGCTCGGCGGCGGTGGTGGCCTCGGAGCGCATCACGGTGCCGTGGATCCAGGCCGGGTTCGGCGATGCGGCCGCGACGTCCTCGTCGGCGATCACCAGGGCGCAGGCGCCGTCGGAGGAGGGGCAGGTCTCGTCGTAGCGGATCGGGTCCCACAGCATCTGCGAGGCCAGCACCGACTCCACGGTGGTGCCCTCGTTGTGCAGGTGGGCGTAGGGGTTGCGCAGCGCGTTGGTGCGGTCCTTGGCCGCCACGACCGCGCCGATGTGCCCGGGGGCTCCCGAGCGGCGGATGTAGGAGCGGACGTGGGGTGCGAAGTAGCCTCCGGCGCCGGCGTGCACGGGCATGTTGAACGGCACCGGCACCGAGAGCGCCCACATGGCGTTCGACTCCGACTGCTTCTCGTAGGCCACGGTGAGCACCTTCTTGTGCACCCCCGACTGCACCAGCGACGCGGCGACGATCGCGGTCGAGCCGCCCACCGACCCGGCGGTGTGCACCCGCAGCAGCGGCTTGCCGGCGGCGCCGAGCGCCTCGGCCAGGAAGAGCTCGGGCATCATCACGCCCTCGAAGAGGTCGGGCGCCTTGCCGACGACGATGGCGTCGATCTCGTCGAGACCCAGGCCGGCGTCCTCGAGGGCCCGGTCGATCGCCTCGCGGCACAGGCCGGCCATCGACACGTCGTCGCGCTTGGCACGGTGGTGGGTCTGGCCCACCCCGATCACGGCGGCGGGCTGCTTGCTCATCGCTGTCCTTCCAGGGTGCACACGAGGTTCTGCTGCAGCGCGGGGCCGCTGGTGGCGTGGGCGAGCGCCTTGTCCGACTCGCCGGCCCAGACCCGCCGCGCGGCCTCGCCGACGCGGATGCCGCCGGCCGAGAACATCGGGTTGCTGGTCAGGGCACCGCCCGAGGGGTTCACGCGCACGTCGTCGCCCAGGCCGAGCTCGCGGCGCAGCACCAGCTCCTGGTGGCTGAAGGGGGCGTGCAGCTCGGCGGTGTCGACGCCGGTCAGGTCGAGTGCCGCACCGGAACGGGCCGTCGAGGGCGAGCGGTTGAGGTCGCGGGTGCCCATGCTCATCGGGTCGACGTGGTGGGAGATGCCCGTGAGCCAGGCCGGCCGCTCGCGCACCTCGCGGGCCCGGTCGCCCGCGGCCAGCACGATCGCGGCCGCGCCGTCGGTGACCGGTGCGCAGTCGTGCTTGCGCAACGGGTCGGCGTACAGGGGCCGGGAGAGGAGGGCGGAGACCGAGGAGCCGCCCTTGCGCACGGCGTACTCGTTCTTCTCGGCGTCGGTCAGCGAGCGGTGGGCCACCTCGGCCATCGCCGTCTCGTCCCAGAGCCCGGCGTCGATGCCGGCGCGGGCCTGCAGGCCGGCCAGCGACACGGTGTCGGGCCACAGCGGGGTCATCGTGTACGGATCGAGCTGCAGGGCCAGGGTGCGCCGCAGGACGCCGGCCGAGCTCTTGCCGAAGGCGTAGACCAGCGCGGTGTCGACCTCGCCGGTCTGGATCTTGAGCCAGGCCTCGTACATCGCCCAGGCCAGGTCCATCTCCACGTGCGACTCGTTGACCGGCGGGATCACGCCGATCGCGTCGACGGCCTGGACGAACGAGAAGGAGCGCCCGGCCAGGTAGTCGGAGGAGCCCGAGCACCAGAAGCCGATGTCGCGCCGGCTCCAGCCGGTCTGCTCGTAGCACTCCGCGAAGAGCGGCACGAGCAGCTCCACGCAGGTGGGTGACCCGTCGAAGTCCTGCATCTGCCGCTGGGCGAACCCGACGACGGCGACGTCTCTCATCGTGTGCGTCTCTCTTCCGGGCTCAGAGGTGCTGGCTGTAGGTGTCGTACGCCGCGTCCGGCTCCCCGGTGGGGCGGAAGTGGCTGATGTTCTCGATGGTCGTGCCCCACTCCTCGCGCGGCTTCCAGACCGCCTCGACGCGCATCCCCATCCGGACCTCCTCGGCCGGGATGTCGAGGATCAGGTGCAGGAAGGCGATGTCGGCGCCGTCGAGGAGCACGTACGCCGAGACGTAGGGCGGGGTGATCCGCTGGCCCAGGAAGGGCACGTTGACGATGCAGAAGGTCGTCACGGTGCCGGTGTGGGCGAGCTCGACCTCGTCGGTGGTGGGCGTCCCGTCGGCCGGGCAGGCGCTGCGCGGCGGCACGTAGACCTTGGCGCAGGCCGGGCAGCGCTGACCGATGATGCGCCCCTCGGCGAGACCGCGGTAGAAGGCGGACTCCTCGGGCGAGGCGGCGTAGGTGTAGTCGAGGGCGACGGGGGTGACGACTCCGGTCACCGGGTCGAGCGTGCTGCGCGGCCGGTCCACGGGCGGCGCGCCGCCGGCTGCGGGCACGAAGCACTCGATGTCGGTGATCGCGCCGACCCGCTCGGGGCGCCAGCGCACCTGCACACGCATCCCGGTGGTCACGTCGTCGGGGGAGGCCACGTCGAGGGCGTGCAGGAACGGCTGGGTGGCCCCGTCCAGGAGCACCAGCGCGAAGGCGAAGGGCCGCTCCAGCGGCTGGGCGGCCACCGGCTCGGGGACCCACGTCCAGCTGGTGACGGTGCCGGTGGGGGAGACCTCGACGAAGTCGGTCGTGGCGGCGTGGGTGACCGGGTCGTACTCCGGTGGCGGCACCACGACCTCGCCGTCGCTGGTGCGGGCGGCGACGAGCACCCCGTCGCGCAGGCCGGTCAGGAACCGGCCCAGCACCGGCCCGGTCGACCGGGTGTAGTCGAAGGCGACGGTGACCGGGGCAGACAGGGTGCGCGACATGGCATGAAAGTAGAACACGTTCTATCTTCAGGGCAAGGGGTCTGGCAGGGTGTGGACCATGAAGTTGGGACTGCAGCTGGGCTACTGGGGCGCACAGCCCCCCACCCACCACGCCGAGATCGTCCGCGCTGCCGACGAGTCGGGCTTCGACTCGATCTTCACCGCCGAGGCCTGGGGCTCCGACGCCTTCACGCCGCTGGCGTGGTGGGGCCGGGAGACGAGCGCCGTGCGCCTGGGCACCTCGATCGTGCAGATGTCGGGGCGCAGCCCCGCCTCCATCGCCATGCACGCGCTGACCCTCGACCACCTCAGCGGCGGTCGGGTGGTGCTCGGGATGGGCGTCAGCGGCCCCCAGGTGGTCGAGGGCTGGTACGGCGAGCCCTTCGCCAAGCCGTTGGCGCGCACCCGCGAGGTCGTCGACATCATCCGCCAGGTGCTGCGCCGCGAGGGCCCGGTGACCAACGCGGGCCCCCACCACCCGCTGCCCTACACCGGCGAGGGCTCGGTCGGCCTGGGCAAGCCGCTCAAGTCGATCACCCACCCGCTGCGGGCCGACATCCCGATCTGGCTCGGCGCCGAGGGGCCCAAGAACGTGGCGCAGACCGCCGAGATCGCCGACGGCTGGATCCCCATCTTCTACACGCCCAGGTCCGCCGGCATGTACCAGGACTGGCTCGACGAGGGCTTCGCCCGGGAGGGGGCCCGGCGCACCCGGGAGACCTTCGAGATCGCGGCGACCTGCCACCTCCAGGTCGTCGCCGACGCCGAGGAGAAGCAGCGCGTGGTCGACGCCATGAAGCCGGTCGTGGCGCTCTACATGGGCGGGATGGGCGCCAAGGAGGCGAACTTCCACAACCAGGTCTTCGTGCGGATGGGCTACGAGTCGCTGGCCGCCGAGGTCCAGGAGCTCTACCTGGCCGGCAAGAAGGACCGGGCCACGGCGCTGGTCCCCGACGAGCTGGTCGACGACATGCACATCATCGGCACCGCCGGCGAGGTCAGGGAACGGGTCGCCCAGTGGGAGGAGACCGGCGTGACGACGCTGATGCTCTCCCTCGGCACCCCCGAGGAGGTCCGCTCCATCGCCGACCTCCTCGCCTGACCGCCCGTCGCCGAGCCGGCCGGTTCGAACGGGCCGGGTCGGCGATGTCGGGGGCGGGCCACTGGTGCGGAACTGGAACACGTTCTAGTCTCAGCGCCATGAGCGACACCGACCTGCGCACCGGCACCCACAACGGCCACCTGATGGTCGCCGCCCTCCGGCGGCACCGCACCAAGCCCGTGATGCACCTGGGCGACACCGTGCTGACCGGTGGCGAGACCGCCGCCCGGATCAGCCAGTACGCCCAGGCGTTCGAGTCCCTGGACGCGGGTCGTGGGGCGGCCGGGGCCCTGCTGGCCCTGAACCGACCCGAGGTGCTGTTCATCCTGGGCGCCGGGCAGACGCAGGGCTACCGGCGTACGTCGCTGCACCCGCTCGGCTCGTTGGACGACCACGCCTACGTCATCGACGACGCCGAGATCTCGGTGCTGGTCGTCGACCCGGTCTTCGCCGACCGTGCCGCCGGGCTGCTCGAGAAGTGCCCGGGCCTCGAGCAGGTCCTCACCATCGGGCCGGTCCCCGACCAGCTCGCCCACGTCGGCAGGGACCTCGTGGCCGCCGCCGCGGAGTTCGAGCCGAAGCCGCTCGAGGCGGTGCTGCTCCCGCCCGACCACATCACCTCGATCACCTACACCGGCGGCACCACCGGCAAGCCCAAGGGCGTCATCGGCCTCGCCCAGTCGTTCTCGACGATGACCGCGGTCCAGCTCTCGGAGTGGGAGTGGCCGACGAACCCGAAGTTCCTCATGTGCACCCCGTTGTCGCACGCGGGCGCGGCGTTCTTCGCGCCCACCGTGATCAAGGGCGGCGAGCTGCACGTGCTGACCAGGTTCGACCCGGCCGAGGTGCTGCGGGTGATCGAGGAGGAGAGGATCACCGCCACGATGCTGGTGCCCTCGATGCTCTACGCACTCATGGACCACCCCGACAGCCGCACCCGCAACCTGTCGTCGCTCGAGACGGTCTACTACGGCGCCTCGGCGATCAACCCGGTGCGCCTCAAGGAGGCCGTCGAGCGCTTCGGCCCGATCTTCGCCCAGTACTACGGGCAGTCCGAGGCCCCCATGGTCATCACCTACCTGTCGAAGGAGGACCACGCCGAGGCCGTCGCCTCCGGCAACGACGCCCGGCTGTCCTCCTGCGGCCGCCCCGCGGCCATGCTGCGCACAGCGCTGCTGGGCGACGACGGCCGTCCCGTGCCCGTCGGGGAGCCCGGCGAGATCTGCGTGGCCGGACCGCTGCTGTCGGGCGGCTACTGGAAGCTGCCGGAGGTGACCGCGGAGACCTTCCGCGACGGGTGGATGCACACCGGTGATGTGGCGCGCGAGGACGAGGACGGGTTCTGGTACATCGTCGACCGCACGAAGGACATGATCGTCACGGGTGGCTTCAACGTCTTCCCGCGCGAGGTCGAGGACGTCGTCGCCGAGCACCCCGCCGTCGCCCAGGTCGGCGTCATCGGCACGCCGCACGAGAAGTACGGCGAGGCCGTCACCGCGATCGTGGTGCTGCGCGAGGGCCACGAGCTGACCGACGAGGTGGTCGGCGAGATCCAGGACATGGTCAAGCAGCGCAAGGGGTCGGTGCAGGTGCCCAAGCAGGTGGTCGCGGTCGACGCGCTGCCGCTGACCGGGCTGGGCAAGCCGGACAAGAAGGCGCTGCGTGCCCGGTTCTGGACCGGCGGTCGCGCGGTGGGCTGACCCGGCCCTGCGCCCGGCGGGTCAGCGCCCCTGGAAGACCGGCTTGCGCTTCTCGAGGAAGGCCCGCGGGCCCTCCTTGGCGTCCTCGGACGAGAACACCGCGGCACCCACCGCGGCGTCGGCGGCCCAGCAGTCCTCCTCGTGCCGGCCCTCGGAGTCGCGCATCGTCCTGAGGATCGCCTGGACGGCCAGCGGGCCGTTGGCGGCCACCATGTCGGCCAGCTCGTGGGCCTTGGCCAGTGCCTGGCCGTCGGGGACGACGTGCCCGACGAGCCCCAGGTCCTTGGCCTCGGCGGCGCCGAGGGTGCGTCCGGTCAGCAGCAGCTCGGCCGCCACCGTGTAGGGGACCTGCCGCGGGAGCCGCACCGCCGAGCCGCCCATCGGGTAGAGCGACCAGCGCGCCTCGGCCACGCCGAACCTCGCCGACTCGCCCGCCACCCGGATGTCGGTGCCCTGCAGGATCTCGGTGCCGCCCGCGATCGCGGGTCCCTCCACGGCCGCGACGAGCGGCTTGGTCAGGCGGAAGCCCTTGAGCAGGCCCTTGATCACCGTCGGGTCGAACTCCCCGGACTCGAAGCTCTCCGAGGGCGGCTTGGCGTCGGCGGCCTGGAGGTCCATGCCGGCGCAGAAGTAGCCGCCGGCCCCGGTCAGGATGCAGACGCGGATGTCGTCGTCGCCGTTCACCCGGTCCCAGGCGTCCTCCATGATCCGCAGCATCTGCCCCGACAGGGCGTTGCGCCGCGACGGCCGGTTCATGGTCACCACGAGCGTGTGACCCACCTGCTCGACGAGGCAGTGCGGCTCCTCGAGGGGCGCGTCGGCGGGGGAGGTGGCGTCGCTCGGGGTCGTCATGCCGCGAGAGCCTAGCCAAGAACGAGAACGTGTTCTAGTCTCCCGATGTGGCCAAGAACATAGCTGACCTCTTCGAGCACGCCGTCGACGTCGTCCCCACCAACCCCGCCCTCAAGCTCGGTGACGAGGTGGTGACCTACGCCGAGCTGGAGGCCCGGGCCAACCGCCTGGCCCACCACCTGCAGGACCGGGGCGTCGAGCCCGGCCAGCACGTCGGCGTCTACGCCAAGAACTCGATCGACCACGTGGTGGCGATCCTGGCGATCCTCAAGATCCGCGCCGTCAGCATCAACGTCAACTACCGCTACGTCGAGAGCGAGCTCAACTACCTCTTCGACAACGCCGACCTCGTCGCCCTCGTGCACGAGCGCACCTACGCGCCCCTGGTCGCGGCCTGCGCGCCGCACCACGAGCGGCTCACCACGTTCGTGGCGATCCGCGACGTCAGCGACCCCGACGACGACAGCGACCTGTCCTCCTTCGGCGGCACCACGCTCGAGGACGCGGTGGCCGGGGCGAGCGCCGAGCGCGACTTCGCCGAGCGCAGCGCCGACGACCTGCACATCATCTACACCGGCGGCACCACCGGCTTCCCCAAGGGCGTGATGTGGCGCCACGAGGACTTCTGGCGGGTGCTCGGTGGCGGCATCGACTTCTACACCGGCGCCGACCTCGACGAGTACGACCAGTCCAAGCAGGCCACCGACCCGCGCATGGTCACCTTCCCGCTCAGCCCCCTGATGCACGGCGGCGCCCAGGCGGGCCTGCTGATGCACCTCTTCGCCGGCCACCTCACGGTGCTCGAGCCCAAGTTCGACGCGCAGCGCACCTGGGAGGTCGTCGAGCGCGACAAGGTGCAGCTGATCTTCATGACCGGGGACGCGATGGCGCGCCCGCTCATCGAGGAGTTCGAGCGCAAGGCCGCGACCGGCACGCCGTACGACGCCTCGAGCCTGTTCGCGATCTCCAGCAGCGCCGCGATCTTCAGCCACCCCATCAAGCAGCGCTGGCTCCAGGCCTTCCCCGACGCGATCTTCACCGACTCCGTGGGCGCGTCCGAGACCGGCTTCCAGGGCATGGGCATGCAGGACAAGGAGCACATCAGCACCGACGGCCCGGTCATCGGCCTGGGCCCGCGCAGCGTGGTCATCGGCGAGGACGGCCGCTTCCTGTCCATGACCGAGGACGTGGGTCGCACCGGACGCCTGGGCCGCGGCGGCTCGGTGCCCGTCGGCTACTACAAGGACCCCGAGAAGTCGGCCGCGACCTTCATCGAGATCGACGGCGAGCGCTACTCGGTGCCCGGCGACTTCGCCCGCATCGAGACCGACAACCGGATCACCCTGCTGGGCCGCGGCTCCAACTGCGTCAACACCGGCGGCGAGAAGGTCTTCCCCGAGGAGGTCGAGATGGCGATCAAGGGCCACCCGGCGGTCTACGACGTGCTGGTGGTCGGCATCCCCGACGAGACCTACGGGCAGGCGGTGGCCGCCGTGTGCGAGCTGCGCGAGGGCACCACGCTCGAGCTCGACGACCTGCGCGAGCACCTGCGCGACCAGCTCAGCGGCTACAAGCTGCCCCGGCACCTCACCATCGTCGACCGGGTGCCGCGCAACGCCACCGGCAAGGCGCAGTACGTCGCGGCCAAGAAGATGATCACCGACGCCAGCGCCGCCGCCGTCTGAGCACGGCCCACCCCCCACCAGGAGACGTCCCGTGCGCACCCCCCTCTGCGACCGCTTCGGCATCGAGCACCCGATCTTCGCCTTCACCCCCTCCGAGCACGTCGCCGCGGCGGTCTCGCGCGCCGGCGGGCTGGGGGTCCTGGGCTGCGTGCGGTTCAACGACCCCGCCGAGCTCGAGCGCACCTTGACCTGGCTCGACGAGAACACCGACGGCAAGCCGTACGGCGTCGACATCGTGATGCCGATGAAGGTGCCCACGGAGGGCTCCTCGGTCGACCTGGGCGCGATGATCCCCGAGGAGCACCGCCGCTTCGTCGACGAGACGCTGCTCAAGCTGGGGGTGCCGCCGCTGCCGGAGGGCGAGGGCCGCGAGGGCGTGCTGGGCTGGCTGCACTCGGTGGCCCGCTCGCACCTCGACATCGCGCTGGCGCACCGCCCGGTGCTGATCGCCAACGCGCTCGGCTCGCCGCCGGTCGACGTCATCGAGAAGTGCCACGAGCACGGGGTCGCCGTCGCCGCCCTGGCCGGCGCCGCCAAGCACGCCCTGAGCCACGTCGCCAACGGCGTCGACATCATCGTCGCCCAGGGCTACGAGGCCGGCGGGCACACCGGCGAGATCGCCAGCATGGTGCTGACCCCCGACATCGTCGACGCCGTCGGTCCCGACGTTCCGGTCCTCGGCGCCGGCGGCATCGGCTCGGGCCGCCAGGTCGCCGCGTCCCTGGCGTTGGGCGCCCAGGGCGTGTGGACCGGCTCGATCTGGCTCGGCACCGAGGAGTACCGCTCGCTGGCCGGCAGCGCCGGGTGGGAGACGGCCTTCCTGCGCGCCACCTCGAGCGACACCGTGCGCAGCCGGGTCTACACCGGCAAGCCGGCCCGCCTGCTCAAGACCAGGTGGACCGAGGCGTGGGCCGCCGAGGGCGCCCCCGCGCCGCTGCCGATGCCGCTGCAGAACCTGCTGGTCTCCGACGCCCACAACCGCATCAACGCCTCGGGCGACCCCGACGTCGTCGCGATGCCGGTGGGCCAGGTCGTGGGCCGGATGAACGAGGTGCGACCGGTCGCCGACGTGGTGGCCGAGCTCGTTGCCGGGTTCGAGGAGGCCGTGGCCTCGCTGGAGAAGGTGCGCGGCTGAGGCAGCCACCGCACGTGCGACGAGCCCCGCCCCGGACGACCGGGGCGGGGCTCGCTGCGTGCCGGGTCAGGCGTACGAGCGCCCGCGCTCCTCGCGGGTCCAGAGCGTCCCGCCGCCGGCGCTGACGCCCTGGGCGACCAGCTCGCGCTTGAGGACCTTGTTGGTGGCAGTGGAGGGCAGGTCGTCGTTGATCCGCACGTAGCGGGGCCAGGCCTTGGGGGAGAGGTCGGGCTGCTCGGCGAGGAACGCCTCGAGCTCCTGCGGGGTCAGCCTCGCCTCGTCCTCGAGCACGACCGCAGCCATCACCTGGTCACCCACGCGCTCGTCCGGGACGGCGTACACCGCGACCCGGCTGAGCCCGGGGAGCCGCTGCAGGATGCGCTCGATCGGACCGGCGGCCAGGTTCTCGCCGTCCACGCGCATCCAGTCGGCGGTGCGCCCGGCGAGGTAGATCCACCCGTCCGCGTCGCGGTAGGCCAGGTCGCCCGACCAGTACATGCCGTGGCGCATCCGCTCGTCGTCGGCGTCGGGGTCGTTGTAGTAGCCGGAGAAGTAGCCGCGGCCCTGGGTGTTGACCAGCTCGCCCACCGCCTCGTCGGCGTTGGTGAGAGCGCCGTGCTCGTCGAAGACCGCCACGGCGCACTCGGTGACGCTCTCGCTGTCGTAGATCGCCACGCCGTCCGCGCCCCTGCCGACCGACCCGGGCGGGGTGCCGTCCTCGCGCTGGATGATGATGGCCAGCTCGGTGGAGCCGAAGCCGTCGACCACGCGGCAGTCGAAGCGCCGCGCGAACTCCTCGATGTCGCGGTCGCTGGCCTCGTTGCCGAACGCCGCCCGCAGCGGGTTGTCGGCGTCGTCGTCGCGCTCGGCGGTGGCCAGCACGTAGGCCAGGGGCTTGCCGACGTAGTTCATGTAGGTCACGCCGTGCTTGCGCACGTCGTCGAGGAAGCGCGAGGCCGAGAACGTCGTCGGCACCATGGTCGCGCCGCAGGTCAGCGCGACCGCCCAGCCGGCCGCGACCGCGTTGGAGTGGAAGAGCGGCATCGCCAGGTAGCAGACGTCGTCGGGGCCCAGCGAGAAGCGGCCGACCAGGTCGAGGCCTGAGAAGACCGGCAGGATGTGGGGCACCTGCACGGCCTTCGGGTCGCCGCTGGTGCCGCTGGTGAAGATCATCATCATCGTGTCCATGGCGCCCACCTCGCGGTAGGGCACCAGCGGTCCCGCGGCCGCGACCTCCTCGGTCCACTCCGGGGAGTCGACGTCGACGACCCGGGCGCCGCCGAGGTCGAGGCCGGCCAGCAGGGGCAGGTGGGCCTCGTCGGTGAGCAGGACCTGGCAGTCGGCGCGTCGTACGTCGGCGGCGAGCGACTCGCCGCGGCGGGTGGTGTTGATCCCGCACAGCACGTAGCCGCCGAGGCCCGCGCCGGCCATCGCCCGCAGCATCTGGGGGCCGTTGTCGAGCAGGGTGCCGACGTGGGCCGGGCGCTGGGGGTCGACCGCGGCCACGAGCGCCGACGCCTCGGCGGAGGCCTCCGCGAGGTGCTCGCGCCAGGTCCAGGACCGGTCGCCGTGCACGAGCGCGGTGGAGTCGTCCTCGACCCGCTCGCGCAGCAGCTGCTGGATGTTCTCGGCCACAGGACCCCCTTGGTGGAACACGTTCTAGTTGACGCGTGTCAACATATGTCGCACGTCACACGAGGGTCAAGGGTCCCGGCCGGGGTCCCGTGGAGCCCCTTGGGGCGGTCGGCTCTTCTCGGGGGGAGGGGGGGTGGCCGACCGCCACCAGGGTGACGGCCATCGAGAGGGGGGATTCTCTGCCGTCGACCCCGACACTGCCGAGCCACCAGGTCGATCACAAGACTGTTGCGAGGGGCAGAGGCCGTGTACTCGCACGCGGGCGGTGTCGCCGGGAGGCCACTTTGATCCGGGGCCGGGACAGATTCCTCCGGCAGCCGCGGGGACACCTGATGATACCTCCGTGCGGGCCCGTCGCGGGCTGCTCTCGCGTACCTTCGGAGCGTGCCGGAGCCGACCGCAGACGACGAGCCCCGCCTGCTCGACGCGGTCCTGGACCGCGCGGGGGGCCTGGTGCACCGCCACCCCCGCCGGGCCGAGCGCCTCGCCGTGTGGGCCGACCGTCGCGCCGAGCGCGCCGCCGACCGCAGCCGCCTGGCCCGGGCCAGGTACGTGCGGGCCCAGATCATGACCGAGCGCGGCGAGCTCGACGCCGCCCTGGCGCTCATCGCCGACGCTCGACGGTGGTGGAGCGAGGCCGGGCACACCCTGGCCGCCCTGCGCACCGACCTGGGGCGCATGCACGTCCTCGACGACCTGGGGCGCCACCACGAGGCCATCGAGGTGGGCGAGCGGCTGGCGGCCGCTCTCGCCGAGCTGGGCACGGCCGGCGCCGCGGACGACGGGCAGGAGGCCCGCTACGTGCGGGCCCACGCCGTGAAGAACCTGGGGGTCGCCTACGGGCTGGTCGGCAGGCACACCGAGGCGCTCGAGGCCTACGCCCGCGCCGCGGACGAGTACGCCGCCCTGGGCCGGCACGACGAGACCGCGCTGCCCCTGGCCAACACCGGTCTCGAGCTGCTCGCGCTGGGCCGTCCCGTCGAGGCGCTGGCGGCCTTCGACAGGGCGATCGAGATCTTCGAGCGGGCCGACGACCCCGCGTTCGCCGCGCAGTGCCGGGGCGACGCCGCCCAGGCGCACCGCCAGCTCGGGCAGGTCGGCGAGGCCCTGCGGCTGCTGGAGGAGGCCCGAGGCAGCCTGGAGCGGCTGGGCGCCCTCACCGAGGCGGTGCGGTTGCGGCTCGCGCTGGCCCAGACCCACCTGGCCGTCGGGCTGTGGGACGAGGCGCGCGAGGCCGCCGGCTCCGCAGCGACCCAGGCCGCCGGGTCGGGGCTGCGCCACGACGAGGCACGCGCGCGCTTCCTGGTGTCGCTGTGCGACCTCGCGGAGGACCGGTGCGGGTCGGCGCTCGAGGAGCTGCAGCGGGCCGGGGCGCTCTTCGCCGAGGTCGACGACCGCCAGCACCTGGCCAGGGTGGCGCTGGCGCGTGCGCAGGGCCTGGCGGGGCTGGGCGCGGAGGACGAGGCGCGCGAGGCAGCGGACGAGGCGGTGGCCTCGCTGGAGGCGGGGGGCTGGCAGGTGCCGCTGGTGAGCGCACGGCTGCTGCGGGCGGACCTGGCCACCGACCCGGCCGAGGCCGAGGAGCGCCTGGGGGCGGTGGCCGCGCTGGTGGCCGGCCTCGACCTGCCCGAGCTCAGCTACGAGCACGAGCTGCGCACGGCCAGGGTGCTCCGCTCCCGCGGTGACCTGGACCTGGCGGCCGACCACCTGGTGCGGGCCTTGGCCGCGCTAGAGCGCGCGGCCGGGTCGCTGCCCGACTACGCGTTGCTGACGGCGTTCCGCATGCACCGCTCGCAGGCGCACGGCGAGCTGGTCGAGGTGCTGCTCGAGCGTGGCGGACCGGGGGACGTCGCCGCGGCCAGCCACGTGGCCGACGACGTCCGGGCGCGCACGCTCGCCGACCTGCTCGCCCGAGCCGCTGGCCGGGGACCGGTCCTGTCGGCGGCGGGCCGCGACCTGGGTGAGGCGTACGCCGAGCTGCAGGCGCAGTACCTCGCCGAGGAGCAGGCCCCGCCCGCGACGCCCACCCGGACCCGCGACCTCGAACGGCGGGTCAGCAGCCTGCGGACCCGCCACCTGGGCGGGGCCGCCGGACCGGGCGTGCGCGAGCGCGTGGCGGGACGCCGGGACGTGCTGGTGCCGACGCTGGCCTACCACGTCTCGGGCGACGACCTGCTGGCCTTCGTGCACCGACCCGACCGGGTCGAGGCGCGGCGGCTGCCCGGGGTCGTGGGCCGTCTGGGCCGCCTGCTCGACGACCTCGACGACCAGTGGAGCCGTGCCGCGATCGCCTCGGCGCACCTCGCCTCCGGCGCCCGGCCCCTGGTCGGGTCGGCCCGGGCCACGCTGCGCGACCTCCACGACCTGCTGGTCGAGCCGGTCGCCGACCTGCTCGTCGGCCTGGGGCCCCGGTTGTGCGTGGTGCCGGACGGCGAGATGGGGACCGTGCCGTTCGCTGCCCTGCACGACGGGCAGGCCCACCTGCTCGAACGGTGGACGATCACCCAGGCCCCGAGCCTGCTGGACGCGCACGGGGCCGCCCCGGACCTCCCGAGGGCCGCGCGGGCGGTGGTCGCCGGCGTGCCCGACGAGGACGCGCCCCTGGTCGAGCAGGAGGCACGGGCCGTCGCCGGCTGCCACCCCGGGTCGGTCCTCCTGGAGGGTCCGTCCGCCACGGTGGCGGCGCTGTCCGCCTCCGTGGCCGGCGCCGACGTGGTGCACGTGGCCTGCCACGGGCTGCACCAGCCGCAGGACCCCCTCTTCTCTCGCCTGCGGCTGCACGACCGTTGGCTGCCCTCGGCCGAGGTCGTCCAGCTCGACCTCGACGGTGCCCTGGTGGTGCTCAGCGCCTGCCAGTCGGGCACCCATGCCAGCCAGCGCGAGCCGGTCGGCCTGGCCTGGGCCTTCCTGGCGGCGGGGGCGGCGGGCGTGGTGGTCTGCCAGTGGCACGTGGCGGACGCGACGACCGCGGAGGTGATGGCGGCCCTGCACCGCGCGCTCGCGTCGGGGACGCCAGCCGACGAGGCGCTCAGGGCCGCGCAGCGCGACGCCGTGGCGGGCGGGCTGCACCCCTACTTCTGGGGCGCCTTCGCGCTGGTCGTGGGCCCGTCCAGGGCGCGCGCGGTGTCGGCGCAGAGGCTCCTTGATCCGACGGAGGAGGCGGTCTAGTCCACCGGTGACCTCCCGCGGGTGAGGCTCGTTGACTGGGTGTCGTGACCGCCGACACATGGAACCAGCCTGCCGATGCCACAGCACTCGTCGTCGCCCACCGGGCCGTCGTACGCCGACGGTCGTGCGCCGCTGTCCGACGCCGACCTGCTGCGCCGCATCCGCGCCGGCCACACCGAGTCGTGGGACGTCCTGATCGACCGGCACCAGCGGCTGGTGTACAGCGTGGCCCTGCGTAGCGGCCTGGACCCCGAGGACGCCGTCGACGTGGCCCAGTCGACCTTCCTGGCCCTGCTCGAGTCACAGGACTCGGTCAAGGACGACGAGCGCCTGGTGGGGTGGCTGGTCACCGTGACCCGACGCCAGGCCTGGCGGGTCAGGGAGCGGCGCAACCGCGAGCGTCCCGCGGCCCAGCCGCAGTCGCTCGACCCCGACGGGCTCGTCGACAGCGGGGGGCTGCTCGACTGGGAGCAGCTCAGCGTGCTGCACACGGCGCTCGACCAGCTCGGGAGCCCGTGCCGGGAGCTCCTCACGGCGCTCTACCTCGACGTGCGGCGGCCCACCTACGCCCAGGTCGCCCGCGAGATGGGGCGCTCCATCGGTGGCATCGGCCCGCTGCGCGGACGCTGTCTCTCCCGGCTGCGCCAGCTCGTGGCGGAGGCGTCGTGAACACCTCGGAGCCCCGCCCCCCGCGCTCGCTGGCCGCCGACTGGGTGGAGGGGCGCCTGTCGGCCCAGGACGCGGAGCACGCGGCCCGGCTGGCCGGGTCCGACGCCGACTTCCGCGCCGAGGCGGACTTCGTCCGAGAGGTGCTCGCGGCCGGTCAGGTGATGCCCCTGGTCGAACCGCCCCCGGTGCTGCGCCAACGGCTGCGCCAGTCCTTCCAGCAGTGGCACCGCGCGCCGTCCTCGCGGGTCTCCCAGCTCCTCGAGGTGGTCGCCTCGCTCGTCTTCGACAGCCACCGCCACCAGCTGGGCCTGGCCACCCGCGGCGCTGCGGCGACCATGCCGGGGCCGGCGCGCCACCTCGTCTACCGCTGCGAGCTGGCCGACCTGATGGTCGAGGCGCGGGTCGACGAGGACGCCGACCAGGTCGACCTGCGCGGCCAGGTCCTCCTCAGCCACGACACCGGTTCCCCGATCTTCACCGCGGAGGTCCTCTGCCCCGACCGGGCGACGCTGTCGGTCGACGCCGACGCCGTCGGCCGCTTCAGCGTGCTGGCGCCGCGAGGTGCCACGGAGCTGAGGGTCAGCAACGGGGAGATGACGATCATCGCCGAGCTCGACCTGCAGACCGAGGAGTCCTAATGAAGACCACGTCCCTGAGAGCCGTCGCCGCTGCCGTCCTGGCGGGGGCCCTGCTGGCCGTGCCTTCCCCGTCGTCGGGGGACCGGCGCGACGACGACGAGCGCGACCGGCGCGGCACCGACATCGTGGTGAAGCTCGACCCGGCCAGCGGCTACACCGCCCAGGACGTGGAGCGCGACTTCCCCGTCGTCCTGCACGACGACGTGCTCGCGTCGCGCCAGGTCTACCTCTACCGCCCCACCGACCCCGCGGCGTGGGACGACGACGATGACGAGAAGGACGCCGCGGAGCTGGCCAAGGACATCGAGAAGCACGACGGGGTCGTCTTCGCCGAGCCCGACGTCCGCACCGTCCTGGCCGACGGCCACTACCACAGCTGGCCGCAGGGGACGCCGAGGAAGATCGGCAAGAAGAGCAGGGCGTTCCTGCGCCAGCCGCTGGCCAAGCAGTTCAAGCTCAAGCGGGTCCACCGGATCAGCACCGGCCAGGGGGTGCGGGTCGCGGTGCTCGACACGGGCGTCGCCCGGAGCCACCCCGTCCTGCGCGGGCACCTGCGCGACGGCTACGACTACGTCGACGACGACAGCCGACCGGTCGACCGTGCGCGTGGCCTCGACGGCAACCAGAACGGTGTCGTGGACGAGGCCTACGGCCACGGCACCTTCGTCGCCGGCATGGTGCTGCTCGTCGCCCCCGACGTGACGATCGTCCCGATGCGGGTCCTCGACAGCGACGGCGCCGGCAGCATCTACCTGGTCGCGCAGGCGATCTGGGACGCCACCGAGCTCGGCGTCGACGTCGTCAACCTCAGCCTCGGCACCTCCGGCCGGGTCGAGTCCGACCTCGTGGACGAGGCCATCGAGCACGCCCACGCGCACGGTGTCGAGGTCGTGGCGGCGGCCGGCAACTCGGCCCAGGACCGCAAGGCCTATCCCGCGGAGCTGGACAAGGTGCTGAGCGTGACGTCGGTCTCGGTCGGCAAGGACTCGGTCTCGAAGTTCGCCAACTGGGGCGACTGGGTCGACGTGGCGGCGCCCGGCAGCCGGGTCCGCGGGCCGGTGCCCTCGCGCGGCTTCGCCCGGTGGGCGGGCACCTCGATGGCCGCGCCGCAGGTCAGCGGCCAGGTGGCGCTGCTGCGCGCTGCGGGCGCCGACCGCGAGGACGGGGAGAAGGCCGTGCAGGAGACCGCGCGCGAGTTCGCCAAGGACGAGCGCAAGCGGATCAAGCACGGCACGGTCGACCTGCTCTCGAGCCTGCGCTACCTCGCCTCCCGCTGAGCCCGGCCGCCGGCCCTCACGCGGGCTCGGCGGCCAGGCGGCGCCCGATCTCGAGCGCCTGCTCGGTAGCGCTGCCGAAGGCGAACTCGAACCGCTTGGCGGTCGTGAAGTAGCGGTGCGCCTCGCCGTCGAGGTCGATGCCGACACCACCGTGGACGTGCACGGTGGTGTGCGCCAGGCGGTGCGCGGCGTCGGCCGCCCAGAGCTTGGCCACGGCGACCTCGGTGTCGGCGGGCAGGCCCTCGGCCAGCCGCCACACCGCAGACCACAGCACCAGGCGCTGGCCCAGCACGTCGATGTAGCCGTCGGCCAGGCGCTGCGAGACGGCCTGGAAGGTGCCGATGGGACGCCCGAACTGCTCACGGGTGCGCGCGTAGCCGGCGGTGAGCTGCAGCGCCTCCTGGGTCACGCCGAGGAGCTCGGCGGCGGTGCAGACGGTCAGCAGGTGACCGAGCCGGGCAGCCGTGGCGTCGCCGGGGGTCCCGACCGGCTCGGCGGGCGTGCGTCCGAGCTCGAGGCGCGCCACGGTGTCGCCGTCGCTGGTGCGCCCGGTCGCCATCCCCAGTCCCGGCGCCCCCGCCTCCACGAGGAACACCCCCACGCCCTCCGGCGTGCTCGCGCTGACCAGGTACGCCGCGGCGGCGGCGCCGGCGCGCACCAGCACCTTGGTGCCGCTGAGCACCCACCCGTCGGCGTGCGGCTCGGCGGTGACGACCGGGTGCGAGGGCAGGTGGCTGCGCTCCTCGGCGACCGCAGCGGTGAGCACGACGGTGCCCTGACCCGCAGCGGGCAACCAGCGGGCCTGCTGGTCGGCGCCGGCGTGCTCGGCCAGCAGCAGGGCCGCGGCGCCGTGCACGGCCAGCGGCACCGGCGCGACGCGACGGCCCACCTCGACCAGCACCCGGCACAGCTCGACGAGGCCGAGCCCCGCGCCGCCGTGCGCCTCGGGGACCGCCAGCGACAGCAGGCCCGCGGAGCCGAGCTCGGCCCACAGCTCGCGGTCGAAGCGGTCGCCCGCGGCCTCGACGGCGCGCAGCCGCTCGGTGCCGGTCCGATCGGCCAGGATGCGTGCGGCGAGCTCGGCCGCCTCGTCCTGCTCGGGGGAGAACGTGAAGTCCATCCTGGTCACCTCTTCGCTGCCGGCAGGCCCAGGCCCACGTAGCCGATGATGTCTCGTTGGATCTCGTTGGTGCCGCCGCCGAAGGTCATCACCAGGGCGGAGCGGTGGTAGCGCTCGAGCCGCCCGGCGAGCACCGCGCCCTCGGAGCCGGCGGCGAGGCCGGCCTGCGGCCCGACCACCTCCATCAGGGACCGGTAGACCTCGGTGGCCAGCTCGGAGCCGTAGATCTTGGTGGCCGAGGCCTCGGCGGGCGAGAGGTCGACGCCCCGGTCGGCGTCGGAGGCCAGCTTCCAGTTCAGCAGGGTCAGCATCTCGATGCGTGCGTGCGCGCGACCGAGCGCGACCTGCACCCACTCGGTGTCGATCACCCGCTGGCCGTCGGGGTTCTTGGTCTCCTGCGCCCATCGGCGCACCTGCGCCAACGACTGGGTCAGCGGGGCCGACGACGTCAGTGCGACCCGCTCGTGGTTGAGCTGGTTGGTCATCAGCGACCAGCCGCCGTTGAGCTCGCCCACCAGGTTGCCGACCGGCACCCGCACGTCCTCGTAGTAGGTGGCGCTGGTGCCGACCCCGGCAACCGTGTGCACCGGGGTGTAGGAGAAGCCGGGGGAGTCGGCCGGCACCAGGATCATCGACAGGCCCTTGTGCCGCGGGAGGTCGGGGTCGGTGCGGCAGGCCAGCCACAGCCAGTCGGCGTACTGGACCAGCGAGGTCCACATCTTCTGGCCGTTGATCACGAACTCGTCGCCCTCCTGCACCGCGCGGGTGCGCAGCGAGGCGAGGTCGGTGCCCGAGCCGGGCTCGGAGTAGCCGATGGAGAAGTGCAGCTCACCGGCCAGGATGCGGGGCAGGAAGTACTCCTTCTGCTCCTCGGTGCCGTAGCGCATGATCGTGGGCCCGACCGTGTTGAGCGTCAGGTAGGGGATGGGCACGCCGTAGTCGGCCGCGACGTCGGTGAAGATGAGCTGGTCGAGCATCGAGCGGGCCTGCCCGCCGTACTCGGTGGGCCAGCCGATGCCCAGCCAGCCGTCGCTGCCGAGCCGGCGGATGACGTCCTTGTAGACACCGGCCTCGCCGAACTCCCCGGTGGCCGCCGACAGGCCGGCGCGCACCTCGGGGGTGACCAGGGCGTGGAAGTACTCGCGCAGCTCCTCCCGGAGGGCGAGCTGCTCGGGCTCGAGGGCCAGGTGCATGGTGGACTCCGGGTCTGCTCGGGGATCGAGGCGGTCGTGGGGGACCGCGCTCGGTGCGTGTGGCTGGCGCCACACGTCAGAAAACTATAACCTGTTCTCGTTTTGGTCCACCGGCACGACTGGGAGATCCACATGAGCGGCACGACGAGCAGCACGCCCCGCCTCCTCGACGCGGGGACCGCGCCGGAGCGCTACGCGCGGGGCTGGCACTGCCTGGGCCTGGCGAGCACCTTCGCCGACGGCCGGCCGCACAGCGTCGCCGGCTTCGGCGGTCAGCTGGTCGTCTGGCAGGACTCGCAGGGCGGCCTCAACGTCCTCGACTCCTACTGCCGCCACATGGGTGGCGACCTGTCGCAGGGCAGCGTGAAGGGTGACGAGATCGCCTGCCCGTTCCACGACTGGCGCTGGGGCGGCGACGGACGCTGCAAGTCGATCCCGTACGCCCGCCGGGTGCCGCTGCGTGCCCGCACCCAGACCTACGCCACCGTCGTGCGCAACGACCAGCTGCTGATCTGGCACGACCCCGAGGGCTCCGCGCCCGACCACGACCTGCTGCCGCCCGAGCTGCCCGGCGTCGGCACCGACGAGTACACCGGCTGGACGTGGGAGGTGGTGCCGATCGAGGGGTCCAACTGCCGCGAGCTGATCGACAACGTGGTCGACATGGCGCACTTCTACTACGTGCACCTGTCCTTCCCGACGAGCTTCCGCAACGTCTTCGAGGGGCCCCGCGCCACGCAGTACATGGAGTCCAAGGGACGCCCCGACGTCAGCGGCGGCTACGGCGACGAGGACCTCTTCCTGAGGTCGGAGGCCACCTACTACGGGCCGTCGTACATGATCAACTGGCTCGACGTGGACTACAAGGGCTTCCGCACCGAGGTGGTGCTGATCAACTGCCACATCCCGACCGGGCCCGACTCGTTCACGCTGCAGTACGGCATCACCGTCAAGAAGCCCGAGGGTCTCGACGAGGCCACCGCGCAGTTCATCGCCGCCAAGTACGCCGACATGTTCGGCAGCGGCTTCCTCCAGGACGTGGCCATCTGGAAGAACAAGGTGCCGGTGCAGAACCCGCTGCTCTGCGAGGAGGACGGGCCGGTCTACCAGCTGCGCCGCTGGTACGAGCAGTTCTACGTCGACGTCGCCGACGTGCGCCCCGACATGACCGAGCGCTTCGAGTTCGAGGTCGACACCACGAAGGCCAACGAGTACTGGCAGCAGGAGGTGGCCGCGAACCTCGAGCGGCGCAAGGCCGACGACGCGGCCGCGGCCGCCCGGGACTCGAGCGTCATGACGGGCACCTGATGGCCTCGTTCGTGCCCACCAGCGCCGAGACGCTGGAGGACCAGCGGCTCTACACCCAGGCCCGGCTCAGCACCGTCGCGTGCCTGGGCTGCGGGGCCGAGGTCGGGGTCAAGAAGAACAGCGAGCACCACACCTCGATCCAGTGGAGCACCGCGGCCCGCGAGCGGTGCCCCGAGCTGTCGGGACGCCCGTCCGACCCCTCCGGTCGCGGTCTCCAGCAGGGCTGCGGGCGGCTGGTCGCGAGCATCGAGGCCGCTGTGCGGGACGGAGCGGTCCCCGTCGGGGCCGAGGACGGATACTGAGGCCGTGGACACCGACATCTTCGAGCTCGAGGTCGTCGAGGTGGTCGAGGAGACCGCCGACGCCCGCTCCATCTCGTTCCGGGTCCCCGAGGGCGCCGAGGAGCACTTCCGCTACCGCCCGGGGCAGTTCCTGACCCTGGCCGTCCCCTCGGACCAGACCGGTGTCGCGGCCCGCTGCTACTCGCTCTCCTCGAGCCCCCACGACGACGGCCCGCTGACCGTGACGGTCAAGCGCACCGTCGACGGCTACGCCTCCAACTGGATCTGCGACCACCTGCGCCCGGGCTCGACCATCCGGTCGCTGGCCCCGAGCGGCATCTTCACCCCCGCCTCGCTCGACGCCGACCTGCTGCTCTTCGCGGGCGGCAGCGGCGTCACGCCGGTGATGTCGATCCTGCGCACCGCGCTGGCCCGAGGCACCGGACGCATCGTGCTGTTCTACGCCAACCGCGACGAGCGCTCGGTGATCTTCGCCGCCGAGCTGCGCCGGCTGGCCGCCGAGCACCCCGAGCGGCTGCACGTCGTGCACTGGCTGGAGTCGGTGCAGGGGCTGCCCGACCAGGCGCAGCTGCGGGCCTTCGCCGCCGAGCACGTCGACCGCGACGCCTTCGTGTGCGGCCCGGCGCCCTTCATGAAGGCCACCGTGGCCGCGCTGCGCGACCTCGACTTCCCGCGGGCGCGGCGGCACCAGGAGAAGTTCGTCTCGCTCGGGGGCAACCCCTTCGGGGAGGCCGTGGTCGTCGAGGTGACCGACACCGGCCCCGAGGGCGGCCCCGAGAGCGGCCCCGCGAGCCTGGAGGTGGAGCTCGACGGCACTACCCACTCCTTCGACGACTGGCAGCGCGGCACCACGATGCTCGAGCACCTCGAGGCCAAGGGCGTGCCCGCCCCGTTCTCGTGCCGCGAGGGGGAGTGCTCGGCGTGCGCGGTCAGGCTGCTGGAGGGCGAGGTCACGATGAGGCACAACGACGTCCTCGACGCCGAGGACCTGGCCGACGGCATCCGGCTGGCCTGCCAGTCGCTGCCGGCCGCCGACACCGTCCGGGCGACGTACCACTGAGCCGTCCCGCCGCCGGGCCGCACCGGGTGCTGCACGACGAGGCAACGTTAAATCCACGGGACGGTAACAGCGCTCCCAGGCCCGCGAGGGCCCACGCTCCGGTCTAGACCAGAAGTTCAAATGGTTGGCAACAGGTGTCGCGGGGGAACAGGGGTCGTTGAGATGGGTGTCCGCACCCGCCACCGACTCCCCTGGAGACCCTCATGGTCACCCCCGCCGTGCTCCTCGCCGTGCTCCTCGTCTGCTGCGCCGCCGCCCTCGCGTCGGGCCCGGTGGGCGAGCGCCAGCGCTCCCGCGAGCGCAACCGGCGGCTGCGCTACGTCGAGCGCCACCCGCAGCGGGTCAACCTCGGTGACATCGAGACGCTGATGCGTGCCCACGAGCTGCCCGAGGAGGAGATCCGCCTGCTCTCGGCCAAGGCCCGCAGCCGCGGGATGCGCCCGCTGACGATGTGGATGTGGGTCCAGCAGCGCGGCGTGCACACCCTCGCGGTCGTGGTGGCGGCCGACCTGTCCCACGAGGAGCTCATCGCCCACCTCGCGCACGGCACCGTGCCCGACCTCGCCGAGCTCGAGGTCTTCGCCGCGCTCAACGGGCTGACCCGCTCGGGTGCCGAGCCGACCCGCACGGTGCTCAGCACCTCGGCCGCCGTGGCGCCGCCGAGCCGGCCCGCGGCCCCCTCCGTCGGTCCGCGCACCCCGCTGGACGGCCCGGCCGAGCCCGCCCGACGGGCGCTGCCGCCGGTCACCGACCCGGGGTCGTGGCCCTACGGCGACATCCGCGACATCCTCGGCACCGACGGGCGCGACGGCTACGCCGCCTGAGGCGTCACCAGCCGCGCTCGCGCCACTGCGCGAGGTGCGGGCGCTGCGCGCCGATCGTCGAGTCGTCCCCGTGCCCGGGGTAGAACCAGGTCTCGTCGGGCAGCGTGGCGAAGATCTTGTGCTCCACCTCGTCGACGAGCTGGCGGAAGGCCGCCTCGTCGCCGAACGTCGCGCCCACCCCGCCCGGGAAGAGCGAGTCGCCGGTGAACAGGTGGGGGTGCCCCTCCGGGTCGTCGTACCTCAGCGCCACCGAGCCGGGGGTGTGCCCGGCGATCGCCAGGACCTCGAGGCGGCACCGCCCGACCTCCACGGTGTCGCCGTGCGCCAGCCGGCGGGTCACCTCGACCCCGGTCTGCTCCGTGACGGCGTCGGCGTCGGGCTCCCCGACGAGCACGGCGGCCCCGGTGGCCGCCACCACGGGCGCGAGGGCGCGGTGGTGGTCCCAGTGCTGGTGGGTGGTGACCACGCAGGCCAGCCCGGCACCTCCCACGAGCGGGAGCAGCGTGTCGGGCTCGGCCGCGGCGTCGACCAGCAGCTGCTCACCGGTCTCGCGGCAGCGCAGCAGGTAGCAGTTGTTCGACATCTCCGGGTCGACCGCGACCTTGGTGATGCTCAGGTGGGCCAGCTCGCGCACCTGCGGGTCGCTGCCGGGCCGGACGTCTCCTCGGTAGGTCATGGGCCCAGCATGCCGCGCCGGGCGTGACGAACGGCGCACCGGCCGGGTGTGGGTCGCAGGCCGTCGCGCTGGCACCGTTGTCGGTGGCGGGTGGCAGTGTGGCGACAGCGTGACGAGAACGTGCGTCCGCAGCGGCGCCGCCGTACCATCGCGAACGCGTGTTCGATCGACCAGGGAGACTTCGTGCAGGACCAGCTCATCATCCGGGGTGCCCGGGAGCACAACCTCAAGGACGTCTCGATCGACCTGCCCCGGGACTCCCTGATCGTCTTCACGGGCCTGTCCGGCTCGGGCAAGTCGTCCTTGGCCTTCGACACCATCTTCGCCGAGGGCCAGCGTCGCTACGTCGAGTCGCTGTCGGCGTACGCCCGCCAGTTCCTGGGCCAGATGGACAAGCCCGACGTCGACTTCATCGAGGGGCTCTCACCCGCGGTCTCGATCGACCAGAAGTCGACCTCGAAGAACCCGCGCTCGACGGTCGGCACCATCACCGAGGTCTACGACTACCTGCGGCTGCTCTACGCGCGGGCCGGCCGCCCGCACTGCCCCACCTGCGGTGCCCCCATCGAGCGGCAGACGCCGCAGCAGATCGTCGACCGGGTGCTGGCCCTCGAGGAGGGGCGTCGGTTCCAGGTGCTGGCGCCGGTCATCCGCGGGCGCAAGGGCGAGTACGTCGACCTGTTCTCCCAGCTGCAGACCCAGGGCTTCTCCCGCGCCCGGGTCAACGGCGAGACGCACACCCTCGACGCGCCGCCGACCCTCGACAAGCAGAAGAAGCACACGATCGAGGTCGTCGTCGACCGGCTCTCGGTCAAGGAGTCGAGCAAGCGCCGCCTCACCGACTCGGTCGAGACCGCCCTCGGGCTCGCCGGCGGGCTCGTGGTCTTCGACTTCGTCGACCTCCCGGCCGACGACGAGCACCGCGAGCTGCGCTTCAGCGAGAAGATGGCCTGCCCCAACGAGCACCCCATCGACGTCGACGAGCTCGAGCCGCGCTCCTTCTCCTTCAACTCGCCCTTCGGCGCCTGCCCGGCCTGCACCGGCCTGGGCACCCGCATGGAGGTCGACGGCGAGCTGGTGGTGCCCAACCCGGCCGCGACGCTGGGGGAGGGCGCGATCCAGCCGTGGAGCCACGCCCACGTCTCCGACTACTTCCTGCGCCTGCTCGGCGCCCTCGGCGGCGAGCTCGGCTTCGACCTCAACACGCCCTGGGAGGAGCTGTCCGCCTCCGCGCGCAAGGCGATCCTGGACGGCCACTCCCGCAAGGTCCACGTCGTCACCCGCAACCGCTACGGGCGCGAGCGCGCCTACGACGCGGCCTTCGAGGGTGTGCGCTCCTACGTCGAGCGCCGCCACCGCGAGGCGGAGTCCGACACCAGCCGTGAGCGCTTCGAGAGCTTCATGCGCGAGGTGCCCTGCCCCACCTGCGACGGCTCCCGGCTCAAGTCCGTCTCCCGCTCGGTGACGCTGACCTCCGTCGCCGCCGGCGAGCCGCGCCGCGCCGGGATCGCCGAGGTCTGTGCGCTGCCCATCAACGAGGCCTCGCAGTTCCTCAGCGAGCTCGACATGACCAGCCGCGAGCGCCAGATCGGCGAGCGGGTGCTCAAGGAGATCCACGAGCGCCTGCAGTTCCTGCTCGACGTCGGTCTCGACTACCTCTCCCTCGACCGGCCCTCGGGCTCGCTGTCGGGTGGCGAGGCGCAGCGCATCCGCCTGGCCACCCAGATCGGCGCGGGCCTGGTGGGCGTGCTCTACGTCCTCGACGAGCCCTCCATCGGCCTGCACCAGCGCGACAACCAGCGCCTCATCGAGACGCTGCTGCGGCTCAAGGACCTCGGCAACACCCTGATCGTCGTCGAGCACGACGAGGACACGATCAAGGTCGCCGACTGGGTCGTCGACATCGGTCCCGGTGCCGGCGAGCACGGCGGCCAGGTCGTGCACAGCGGCACCGTGCAGGACCTCTACGACCACCCCGACTCGATGACCGGGCAGTACCTCTCGGGCCGACGCGAGATCCCGGTGCCCGCCGTGCGCCGCCCGCGCATCAAGGGCCGCGAGCTCAAGGTCCTGGGGGCGCGCGAGCACAACCTGGCCGACGTCGACGTCTCGTTCCCGCTCGGGCTCTTCGTGGCCGTCACCGGCGTCTCCGGCTCGGGCAAGTCGACCCTGGTCAACGACATCCTCTACACCTCGCTGGCCAAGCAGATCTACAACGCCCGCTCCCTGCCCGGGCGCCACCGCGCGATCACCGGCACCGAGCACGTCGACAAGGTGATCCACGTCGACCAGTCGCCGATCGGGCGGACCCCGCGCTCGAACCCGGCGACCTACACCGGTGTCTTCGACCACGTGCGCAAGCTCTTCGCGGCCACGCCCGAGGCCAAGATGCGCGGCTACCTCCAGGGCCGGTTCTCCTTCAACGTCAAGGGCGGGCGCTGCGAGGCCTGCTCGGGCGACGGCACGCTCAAGATCGAGATGAACTTCCTGCCCGACGTCTACGTGCCGTGCGAGGTCTGCCACGGCGCCCGCTACAACCGCGAGACGCTCGAGGTGCACTACAAGGGCAAGACCATCGCCGAGGTCCTCGACATGCCGATCGAGGAGGCCGTCGACTTCTTCGCCGCGGTGCCCGCGATCTCGCGGCACCTGACCACGCTCGTCGAGGTGGGCCTCGGCTACGTCCGCCTCGGTCAGCCGGCCACGACGCTCTCGGGCGGCGAGGCGCAGCGCGTCAAGCTCTCCGCCGAGCTGCAGAAGCGCTCCACGGGCCGCACCGTCTACGTGCTCGACGAGCCCACCACCGGGCTGCACTTCGAGGACATCCGCAAGCTGCTGCTGGTGCTGGGCCGCCTGGTCGACTCCGGCAACACGGTGCTGGTCATCGAGCACAACCTCGACGTCATCAAGACCGCCGACTGGCTGGTCGACATGGGTCCCGAGGGCGGCTCCCGCGGCGGACTCGTGGTCGCCGAGGGCACCCCGGAGCAGGTCGCCGCGGTGCCCGAGAGCCACACGGGCCGCTACCTGGCCCCGCTGCTGGAGGGCAAGGAGGCCGAGCAGCCCGCGGGGATGCTGGCCGCCGACGAGGCGCCCGCCCCGGTGCGCGCCACCCGGCGCCAGGCCGCGGCGCGCGCCGCCAACGAGCGCGCGGCGACCACCCGGCGTACGCCCGCGAAGAAGACGAAGAAGCCGACCGCCAAGAAGTAGGTGCCCCATGTGGGGGTGTGCAGGGTGCTCGCCGCCTGCCTAGGCTGAGGCCATGAGCCAGCGAGCATCCTCGAGCCCGATCAGCCGCCGCCACGCCCTGGGCGGAGCAGCCGGGGTGGGCCTGGGGCTCCCGCTGCTGGCCGCCTGCGGCGGGAGCGACGACGACGCTGCGGCCAGCGACGACGAGACCAGCGCGGGCGTCGAGGCGGGGACCCCGCTGACCACCACCGACGCCGTCCCGGTCGGCAGCGGGGTGATCCTCGCCGAGGAGAAGGTCGTGGTGACCCAGCCGAGCGAGGGCGAGTTCAAGGCCTACGCCAACATCTGCACCCACCAGGGCTGCGCGCTCGAGAGCATCAGCGCCGACGGCATCCGCTGCCCCTGCCACGGCTCGGTCTTCGACGTGGCCACCGGCGAGCCGACCGACGGTCCTGCCGACAGCCCGTTGAACGAGCTGCCCATCACCGTCGACGGCGACTCGATCACCCTGGCCTGAGCGCCGGGCCGTCCCCGGCGGCTCGTAGGCTGGGGCGGTGCCCGACCGACCCGCCCGACCAGCCGCACGCAGCGCCCGCGGCCCGCAGTCCTACCGGCCCGAGCCGGGCTCGATCCCGACCGGTCCCGGGGTCTACCGCTTCCGCGACGCCAAGGGCCGCGTGGTCTACGTCGGCAAGGCCAAGAACCTGCGGGCCCGGCTGTCGTCGTACTTCCAGGACATCGCCCACCTGCACCAGCGCACCGCCACGATGGTCACCACGGCGGCCAGCGTCGAGTGGACCGTGGTCAACACCGAGGTCGAGGCGCTGCAGCTGGAGTACTCCTGGATCAAGGAGTACGACCCGCGCTTCAACGTCAAGTACCGCGACGACAAGTCCTACCCGTGGCTCGCGGTGACGGTGGGGGAGGAGTTCCCCCGGGTGATGGTCGGGCGGGGCGCCAAGCGCAAGGGCACCCGCTACTTCGGCCCCTACAGCCACGCCTGGGCGATCCGCGAGACCGTCGACATCCTGCTGCGGGTCTTCCCGATGCGCTCGTGCAGCAACGGCGTCTTCAAGCGCTCCGCCCAGATCGGCCGGCCCTGCCTGCTCGGCTACATCGACAAGTGCTCCGCGCCCTGCGTGGGGCAGGTCAGCGCCGAGGAGCACCGCGAGATCGTCGACGACTTCTGCGACTTCATGGGCGGGCAGACCCGGCCGTTCCTGCGCCGCATCGAGAAGCAGATGTACGCCGCCTCCGAGGCCATGGACTTCGAGAAGGCCGCCCGGCTGCGCGACGACCTCGGCGCGATGCAGCGGGCCCTGGAGAAGCAGGCCGTGGTGCTGGGCGACGGTGCCGACGCCGACGTGATCGCGCTGGCCGAGGACCCGCTCGAGGTCGCGGTGCAGATCTTCTACGTGCGCGGCGGGCGGATCCGCGGCCAGCGCGGCTGGGTCGCCGACCGGGTCGAGGAGGGCGGCACCGCCGAGCTCGTCGAGCACTTCCTGCTGCAGCTCTACGCGGGCGACTCCGAGTCGATCCCGCGCGAGATCCTGGTGCCGGCGTTGCCCACCGACCACGCGACCTTCGAGGAGCTGCTCAGCGAGCTGCGCGGCTCGCGGGTGCAGATCCGGGTGCCCCAGCGCGGTGACAAGAAGACGCTCCAGGAGACCGTGGCCTCCAACGCCGCCCAGGCGCTGGTGCTGCACAAGACCAAGCGCGCCAGCGACCTGACCACGCGCAACCGGGCCCTGGAGGAGATCCAGGAGGCGCTCGAGCTCGACGACGTGCCGCTGCGCATCGAGTGCTACGACGTCTCGAACCTCCAGGGCACCGAGGTGGTGGCCTCGATGGTGGTCTTCGAGGACGGGCTGGCCCGCAAGGGCGAGTACCGCAAGTTCGTCATCAAGGGCGTCGACGGCCAGAACGACGTCGCCTCGATGCACGAGGTGATCACGCGGCGCTTCCGCCGTCTGCTCGACGAGCAGGCCCGCTCCCAGACCGTCGAGGGCCAGGACGGGCCGATGCTCGTGGACCCCGAGACCGGCCGCCCCCGCAAGTTCGCCTACTCCCCGGGCCTGGTGGTCGTCGACGGCGGCCCGCCGCAGGTCGCCGCCGCCGTGCGCGCGCTCGACGAGCTCGGCATCGACGACGTACCCGTCTGCGGGCTGGCCAAGCGGCTCGAGGAGGTGTGGGTGCCCGGCCAGGAGGACCCGGTCATCCTGGCCCGCTCGTCCGAGGGTCTCTACCTGCTCCAGCGCATCCGCGACGAGGCGCACCGCTTCGCCATCACCCACCACCGCAGCCGGCGCTCGAAGACGATGGTCGAGAGCGTCCTGGACGACGTGCCGGGCCTGGGCGAGGTGCGGCGCAAGACGCTGCTGACGCACTTCGGCTCGTTGAAGAAGCTGCGCGCCGCGACCGTGGAGGAGATCTCGCAGGTGCCGGGCATCGGGGCGCGCACGGCCGCCTCGATCAAGGCCGCGGTCGCCCCCGAGGGCGGCTCCGGGGAGACTGCTCCGGTCATCGTTTCGGTGAACACCGCCACGGGAGAGATCGAGGAAGCATGACCCAGCAGCAACCGACCACCGGACCGCTCGTCGTGGTCACCGGGATGACCGGCGCCGGGCGCAGCACCGCGGCCAAGGAGCTGGAGGACCTCGGCTACTACGTCGTCGACAACCTGCCGCCCAGCCTGCTGCGCGACGTCGTCCGGCTGGTCGACGAGAGCCAGGGCGCCGGGCAGCCGATCGCGGTGGTCGTCGACGTGCGCTCGGGCTCCTTCTTCGGCTCGCTGCAGGCGAACCTGGCCCAGCAGGCCACCGGCCGCCGCGCCACGCTGGTCTTCCTGGAGGCCACCGACGACGTCTTGGTGCGCCGGCAGGAGGCCGCTCGGCGCCCGCACCCCCTGCAGGGCAGCGGCCGGCTCCTCGACGGTCTCGAGCGGGAGCGGGTCGTGCTGGCCGACCTGCGTGGCGAGGCCGACCTGGTCATCGACACCTCGGCGCTCAACGTGCACCAGCTCACCGCGCGCATCCGGGAGGCCTTCGGGTCCCCGGAGTCGACCGACCTGCGCATCCGGGTCGTGAGCTTCGGGTTCAAGTACGGCATCCCCGTCGACGCTGACTACCTCGCCGACATGCGCTTCCTGCCCAACCCGCACTGGATCCCCGAGCTGCGCCCCCACACCGGGCGCGACCAGGAGGTCTCCGACTACGTGCTCTCGCAGCCCGGCGCCGCGGAGTTCCTCGACGGCTACCTGCCGGTCCTCACCGGGGTGGCCGAGGGCTACCTGCGCGAGGGCAAGCGCTTCATGCGCGTCGCCATCGGCTGCACCGGCGGCAAGCACCGCAGCGTCGCGATGACCGAGGAGATCACCCAGCGCCTCGTCGACCTCGGGCTGCGGGCCACGGCCACCCACCGTGACCTGGGCCGCGAGTGAGCGCCGCGTGACGCCCTCCCGCCCCACCGACCGGGCCCAGTCGGTGGTGGCCCTCGGCGGCGGCCACGGCCTGCACGCCTCGCTGCGCGCGCTGCGGCGCCTCGTCGACGAGGTGGTGGTCGACGACCTGACCGCGGTGGTCACGGTCGCCGACAACGGCGGGTCGTCCGGCCGGCTGCGGGGCGAGTTCGGCGTGCTGCCGCCCGGTGACCTGCGGATGGCGCTGGCGGCCCTGTGCGGCCTCGACGAGTGGGGCGGCACCTGGGAGAGGGTGCTGCAGCACCGCTTCGCCGGCGAGGGCGAGATGAACGGCCACGTGGTCGGCAACCTGCTGATCGTGGCCCTGTGGGAGCAGCTCGGCGACCACGTGCAGGCCCTCGACCTGGTCGGCCGGCTCCTCGGCTCCGCCGGCCGGGTGCTCCCGATGGCCCTGACCCCGCTCGACATCACCGCGCAGGTGCGCGGCACCGACCCCGCCGACCCCGACGGGCTCACCCTGGTCCGCGGGCAGGTCGAGGTCGCCACCACCGACGGGGTGATCACCCGCGTCGACCTCGAGCCCGACGCCCCGCTGGCCTGCCCCGAGGCGCTGCAGGCCGTGGCCGACGCCGACTGGGTGGTGCTGGGCCCCGGCTCGTGGTTCAGCTCGGTGATCCCGCACCTGCTGGTGCCCGACCTGCGGCGGGCCCTGGTCGAGACCGAGGCGCGCGCCGTGGTCGTGCTCAACCTCGAGGAGCAGCCGGGGGAGACTGGGGGGTTCGGGCCCGCCGACCACCTCGCCGTGCTCGTCGAGCACGCCCCCGAGCTGGCCGTGCACACCGTCCTCGCCGACACCCGGATGGACCCCGCGGAGCACGAGCACCTGCGCGAGGTCGTGGGTGCCGCGGGGGCGCGGCTCGTCGTCGCCGACGTCGCCTCCGACGACGGCACCCCGCGCCACGACCCGGCCAAGCTGGCAGCGGCGTACGAGCAGATCATGCTGGGACAGGAGGCCGGCCCCGACGCCGACCTCGTGGCTCGACCGTGATCGTGGCAGGATCAGCGCCATGGCGATGACGGCACAGGTGAAGGCGGAGCTCGCCTCCACCCAGATCACGAAGACGTGCTGCCGCAAGGCCGAGGTGGCCTCGATGCTGCGCTTCGCCGGGGGGCTGCACATCGTCAGCGGCCGCATCGTGGTGGAGGCCGAGCTCGACACCGGTGCCGCGGCCCGGCGCCTGCGCCGCGACGTCTCCGAGGTCTACGGGGCCCAGTCCGACGTGGTGATGGTGCAGGGCAACGGCATCCGCAAGGGCAGCCGCTACATCGTGCGCGTGGTCAAGGACGGCGAGTCGCTGGCCCGCCAGACCGGGCTGCTCGACCAGCGCGGCCGGCCGGTGCGCGGGCTGCCGCCCGCGGTCGTCGCCGGCGGCGGCTGCGACTCGGTGGCCGCCTGGCGGGGCGCGTTCCTGGCCCACGGCTCGCTCACCGAGCCCGGCCGGTCCTCCTCGCTCGAGGTCACCTGCCCCGGCTCCGAGGCGGCCCTGGCCCTGGTGGGCGTGGCGCGACGCCTCGGCATCCAGGCCAAGGCCCGCGAGGTGCGCGGGGTCGACCGGGTCGTCATCCGCGACGGTGACGCCATCGGTCAGCTGCTCACCCGGCTCGGTGCCCACGAGTCGCTGATGGCCTGGGAGGAGCGCCGGATGCGGCGCGAGGTGCGGGCCACCGCCAACCGTCTCGCCAACTTCGACGACGCCAACCTGCGCCGCTCGGCGCGCGCGGCCGTCGCGGCCGGTGCCCGGGTCGAGCGGGCCATGGAGATCCTCGGCGACGAGGTGCCCGACCACCTCAAGCTCGCCGGCACCCTGCGCCTGGAGCACAAGCAGGCCTCCCTCGAGGAGCTCGGGCAGCTGCACGAGCCGGTGCTCACCAAGGACGCCATCGCCGGGCGCATCCGGCGGCTGCTGGCGATGGCCGACAAGCGCGCGGAGGACCTCGGCATCCCCGACACGGAGTCCTCGCTGACCCCGGAGATGATGGCCGAGGAGGGCTGAGGCCCGGTCCGGCACGGCTGCGGCACCCGGTTACCGGGACGTACGCCGGGACGGGGCTGCGACCTCGCCGACGGTGGCGATAGGGTCGGGCTGCACGCCGCTCCGGTCCCGGGGCGGGCCGTCAGCCACAGAGCAGGAGCAGCAGTGACCGTTCGAGTAGGTATCAACGGGTTCGGCCGGATCGGCCGCAACTTCTTCCGCGCCGTGCGCGCCTCCGGCGCCGACATCGAGATCGTCGGCGTCAACGACCTGACCGACAACGCCTCGCTGGCGCACCTGCTCAAGTTCGACTCGATCCTCGGGCGCCTCGACGCCGACGTCTCCGCGACCGAGGACGAGATCCGCGTGGGCGACCAGGTCGTCAAGACCTTCGCCGAGCGCGACCCCGCCAACCTGCGCTGGAGCGACCTCGGCGTCGACGTCGTCGTCGAGTCGACCGGCTTCTTCACCGACGCGACCAAGGCCCGCGCCCACGTCGACGCCGGCGGCGCCAAGAAGGTCATCATCTCCGCGCCCGCCTCCAACGAGGACATCACCGTCGTGATGGGCGTCAACCACGAGCTGTACGACCCCGCGCAGCACACGGTGATCTCGAACGCCTCGTGCACGACCAACTGCCTCGCGCCGATGGCCAAGGCCCTCAACGACGAGTTCGGCATCGTCAAGGGCCTGATGACGACGGTGCACGCCTACACCGCCGACCAGAACCTGCAGGACAACATCCACAAGGACCCGCGCCGCGCCCGCGCCGCCGCCCTCAACGTGGTGCCCACCTCGACCGGTGCGGCCAAGGCCATCGGCCTGGTCCTGCCCGAGCTCAAGGGCAAGCTCGACGGCTACGCCCTGCGCGTGCCCGTGCCCACCGGCTCGGCCACCGACCTGACCTTCGAGGCCGGTCGCGAGACCACCGTCGAGGAGGTCAACGCCGTGATCGAGAAGGCCGCCGACGGCCGCTTCCTGCGCTACTCCACCGACCCCCTGGTGTCCTCCGACATCGTCACCGACCCGGCGTCGTGCATCTTCGACGCGCCGCTGACCAAGGTCATCGGCAACCAGGTCAAGGTCGTCGGCTGGTACGACAACGAGTGGGGCTACTCCAACCGCCTCGTCGACCTCATCGGCTACATCGGCGAGACGCTCTGACGGTGGCCTCGCACACCGATCTCGACCAGCTGCTCGCCCAGGGGGTCGCCGGCAAGCGCGTCCTGGTCCGCTCCGACCTCAACGTCCCCCTCGAGGGTGCCGCCGACGCGCGCGTCATCACTGACGACGGACGCATCCGGGCCAGCGTGCCCACCATCCGCGCCCTGGCCGACGCCGGGGCGCGGGTGGTGGTCACCGCCCACCTCGGGCGGCCCCAGGGCGCCCCGGACCCGGCGTACTCGCTGGCGCCGGTGGCGGCCAGGCTGGGCGAGCTGCTGGAGCGTGACGTGGCCTTCGCCCGCGACACCGTCGGCGAGTCGGCCCACGAGACCGTCGCGGCGCTGGAGGACGGCCAGGTCGCGGTGCTCGAGAACGTGCGCTTCGACGCGGCCGAGACCAGCAAGGACGACGCCGAGCGCGGCGGCTTCGCCGACCGGCTCGCCGAGCTGGCCGACGTGTTCGTCTCCGACGGCTTCGGCGTCGTGCACCGCAAGCAGGCCTCGGTCTACGACGTCGCCCAGCGGCTGCCGCACGCCATGGGCGGGCTGGTGGCCACCGAGATCGAGGTGCTGCGCCGGCTGACCGAGACCCCGGAGCGGCCCTACGTGGTCGTCCTGGGCGGCTCGAAGGTCTCCGACAAGCTCGGCGTCATCGACAACCTGCTCGGCAAGGCCGACAAGCTGCTCATCGGCGGCGGCATGGTCTTCACCTTCCTCAAGGCCCAGGGCCACGAGGTCGGCAAGAGCCTGCTCGAGGAGGACCAGCTCGACACCTGCCGGGCCTACCTCGAGCGCGCGGAGGCCTCCGGCGTGCAGATCCTGCTGCCCGGCGACGTCGTGGTCGACACGGCGTTCCCCTCGGGCGACCGCTCGCCCGAGCCGCGCGTGGTGCCGGCGACCCAGATCCCCGCGGACTGCCTGGGGCTCGACATCGGTCCTGCGGCCGGCGCCGACTTCGCGGCCGCCCTGGCCGACGCACGCACCGTGTTCTGGAACGGTCCGATGGGCGTCTTCGAGGTCCCGGCCTTCTCCGACGGCACCCGCGCCGTCGCGCAGGCGCTGACCGGAGTGGACGGCCTCACGGTCGTCGGCGGCGGCGACTCCGCGGCCGCCGTCCGGGCGCTCGGCTTCGACGAGGCCGCGTTCGGCCACATCTCCACCGGTGGTGGGGCCTCCCTCGAGTACCTCGAGGGCAAGGACCTGCCCGGCATCGACGTCCTGGAGGACTGACCCACATGGCCCGCACCACCCCCGCCCCCGGGCGCACCCCGCTGATGGCGGGCAACTGGAAGATGAACCTGAACCACCAGGAGGCGGTGGTCCTGGTCCAGAAGCTCGCCTGGGTGCTCAAGGACAAGAAGCACGACCACGCCAAGGCCGAGGTGGTCGTCGTACCGCCCTTCACCGACCTGCGCTCGGTGCAGACGCTCGTCGACGGCGACCGGCTGCCGGTGCGCTACGGCGCGCAGGACGTCTCGGTGCACGAGTCGGGCGCCTACACCGGCGAGATCTCGGCCTCGATGCTGGCCAAGCTCGGCTGCTCCTACGTGGTCGTCGGGCACTCCGAGCGCCGTGAGCACCACGGCGAGACCGACCAGGTCGTCAACGCCAAGGCCCACCGCGCCCTGGGGGCCGGCATGACGCCCATCGTGTGCGTCGGCGAGGGTCTCGAGACCCGCCAGGCCGGCGAGCACGTGGCGTACTGCCTGGCCCAGGTCGAGGGCTCGCTCGCCGGGTTCACGCCCGAGCAGGTCGCCGGCCTGGTCGTGGCCTACGAGCCGGTCTGGGCGATCGGCACCGGCGAGGTGGCCACGCCCGACGACGCGCAGGAGGTCTGCGCGGCGATCCGCGAGCACGTGCGGGGCTCGCACGGCGACGCGGCCGCCGACGGCGTGCGCGTGCTCTACGGCGGCTCGGTCAAGGCGGCCAACGTGGCCGGCATCATGGCCAAGGACGACGTCGACGGCGCGCTGGTGGGCGGCGCGAGCCTGCAGGCCGAGGAGTTCGGCGGCATCTGCCGGTTCTACGACATGCCGGTCCTGTGACCCGCGGCGACGTGACGTAGGCTTCGCGACCGTGGAAACGTTCCTCACCATCATCCTCGTCCTCACCAGCTCCCTGATGATCCTGCTCGTGCTGCTGCACAAGGGTCGAGGCGGCGGTCTCTCCGACATGTTCGGTGGCGGCGTCTCGAGCTCGCTCGGCGGCTCCTCGATCGCGGAGCGCAACCTCGACCGGCTCACGGTCGGCATCGGCGTGATCTGGTTCGCCACCGTCATCTCGATGGGGCTCCTGCTCGCCTACTGATCCGTCCGTCCCTGTTCGACCGTCGTTGAAGGAGAGCTCGTGGCTGGTGGAGGAAGCGCGATCCGGGGCAGCCGGGTCGGTGCCGGACCGATGGGTGAGGCGGAGCGCGGCCAGGCCGCCCCCCGCCAGACGGTGACCTACTTCTGCGCCCGCGAGCACCGCTCGGTCGTCGCGTTCTCCGTCGAGGCCCAGGCCCCGGAGGCGTGGGACTGCCCCAAGTGCGGTCTGCCGGCCAGCATGGACGCCGACAACCCGCCCCCGGCGCCCAAGATCGAGCCCTACAAGACCCACCTGGCCTACGTGAAGGAGCGGCGCTCCGACGAGGAGGCCGCCGAGATCCTCACCGAGGCCCTCAAGCTGCTGCGCAGCCGCCGCAAGTCCGGCGACCTCATCTTCTGACCGACCCGGCGCCAGTTCCTCGCCGAGCCGGCGCCACTTCCTCGCCGAGCCGGCGCCACTTCCTCGCCGAGCCGGCGCCAGTTCCTCGCCGAGCCGGCGCCAGTTCACGTCGGCAGGCCTCGGCGCGACCTGGCTCTTGCATAGGCCTGGGCAGCGAGCCGGTCCACGTCGGCCAAGGGTCCGAAGACGTTCTCCTTGCGGAAGACGGCGATCGTCCAGCCCTGCTCGTCCGCGTCAGTACGTCGAGCCTGGTCGTGCGCGCGCTGCTCGGGGGAGGAGTGCCACTCCTCGCCGTCGTACTCGGCGCCGAAGCGGCTGTCGGGGTCCGCGAGGTCGAGCCGCGCCACGAATCGTCCAGCCTCCCAGACCTCCACCTGTGGCTCGACCGGGATGCGTCGCTCGACGAGTCGCAGACGTAGCACCGACTCGCCTGGCGACTCGGAGCGCCCGTCGGCCAGCGGAGCCACCGCGCGCAGGGTGCGGACCCATCGGGCGCCGGTGAACCGGTGTACGTGCGCCAGCAGCTCGTCCCGCTCGAAGGCACCGAGCCGGAGCATGGCGTCGAGTCCCGCGATAGCCCGCTCGGGCCATCTCACGCGCCCGAGGTCGAGCGCCGTCCGCAGCGGGGACGTGACCTGCACCCCCTCCATCTCGACCACGTCGGAGGCCAGAAGGCTGCGTTCGCCACCGTCGACCAGTCCGTTGCGCAGCCGACCGTGCCCGCGCCTGCGGAAGATCGTCAGCGGCATCACCTGCAAGTGCTCACCCGGTGCCAGCACCATCTCGGCACCGTGCAGCCACCCGGCGTGGCGGTCGCACACCACGGAGTCGGCCGGGATCACGAGCCGCAAGCAGGCCAACCGCAGGCGCGTCGAGTCGGGCGTGGTCGCAGCGACGTACACGCCACGGAGCGGGCGACTCAGGGCGCCTGCGGTGACGAGGGCAGTGAGCTGGTTCGGTCGCAGCCCGACCTCTCGGGCGGTCTGGTGGGTGAACGGTCGGTCCAGCGGGAGCGGGAAGTCGCTGGGCAGCTGACCGAGCATGAGGGCATGAGTGAGATCCATGCACCCGTTGTGCCCGCGCGGCCCTGGCCCAGACATGGGTGGCGGCGAGCTGTGGACAACCGAGGGAACTGGCGCCGACTCGGCGAGGAACTGGCGCCGGGTCGGCGGGGAACTGGCGCCGGGTCGGGTCAGAGGTGGGAGGCGGCGGGGCGGTCGAGGAACCAGGTGGTCTCCTCGCGGCCCCGGGGCACGCTGGCGGGGGTCTCCGCGGGCGTGGCGGCGGGGGAGAGGGCGCGGGCGACGGCCTCGGCCTTGCCCTCGCCGCTGACCAGGAACCAGGTGCTGCGGGCCCGGGCCAGGGTCGGGAAGGTGAGGGTGACCCGGTCGGGCGGCGGCTTGGGGGAGTCGTGCACCGCGACGACCGACCGCTCCTGCTCGTCGAGCTGGGGGAAGCCGGGGAACAGCGAGGCGACGTGCCCGTCGGGGCCGACGCCGAGCATCAGCACCTCGAAGCCGTCGGCACCGTGCTCGGCCAGCGCGTCGGCGTACCGCTCGGCGGCCTCCTCGGCGGTCGCGACGTCGTCGGTGGAGGGGACCTCGTGCACGTGCTCGGCCGGTACGCCGAGGGCGTCGATGAACGCTGCACGCGCCTGGCCGGCGTTGCGGTCCTCGGAGCCGGCGGCCACGAACCGCTCGTCGCCCCACCACAGCGCCACGCGCGTCCAGTCGACGTCGCTGGCGGCGCCGAGCCGTGCCAGCTCGGCGTGCACGGCGTCGGCGATGGTGCCGCCGGTCAGCACGACGTGCGGCACCCGGTCGGCGCTCTGGGCGTCGGCCAGGCGCGCCAGCAGCTCGCCGGCCACCGCGGTCGCCAGGGCCGCCGCGTCGTCGTGGACCTCGATCAGCGCTTCGGTGGTCATCCGGCTCCGTCCGTGCGCCGGTGGGCGCGGTAGTACTCGATCAGCGAGCGGGTGGAGGGGTCCTGCCCGGCCAGTGCGTCGGCGTCGCCGGCGACGGCGGGGCCGACCTCCTGGGCCAGCTGCTTGCCCAGCTCGACGCCCCACTGGTCGAAGCTGTCGATGCCCCACACCACGCCCTGGGTGAAGGTGATGTGCTCGTAGAGTGCGACCAGCTGGCCCAGCACCGAGGGCGTCAGCGCCGGGGCCATGATCGAGGTGGTCGGCCGGTTGCCGTCGAAGACGCGGGCCGGCACCACCGACTCCTCGGTGCCCTCGGCTCGCACCTCGTCGGCGGTCTTGCCGAAGGCCAGCGCGCGGGTCTGGGCGAAGAAGTTGGCCAGGAACAGCTCGTGGACGTCCTGCTCCCCGTCGCGCAGCGGGTGGGCAGGGGTGGCGACCGCGATGAAGTCGGCCGGGACCAGCCGGGTGCCCTGGTGGATGAGCTGGTAGAAGGCGTGCTGGCCGTTGGTGCCGGGCTCGCCCCAGAACACCTCACCGGTGCCGGTCGTGACCGGGGTGCCGTCCCAGCGCACCCCCTTGCCGTTGGACTCCATCGTCAGCTGCTGCAGGTACGCCGGGAAGCGGTGCAGCAGCTGGGCGTAGGGCAGCACGGCGTGGGTCTCGGCGCCGAGGAAGCTGGTGTACCAGATGTTCAGCAGCCCCATCAGGAGCGGGACGTTGGCGGCCGGCTCGGCGGTGCGGAAGTGCTCGTCGACCGCGTGCATGCCCGCCAGCAGCTCGGCGAACCGCTCGGGGCCGATCGCGACCACGAGCGAGGTGCCGATGGCGGAGTCGAGCGAGTAGCGACCGCCGACCCAGTCCCAGAACCCGAAGGCGTTGTCGGGGTCGATGCCGAAGTCGGCGACCTTGTCGAGCGCGGTCGAGACGGCGACGAAGTGGCGGGCCACGGCGTCGGAGGCGTCGACGTCGTCACCGAGGCCCTCGAGCAGCCAGGCCTTGCACAGCCGGGCGTTGGTGAGGGTCTCGAGGGTGCCGAAGGTCTTGCTGGACACGACGAACAGCGTGGTGGCCGGGTCGAGCCCCTCGAGGGTGAGCGCGGCGTCGCTGGGGTCGATGTTGCTGATGAAGCGGCACTCGACGCGCTCGTGCACGTAGGGCTTGAGCGCCTCGTACGCCATCACCGGACCCAGGTCGGACCCGCCGATGCCGATGTTGACCACGGTGCGCACCGGCTCACCGGTCGCACCCACCCACTCGCCGGAGCGCACCTTCTCGGCGAAGGCGTACACCCGGTCGAGCACCTCGTGGACGTCGGCGACGACGTCCTGGCCGTCGACGACCAGCTGCGCGTCGCGAGGCAGGCGCAGCGCCGTGTGCAGCACCGCGCGGTCCTCGGTGACGTTGACCCGCTCCCCGGCCAGCATCGCGTCGCGCCGCTCCGCGACGCCGGTCTGCTCGGCGAGCGCGAGCAGCTGCTCGAGCACCGTCTCGTCGACGAGGTTCTTCGACAGGTCGACGTGCAGGTCGGCCAGCGCGTGCGTCAGCCGGCCGGCCCGCTCGGGGTCGTCGGCGAACCACGCCCGCAGGTCCGGGTCGAACCCGGTGGCGTGCGCCGCCAGGCGGGCCCAGGCATCCGTCGAGCGCGGGTCGTGGGACGCCGTCGAGCTCATGCCCCGGCCTTCTCCATCTGACCCTGCACGGTCTCGACGAGCTCGGTCCAGGACTTCTTGAACTTGTCGACGCCCTCGGTCTCGAGGACCTCGATGACCTCGTTCCAGTCGACGCCGACCTCGCGGATGCGCTCGATCAGCGCACCGGCCTCGTCGCCGGTGCCGGTCACCTTGTCGCCCTGGACGTCGCCGTGGTCGGCGACGGCCTCGAGGGTCTTCTCCGGCATCGTGTTGACGGTGTCGGCGACCACGAGGTCGGTGACGTACATGGTGTCGGAGTAGTCGGGGTTCTTGACGCCCGTCGAGGCCCACAGCGGCCGCTGCGGGTTGGCGCCCGCCTCGGCCAGCCGCTTCCAGCGGTCGGAGGCCATGACCTCCTCGTACGCCGCGTAGGCGAGGCGGGCGTTGGCCACCGCGGCCTTGCCGCGCAGCTCGAGCGCCTCGTCGGTGCCGATCTTCTCCAGGCGGGCGTCGACCTCGGAGTCGACGCGCGAGACGAAGAAGGAGGCCACCGAGTCGATCGTCGACAGGTCGACGCCGGCCTCGTGCGCCTTCTCCAGGCCGGAGAGGTAGGCGTCCATCACGTCCTGGTAGCGGGTGATGCCGAAGATCAGCGTGACGTTGACGCTGATGCCCTCCGAGATCGCCGTCGTGATGGCCGGCAGACCCTCGAGCGTCGCCGGGATCTTGATCAGCACGTTGGGCCGATCCACGGCCTTCCACAGCGCACGCGCCGAGGCCATGGTGCCCTCGGTGTCGTTGGCCAGGTCGGGCTCGACCTCGATCGAGACCTTGCCGTCGTGCGCGGTCGAGCGGGTCACCGGCTCGAGCACGTCGCAGGCGTTGCGCACGTCCTCGGTGGTGAGCTCGAAGATCACCTCGTCGACGCCCTTGCCGTCGGCGACCAGCTGGCGCAGCTGCTCGTTGTAGCGCTCGCCGTCGGCGATGGCGCCGGCGAAGATCGTCGGGTTGGTGGTGACGCCGACGACGTGCTTGGCGGCGACGAGCTCGGCGAGGTTGCCGGTCTCGATCCGCTCGCGCGACAGGTCGTCGAGCCAGATGGACACACCGGCGTCGGACAGGGCCTTCAGGTTCTCACTCATGGTTCCTCCTGGTGCGGGTGCTGGTCTGGGGTGCGTACGTCGTCGGGCTCAGCCGGCCGCGGCGGCCAGGGAGTCCCGGGCCGCGTCGGCGACGGCCTGGGCCGTGATGCCGTACTCGGTGTAGATGCGGGAGTACTCGGCCGAGGCGCCGTAGGTCTCGATGGACACGATCCGACCCTGGTCGCCGACGACGTCGCGCCAGCCCATGGCGATGCCGGCCTCGACGGCCACCCGGGCCTTGACGGTCGCGGGCAGCACGCGCTGGCGGTAGGAGTCGTCCTGCGCGTCGAACCACTCGCGGCACGGCATCGACACGACGCGGGCGCGGACGCCCTGCTCGGCCAGCATGGCGCGGGCCTCGACGGCCAGCTGCACCTCGGAGCCGGTGCCCACGAGGATCACGTCGGGCTCGCCGCCCTCGGCGTCGATGAGCACGTAGCCGCCGCGGTGGACCTCGGAGGTGTCGGCGTAGCCGTCCTCGCCGCGGGGGAAGACCGGGAGGTTCTGGCGCGAGAGCGCCAGCCCGGCGGGCCGGTCGGTGGTGCGCATGATGTGCGCCCAGGCGGCCGTGACCTCGTTGGCGTCGGCCGGGCGGACGACGTCGAGGCCCGGGATCGCGCGCAGCGCGGCGACGTGCTCGACCGGCTGGTGCGTCGGGCCGTCCTCACCGAGACCGATGGAGTCGTGGGTCCACACGTAGGTGACCGGCAGACCCATCAGCGCGGCCAGGCGCACCGCGGGGCGCATGTAGTCGGAGAACGTCAGGAACGTGCCGCCGAAGACGCGGGTGCCGCCGTGCAGGGCGATGCCGTTCATGATCGAGCCCATCGCGTGCTCGCGGATGCCGAAGTGCAGCACGCGGCCGGCGTACGGGTCGCCCTTCCAGGAGTCGGTCGAGCGCTCGGCCGGGATGAAGGAGGGCGCGTCCTCGATGGTGGTGTTGTTGGAGCCGGCGAGGTCGGCCGAGCCGCCCCACAGCTCGGGCACCTTCGCAGCGATCGCGTTGATGACGGCGCCGGAGGCCTTGCGGGTGGCGACGTCCTTGCCGGCGGGGAACGACGGCAGGTCGGCGTCCCAGCCCTCGGGCAGGGTGCGGGTGCGCATCCGCTCGAAGGCGGCTGCGCCCTCGGCGTTGTCAGCGGCCCAGCGGGCGAACTCGTCGTCCCAGGCGGCCTGCGCGGCCTTGCCGCGCTCGACGGCGGCCCGGGTGTGCTCGAGGACGCCGTCCTTGAGCTCGAAGGTCTTCTCGGGGTCGAAGCCCAGGACCTCCTTGGTGGCCGCGACCTCGTCGGCGCCGAGCGCCGAGCCGTGGGAGGCGCCGGTGTTCTGGGCGTTGGGGGCGGGCCAGGCGATGATCGTCTTGAGGACGATGAAGCTGGGGCGGTCGGTGACCGCGTCGGCGGCCTCGATCGCAGCGTGCAGCTCGTGGACGTCCTCGACGTACTCGTCGCCGCCGTTGGTCCAGTCGACGGTCTGGACGTGCCAGCCGTAGGCCTCGTAGCGGGCCGCGACGTCCTCGGCCAGGGCGATGTCGGTGTCGTCCTCGATCGAGATCTGGTTGGCGTCGTAGATCACCGTGAGGTTGCCGAGGTTCTGCACGCCGGCGAGGGCGGAGGCCTCGGCGCTCACGCCCTCCTCGATGTCGCCGTCGCTGCAGATGGCGAAGACGCGGTGGTCGAAGAGCGAGGGGCCGTCACCGGCGGCGGGGTCGAGCAGCCCGCGCTCGCGGCGGGCGGCCATCGCCATGCCCACGGCGTTGGCGACGCCCTGGCCCAGCGGGCCGGTGGTGGTCTCGACGCCGGCGGTGTGGCCGTGCTCGGGGTGGCCCGGGGTCTTGGAGCCCCACTGGCGCAGCGCCTGGAGGTCCTCGATCTCCAGGCCCCAGCCGCCGAGGAAGAGCTGCGTGTAGAGGGTGATGGAGCTGTGCCCGGCCGACAGCACGAACCGGTCGCGACCGGCCCAGTCGGGGTCGGCGGGGTTGTGGCGCATCACCTTCTGGAACAGCAGGTACGCCGCCGGCGCCAGGCTCATCGCCGTGCCGGGGTGCCCGTTGCCGGCCTTCTCGACCGAGTCCATGGCCAGCACGCGGGCGGTGTCCACCGCGAGCTGGTCGGTGTCGGTCCACTCGAGGGAGGCGGGAGAGGTCACGGGGTTCCTTCCGATGGGGAACTACAGTCGTTTTCAGGTGCCACGGGGTGCAACAGAGCCCGGGCCCAGGCGATTCCGAGCCTACCGATGACGGGCAGTAGACTCTCATCCGCACCTCCCCACCTCACCCGTCTGCACATCGAGGACCCTTCGTGACCCACGCCGGCCAGTCGGCCGCTGACGCCCTGCACGACGACGCGACGGCGAGTGGCGGGCCCGGACCCGCACGGTTCCGGGACGTGGTGGCGGCGTACGTCGGCCTGACGAAGCCGCGGGTCATCGAGCTGCTGCTGCTGACCACGGTGCCGGTGATGTTCTTCGCCGCCCGTGGCGTACCGCCGCTGGGCCTGGTGGTGGCCACCGTCGTGGGCGGCACGTTCTCGGCCGGCTCGGCCTCGGTGTTCAACTGCGTCTACGACCGCGACATCGACGAGCAGATGCGCCGCACCCGGCGCCGCGCCCTGCCCCGCCACATCGTCAGCGCCCGCGCGGCGCTGGTCTTCGGACTGGTGCTGGGCGTGCTGTCGGTGGTCGTCCTCTACGTGTGGGTCAACCCGCTCTCGGCGCTGCTGGCCGTGGCCGCGGAGGCCTTCTACGTCTTCGGCTACACGATGGTGCTCAAGCGCCGCACGACCCAGAACATCGTGTGGGGTGGCCTCGCCGGCTGCTTCCCGGCCCTGATCGGCTGGACCGCCGTCACCGGCGAGCTGGCCTGGACGCCCGTGGTGCTCTTCATGGTCGTCTTCTTCTGGACGCCCCCGCACACCTGGGCCCTGGCGCTGCGCTACCGCGAGGACTACGCCAACGTCGACGTCCCGATGCTGCCCGTGGTGGCGCCGGCGCGCGAGGTGGGTCGCCAGATCGTCCTCTACTCGTGGGTGATGGTCGCCACCTCGCTGCTGCTGTGGCCCGTCGCCGGCACCGGCCCGGTCTACCCGGTCGTGGCCGCGGTCCTGGGCGCCGTCTTCCTGGTCGAGGCGCACCGCATGTGGGGCCGCACCAAGACCGCGGACGACCTGGCCACGATCCAGCCGATGCGGCTCTTCCACTCCTCGAACCTCTACCTCTCGCTGCTCTTCGTCGCCGTCGCGCTCGACCCCCTGCTCCTGGGCTGAGGCCCTCGGGCGCCGAGCCGGCCGGGTCGAACCGGCCGGGTCGCGGTCGTCGTCGGTCGAGCAGGGAGGAGCGCCAGCGACGAGCGTCGTCGAGACCCGGTGAGGTCCGTGGTCGCCGTACGCCGTGGGGTTGCGGGGTCTCGGCGACGCTCGAGCCTTCGGCCCTCGCTGCTCGACCAACGGCGGTGGTGCGCCGAGCCGGCTGGTGTGAACGGGTCGGTTCGTGGTCGCCGTACGCCGTGGGGTTGCGGGGTCTCGGCGACGCTCGAGCCTCCGGCCCTCGCTGCTCGACCAACGGTGACGCCCTCGCTGCTCGACCAACGGTGACGCCCTCGCTGCTCGACCGGCGGTGGGGCTAGGGGTGGCGGACGCGCAGGAGGGTCCAGGTGACGCTGGCGGAGAGGACGGCCGCGCCGAGGAGGTGGAGGCCGACCAGCAGGACCGGCAGGTCGGTGAAGTACTGCACGAAGCCGATCACGCCCTGGGCGAGCTCGACGCCCAGCAGCACCAGGGCGGCCTGGACCGCCTTGCGGGGGGCGCCCTGGACCAGCAGGGTCACGACCAGGCCGATGGTCAGGCCGAGCAGCAGGAAGACGGCGTCGGCGTGCAGCTGGCTCCACTGCGCCGGGTCGAGGCCGTTGCGCTCGGTGTTCGCGTCGCCGGCGTGCGGGCCGGCCCCGGTGACGACGGTGCCGAGGTAGAAGACCACCCAGGCGGCGGCGACCACGCCCCAGGCCAGGGCGACGCCCGGGCCACGGGCGGGGGGCACGGGCCGGTCGAGGACCTGCAGGAAGCGCACCGAGATCGCGACGAGCAGCAGCGAGAGCAGCAGGTGGAGCGAGACGATCCACGAGTTCAGGTCGGTGAGGACGGTGATCCCGCCGATGACCGCCTGCATGGGGATGCCCAGGCCGAGCACGACCGAGATCCGCACCAGCTCGCGGCGCCGGGTGCGCAGGGCCGCGACGAAGAGCAGCACGGCCACGGCGACGAGGACGAAGGTGAGCAGCCGGTTGCCGAACTCGATGGCCGAGTGGAACTCGAGCTCCCCGTGGGGGGTGAACGATTCGTCGGTGCAGCGCGGCCAGGTCGGGCAGCCGAGCCCCGAGCCGGTCAGGCGCACCGCGCCACCGGTGACCACGATGCCGATGTTGGCGACCACGGAGGCCCAGCCGGCCCAGCGGGCCTGGCGCAGACGGGTGGTGTGCACGTCGGGCACGGTCCTCACTCCCACTTGAAGGTGCGGGCGGTCAGCACGGTGCCCAGGGCCGCCCACCCCGCGAGCACCGCCAGGGGCAGGAGCGCCACCTGGCCGTCGATCAGGGCGCTGCGCATCCCGCCGCCCAGGGCGCCCGAGGGCAGCCAACGCACCACCTCGCCGAACCCGCCGTACGCCGTCGCCGGCAGCACGACGGCGCCCCCGGCCATCAGCAGGAGGTAGACGAGGTTGGCGGCGGCCAGCGTCGCCTCGGCGCGCAGCACGCCGGCCACGAAGAGGCCCAGCGCGGCGAACGCCGCGGTCCCGAGCGCCGCGGTCGCGACGGCGCCGCCGAGCGCGGCGGGGGCGGCCTCGGGCGACCAGCCGAGCAGCAGCGCGACGCCGCCGACGACGACGAGCTGGAGCAGCTCGACCAGCAGCAGGGCCAGGACCTTGCCGGCCAGCAGGCCGGTGCGGGGCAGGGGAGAGGAGCCGAGCCGCTTGATCACGCCGTAGCGACGCTCGAAGCCGGTCGCGATGGCCAGCGAGGTGAAGGCCGTCGACATCACCGCCAGCGCCAGCACGCCGGGGGTGAAGACGTCGACGGGGCGGCCGTCGAGCTCGAGGCCGACCCGCTCGGAGCCGGCGACGGCGCCGACGAGCACGATCACCGGGATGACGACGGCCAGCAGCAGCTGCTCGCCGTTGCGCAGCATAAGCCGCGCCTCCATGCGGGCCTGGGCCAGCACCTGGCGGGCCAGCGGCGCGCCGCCGGGCCGGGGGGTGAAGGTGCCGCTGCTGGGGGCGCTCACGACGGGTGCTCCTCGAGCTCGCGGCCGGTCAGCTGGAGGAAGACGTCCTCGAGGCTGCGGGTGCCGAGCGTCAGCGACTCGGGCAGGACCCCCTGCTCCTCGCACCAGCGCGAGACCCGCGCCAAGGTGGAGGCGTCGGCCGGCCCGGTGACCAGCAGGCTCAGCGAGTCGAGCAGGGTGACGCTGGTGCCGGGGCCCAGGGCCTCGGTGAGCGACTCGGGCGCGCCAGGCGGGAACGGGCGCGTCACGACGAGGCGGATCGTCGAGACGCTGCCGCCGCGGGTGAGCTCGAGCGGGGAGCCGGAGGCGATGAGCCGGCCGTGGTCGATGATGTGGACGGTGTCGGCGAGCCGCTCGGCCTCGTCCATGTAGTGCGTGGTGAGCACGACGGTCACGCCGTCGCCGCGCAGCTCCTCGAGCAGCTCCCAGGTGGTGCGCCGGGCCTGCGGGTCCATGCCCGCCGTCGGCTCGTCGACGAAGACGATCTCGGGGCGGCCCACCAGCGCCATCGCCAGGCCCAGGCGCTGCTGCTGACCGCCGGAGAGCCGGCGGTAGGGCGTGCGGCCGCACTCGGCGAGACCGAGCCGCTCGACGAGCAGGTCGTGGTCGACGGGGTGGGCGTGCAGCGCCGCGACGTGGCGCAGCATCTCCTCGGCCCGGACCCCGCTCCACGCGCCGCCGCCCTGCAGCATCACCCCGATGCGCGGCAGCAGCTCGCGCCGGTCGCGGACGGGGTCGAGGCCCAGCACCCGCACCCGGCCCTCCTGCGGGCGCCGGTAGCCCTCGCAGGTCTCCAGCGTGGTGGTCTTGCCGGCTCCGTTGGGGCCCAGCACCGCGGTGATCGAGCCGCGCGCGACCTGCATCGACAGCCCGTCGACGGCGGTCTTGTCGGCGTACCTCATCACCAGTCCGTCGATCGCCACTGCCGGGGCGTCGTCGGGGCGCGCGGCGTCGCGCGCGGGAGTCGGTGGCACCCCCGAAGTGTAGGGAGGCGACCGGAGCCCTCCGGGGCGGCCCTAGGCTGGCCGGCGTGAACGTGTGGCTCATGGCACTGGTGCTGGCGCTGACCGGGGTCGCCGTCGTGGCCACCGTGGTGATGGTGGTGCGCGACCAGTCGCCGCCCAGCGACCCCTACTTCCTGCTGCTCGGCGCGCTGGTGGTGGCGCTGCTGGTGCAGGTGGTCGTCGGGCTGGTCGCGCTGGCCCGCACCGACGCCGACGTCGCCGGGGCCACCTTCGTGGCCTACCTGCTCACCGCGCTGCTGGTGGTGCCCGTCGGCGCCGCGCTGGCGCTGGTGGAGCGCAGCCGCTGGGGCAACGTCGTGCTGCTGGTCGCGCTGATGACCGTGGCGGCCATGCAGGTGCGCCTCGACTCCCTGTGGACCGGCGCCGGTGCCTGAGTCCGCCTCGCACCTGGCCAGCGGGCCGGGCCGCGTGCTCGTCGCCGTGTACGGCGTCCTGGGCCTCGCCGCGACCGGGCGCTCGACCGTCCAGCTGCTCGGCCAGCCCGAGGAGGCCCCGCTGGCCTACTCGCTCTCGCTGCTGGCGGCCGTCATCTACCTGGTGGCCACCGCCAGCCTCCTGCGCAGCACGCCCCGCGCGCGCCTGGTGGGGTTGGTGGCCTGCTCGGTCGAGGCCGTCGGCGTGCTGGCCGTGGGGGTGCTGACCTACACGGCGCCCGACCTGTTCCCCGACAAGACCGTCTGGTCGCACTTCGGCCAGGGCTACGCCTTCCTGCCGCTGGTGCTGCCGTTCCTCGGTCTGGCCTGGTTGAGACGCACGTCACTGCCCGTGAGCGGGTAAGGATCCCCTTGCTTGAACGGCTCCGAGCATTAACGGCACACTGATGTTGTGGAATTCAACCGGACGACCGACGAGCCGACGCGCCAGCGCGTCGCGCGCTCGATCCTGGTCGACGGCCCCTCCACCGCAGCGGCCCTCGCCGAGCGTCTCGACCTGACCCCGGCAGCCGTGCGCCGTCACCTCGACCAGCTGGTCGAGGAGGGCGCGGTGGAGCCCCGCGAGCACCGCACCGCCGGTGCGCGCGGACGGGGTCGTCCGGCCAAGGAGTTCGCGCTCACCGAGCGCGGGCGCGAGGGCTTCGACCAGCAGTACGACGACCTCGCGGTCCAGGCGCTGCGGTTCCTGGCCGAGACCGGGGGCGAGGACGCCGTGCGCGCCTTCGCCGACCGGCGGATGGCCTTCATCGAGGACCGCTTCGAGGCCACCGCGGCCGAGAACCCCGACCTGAGCAAGGCCGAGGTGCTGGCCCAGCTCTTCTCCGAGGAGGGGTACGCCGCCACGGTGCGCCAGCTGCCCGGGCATGGTCCCGGGGCGCTGAGCGCGGGGGAGCAGCTGTGCCAGCAGCACTGCCCGGTCTCCCACGTGGCCCACGAGTTCCCCCAGCTGTGCGAGGCCGAGACCGCGGCGATCAGCCGCGTCCTCGACCACCACGTGCAGCGACTGGCGACGATCGCCCACGGCGACGGCGTCTGCACCACCTGCATCCCCGACCTGCCGGCCACGAGCCGGCGCACCACCCGTCCCACGACCCGCAACGAGAAGGAGTCGGTCACCTCATGACCTCGATCGAAGAACTCAACCCCGAGCTCCAGGGCATCGGTCGCTACGAGTTCGGCTGGGCCGACTCCGACGACGCGGGCGCCAACGCCACCCGCGGCCTCAACGAGGCCGTCGTGCGCGACATCTCGGCCAAGAAGTCCGAGCCGCAGTGGATGCTCGACCTGCGCCTGAAGGGCCTGAAGCTCTTCGACCGCAAGCCCATGCCCACGTGGGGCTCGGACCTGTCGGGCATCGACTTCGACAACATCAAGTACTTCGTGCGCTCCTCGGAGAAGCAGGCCGCCACCTGGGACGACCTGCCCGAGGACATCAAGAACACCTACGACAAGCTCGGCATCCCCGAGGCCGAGAAGCAGCGCCTGGTCTCCGGCGTCGCGGCCCAGTACGAGTCGGAGGTCGTCTACCACTCGATCCGCGAGGACCTCGAGGAGCAGGGCGTGCTCTTCCTCGACACCGACACCGCGCTCAAGGAGCAGCCCGAGCTGTTCAAGGAGTACTTCGGCACCGTCATCCCCGTCGGTGACAACAAGTTCTCCGCGCTCAACACCTCGGTGTGGTCGGGCGGCTCGTTCATCTACGTGCCGCCGGGCGTGCACGTCGACATCCCGCTGCAGGCCTACTTCCGGATCAACACCGAGAACATGGGCCAGTTCGAGCGGACCCTGATTATCGTCGACGAGGGCGCCTACGTGCACTACGTCGAGGGCTGCACCGCCCCGATCTACTCCTCCGACTCGCTGCACTCCGCGGTCGTGGAGATCATCGTCAAGAAGGGCGGTCGCTGCCGCTACACGACCATCCAGAACTGGTCGAACAACGTCTACAACCTCGTCACCAAGCGCGCGACCTGCGAGGCCGGCGCCACCATGGAGTGGGTCGACGGCAACATCGGCTCCAAGGTGACGATGAAGTACCCCGCCATCTACCTGATGGGCGAGCACGCCAAGGGCGAGACCCTGTCCATCGCCTTCGCCGGCGAGGGCCAGCACCAGGACGCCGGCGCCAAGATGGTGCACGCCGCCCCGCACACCTCCAGCTCGATCCTGAGCAAGTCGGTGGCCCGCGGCGGTGGGCGCACGTCGTACCGCGGCCTGATCCAGGTCAACGAGGGTGCGCACGGCTCGAAGTCCAACGTGCTGTGCGACGCGCTGCTGGTCGACCAGGTCAGCCGCTCCGACACCTACCCCTACGTCGACATCCGCGAGGACGACGTGTCGATGGGCCACGAGGCCAGCGTCTCGAAGGTCTCCGACGACCAGCTCTTCTACCTCATGTCGCGCGGCATGGAGGAGGACGAGGCGATGGCGATGATCGTGCGCGGCTTCGTCGAGCCGATCGCCAAGGAGCTGCCGATGGAGTACGCCCTCGAGCTCAACCGCCTCATCGAGCTGCAGATGGAGGGCGCGGTCGGCTGAGCGCCGCCGTCGTCCCCGCCCACCACCGCACCAAGAAAGCAATCACTGACTGTGACCGTGACTGATGCCGCCCGCGAGAGCGTGGCCTCCGCCCTCGAGGTCGACCGGGTGAACTCGCACCTGAACCCGCCGCCCTCCTACGACCTGGCCGACCACCCGGTGCCCACCGGGCGCGAGGAGGTGTGGCGCTTCACGCCGCTCAAACGGCTGCGTGGCCTCCTCGACGGCGAGGCCTCCTCGTCGTCGCTGACCTGGACCACCGAGATCCCGGCGGGGGTGACCCTCAGCGAGACCGACGCCGCCTCGGCGCGCCAGCTCGGTGAGCTGGCGCCCAACGACCGGCCCTCGGCGCTCGCCGTGGCCAACGCGGCCTCGGCGCTGCTGCTCGACGTGCCCGCCGACCTCGAGGTCGACGCGCCCGTCGTGCTGCGCCTGCACGGCGAGTCCGTCGACGACGTCGTCTGGGGCCACCACGTGCTGCGCTTCGGTGCCCACAGCAAGGCCACGGTCGTGCTGGTGCACACCGGTTCCGCCCGCTACAGCGCGACCACCTCGGTGATCGTCGGCGACGGAGCCCAGGTCAACGTGCTGACCCTGCAGGACTGGGACGACGACGCGGTGCACCTGGGCCGCGACGCCATCCGGGTCGGGCGGGACGCCTCGGTGCGCCACACCTCGATCAGCTTCGGCGGCGACCTGGTGCGCCTGCACGCCAACGTCGAGTACGACGGTCCCGGCGGCGAGGCCGAGCTCCTCGGCCTGTACTTCGCCGACGAGGGCCAGCACCTCGAGCACCGGCTCTTCGCCGACCACACCGCTCCCAAGACCAAGTCGAACGTCCTCTACAAGGGCGCGCTGCAGGGCCAGGGAGCCCACACGGTCTGGATCGGCAACGTGCTGATCCGCCCGGTCGCCGAGGGCATCGAGACCTACGAGGAGAACCGCAACCTGGTGCTCACCGACGGCTGCCAGGCCGACTCGGTGCCCAACCTCGAGATCGAGACCGGCGAGATCGAGGGTGCCGGGCACGCCTCGGCCACCGCGCGCTTCGACGACGAGCAGCTGTTCTACCTGCGCAGCCGCGGCGTCTCCGACGAGGAGGCACGCCGTCTCGTCCTGCACGGCTTCTTCAACGACCTGATCCGCAAGGTGGGGGTGCCGTTCCTCGAGGAGCAGATCACCGCCACCGTGGAGGAGGAGCTCGCGAAGAACGTGCTCAAGGGCTACCGGCCGGCCACCGCATGAGCCTCCAGCGCGCCTGCCGGCTCGACGAGGTGCCCGCCGACGAGGGCCTCGCCGTGACGGTCGACGACGTCGCCGTGGTCGTGGCCCGCGACGGCGACGACGTGCACGCCCTGCAGGACCTCTGCTCGCACGCGGCCGTCGCCCTCAGCGAGGGCGAGGTCGCCGGCGGGGTCATCGAGTGCTGGCTGCACGGCTCGTGCTTCGACCTGCGCACCGGCAAGCCCACCGGCCTCCCGGCCACCGAGCCGGTCTCGACCTTCCCCGTGGAGGTCCGTGACGGCGACGTGTACGTCGACGTGGCCAGCACGCTCAACGGCGTGACCCCCTCCTGAGACTTCTCCACCCAGAAAGAGAGACACACACATGAGCACCCTCGAGATCAAGGACCTCAAGGTCTCCGTCAGCACCGACGACGGCCCCAAGGAGATCCTCAAGGGCGTCACGCTGACCATCAAGGACGGCGAGACGCACGCGATCATGGGGCCCAACGGCTCCGGCAAGTCGACGCTGGCCTACTCGATCGCCGGCCACCCCAAGTACGACGTCACCGGCGGCACCGTGACCCTCGACGGCGAGGACGTGCTGGCCATGTCGGTCGACGAGCGCGCCCGCGCCGGCCTCTTCCTGGCGATGCAGTACCCCGTCGAGGTCCCCGGCGTCTCGGTGTCGAACTTCATGCGCACCGCCAAGACCGCCGTGGACGGCGAGGCCCCCAAGCTGCGCACCTGGGTCAAGGACGTCAACGCCGCGATGTCGCGGATGAACCTCGACGCCAGCTTCACCCAGCGCTCGGTCAACGAGGGCTTCTCCGGTGGTGAGAAGAAGCGCCACGAGATCGCCCAGCTCGAGCTGCTCGACCCGAAGGTCGCGATCCTCGACGAGACCGACTCCGGTCTCGACATCGACGCGCTGAAGGTCGTCTCCGACGGCGTCAACCGCTTCCGCGGGGGCGAGGGCAAGGGTGTCCTGCTGATCACCCACTACACCCGCATCCTGCGCTACATCGAGCCCGACTACGTGCACGTCTTCGTCGACGGCAAGGTCGCCGAGCAGGGCGGGCCCGAGCTCGCCGAGCAGCTCGAGGCCGAGGGTTACGACAAGTACCTGCCCGCCAAGGTCTGAGCACCTCACCGGACCCCGCAGCACCCCACGACCAGCCCACGACCAGCACCGACCGAAGGAGAGAGCGATGGACGGCCTCCTGCCCGACCTCGAGGTGATCCGCAAGGACTTCCCGATCCTCGAGCGCACCCTCGCCGACGGTCGGCCGCTGGTCTACCTGGACTCGGCGAACACCTCGCAGAAGCCGCAGTGCGTGATCGACGCGATGGTCGACCACCTCGAGCACCACAACGCCAACGTCGCGCGCGCCATGCACCAGCTCGGCGCGGAGTCGTCGGAGGCGTTCGAGGCCGGGCGCGACAAGGTGGCGGCCTTCATCGGGGCGCCGAGCCGCGACGAGGTGATCTTCACCAAGAACGCCACCGAGGCGCTCAACCTGGCCGCCAACACGCTGCTGTGGGCCGGCCCGCGGCAGGTCGGGCCGGGCGACGTCGTCGTCACGACCGAGATGGAGCACCACTCCAACATCGTGCCGTGGCAGATGCTCACCGAGCGCACCGGCGCCGAGCTGCGCTGGTTCACCTTCACCGACGAGGGCCACCTCGACCTCTCGCAGGTCGACGAGCTGATCACCGAGCGCACCAAGGTCGTCACGTTGACCTGGGTGTCCAACATGCTCGGCACGATCAACCCGATCGCCCAGATCGCGCGGCGCGCCCACGAGGTGGGTGCGCTCGTCGTGGTCGACGCCTCGCAGGCGGCCCCCCAGCTGCCGATCGACCTCGCGGCGATGCCCGAGGAGGAGCGGCCCGACCTGATGGTCTTCACCGGCCACAAGGTCGTGGGGCCCACCGGCATCGGCGTCCTGTGGGGCCGGCGCGAGGTGCTCGAGGAGCTGCCGCCGTTCCTGGGTGGCGGCGAGATGATCGAGACCGTGCGGATGGAGGGGTCGACGTACGCCGGCATCCCGCACAAGTTCGAGGCCGGTACGCCGCCGATCGTCGAGGCCGTGGGGCTCGGCGCCGCCGTCGACTACCTCGCGGCGGTCGGCATGGAGGCGGTGCACGCCCACGAGCAGGCGATCACCCGCTACGCCCTCGAGGGCATGCAGAGCGTCAAGGGGCTGCGCGTGCTGGGCCCGCTCGACGCCACCCAGCGCGGGGGAGCGGTCTCGTTCGAGATCGAGGGGCTGCACCCGCACGACGTCTCGCAGGTCCTCGACGTGCGCGGTGTCGCGGTGCGGGCCGGTCACCACTGCGCCCGCCCGGCGCACGCCCGCTTCGGCGTGCAGAGCTCGACGCGGATGTCGTCGTACCTCTACACGACGCCCGCCGAGATCGACGCACTGGTCGAGGCCCTGAACTACACCCGTTCGTACTTCAAGCTGGACTGAGGGGAGGAGCACCATGAGCGCCGAGCTCGACTCGCTGTACCAGGAGATCATCCTGGACCACTACAAGAACCCGCACCACAAGGGCCTGCGTGAGCCCTTCGAGGCCGAGGTCCACCACGTGAACCCGACCTGTGGTGACGAGATCACCCTGCGGGTCCACCTCGCCGACGGCGTCGTGCAGGACGTGTCCTACGACTCCGTGGGCTGCTCGATCTCGCAGGCCTCCACCTCGGTGATGGCCGATCTCGTGATCGGCAAGCCGGTCGACGAGGCGATGAGCATCCACGAGGAGTTCCTGACCCTGATGCAGGGCAAGGGCACCGTGGAGCCCGACGAGGAGGTGCTCGAGGACGGCATCGCCTTCGCGGGCGTCGCCAAGTTCCCTGCGCGCGTGAAGTGCGCGCTACTGTCGTGGATGGCCTGGAAGGACGCCACCGCCCGATCTCTGGAGGAATCCCGTGGCTGAGACCACTGCACCTGACACTTCGACCGTCGACCAGACCGTCGACCACGGCGACCTGCCCGAGGTCCCGCAGGCCGGCACCGGCCCGACCGGCACCGCCGCCCCCGGCGCCTCGGTGAGCATCGAGGACGTCGAGGAGGCGATGAAGGACGTCGTCGACCCCGAGCTCGGCATCAACGTCGTCGACCTCGGCCTGGTCTACGGCCTGCACGTCGACGAGGACACCAACCTCGTCGTCGACATGACGCTGACCTCCGCGGCCTGCCCGCTGACCGACGTCATCACCGACCAGACCGAGCAGGCGCTCGAGGGTCTGGTCAACGACGTGGCCATCAACTGGGTCTGGATGCCGCCGTGGGGCCCCGACAAGATCACCCCCGACGGCCGCGAGCAGCTGCGCGCCCTGGGCTTCAACGTCTGAGACCTCCTCAGACGTAGGCTGGGTCCATGACCGACCCGAGCACCGACACGACCGGCTCCGCCCTCACCGGGCGCGGGCCGGTCGAGTCGTTCTGGGACCTGGCCCGCTTCCACGCCAAGATGAACACCGCACCGTCGTACTTCGGCCCGACGACGCTGGAGATGGTGCCGCCGCCGGCGTGGGCGTTCGGTGCCACCAAGCAGGAGGCCGACGAGCTGCTGGCGCTGGTGCTGGCCGGCACCAAGACGGCCACCGCGAGCTCGCACGCCGACTACGAGCTCGAGGACGAGCCGCTGCCGCAGCCCGGCACCCTGGGCATCGTGCTCGACGGCGACGGGCACCCACGTGCGCTGGTCGAGACGACCGACGTGCGCGTGGTGGCCTTCGACCAGGTCGACGCCGAGCACGCCCACCTCGAGGGCGAGGGCGACCGGTCGCTGGAGCACTGGCGCGGCGCCCACGAGCGGTTCTTCGCCGAGCACGCCGCCCACGGGTTCGACCCGCAGATGCTGCTGGTCCTCGAGCGCTTCCGGGTCGTCTACGCCGGCGACTGAAAGGGTCCTGGGTCCCTTGACCCCGGCTGCCGCGAGGAGTCTGCTGGGAGGTCCACACGTGGACCGAGCAGGGAGGCAGCATGAGCGGCAAGGTGATGCACTTCGAGATCCCGTTCGACGACGGGGACCGGGCGCGCGGCTTCTACGAGAAGGTCTTCGGGTGGCAGATGATGCCGATCCCGGAGATGGACTACACGATGGTGTCCACGGGCCCCAGCGACCCGGAGACCGGGCCGACGGAGCCGGGCTTTATCAACGGCGGCATGTTCCAGCGCAGCGACGAGTTCCCGGGCAAGGGCCCCGGCATCGTCATCGACGTGGCCAGCGTCGACGAGGCGCTGCGCGCGGCCGAGGAGGCCGGCGGCAGGAAGGTCACCGACCGGACCCCCGTGGGCGACATGGGGTTCACCGGCTACTTCACCGACACCGAGGGCAACCTCGTCGGGGTCTGGGAGAGCGCCTGACCCGATGAGCGGCGTCAAGCAGGTCCAGGTGACCTTCGACTGCGCGGAGCCCGAGCGCCTCGCGCGGTTCTGGTGCGACGTCCTCGGGTACGTCGTCCCGCCGCCGCCCGCACGCTTCGCGTCGTGGGACGACTTCGAGGACGCGCTGCCGCCGGAGCGGCGCGGCAGCGCGTTCGCCTGCGAGGACCCCGACGGGACCGGCCCCCGGCTGTTCTTCCAGCGGGTGCCGGAGGGCAAGGAGGTCAAGAACCGGCTGCACCTCGACGTGCGGGTCGGCACCGGCCTCGTCGGGGCGGCGCGGGTGGAGGCGCTCGAGGCGGAGGGTGCGCGGCTGGTCGGGCTCGGTGCCCAGCGGGTGCACCTGGTCCGGGCCGACGGGTACGACGAGTCGTGCCTGGTGATGCGTGACATCGAGGGCAACGAGTTCTGCCTCGACTGAGGCCGTGCCCACCGCCCGCTACCGGGACCGGGTCGAGGAGGAGGCCGCCATGGATCTCTCACCGGAGCGTCGCAGCGACACCGAGCGTCGCTGGGAGCACATCGCACGCGCTCGTCTCGACCTCGCCGACCTGCTCGAGGCCCTGGAGCCGGAGCAGTGGGAGGCGCAGTCGTTGTGCTCGCAGTGGCGGGTGCGGGAGGTCGCCGGCCACGTCGCGATGACCCCGGCGGGCGAGCCGACCACGTGGGCGGTGGTCACCGGGCTGGTGCGCGCGCGGGGCCACCTGTGGAGCTTCGGGCGCGACGTGGCGATCGCCTGGTCGCGGCGGCCCACCCAGGAGATCGTCGACGTGCTGCGCGCCACGGCGGGGTCGCGGGCGATGCCGTCGCTGACGAACGCCGAGAACCTGCTGCTCGACGCTCTCGTGCACAGCCAGGACATCGCCGTGCCGCTCGGCATCGACCACCCGGTCCCGCCCGACGCCGGCGCCGACGCGCTGCTGCGCGCCTGGCGGATGGGGTGGCCGTTCTGGGCCCGCAGACGGTTGTCGAAGGTGAGCCTGGCGGCGACCGACGCGCCGGTCGTGCTCGGGTCGGGTCCACGGGTCGAGGGCGACCTGGCCACCCTGCTCCTGCTCACGACGGGCCGCTACGCCGCGGCGCTCCCGCGGCTCGAGGGCCCGGGCCTGCACCGCATCGTGCACCTCGACGCCTGAGGCGGGGCCCGGCGGACCGCACCCGGGGTACCGCAATGAGGAGACGAAGTTCGTCGCGTCATGGGGGATCGTGGAGAGCACCAGCCGGGGTGACCCCGGCGACGAGGAGGCAGTCGTGGAGCAGCGACGAACGCACAGCGCGACCACCGCGGACGGCGTCGACATCAGGGGGACCGTGCGCGGGCACGGGCCGGCGCTGGTGCTCCTGCAGGGCGTCATCGGAGACTGCGACCTCGACTGGGACCGGACTGTCGACCACCTCGTCGACCGCTTCACCTGCCACCTGCCCAGCATGCGAGGACGCGGCCTCAGCGGCGACCATGCCGACCTGGGGCTCGACCGCCTCATCGACGACATGGTCGACTACATCGAGAGCGTGGGGGAGGCGACCGGACTGACCGGCTGGTCGAGCGGTGGCAGCTGGGCCCTGGCCGCGACGGCACGTTCGAAGGCTGTCAGCGCGGCGGCGCCGTTCGAACCGGGGATGCTGAACCAGACCGACGCGGCCGACCAGGCGCTCATGGGTGGCGCCATCAACCGTGCCGCTGACCTGGTCGCTGCGGGAGACGGAGCGGCTGCGGCTCGCGCCTTCGCGGCCTTCCCGTTCTACGACCAGGAGATCGCGACGGCCGCCGACGGTGGCTACTTCGAGGCTGCCGGCGGCTACGTGCCGCACCTGCTCCAGGTCCTCCAGCGGGCGATGGCGTCGCAGGACCCCACGTCCGACCCCGCCGTGCTGGGCGCCGTCGACGTGCCGGTGGCGGTGCTCGTGGGGTCGGCCACCAAGCCGTTCTTCACCAGGAGTGCCCAGTACGTCGTCGACCACGTCCCGCACGCACGGGTGGAGGAGATCCACGGGGCGGCACACGCCGCACCGTTGACCCACCCGGCGGCACTGGCCGACGCGCTCGCCGACTTCTTCCAGACGGCCCAGCAGCCTGCCTGACCGGCCTCGACGTCAGCGGCCCTCGGGGGTGCAGAGGCACGCGCGGTTGCCGTCGGCGTCCTCCACGACCCAGTAGGCCGGCGCCGCGCTGTCGCTGACCAGCCGGCCGCCGGCGTCGAGGACCGCCTGGAGCCTCCGGGGCGCCTCGTCGTGGGGGACCCACACGTCGAGGTGCCAGCGCTGCTCGAAGGACTGCGCGGGCAGCGCGTGCTCCTCGTCGCCCTCCTCCGGGGTCTGCCACCACACCGTGGGGGCCTGCCCGGTGGGGTCGACCGGCTCGCCGTTGACGACCTCGCTGCCCAGCAGGGCGGCGTAGAAGGGCGCGAGCGGCGCGCCGTCGGCGGTGTCGAGGCCGAGGTCGACCTGGGTGAGGCCGCGGAGGTCGGCCTCGACCCCGAGCTCCGCTGCGTCAGCGCTGATCGTGCGCGCCAGGTCGACGTCGCGCACCGTCAGGCCGCCGACGTCGTGGCTGACGAGGGTCACGACGACGTCGGTGTAGGTCAGGGTCACGTCGGGGTGGTGGTCGGCGGCCTCGGCAGCCTCACCGATCCTGTTGACCAGCGCCAGGCCGGTCGCGAAGTCGCCGGTGCGGAAGCGCGCCTTGAGCCGTCCCAGGACCTGCCGCCAGTGCGCCAGGTCGGCCTCGCGCACCTCGGTCGCCGTCCACCGTCGTCGCCGCTCGTCCATGCTCCTCACCCGTCCCCTCGTCGGTCGCTGGTCCCGATGGTGCACCTCCACGGCGGCGCGCGCACCCCCTCGAGCACTCACAGGAGGCTGCCAGGTGGGTCGCAGCCGGCTCGTCGGTTGGCGCGGCAACCTCTGGTTCACCAACACCTGCTGAACGACGTAAGGACACCACGTGAACGCCCTCTACCTCTCCCTGGCCGACCTGGCCGCGATCGGCGTGCTCTGCTTCGCGGTCTACTACCCCCGCCACCGCCGCCGGGACCTGCTGGTGGCCTTCCTCGGCGTCAACGTCGGTGTCCTCGCCGTCACCACGGCCCTGGTCAACAGCGACGCCACGCTGGGGCTGGGCCTGGGGCTGTTCGGGGTGCTGTCGATCATCCGGCTCCGCTCCCTCGAGCTCGGCCAGCACGAGGTGGCCTACTACTTCGCAGCCCTCGCCCTGGGTCTCCTCGGCGGCCTGGGCTCGCTCGACCTGCCCCTCACGCTGCTGCTGATGGCCTGCCTGGTGGCCGTGATCGCCGCAGCCGACAGCCCGCAGCTCTTCGCCCGCGACCAGCAGCAGCTGGTGCTGCTCGACGGGGCCTACACCGACGAGGCGACCCTGCGCGCGGTCCTCGGCAGCACCGTGGGCGGCGAGGTGCGCAAGGTCGCGGTCCACAAGGTCGACCTGGTCAACGACACCACCCTGGTCGACGTGCGCTGGAGCAGCGTGCGGCCCGCCGCCGACCCGGTGCGGTCCGAGGCGACGCTGGGCCGGACGGCGGTGGACGCATGACCGCCACCATCGAGCCCCTCGCGACGCTGGGCGACCCACTGGCGCGCATCGACCTGCTCGCCGCGACGTCGCTGGAGGAGCTGGCCCAGGACGCCGCCCTCATGACGCGCACCGACCGCAAGTACGTCGTCCCCGCAGCCTCGCTGCCCGACCTCCTGGTGGCGCTCGAGGCGCTCGACGCCGGTCTGCGGGTGCTCGAGATCGAGGGACGCCGGCGCCACCGCTACGACTCGACGTACCTCGACACCCCCGAGCTCGAGGCCTACTGGCGGGCGGCACGTGGCCGTCGGCACCGGTTCAAGATCCGCGCCCGCCACTACCTCGACACCGGGGTGGCCTTCACCGAGGTCAAGACCCGCGGGGCGAGGGGCGCGACGGTGAAGGCACGCGTGCCCCGCGACGTCGCCCCGGTCGCGGGCGCCCACCCTGCGCTCTCGCGCCACGACGGCGCCTTCGTCGGCGCCGAGCTCGACGGCGCCGGCCTCGAGCACGTCGACGTGGCCACGCTGCGCCCGACCCTGCGCACCACCTACGTGCGCACCACGCTCTGGCTCCCGGGCTCCGGCTCACGGGTCACCATCGACGTCGACCTCGCCTGGTCGCTGCCCGAGGGCGCCGGCACGGCGCGGGTAGCGGGCCTGGCGGTCGTGGAGACCAAGTCGCCGGGCGCCCGGAGCGGCGTCGACCGGACGCTGTGGACCCAGGGGCACCGCCCCGAGCGGATCTCCAAGTACGCGACCGGCCTGGCGCTGCTGCACCCCGGCCTCCCCGCCCACCGATGGCACCGGGTCAGCACCCGCCACCTCCAGCCCCACCTCACCTACAGCCACGGACAGGAGTCCGCATGAGACCCACGACCCCCTTCACCCGCGCCGTACGACGCCGCGGCGCCGCCACCCTGGCGGCGCTGGCACTGGGCGTCGGCGGACTGAGCGCCTGCAGCGTCACCAGTGCCGCGACCTCCGCCACCAGCGCCGAGGGCAGCGTCTGGGACTCCACCAGCGTGCACGAGGTCGAGCTCGACATCGACGAGGACGAGTACGCCGAGATGCTGGCGACCTACCAGGAGAGCAGCGAGAAGGAGTGGCTCACCGCCGATGTGACGATCGACGGCCAGACCTTCAGCGACGCCGGGATCCGTCTCAAGGGCAACAGCTCGCTGCGCGGGGTCGACGCCGACGCCGACGCGGTCGACCTGCCGTGGCTGATCGACCTCGACAAGTTCGTCGACGGCCAGAGCCTCGACGGCTGGGAGCGCTTCGTCGTCCGCTCGAACACCAGCGAGACCGCGCTCAACGAGGCGGTCGCGCTCGAGCTGCTCGAGGAGGCCGGCCTGGCCAGCGAGGAGGCCGTCAGCATCAGCTTCTCGGCCAACGACAGCGAGTCGAGCCTGCGGCTGATGGTGCAGGACCTCGACGACCGGTGGGACGAGGCCAGCTTCGGGACCGACGGCACGCTCTACAAGGCCGAGGCCGGTGGGGACTACTCCTACCGCGGTGACGACGCCGCCGCCTACGAGGACGTCTTCGACATCGAGGCCGGCACCGAGGACTACGCGCCGCTCACCGAGTTCCTCCAGTGGCTCGAGGAGTCCTCCGACGAGGAGTTCGCCGAGGGGCTGGCCGAGCGTCTCGACGTCGACGCCTTCGCGACGTACCTGGCCTTCGAGGACCTGGTGGGCAACTTCGACGACATCGCCGGCCCCGGCAACAACTCGTTCCTGCGCTGGGACGCCGAGGCCGGGCAGATGACCGTCGTCGCGTGGGACCACAACCTCGCCTTCGGCCAGACCAACGGGGGCGGCGGTGCCGGCGGGTTCGGCGGCGGCCGTGGCGGCGGCGTACCGGGCGAGCTGCCCGAGGGCGCCGAGCTGCCGGACGGCGCCGAGCCGCCCGAGGGCGCCGGTCCGCCCCCGGGTGGGGAGCGTCTGGAGGGCCTCGTGGCCCCGGCCGACGGCGAGCGCCCCGAGGGCGGCCCGGGTGGTGGCGGGGGAGGCATGGGCTCCAACATCCTCTCGGAGCGCTTCCTGGCCGACGACGGGTTCGCGGCCCTGTACGACGCCGCCGTCGAGGACCTGAAGGCAGAGCTCTTCGACGACGGCTCCGCCCAGGAGGTCCTCGACGCCTGGACGGAGGTGCTGACCTCCCAGGCCGGTGACCTGGTCGACAGCGCCACCGTCGAGACCGAGGCTGAGGCGATCGCGTCGTACTTCGACGGGCACGCGGTCGACGAGACCGACGACGGCCCCGTGGCCGAGGGCTGAACGACCTTCGGGGTGGCGGTGCGTCGGCACCGACCTGCTGAGGCAGGAGGTTGCTGGCGCACCGCCGGTCGTTGCGAGGATCGCCAGGACGTGAAGGTTCCTCGTCGGGCATCGCCGTCCGAGGACCTCGCGCCTCCGACTGGGTGCGCCCACGCCCCGCGGGCCGGTCTGAGCCCTGCGGTCCCTACGCACTCGCAATGCCGAAGTGCGCAAGCGGTGTGGGCGGTGGCCCAGCAACCATTCGCATCCTGGATCCGGTTGCTGATGCACCGCTGACCTTGCCGGACGAGGGCCAGCGGTGAGCCGGCAACCGATCCAGCTGTCAGAACAGTTGCAGACGCACCGCCCGGTATCGCCGAGCCGCGTGCGCGCGAGAATGCACGCTTCCCCGTTGCGAGATCGGTGGGCTCAGCCTGCCGGAAGGACTCCGGCGGACGTGTTGGCGCGCTAAGTTCGGGACCAGTTGACGGGGAGGGAACCAGAGGACATGGCTGAACTGGTTCGGACGAACGATCCGGCGTTGCTGTCCGCGATCGAGGGGCTGCTGACTGCTGGCCAGATCCCGCACCACGTCGCGGACCGCCACGCGAGCAGCCTCGACGGGCTGATCGAAGTCATCAAGCAGAGGGTTCTGGTTCCGGACGAGTGGGAAGCAGAAGCGCGCGTCCTGCTCATCGACGCCGATCTGGGTGAGTGGCTGCGTCACTGAAGCAGCAGCGTCACGGATCGATTCCGTCCGTCCCGAGGTGGTCACGAGCACACATCCGTGCAGGTCAGGTGGGGTGTGCCGGGACTGTCGGTGCCGGGTGCTTGGGTGAAGGTATGAGCAGCGCGGCCCCGGTGAGCGACCTGGTGGAGGAGCAGATCCTCGCCAGGGCGGCGGCGTGTGCGGATGACCAGCGCCGGGCGGGGGTGGTGCTGTTGGTGCTGGCCTACGAGTGGGCGATCGCGCACCCTAAGCAGCGGCTCAGCTCCCGTGAGGCAGGCAGACCGGGCCGGGAGCAGGCGCGTGCCTACGGCGGGGACGGCACCCCGGAGGTCACCGAGTTCGCGGCCGCGACGTTCGGTGCCGCGATCGGGCGGACCACCTATGCGGGGCGGCGGTTGATGGCCGCGGCGCTCGATCTGCGGCTGCGCCTGCCGTTGCTGTGGTCACGGGTGCAGGCCCTGGAGGTCCGCGACTCCTACGCCATCCACGTGGCCGACAAGACCCGTGACCTGTCGAAGGTCGAGGCGGCCTGGGTCGACGGTGAGGTCGCCGAGGCCGCGGACGGCCGGCTCCCGTGGAGCAGGTTCGCGGCGCTGGTCGAGGGCAAGGTCGCTGCGGCGGCGCCGGCGCTGGCCCGCGAGGCCGAGGAACGCCGCGCGAAGACACGGTTCGCCAAGCGGATCGGGACCAGCGAGAACGGGATGGCCAGCTTCCTCATCCGCGCCCCGCTCCCGGTCATCGAGGCCCTCGACGGCGCGGTCACCGAGCTCGCGCGGCGCCTGCGCGCCACCCAGCCCGACCCGGTCAGCGACACCGGGCCCGACGAGACCGGGGACGCCCCGGACAGTTCCGGGAGCGTGGATGACCTGCGGGTGCACGCGGTGGCGCTGCTGGCCGACCCGGCCGCGGCCGCGCGGGCCGGTGAGGCCGGTGTGGACCTGCGGGACCTGATGCCTGATGTGACCCTGTTCGTGCACCTGCACGGCGGCGGTACGGCGGCCGGTGGGCGCGATGTCAACGCCGAGGGCGAGGAGCTGGACCGGGTCGCGCGCGTGGAGGGCCACGGCCCGGTCACCGAGTCCTGGCTGCGCGGGGTGCTGGGGCGCTTCGCGCGGTTCGTGGTGCGCCCGGTCATCGACCTGGCCGAGCAGAGCCCGGTCGATGCCTACGAGGTCCCGGCCCGGCACCGCCGTGCGGTGCAGCTGATGACCCCGGCCGACTGCTTCCCCTGGGGCGCCTGCACCAGCCGCACCATGCAGACCGACCACACCGACCCCCATGCACGCGGCGGGCCCAGCCAGGTCGGGAACTACGGGCCCCTCACCACCGCCCACCACCGGGTCAAGACCCACGGCGACTGGCAGGTCCGACAACCCTTCCCCGGCATCTACCTGTGGCGCGACGCCCACGACCACACCTACCTCGTCGACCACACCGGCACCCGCACCCTGACCCCACCCGGCCCACCACCCGCACCACCGCCGACCCGACCCCGCTCAGTCTTCGAGATCTACCAGCCCGACTGGACCCTCGACATCGACTACGCCGCCTGACGCGCGGCAGGCGAGGGATACGGTCGAGCCATGCCCGAGGTCCTCGTCCCCGCCGCCCGCGTCGAGCGGTGGATCCACAACTTCGAGGCGCGCCACGGGGACACCACCCTGACGCTCGTCGAGGGTGCCCTGACCGGCCTCGCGGTCGACGGGTCCAGCTTCACCGCGCGCCTCCCGCTCGCGACGGCGTACGACGCCGCGCCCGACGCGGCGGGTCTGGCGCGGGCGGCGGAGACGGCGGCCCCCGACGACTGGGGGGTGCTGCTGGTGCGCAAGGGCGGTTTCGCCGTCGCCCGGATGAGCGGCAGGACCATGGGGGAGTCGAAGACCGGGCAGCGCCACGTGCAGGGCCGCACCAAGGCCGGAGGCCAGAGCCAGCAGCGGTTCGCGCGACGCCGCGACAACCAGGCGCGCCAGGCCTACGAGGCCGCCGCCGACCACGCTGCCCGCATCCTCGAGGGCCTGCGGGGCCCGCTCGTGGTCGGCGGCGACCGCGGCGCCGTCGACGAGGTGCTCGCCGACCGGCGGCTGGCCGGTCTCAGCCCGGTCGACCCCTGGCTCGCCCTGCCCGACCCGCGCCGCAGCGTGCTCGAGCAGGGCGTCGCCGACGCGCTCTCGGTGCGGGTCGACGTGCACAACGCCTGAGGCACAGCCCGCCCAGGGACGCCGATCGGGTCTATGGTCGACAGGTGCGCCCCGACGTCATCGAGGTCCGTCAGCTGGTCAAGACGTTCGGGCGCGCACGCGCCCTCGACGGCCTCGACCTCCAGGTCAGTGCCGGGGAGGTGCACGGCTTCCTCGGCCCCAACGGCTCGGGCAAGTCGACCACCATCCGGGTGCTCCTGGGGCTGCTGCGCGCCGACGCGGGCCACCTGCGCCTGCTGGGCGGCGACCCCTGGCGCGACGCCGCCGCGCTGCACCGGCGGCTGGCCTACGTGCCGGGCGACGTCGCGCTGTGGCCCACGCTGACCGGGGGAGAGGCGATCGACCTGCTCGGGCGCCTGCGCGGCGGCCTCGACGTACGCCGGCGCGACGAGCTCGTGGAGCGCTTCGCCCTCGACCCGACCAAGAAGGCGCGCTCCTACTCCAAGGGCAACCGGCAGAAGGTGGCCCTGGTCGCCGCGCTGGCCGCCGACGTCGAGCTGCTCCTGCTCGACGAGCCCACCTCCGGCCTCGACCCGCTGATGGAGGCCCAGTTCCGTGACTGCGTGGCCGACTTCCGCGACGGCGGGGGGAGCGTGCTGCTCTCCAGCCACGTGCTCGGCGAGGTCGAGCAGATGTGCGACCGCGTCAGCATCATCAACGAGGGGCGTCTCGTCGAGACCGGCACCCTGGCCCAGATGCGCCACCTGAGCCGCACCGCGGTCGCCGCCCAGCTCCGCGGCCCCGTCGCCGGCCTCGACGCACTCGAGGGCGTCCACGACCTGGTCGTCGACGGCGACCGGGTGACCTTCGAGGCCGACCCGGACGCGCTCGAGCCAGCCCTGCGGCTGCTCCTCGACGCCGGGGTCGAGGCCCTGACGACCCAGCCGCCGACGCTCGAGCAGCTCTTCCTGCGCCACTACGGGGACCGGGTGTGAGCACCGACGGCCCCTTCACCGGCACCTGGGTCCTGTGGACCCAGGCCCTGCGGCGCGACCGCTGGCTCGTGCTCGGCTGGGGCGTGGCGCTCGCCGTCCTCTACTGGGCCCAGGCCTGGTCGGTCGACCGGCTCTACACCAGCGAGGGCGAGCTGGCCCGGATGGCCGCGGCGATGGAGCGCAACGACGCGATGATCGCGCTTGCCGGCCCGGCCCGCGCCCTCGACACCATCGGCGGCCAGGTCACCTGGCAGGCCACCGCGTTCGGTGCGGTGCTGCTCGGTCTCGTGGTCATAGCCGTCGTCACCCGCCACACCCGCGCCGAGGAGGAGTCCGGCCACGACGACCTCGTGCGCTCCGGCGTCGTGGGCCGCTTCGCACCCCCGGCGGCCGCGGTGCTCACCTCGGTCGTCCTCTGCGTCGTCTCCGGCGCGCTGGTCACCCTGTCGCTGGTGACCTACCCGCTCGCGGTGGCCGACTCGGTCGCGCTCGGCGTGGGTCTGGCGCTGTGCGGGCTCTGCTTCACCGGCACCACCCTGGTCGCGGCCCAGCTCGTGGCCAGCACCCGCGCGGCGCGCGGCATCGCCGGGGCGGTCGTGGCGGTGGCGTACGCGCTGCGGGCCGTGGGCGACGTCTCGGTGCCGGCGCTGTCGTGGCTGACCGCGATCGGCTGGTACCAGGCCATGCACGCCTTCTCGGGCCTGCGCTGGTGGCCTGCGCTGCTGCTGGTCGCCGCCGCCGGGATCAACCTGGCGCTCGCCGCGACGCTCCTGCTGCGCCGCGACATCGGCGCCGGCCTCGTGGCCAGCCGTCCCGGCCCGCCGCGCGCCGGCCGGGCCCTCAGCGGCCCGGTCGGCCTCGCGTGGCGCCTGCAGCGCGCCGGCGTCGTCGGCTGGAGCGTGGGCGTGGGCCTGACCGGTGTCGCGTACGGCGCCCTGGGCACCTCGGTGGAGGACCTGGTCGGGGACTCCGACATGGGCCGCGACCTGATGGCGCAGGGGGGCCTCGACCTCGTCGACGGGTTCTTCGCCACGATGCTGGTGATGATGGCGCTGCTGGCCACCGGCTTCGCCACCTCCTCGACCCTGCGACCACGCGGCGAGGAGGAGTCGGGGCTCGCCGAGCTGGTGCTCGCCACCCCGCTGGGGCGGGGCCGCTGGCTGCTGTCGTGGACCCTCGTGACGCTGCTCGGCACGGCGCTGGTCATGGTGGTCGGAGGGCTCGGCCTGGGGCTGGGCTACGCCTTCGTCAGCGCCGACGCCGGCCAGGTCGTCGCGTTCGTCGGGCCGCAGCTGCAGTACGCGCCCGGGGTGCTGCTGCTGGCGGCGCTGGCCCGGCTGGTGCACGGGGTGGCCCCGCGCCGTACCGCCCTGGCCTGGGGGCCGCTGGTGGTGGCCGTGGTGGTGATGTTCTTCGGCGAGCTGCTCGGGCTGCCGCGCTGGGTGCGGTGGTTCTCGCCGTTCGACCACCTGCCGCTGGTCCCGGCCGAGGACCCGTCGCTGGGCGCGGCGGCGGTGGTGGTGGCGCTGGCGCTCGCGCTCGGCGCGTCGGGCCAGTTGGCCTTCCAGCGCCGCGACATCGGCTAGCGTCGCGTCCGTGGCCCCGACGTGGCAGCCCGACCCGGACTGGCATCCGCTCCCTGGTGGGGCCGGCATGTCCACGATCGGGGTCTGGCGCACCAGCCTGGGCGAGCAGCCCGTGGCGGTGAAGCGCCTGGCCGCCCCCGGCGAGCACGACCCCGCCGAGCTGTCCGACCCCCACCACTTCGCCTACTGGCGCCGCGCCGCCGACGTGGTGACCTCGGGCGTGCTCGCCCGCACCCGGGGGCTGCGGCCCCCGGTGCGCTCCTTCGTCGAGGAGGACGTCGAGGGCATCACCCTCACCGAGGACTGGGTCGAGGACGCCGCCGTCAACGGGCTCTTCGCCGCCCACGCCCTGGGCCGCTTCGCCGGCACCCCGGTCCCCGACGTCGGGTGGCTCGCGCGCGACCAGCTGCGCGACCGGCTGCGTCGTACGGCGCACCGGGGCGGGTGGCCGACCCTGGCGCGCACCACCGTCGCCGACGTCGCCGAGCACCTGTGGACCCGGCGATCGGCGTTCCTCGACCGCGTCGACGCCCTGCCGCAGGCGCTCCAGCACGGCGACCCGACCCCGGGCAACCTCCCGGGGCGCGAGGGCGACGACGTGGTGGCCATCGACTGGTCCTGCCTGGGCACCGCCGCCGTCGGCGCGGACCTGGGCTACTACCTGCTCGCCGCCCGCGAGGACTTCGAGCCGTTGCTCGACGCGTACCTGCTCGGCCTGCCCGACGGGGCGGCCACCGCCGACCAGGTCGCGCTCGGGGCCCGGGTCACCGCCGTCTACACCGCGCTCAGCCGCGCCGAGTGGGCGCTGTCGCGGGTCGCCGGGGGAGAGGGCGCGCTGGCCGGCAAGTTCCGCCACCCCGCCGTCGCTCCCCACCTGCGGGCGCTCCAGCGCCAGTTCCCCCTGATCGAGGCGCTCCTCGACGCGTGAGCCGAGCTCAGAGGGAGCGGGCGGCGAAGGTGTCGCAGTCGGTGAGGTCGCCGCCGTCGAAGCCGACCCGGAACCAGCGCTGGCGCTGCGCGGCGGAGCCGTGGGTCCACGACTCCTCGTCGACCTGGCCCTGGGTCTGCTGCTGGATGCGGTCGTCGCCGACGCTGGCCGCGGCCTCGAGCGCGAGCGTGATGTCCTGGTCGGTGAGCTCGCTGAAGAGCGCGGTGCCCGAGGAGTCCTCGGTGGCCGTGGCCCCGCGCGCCCACATGCCGGCGTAGCAGTCGGCCTGCAGCTCCAGGCGCACCGCGTCGGAGGAGGGGCCCTGCTGGGTGCGGACCCGGCCCATCGTGCCCAGCACGTTCTGGACGTGGTGGCCGTACTCGTGGGCCAGCACGTAGGCCTCGACGAACCCGCCGTCGGGCCCGCCGAGCTGGCGCTCGAGCACCTCGTCGAAGAAGCCGCTGTCGAAATAGATCGTGTCGTCGGCGGGGCAGTAGAACGGGCCGACGGCCGAGCTCGCGGCCCCGCAGCCGGTGCCGACCTGGCCCGAGAAGGTCACCAGCGAGTCGGCGGGCCGGAAGTCGGAGCCGAGCGTGTCGCCCCAGTAGTCGTACAGGCTGTTCTCGACCGCGACCCGGGCGCAGTCGGCCGACTCGTTGGCGTCCTCACCGGTCTCGCAGGCGGCGTACCGGTCGGTGTCCTCGAAGCGCGAGGCGTCGAGGCTGCCGCCCGAGCCGAGGTCGAGGCCGGAGCCGCCGCCCATCAGCTGGGTGACGACGAAGAAGCCGACGGCGATGATGACCGCCACCACGCCGCCACCACCGGCCACGCCGCCGGGGATCGGCAGCGACGAGCCGCCGCGCCTCCCCGAGGACGGGAGGCCGCCGCGCGAGCGGCCACCGCCGCTGCTGCGACCCACGTCACGCGTGCGTCGGGTGTCGAGGCGGGCCTTGGGGTTGAACCTCACGTCGTGCCTCCTGGGCGGCCTGCGCCGCGGTGGCGGCGAATCGGTGGCTGAGGCTACCGACTCCTACGATTGGGCTCCTATGATCACCGCTCATCAGCTCGAAGTCCGTGCCGGCGCGCGTCTCCTGATGGAGGACGTGAGCTTCCGCGTGGCCGCGGGCGACAAGGTCGGCCTGGTCGGTCGCAACGGCGCCGGCAAGACCACCCTCACCAAGATCCTCTCCGGCGAGGCGCTGCCCGCCGGCGGCTCGGTGACCAGGAGCGGCGAGATCGGCTACCTGCCGCAGGACCCGCGCACCGGTGACCCCGAGGTCCTGGCCCGCGACCGGATCCTCTCCGCTCGCGGGCTCGACGACGTCGTACGCCGCCTGCGTGCGGCCGAGGAGCAGATGGGCTCCGACGACGCGGCCGTGCGCGAGAAGGCGATGCGCCGCTACAGCCGCGCCGACGACGAGATGCACGCGGGCGGCGGCTACGCCGCGGAGTCCGAGGCCGCCACGATCGCGGCCAGCCTCGGCATCCCCGACCGGATCCTGGGCCAGCAGCTCAAGACGCTCTCGGGCGGCCAGCGCCGCCGTGTCGAGCTGGCCCGCATCCTCTTCTCCGGCGCCGAGATCCTGATCCTCGACGAGCCGACCAACCACCTGGACGCCGACTCGATCGTGTGGCTGCGCGAGTTCCTCAAGGCCCACAAGGGCGGCTTCATCGTGATCTCCCACGACAACGAGCTGCTCGAGGCCACCGTCAACAAGGTGATGCACCTCGACGCCAACCGCACCGCCATGGACGTCTACAACATGGGGTGGAAGAACTACCTGACCCAGCGCGAGACCGACGAGGTACGTCGTCGGCGTGAGCGGATGAACGCCGAGAACAAGGCCAAGACCCTCACCGACCAGGCCAACAAGATGCGCGCGAAGGCCTCCAAGGCCCAGGCGGCGCAGTCGATGCTCAAGCGGGCCGAGAAGATGATGGCCGGGCTCGAGGGCGAGCGCGCGGCCGACAAGGTCGCCCGCATCAAGTTCCCCGCCCCGGCGCCGTGCGGCAAGACCCCGATCACCGCGCGCGAGCTGTCGAAGACCTACGGCTCCCTCGAGGTCTTCACCGGCGTCGACCTGGCCATCGACAAGGGCTCCCGCGTCGTCATCCTCGGCCTCAACGGCGCCGGCAAGACCACGATGCTGCGCATCCTGGCCGGCGTCGACCAGCCCGACACCGGCGAGGTCGTGCCCGGCCACGGCCTGAAGGTCGGCTACTACGCCCAGGAGCACGAGACGCTCGACACCTCGCGCACGGTGCTGGAGAACATGCAGTCCGCAGCGCCCCAGCTGACCGACGTCGAGGCCCGCTCGGTGCTGGGCTCGTTCCTCTTCTCCGGCGACGACGCCCACAAGTCCGCCCAGGTGCTCTCCGGTGGCGAGAAGACCCGGCTCGCGCTGGCCTCGCTGGTGGTCTCCAGCGCCAACGTGCTGCTGCTCGACGAGCCCACCAACAACCTCGACCCGGCCTCCCGCGAGGAGGTGCTGGCCGCGATCCGCAGCTACGAGGGCGCGATCATCCTGGTCACCCACGACGAGGGCGCGGTGCGCGCCCTCGAGCCCGACCGGGTGCTGCTGCTGCCGGACGGCGACGAGGACCTGTGGAACGAGGGGTACGCCGACCTGGTCTCGCTGGCCTGAGGCCGCCGGGGCCGGTGTCGGTGCCGGTTCCTAGACTCCGGGCATGACTCCTGAAGAGCTCGCCGCGGTCGGTCTGGTCGTCGAGGTCGAGGGGGCGGTCGCGACCGTCACCCTCGACCGTCCCGAGGTGCGCAACGCGCAGACCCCGGCGATGTGGCGCGGCCTCGCCACGATCGGCGAGCGGCTGGTCGCCGACGACGCCGTGCGCGTCGTGGTGGTGCGCGGCGCCGGCACCAGCTTCTCGGCCGGCCTCGACCGCGCGATGCTCGACCCGACCTCCTCGACCGAGGGCGTGGAGTCGGTGGCCGACCTGCTCAGCCGCAGCGAGGAGGAGATGTCGGCGACGATCGACGACTACCAGCGCGGCTTCACCTGGCTGCGCGACCCCTCGTTCGTCTCCATCGCCGCGGTGCAGGGCTACGCGGTCGGCGCCGGCTTCCAGCTGGCGCTCTCCTGCGACCTGCGGGTGCTCACCGACGACGCCCAGCTGTGCATGAAGGAGACGGCGCTGGGCCTGGTCCCCGACCTGACGGGAACAAAGCCCCTGGTCGAGGCGGTTGGGTACTCCAGGGCACTGGAGATCTGTGCCACGGCACGCATGGTCGGTGCCGAGGAGGCGGTGCGCATCGGCATCGCCCTCACCGCGGTGCCGACCGACCAGCTCGCTGCGACCGTCGCCCACCTCGCCGGGTCCCTGACCGCCCCGATGCCCGGGGCGGTGCGTGAGACCAAGGCACTGGTGCAGACGGCGGCCGCGTCGTCGCTGGAGGACCAGCGCCGCCTCGAGCGGGAGGCGCAGGGCCGACGGTTCCGCGAGGTCGCGAGCACGATGCAGCAGTGAGTGGGTCCGGCGACGGGCCAGTGAGGAGCGCGACGTGTCGGGGATGATGGGGGCCGGCATGGCCTGGCGCCACCTGAGGTCGGACCGCAGCGTGGTCAACAACCGGCTCTCGCGCCAGACGGTGCGCCGGGTGGTCGGCTTCGCCCGGCCCCACCGGGGCCTGATCTCGGTGTTCCTGGTGCTCACCGTCATCGACGCGTCGCTGGTGGTCGTCACCCCGTTGCTGGTCCAGAAGATCGTCGACGACGGCATCCTGGCGGGCGATCGCGGCCTCGTCACGCTGCTCGCGCTGGCCATGGCCGGCTTCGCCGTCTTCAACGCGGTGCTCAGCGTGCTGGCCGGCTGGCTCTCCTCGCGCATCGGGGAGAGCCTGATCTTCGACCTGCGCTCGCAGGTCTTCGCCCACGTGCAGCGCCAGTCGATGGCCTTCTTCACCCGCACCCAGACCGGCGCCCTGGTCAGCCGGCTCAACAACGACGTCATCGGCGCCCAGCGGGCCTTCACCTCGACGCTGTCCAGCACCGTCTCGAACTCGATCGCCGCCGTCGTCGTCGGCGTCACGATGCTGGCGCTGAGCTGGCAGGTGACGCTGCTGTGCGTCGCCCTCTTCCCGCTGCTCTTCCTGGCCTCCCGCTTCGTCAGCAACCGGCTGGCCGGGCTGACCCGCGAGCAGATGGACGGCAACGCCGACCTCGGCAACAACATGACCGAGCGGTTCAACGTGGGCGGCGCGATGCTGCTCAAGCTCTTCGGCCGTCGCGACGACGAGGACGCGCTGTTCCGCACCAAGGCCGCCAAGGTCCGCGACCTGGGGGTGCGGATCAGCCTGATCACCCGCATCTTCGGTGCCACGATGGTCCTGGTGCCCGCGCTGGCCACCGCGCTGGTCTACGGCGTGGGCGGTCAGCTGGTCATCAGCGACACGCTCACCATCGGCACCCTGCTGGCGCTGGCGACCCTGCTGCTGCGCCTCCTCGGCCCCCTGCAAGGTCTCTCCAACGTCCGCATCGACGTGATGACGGCGGTGGTGAGCTTCGAGCGGGTCTTCGAGGTGCTCGACCTGCCCTCCCTCATCGTGGAGAAGGACGACGCGGTGGTGCTGCCGCGCTCCGCGGCGCGGCTGGAGTTCGACCGGGTCGGGTTCACCTACCCGAGCGCCGCCGAGCTCTCCCTGCCCTCCCTCGAGGGCGTGGCGCGGCCCGAGGCCGGCGCCAGCGGCCCGGTGCTCCACGACGTCTCCTTCACCGCCGACGTCGGCCGGATGGTCGCGCTGGTCGGGCCGTCTGGTGCCGGCAAGACCACCGTCACGCACCTCGTGGCACGGCTGTACGACGCCACCTCGGGCACGGTGCGCGTCGGCGGCCATGACGTCCGCGAGGTCAGCCTGCAGTCCCTCGAGGACGCGGTCGGCTACGTCACCCAGGACGCGCACCTCTTCCACGACACCATCCGCGCCAACATGCTCTACGCCCGTCCCGGCGCCGACGACGCCGAGATCTGGTCGAGCCTCGAGGCCGCCCAGATCGCCGAGACCGTCCGGCGCCTGCCCGACGGGCTCGACACCGTCGTCGGCGACCGCGGCTACCGGCTCTCGGGTGGCGAGCGCCAGCGGCTCGCGATCGCGCGGCTGCTGCTGAAGTCGCCGGGCATCGTGGTGCTCGACGAGGCCACCGCCCACCTCGACAGCGAGTCGGAGGCCGCCGTGCAGCGCGCCCTCGACGCCGCCCTGGAGGGCCGCACCTCGCTCGTCATCGCCCACCGGCTCAGCACGGTGCGCAACGCCGACCTGATCCTGGTGCTCGACGAGGGCCGCATCGTCCAGTCCGGCACCCACGCCGAGCTGCTGGCCGAGGGAGGTCTCTACGCCGACCTCTACCGCACCCAGTTCGTCGACGACGTCTCCGCCCGCGGCTGACGCCGGGACGTCATGCGGTCGGGACGTCCGTCTCCGCCCGGCGCACGGCGTCCTGCGTCGGCTCGTCCTCCGACGACGTCGTACGCCGGCGCCGGGGGCCGCGGCGCTCGTCCCAGGCCAGGTAGAAGAACCCGCCCACGGCGAGCAGGCCGAAGAACCACCACTGCAGCCCGTAGAAGAAGTGCGGGCCGTTGTCGAGCTCGGGCATCTCGACGGGCTCGAGGGCGGTCGCGGGCTCCGGGTCCTCGGAGCGCAGGTCGACGAAGCCGCCGTACACCTCGCGCTCGATGGCCTCGCCGATGCGCTCGCTGCTCACCGCCCGGGTGGACAGGTCGCTGACCGCGGTGGAGTCGCCGCTGCCGTCGGCGCGCACCCAGCCGGAGATCTCGACCTCGCCGGCGGGCGGCTGCGGGACGTCGTCGGGCCGGGTGGTGCCGGCGGCGCGGGTGGCCAGCCAGCCGCGGTCGACGAGCAGCGTGGTGCCCGAGGAGGTCACGAGGGGGACGACCACGTCGACGCCCGAGGCGCCGTCCCGGGTGCGGTAGCGCACGATCACGGTGTCCTCGGGGGCGTACGTGCCGGTCGCGGTGACCACCCGCCACTCGTCGTCGGGATCGACGTCGCCGCCGGGGGAGAGGACCTCGTCGACGGGGGCGGGGGCCTGCTCCTCGTTGGCCAGCACCACCGCGTTGTCGGCCTTGCGCTGCTCGAGGCGGTCGAACTGCCACTGGCCGAGCCACCAGGCGCCGGCGGCGAGGACCACCACGGCGAGCCCGAAGAGCAGCCAGCGACGCGAGAGCATGAACCGGAACGAGCGCACGCCTCGAGGTTATCGGCCGGAGCGTGGCGAGCCCCGTCCTGGTGCCCGCCTCGCCCGTATGCTTCCTCACATGGAGCCACTTCTTCTCGAGGACCGCTACGGCCGGGTGGCGACAGACCTCCGGGTGTCGCTCACCGACCGCTGCAACCTGCGCTGCAGCTACTGCATGCCGGCGGAGGGCCTCGACTGGCTGCCCGACGACTCGGTGCTCACCGACGACGAGGTGGTGCGCCTGATCGGCGTCGGCGTGCGGCACCTCGGCATCGACGAGGTCCGCTTCACCGGCGGTGAGCCGCTGGTGCGTCGCGGGCTCGTCGACATCGTGCGCCGCACCCGCGAGCTGGGCCCCGACCTCGACATCTCGGTCACCACCAACGCGCTCGGGCTCTCCCGCAACGCGGGGGCGCTCAAGCAGGCCGGCCTCGACCGGGTCAACGTCAGCCTCGACACCGCCCGCGCCGACACCTTCCACCGCATCACCCGCCGCGACCGCTTCCACGACGTGGTGGCGGGCCTGGAGGCCGCGCAGGCGGCCGGGCTGGGGCCGGTGAAGGTCAACGCGGTGCTGCTGCGCGGCGAGAACGAGGACCAGGCACCCGAGCTCCTGGCGTGGTGCCTCGAGCGCGGCTACGAGCTGCGCTTCATCGAGCAGATGCCGCTCGACGCCCAGCACGGCTGGAGCCGCGAGGGCATGATCACCGCCGACGAGATCTTCACCAGCCTCGCGGAGGCCTTCACCCTCACCCCGGCCGAGGAGCCCCGGGGCAGCGCGCCCGCCGAGCTGTTCACCGTCGACGGCGGCCCCGGCACCGTCGGCGTGATCGCCTCGGTCACCCGCCCGTTCTGCGGCGACTGCGACCGGGTGCGGCTGACGGCCGACGGCCAGGTGCGCAACTGCCTCTTCGCCCGCTCGGAGTCCGACCTGCGTGCCGCGCTGCGCGACGGGGCCAGCGACGAGGAGCTCGCCCAGCGCTGGGTCGTGGCGATGCGCGGCAAGGCCGCCGGGCACGGCATCGACGACCCGACGTTCCTGCAGCCAGACCGCCCGATGTCGGCGATCGGCGGCTGATCCCCACCCCCGGGGTGGGGGAGGGTCAGGGTGAGGTCGTGTCGACCCCGAGGTCGACCACCAGCCGGGTCGGGTCGCCCAGCGCGCGCACCCGGAACGGCACCCGCCCGCCGGCGATCCCGGCGAGCACCTGCGTGTGGCCCTCGAAGGTGCCGACGACGTGCAGGTCGGTGACGCGGCCCGCGCCCGCAGGCACGACGCGACGCCCGCCGCGGTAGCCCTCGGCGCCGGGGGCCACGGTGCCGGAGGCGTAGATGTCGAGGACGACGTCGCCGCGGAGGTCGAGGGTCTCGCCGCTGCCGTCGAGCACGGCCACGTCGGTGTAGGCGACCGACCACCCCGGGACGCCGGTGCCGTCCAGCTCGAGGACGATCCGCTCACCACCCCGGCGGCGGCTCAGGCGGACGTCGGTCAGCACGAGGTCCCAGGGGCCCGAGTGCTCCGCCGAGCTGGTCGACGGGCCGTCTGCCTGCTCGGACGACTGCGCCGGCGTGCCTCGATCACCGGCAGCCGGCTCACGACCTGGGTCGGCCCCGCAGCCCGCGAGGAGCAGCAGGGCGCACCCGGCAGCCACCAGCCGTCGTACCGTCAACGTCCCCACCTCCGTCCACCGGTGGGACGCGCAGGCGCGAGGAGAAGTTGTCGCGGCGAGGAGGTGGGCTCAGACGGTGTGGTCGGCCCCCGCGTGGTGCTCGACGACCTCGATGAGGAAGCCTCGCGAGCCCAGGAACGTGCCGAGCGACTCGCGGTGCTCCGGGCAGGCCAGCCAGGCCTTGCGGCGCTCGGGGGTGTGGATCTTGGGGTTGCGCCACAGCAGGGCGTGCACGGCCGGCTGGGTGCAGCCCTTGGCCGAGCAGGAGTCGCTCTCGCTCATCGTCCACCCAGCCCGGCGCGCTGCGCGGAGCCCGCGGACTCCAGCTCGGGGGCCCCGAAGGCGCCGCTGCGCAGCTGGAAGCCGTCGACCCGGTTGGCCTGGGCGTTGGCCAGGACCACCGCGATGTAGGGCAGCACGAGCGCACCCACGATGAGGACCGGCCACAACCACGAGATCCCGGCGAGCCCGGCGACGCCGGCCCCGACGAAGCACGCCGAGCGCAGCGACATCGACAGCAGGTAGCGCTTCTGGCGCTTGCGGAGGTCCTCCTCGTGGCTCACCGCCGCCGTCGTGATCCGCACAGCATCGTCATCGCGTGCTCTCTGCCTGGCCATGACCTCGAGCGTACGTCGGCAGACTAGGCTCCCCATATGACCAATCGCACTTATCGCATCTCCGAGATCGTCGGCACCTCTCCGGAGGGCATCGACGCCGCCATCCGCAACGGCGTCGAGCGCGCCTCGCGCACCCTGCGCCACCTCGACTGGTTCGAGGTCACCCAGGTCCGGGGCCAGGTCAAGGACGGTGCGGTCGAGCACTTCCAGGTCGGTCTCAAGGTCGGCTTCCGCCTCGAGGACGACTGATCCTCCTGCGGCTCACGACGTGACGACCCGCGCGTGGTTTCTGGTACGCGCGGGTAATCACTAGCGTCGTCGAGCGTGAGCCAGAGCACCCAGCCGACCACGCCTGACACGACGTCCGAGCCCCGTTCCGTGCTGGTCACGGGCGGCAACCGCGGCATCGGCCGCGCCATCGCCGAGGCCTTCCTGGCCCAGGGCGACAAGGTCGCGGTCACCACCCGCAGCGGCGGCGCCCCGGAGGGCGCCCTCGACGTGCGCTGCGACGTGACCGACCCCGCCGCCGTCGAGGCGGCCTTCGCCGAGGTGGAGGCCGCCCACGGCCCGGTCGAGGTGCTGGTCGCCAACGCCGGCATCACCGCCGACACCCTGCTGCTGCGGATGAGCGAGGACGACTGGTCCTCGGTCATCGACACCAACCTGACCGGGTCGTTCCGGCTGGCCAAGCGCGCCAGCAAGGGCATGCTGCGCCTGCGGCGCGGCCGCATCATCCTGATCTCCTCGGTGGTCGCGATGCTCGGCTCCCCGGGGCAGGTCAACTACGCCGCCTCGAAGGCCGGCCTGGTCGGCGTCGCCCGGTCGCTGGCCCGCGAGCTCGGCTCGCGCTCCATCACCACCAACGTCGTGGCTCCCGGCTTCATCGAGACCGACATGACCGCCTCGCTGCCCGCCGAGCAGCAGGCCGAGTACGCCGCGCGCATCCCGCTCGGACGCCTCGGCGCGGCCGAGGAGGTCGCCGGCACCGTGCTGTGGCTCGCCGGGCCCGCGGCGGCGTACGTCACCGGCGCCGTGATCCCGGTCGACGGCGGCCTCGGCATGGGTCACTGAGACCCACCCCCAGCAGGACCCCACCTCACCCAAGGAGCAGACGATGGGCATTCTCGACGGCAAGCGGATCCTGGTGGCCGGGGTGACGATGGACTCCTCCATCGGCTTCGCGACCGCGAAGGTCGCCCAGGAGCAGGGCGCCACCGTGCTCATCTCCAACTTCGGGCGGGCGCTGGGCATCACCCGGCGCATCGCCAAGCGGCTCCCGGTCGAGCCGCCGGTCATCGAGCTCGACGTCACCGATGAGGAGCACCTGGCGCGGCTGCCCGAGCTGGTGGGCGAGCACGTCGACGGGCTCGACGGGGTGGTGCACTCGATCGCCTTCGGCAACCCCGAGACGCTGCTGGGCGGCAAGTTCCTCGAGGGCCCCTGGGACGACGTCGCACAGGCGGTGCAGGTCTCGGCGTACTCGCTGAAGTCGCTGACCACGGCCTGCCGCCCGCTGATGGCCGACGGCGGCTCGGTGGTCGGGCTGACCTTCGACGCCACCGTCGCCTGGCCGGCCTACGACTGGATGGGCGTGGCGAAGGCCGCGCTCGAGTCGACCTCGCGCTACCTGGCCCGCGACCTGGGACCCGAGGGCATCCGGGTCAACCTGGTCTCGGCCGGGCCGCTGAAGACCCTGGCGGCCAAGGCCATCCCCGGCTTCGAGGAGCTCGACTCGATGTGGGCCACCCGCTCGCCGCTCGGTTGGGACAACACCGACCAGGGGCCGACGGCCAAGGCGGTCTGCGCGCTGCTCTCCGACTTCTTCCCCGCGACCACCGGCGAGATCGTCCACGTCGACGGCGGCTTCCACGCGATGGGCGCCTGAGCGCGCGAGCCGGTAGCGTCGCGCCGGTGAGCGCACCAGGAGCAGGCCAGGACGTCGCCCCCACCACGCACGCGCTGGTCGAGCTGCGGGTGCTCGAGGGTCCCAACCTCTACTTCCCCCGGGCGGCGGTGAAGCTGACCCTCGACATCGGGGCCCTGGCCACCGCGCCGGTCGACGTCGCGCTGGTGCTCGCCGAGCGCATCGGGCTGGAGGGCGCCCGCCCCGGCGAGCCGGAGTCCGGCTTCCGTCAGCGCTTCGCGCTGCGTGCTGTCGCGCGGCTGGTGCGGGCCGTGGCCCAGGAGTCGGGCACCTCCTCGCTGGCCGTGCGGGTGCGCCCCACCAACGACGCCCACCAGGTCGTCGTCGCCTACCCGTGGGCCCATCGCGAGCGGGCCCGCGCGATGGGGCGCGCGGTCGCGTCGGTGCTCGACACCCTGGTGCCCGGCGACGACGGCGTCAGCACCGACCGGCTCTCGGCGGCCGTCTCGGTCGCGGCCGAGACCGTCGCCACCAGCGAGCCCGGCGACGCCCCGACGACCCTGGAGCCGCGGGTGCCCGTCGTGGCCGTCACCGGCACCAACGGCAAGACAACGACCTCGCGGATGGTCGCCCACATCGGCCGCGAGTGGGGCAAGGTCGTCGGCTGGTCCAACACCGACGGCGTGTACGTCGACGGGGTGCTCGTCGAGCCCGGTGACTACTCGGGGCCCAGCGGCGCCGGCCGCGTGCTGGCCCACGAGGAGGTCGAGCTGGCGGTCACCGAGACCGCCCGGGGCGGGATCCTGCTCAAGGGCATCGGGCTGACCCGCAACGACGTCTCGGTCGTCACCAACGTCTCGGCCGACCACCTGGGGCTGCACGGCATCGACACCCTCGACCAGCTCGCCGAGGTCAAGGCCGTGGTGCCCCGGATCACCGCGCCCGAGGGCTGGGCGGTGCTCAACGCCGACGACCCGCGGGTGCTCTCGATGCGCTGGGTGGTCAAGTCGCAGGTGTGGGTGTTCTCCCGCGACCCCGACTCGCCCGCCGTGCGGGAGGTGCTCGCCGACGGCGGCCGCGCCACCACCGTCATCGACGGCTGGCTGTGCGTCCTGGAGCCCGACGCCGACCCCGACCCGCTGCTCGAGCTGGTCGACGTGCCGATGACCCTGGCCGGGCTGAGCCACTACAACGTCGAGAACGCCCTGGCCGCGGCCTCCGCCGCGCTGGCGGTCGGGATCCCGCGCGAGGTCGTCGTCGCCGGCCTGCGCTCGTTCCTGCCCGACGCCGAGCACAACCCGGGCCGGATGAACTGCTTCACCGTGCCGGTCTCCGACGGCGAGGTCACCGTCGTGATGGACCTGGCCCACAACGAGGCCGGCCTCGAGGCGATGTTCGAGATCCTGCACGGCGTCCGCCCCGAGGGTGCCCGGGTGCTGCTCGGGATGGGGGTCGTCGGCGACCGCTCCGAGGAGCTGATCGAGAAGATCGGCGAGATCGCGGCGCGCGACGCCGACGTCGTGGCCATCGGTCACAAGGAGAAGTACTTCCGCGGCCGCACCCCCGAGGAGCTCGAGGGCCTGATGCGCGCCGGCGCCGAGCGGGTCGGCGTCACCGCCGTGCCGGCGTACCCGACGGAGGTGGGGGTGCTCTCGGCCCTGGTCGGCCAGGCGCTGCCCGGAGAGGTCGTGGGGCTGATGTGCCACGCCGACCGCGAGGGCGTCTACGAGTGGATCGCCGAGGCCGGGGGAGTCCCCGACACCGCCGAGACGCTGGCGGCGAAGGTGCGGGCCGCGCGCGCCGGGTGAGCCGCTCGGGTGCGGGTGGCAGGATCGTGACGCACAGCACACCGCCCCAGCGCACCCCCTCGGAGGACCCGCCATGCGCAGCACCATGCAGGACGACCAGCTCACCATCGGCGCCATCCGCCGCCACGTCGTCGACGTCCACCCCGACGGGGAGGTCGTGACCGCGACGCCCGACGGCAGCCGCACCACGTCGTACGGCGCCCTGGGCGAGCGCACCGCGCGCCTGGCCTCGGCGCTGCGGGGCCTGGGCGTCGACGCCGACCAGCGGGTCGCGACCTTCCAGTGGAACAACGTCGAGCACCTCGAGGCCTACCTGGCCGTGCCGTCGATGGGCGCGGTGCTGCACACGCTCAACATCCGGCTCTTCCCCGAGCAGCTGGTCTACGTCGCCAACCACGCCGAGGACCACGTCGTCATCGTCGACGACTCCCTGGTCGGGCTGCTCGCGCCGCGGCTGGGGGAGATGACGACCGTCGAGCACGTCGTGGTCGCCGGACCCGACGCCGGCGACGCCGACCTCGACTCCCTGCGCGCGAGCGGCAAGCAGGTGCACCTCTACGAGGACCTGCTGGCCGCCGCGTCGCCGGGCTTCGACTGGCCCGACGTGGACGAGCGCGACGCCGCGGCGATGTGCTACACCTCCGGCACCACCGGCAACCCCAAGGGCGTCGTCTACAGCCACCGCTCGGCGTACCTGCACTCGCTGGCGGTCTGCGGCGGCAACATCTCGGGGCTCTCCTTCGAGGACCGGGTGCTGCCGATCGTGCCGATGTTCCACGCCAACGCCTGGGGGCTGCCTTACTCGGCGATGATGAGCGGCGCGTCGCTGTGCATGCCCGACCGGTGGCTGCAGGCCGAGCCGCTGGTCCGCTTCGTGCGCGAGAGCCGGCCCACGGTGTCCGGGGGCGTGCCGACCGTGTGGAACGACGTGCTGCACCACCTCGACGACCACCCGGAGGCCCGGCTGGACTCGCTGCGCCTGGTCCTCTGCGGCGGCTCGGCGGTGCCGATCTCCCTGCAGCAGGCCCTGCAGGAGCGCCACGGCATCGTGGTGCGCCAGGCGTGGGGGATGACCGAGACCTCCCCGGTGGCCTCGACCGGGCTGCCGCCGGTCGGCTGCTCGGAGGAGGAGCAGTGGCGCTACCGGGGCACCCAGGGCCGGCTGGCGTGCGGGGTCTCGGCGCGGATCGTCGGCGACGACGGCAGCGTCCTGCCCCGCGACGGCGCCAGCGTCGGTGAGCTCGAGGTGCGTGGACCCTGGGTGACCGGGGCCTACTACCGGCCCGAGGAGGCCGAGCGCGAGGAGGCCGAGGCCAAGTTCCACGACGGCTGGCTGCGCACCGGCGACGTCGGGCACCTCGACGAGCGGGGCTACATCACGCTGACCGACCGGGCCAAGGACGTCATCAAGTCGGGCGGCGAGTGGATCTCCTCGGTCGACCTGGAGAACGCGCTGATGGGCCACGACGCCGTGCTGGAGGCGGCCGTGGTCGCCATCCCCGACGAGAAGTGGCAGGAGCGCCCCCTGGCCTCCGTGGTGGTGCGCGAGGGCGCCAGCGTCAGCGCCGAGGAGCTGCGCGCGCACCTGGCCCGCGACTTCGCCTCCTGGCAGCTGCCCGACGCCTGGACCTTCATCGACGAGGTGCCCCGCACCTCGGTGGGCAAGTTCGACAAGAAGGTCCTGCGCCGCCGCTTCGCCGACGGCGAGCTCACCGTCGAGCGGTAGCGGCCGACGGCCGAGCGGTCACTTCTGAACCTTCCACCGGTCAGTCCTGAACCACCGACCGGTCACCGCGCCGCAGGGGCGGGGTCGAAAGTGACTGGTCGGTGGTTCGAAAGTGACTGCTCGGCCGTCAGGCCTCGGGGTGGGGGGTGGCGACGTAGTCGGGGTCGGCGAGGGGGGAGTCGTCGGAGAAGCCGGCGCCGGCCTGGGCCTGCGGCGACCAGTTCTCGAGCTCGGTCATCACCGCCGCGTGCCGGTCGACGCACAGGACCACGAGGTCGCCGCGGTTGGCGCGCGACATGGCGTGGCGCACCGCGTCGTTCTCCTCGAGGATCTGCTCGACCTGCTTGCAGCGCGCCCCGGCGGCCATCGCCGAGCGCACCCCCTCGAGCACCAGCGCCGCGGTCTCGCCGCGCTCGCGCTTGCGCAGCGCCTCGTCCTCGCGCACCACCACGACGTCGAAGTGCTGCGCGGCGACCTCGCCGAGCTCGCGCATGTCCTGGTCGCGCCGGTCGCCCGCGGTGGCGATGACGCCGATGCGGGAGGGGCGGGCCAGGTCGTGGGAGCCCTCGAGGGAGTCGCCGACGCGGTCGACGAAGTCGCCGAGCATCCGCATGCCGGGGGCGTTGTGGCAGTAGTCGATGATGACGTTGACGCCGTTGACCTCGATCTCGTTGAGACGACCGGGGGAGAGGTAGTAGTTCGTCGAGAACGAGCGCAGGCCCTGGCGGATGTCGTGCAGCGGGGCGCCCGAGGCGAACGCCGCGGCGGCGGCCGCGAGCGCGTTCTGCACGTTCATCCGCGCCTTGCCGCCGAAGGTCGCTGGCAGCAGGTGGGTCCAGGCCAGCTGCATCTCGCGCGGGCCGTGCTTGACCACGATCATCTCGCCGCGCTCGGAGGGGTTGAGCACCAGCGCCTTGCCGCCGCGGCGGCAGTGGGCGTCGATCATGTCGCGGGTCTCGGTGCCCGGCTCGTCCATGGAGAACCACACCACCTGGCCCGAGCAGCGGCGCCGCATGTTGCGCACCAGCGGGTCGTCGGCGTTGAGCACGGCGTGCCCGTCGCGCGGGACCGCCTCGACCAGCACCGCCTTGACGTCGGCGAGCTGCTCGACGGTGTCGATGCCGCGCAGCCCCAGGTGGTCTGGGGCGACGTTGAGGACCACGGCCACGTCGTTGCGCTCGTAGCCCAGGCCCTCGCGCAGGATGCCGCCGCGGGCCACCTCGAAGACGGCCGTGTCGACGCGCGGGTTCTGCAGGACCATCCGGGCCGAGCGGGGCCCGGAGGCGTCGGCCCGGATCACCAGGCGCTCGTCGATGACCACGCCGTCGGTGGAGGTCATGCCGACCTTGCGGCCCATGCCCTTGAAGATGTGGCTGATCATCCGCGAGGTGGTCGTCTTGCCGTTGGTGCCGGTGACGGCCACGATCGGGATCCGCGACTTGGCGCCCGGCGGGAAGAGCATGTCGACGACGGGCTTGGCGATGAACTGCGGCTCGCCGATGGTCGGGTGCGTGTGCATCCGGAAGCCGGGGGCCGCGTTGACCTCGCAGATCGCACCGCCGGTCTCGCGCACCGGCTCGGTGATGTCGGGGCAGATGAAGTCGATGCCGGCGATGTCGAGGCCGACCATGCGGGCGGCCTCCTCGGCGATCTCGACGTTCTCGGGGTGCGCCTCGAAGGTGCGGTCGATGGAGATGCCGCCGGTCGACATGTTGCCGGTCAGCGCCAGGCGCACCGTGGTGCCCTCGGGCGGCACGTCGGACATCTCGAAGCCCTGCTCGCGCACCAGCTCGACGGCCGCGTCGTCGACCTTGATGCGGGTCAGCACCTTCTCGTGGCCCACGCCGCGGCGCGGGTCGGCGTTGGCGGTGTCGACGAGCTGCTCGACGGTGGAGGAGCCGTCACCGACCACGGAGGCGGGCACCCGCTCGGCGATCGCGGCGACCTTGCCGTCGATGATCAGGCAGCGGTAGTCCTTGCCGACGACGAAGGACTCGACGATCACGTAGCCGCGCCGCGACTGCTCGCGCGCCACCTCGAAGGCCTCACGGACCTCCTTCTCGTCCTGGAGGTCCAGGCAGACACCGCGCCCGTGGTTGCCGTCGAGCGGCTTGACCACGACCGGGTAGCCGATCCGCTCGGCCGCGCGCACACAGCCCTCGACGGTGCGCACCGACTCCTGCTTGGGCACCGGCAGCCCGGCGGCCGAGAGCAGCGAGGTGGTGAGGTCCTTGTCGGAGGCGATGTCGACGGCGATCGAGGAGGTCTGCGAAGTCATCGTGGCCCGGATCCGCTGGGCGTGGACGCCCTGGCCCAGCTGGACCAGCGAGTACTGGTTGAGCCGGATCCACGGGATGTCGCGCGAGACGGCCTCGTCGATGATGGCCTGGGTCGAGGGGCCGAACGCCGTGCGCTGGGCGCGGCGGATGAACTCCTCGAGCTCGACGTCCCAGTCGAAGTCGGGGTCGGCCTCGACCAGGTGGTTGACCAGGCGCACGGCCAGCCGGCCGGCGGCGAGGCCGACCTGCTCGTCGGCGTACCCGAAGATCACGTTGTAGACGCCCTCGCGGCCCTTGACCTGGCGGGTCTTGCCGCGTCGTACGTCGTGGCCCACGACCTGCTGGAGCGCGAGCGCGCAGTGCTCGGCCACGTGGCCCAGCCAGGTGCCCTCGTGCAGGCGCTCGACGAACCCGCCGCGCTTGCCGCGCGAGCACGAGTGCTCGCGCAGCCCCGGCAGCATCGCGACCAGGTGGTCGGTGAAGCCGGGCAGGGTGCTGGTCGGGAACTTCTCCAGCACGCCCAGGTCGACTACCAGGTGGATGGCCCGGTCGTAGGACCAGATGTTGGCTCCGCGGTAGACCCGGGTCTCGATGATGCTCAGGTCGGGGGTGGGGCGCTCGGTCATCGGTTCGCTCCGTTCTCGGGGGTGGTCACGGGCTGCTCGTCGAGGGGCGACTGCTCCGCCGAGCGGAGCTTGCGCAGGCGCGCCATGCGGCGCTTGAGGACGGTGGGCGAGGCGTCGGAGGCGGCGATGTCGCGCGCCATCCGGCGCAGGTCCTTGCCGAACTCCTCGAGCTCGGCGGCGTCCTCGGGGGCCACCTCGGTCTCGCCGGGCAGCAGCTCGCGGGCCGTCAGGTCGTACGTCGCCCCGGCCGGCAGCACGTGCAGCACGACGCCGCTGGCCAGCAGCGGTGCCGAGCGCTTGGCCTCGAAGGCGTTGGTGATCATCCGGGAGCCGTCCATGACGGTCACGGCGCCGCGACCGGAGACCCGCAGCAGCTCGCGCTCCTCGCCGGTCTCCTCGTCCACCTCGTGGGTGACGGTGGCGGCGGTGTCCTCGTCGACGCCGATGCCCAGCAGCTGGGGGCTCTGGGCCACGATCATCAGCAACCGACCGTAGCGGTTGCGCTGCTCGAAGTGCTGGTCGATCACCGACGACGACACCAGGCCCAAGCCGGCGGCCACCTGGGTCATCCGCTGCTTGGGCGTCGCCCCGCCGGAGCCGAAGGCCACCATGTGGCTGGACTGGATGCTGGCGCCGGCGGAGGTGCCGGCCACGACCGCTCCGCGGTGGTGGGCCCGCACGATCGCGTCGCCGACCGGTGTGCCGTTGAGCAGGCCCGAGAGCTTGAGCTGGTTGCCGCCGGTCATGAAGACGCCGGTGGCGTCGTCGAGCAGGGCGACCAGCGCCTCGTCGTGCGCCTCCTCGCGGGAGGCGGGGTCGACGCAGGCGACCTGGGGTGCGCCCAGCTTGCGGAACAGGGCGTCGTAGACCGCCATGATCTCCTCGCCGATCGAGGAGGCGGTGGGGATGACGACGATGCGGGCCTCGCGATCACCGCTGGCGGTGACGAAGTCCTGCAGGACGGTGCGGCGGCGCAGCTTGTCCTCCGCGCCGCCGATGATCATCAGGGGACCTCTGGGCATGGCGACACGCTAGGGCATGACGCTCCTCACCCCGCAGGTGCCGCGGCACGGCGGTGCTGGATCGGCGAGCAGGGGGCTGGCAGGGTGGATGGGTGAGCAGCGAGAACGCCCCCCGACGCCTGGTCCTGGCCCGGCACGCCCAGGCCGTGGACGCGGCCGCGACCGACGCCGCCCGCGAGCTGAGCCCCCGCGGGCGACGCGACGCCGAGGCGGGCGGCCGGTGGCTGGCCGAGCAGGGCGTCGAGCCCGACCACGCGCTGGTGTCCTCGGCGGTGCGCACCGCGCAGACCTGGGAGCACCTGTGCGCGGGGGCCGGCTGGTCGCTGGCGCCCGACCTCGACCGCGGTCTCTACGAGGCCGGCACCGACGCGGCGCTCGACCTGGTGCGGCTGGTGCCCGCCGAGGTCGGCACGCTGGTCGTGGTGGGGCACAACCCGACCATCGGGTCCCTGGCGCACCTGCTCGACGACGGCGACGGCGACCCCGGGGCCGTCACCGCGCTGCTGGGCGGCTACCCGACCTCGGCGCTCACGGTCTTCGCGGTGGGCACCAGCTGGGCCGACCTCGCCCCGGAGTCGGCGACCGTGCTGGCCCACCACGTCGCCCGCGGCTGAGCCACGGGCCGCACGGCTCAGACCGGCGGTGCCGGGGTGGTGATGCCGACCGCGCGGTCGGCGGCCTCCACCTCCTCGCGGCTGATGCCCATCAGGTAGATGATCGCGTCGAGGTAGGGCACGTTGACCGAGGTGTCGGCGGCGTCGCGCACCATCGGCTTGGCGTTGTAGGCGATGCCGAGACCGGCGGCGGCCAGCATGTCGAGGTCGTTGGCGCCGTCGCCGATGGCGATGGTCGAGGCCACGTCGACGCCGATCTCGGCGGCGAACTCGCGCAGCGCCCTGGCCTTGCCGGCGCGGTCGACGACCTCGCCGACGATGCGACCGGTCAGGCGCCCGTCGACGATCTCGAGCTCGTTGGCCCGGGCGAAGTGGATGCCCAGGTCGGTGGCGAGCCGGTCGGTGATCTGGGTGAAGCCGCCCGAGACGATGGCGAAGCGGTAGCCCAGCCGGCGCAGGGTCCGCACCATCGTGCGGGCCCCGGGCGCGAGCTGGATGGCGTCGTACACCTCGTGCAGGGCGCTGGCGGGCACCCCCTCGAGCAGGGCGACCCGTGAGCGCAGGGACTCCTCGAAGTCCAGCTCGCCGCGCATCGCGCGCTCGGTGACCTCCGCGACCTCGGCCTCGCAGCCGGCGTGCGCGGCGATCATCTCGATGACCTCGCCCTGGATGAGGGTGGAGTCGACGTCCATCACGATCAGGCGCATCCCGCGGCGCAGCAGGTTGGCGGGCTGCACGGCCACGTCGATGCCCTGGCTGGCGGCCTCGAGGGCCAGGAGCTCGCGCAGCCGCTCGGGCTCGGCCCCCGAGACGTGCAGGTCGAAGGCGGTGACGGGGTAGCGGGCCATCCGCTCGATGCGGTCGATGTTGGCGCCGGCCTCCGCGATCCGCCCGGCCACGGCCGCCATCGCCGAGGCGCTGAGCGGTGTGCCGAGCACGGTCACGTGGGAGCCGCCGCGGGCGGGGGGCCGGGTGTCGCCGGTGCCGGCCTCGACCTCGACGCTCATGTCGAGCTCGGCGGCGGTCTCCTCGACCGCGCGCTGCAGGCCCGCCGCGTCCTCGGGGACCGTCACCAGGACACCGAGGATGAGCCGGCGGCGCAGCCGGATCTGCTCGAGGTCGACCACCTCGACCCCGGCGCGGGCCAGGGTCGCGAACACCGCGGAGGTGACGCCGGGGCGGTCGCGGCCGGTCAGGGTGATCAGGAGCGTCTCGGGGCGTGCGCCCTCGGGCGGCGGGGATGGCTGGTTCATCGCAGGACGAGGCTAGCGCCGCCCGGCCCGGGGTTGAGCACCCGTACCCAGGCAGCTGAGTCCTTCGACCCTGGTGGCGGCCCGCCCCGGGGCGGTGTGCTGGATGCATGTCCTCCTACGCCCGCCCCGACCTGTGCCCCGACTGCGGGGCGGTGCTGCCGCAGGACCCGGTCTCGTGCCCCCGCTGCGGCCTGCCGCTGCGCGACCCGCTCGCCGACGAGCTGCTGGCGACGCTGCGGCGCGCCGACGAGCTGCTCGTGCGGCTGCGCGCGTCGGCGATCCCCGGCGCCCCGGCCGCCGGCCCCGCCCCCGCGTCGCGCCACCGCAGGCTCAGCCAGGCCACCGTGCCCCAGCTGCTGCTCGCGCTCGGCGCCGCCTGCCTGCTGGTCGCCGCCGTGGTCTTCCTCGCGGTGGCCTGGTCGTCGCTCGGGGTCGCCGGCCGCACCGCCGTGCTGCTCGTGCTGACGCTCTCGGCGGGCGGTGGCTCGCTGCTGCTCCGGCGCCACGACCTGGCGGCGGCCGCCGAGGCCGTCGCCGCGGTCGCGCTCGGGCTGGTGGTCCTCGACGTGCTCGGGGCCGCCGAGTCGGGCTGGGTGCCCGAGCCGGGCAGCGCCGGGTCGGGCGTCGTGCTCGGGTCGGCGCTCGCGGCGGCCGGGCTGGCGCTCTCGGCGCTGCACCTGCTGCTGGCCCGGGCCCGCCCCGTCGTGCCCCAGCTGGTCCCGGCACCGGCGCTGCTGGTGGTCGCGGGGGCGATGGCCGCCCTGGTCGACGACGGAGCCGGGGGTGGCTCCGGGGCCTGGGTCGGCGGCGTGCTCGGGTCCGGCGTGCTGGTGCTGCTCGGGGCCCGGCTGCGCCTGCCGGTCCTGCGGGCGGCGGCCGGGGCCGGGGGAGTGCTGGCCTGGTGGGTGCTCCTGGCGGTCTCGGTCGTCGACACCACCGACGACCTGAGCCTGCGCGGGCTGTGGGCCGAGGGAGGCGCGACGTGGCTGCTCTTCGCCGCCGTCCTCGCACTGCTGCCGCTGCTCGCCGGCGACGTACGCCGGCACCGGGCCGCGGTCGTGCCGGCCGTCGTGGCGCTGGCCCTGGTCAGCCTGGTCGTCGTGATGCCGGCCCTCGACGAGGGCGCCGACGCCGTCCTGGTCGCCACCGGCGCGGTCGTGGCCGCCTGGAGCCTGGTGGCGCTCGCGCTGGTGCTGGGGCCGCCGCGCCTGCCGGTCCGGGCCCGCGTGGTGCCGGTCGGGGCCGCCGTGGCCTTCGCGGCGCCGGTGCTCGGCCCCGTGGTGGCGATGCACATGAGCGCCGTGGACGCGCTGCTGGGCCTGGGCGACCCGTACTCCGCCGGGGCCGGGGTGCGGCTGGACGGTCCGGGCACGGCGTGGGACCCGCTGCTGCTGGTCCCGGCGGTGCTCGCGCTCGCGCTGCTGGCCCTGGTCGTGCTGGCGCTGGTCGCGCCGCGGGAGCCGTGGCGGCGCGCGGGCGTCGCCGGGACCGGCCTGGCGCTGGTCGTCTCGGTCCTGGCCAGCGCCGCGCTGCTCGACGCGCCGCTGGCGGCGCTGGTGGTGCCGGTGGCGCTCGTGTCGGGGGCGACGGTGGCGCTCGCGCCCCGGTCGGCGGCCGGGGTCGGTCTTGCGGTCGCTGCGCTGACGGCGCTGCTGGCCCTGCCGAGCGCGGCGCTGGCGGCCGTGACCGCCGGCCTGCTCACCCTCGCCCTCGGCTCCCGGGTCGTGCGCGCCGGGGGAGCCGCCGCCACGGAGGTGTGGGCCGCGCTGCCCGTGGCGGTCGTGGCGGCCCTCTGGGCGCTCGGGAGCGTGGTCGGCCTCGACGTCGCCCAGCGCGGCGCGGCGACCCTGGTGGTCGTCGGCGTGCTGGCCCTGCTGGTACGTCGTGCCGACATCGACGTCGCCACGGTGCTGGTCGCGCCGTGGCCGGCCGTCGCCGGCGTGCTCGCCGCCGACGACCTGTCGGTGTCGCTGTCGCTGCACCTGACCCTGGTCGGGGCCCTGCTCGTGGCCCGGGCCCTCACCGACGCCCGTCGCCGCCGGGTCGCCTGGGCGGGCGGGCTGCTGCTCGCCGCTGCGACCTGGGTGCAGCTGGCCGACATCGGGGTCGAGGCGCCCGAGCCCTACACCGCCCCCAGCGCCCTGGCGCTGCTCGTGGTGGGGCTGCTGGCGCTGCGTCGCACGCCCGGGCGCGGATCGGTCGAGACGCTGCTGCCGGGGCTGCTGCTGGCCGTCGTGCCCAGCCTGCTGTGGGTGCTGGCCCAGGACCCGGTGTCGTGGCGGGCGCTGCTGCTGGGGATGGGCTGCCTGGTCCTGGTGCTGGGCGGGACCCGGCTGGGCTGGCAGGCGCCGCTGCTCGTCGGCGGGGTCGCCGGCGCGCTGGTGGTGCTGCGCGAGCTGGCGCCGTACGCCGCCGCCACGCCGCAGTGGGTGCTGCTCGCGGCGGCGGGCGCCCTGCTGCTGGTCGTGGGGATCACCTGGGAGCGCCGGGTGCGCGACCTGAGGGTCGCGGGCGGCTACCTGGCGCGGCTGCGCTGAGGCCCCGTGGCGGGGCTCAGACGACCGCGCCGCTGTCGTCGGGCGTGCGCTCGACGCGCTTGGCCCGGGGCTCGCGCGGCTCCACCGGCCAGACCCGGTGCATCAGCACCGCCAGCGGGGTGGCGGTGAAGACCGAGGAGTAGGTGCCGACGACCAGGCCGATGAGCAGCGCGAGCGCGAAGTCGGTCAGCGAGTCGCCGCCGAGCACGAACAGGGCGCCCAGGATGAACATCGTGCCGAGACCGGTGTTGATCGTGCGGGGGACGGTGGCCAGCACCGCCTCGTTGCACGAGTCGGAGAAGGTCTCGCCGCCCTCACGGGTGCCGCGCCACTTCTCGCGCACCCGGTCGAAGACGACGACGGTGTCGTTGACGCTCAGGCCGATGACGGTGAGGATCGCGGCGAGGAAGACCCCGTCGACGGGCCGGCCGAGCCAGGCGAAGACACCGATGACGATCGAGACGTCGTGGAGCATGGCGATGGCGGCCGAGGCGCCGAAGACCCAGCGGAAGCGCAGCGCGAGGTAGAGCATCTGGGCGGCCAGGGCGATGCCGAGGGCGATCAGGGCCTTGTTGCGCAGCTCGTCGCCCAGGGACGGCCCGATCAGCGAGTCGGACTCGAGGTCGGAGCCCGGGACGGCGGCGGTGACGGTGTCGCGGATCAGCTGGGCCTGGTCGTTGTCGACGTCGCCGACCTTGACCACCAGGTCGCCGTCGCCGGAGGTCTGCACGACGGCGTCGTCGAAGCCCTCGTCGCCGAGGTCGGAGCGCACCGTCTCGACGTCGCCGGCGGTCGCGGCGGTCGTGGTGGTGAAGTCGAGCACCCGCCCGCCGGTGAACTCGACGCCGAGGTTGAGGCCGTTGAGCCCGATCCCGGCCAGCGCCGCGACGACCACGGCGGCGGAGACGGCCAGCCAGATCCGCGAGCGACCCATGATGTCGGGGTTCTTCTCGAGCAGGACGTCGTGGACCTTGCCGGTCTTCGCGAAGCCGGTCAGCGCCGGGCGGCGGCGCACGACCTTGCGCGAGGCGGCGAACTCGACCAGGACCCGGCTGATGACCATCGCCGAGAACATCGAGGCGATGACACCGATCGTGAGGGTCACGCCGAAGCCGCGGACCGGGCCGGTGGCCAGGAAGAACAGCAGGCCACCGGCGAGCAGGGTGGTGACGTTGGAGTCGAGGATGGCCGACCAGGCCTTCGAGAAGCCCGTCGAGATCGCGCGCGCCGGCGGCGCCCCCTGCTCGGAGCTCTCCTCCTTGGCTCGCTCGAAGACCAGCACGTTGGCGTCGATCGCCATGCCGATGGCGAGCACGAAGCCGGCGAGGCCGGGCAGGGTGAGGGTGGCGCCGAGCGCGACCAGGATGGCGTACGAGATGAGGGCGTAGCAGCCCAGCGCGACCACTGCGAGGAAGCCGGAGAGCCGGTAGGCGAAGGTGATGAAGAGGCCGGTCAGCAGCAGGCCGATCAGGCCGGCCTTGAACGAGGCGTCGATGGCCTCGTCGCCCAGCGTGGGGCCGACGACCTGCTGGGAGATGATCTCGACCGGCAGCGGTAGGGCGCCGCCCTCGATGAGCAGGGCGAGGTTCTGGGCCGAGGCCTCGGTGAAGCTGCCGCTGATCTGGGTGCGCCCGCCGAGCTGGCCCACGTCGCAGGTGGAGTCCTGGACCTGCGGGGAGCTGATGACCTCGCTGTCGAGGACGATCGCGATGCGGCGCTGGGGGTCGCCCTGCTGGAAGCAGGCGGCGTCGCCGGTCAGCGAGGCCCAGGCGTCCTGGCCCTTGCTGGCGAACTCGACGTCGACCACCCACTGCACGCCCTGCTCCTGGATGCCGGCGGTGGCGCTCGAGACGTCGTCGCCCTCGAGCTGGGCCGGGCCGAGCACGAGGGGCCCGCCGTCCTCGTCGGTGGTGGCGAAGCGGCCCTGCTTGTCGGTGTCGGGCTGCTGCGAGCCCTCCTCGGGCTCGTCACCGGTGTCGCCGACGATGCTGGGGTCGGTGCCGAGCACCGGGTGGAAGGTCAGGCGCGCGGTCCGGCCGACGACCTCGGCGGCCTCGCGCGGGTCCTCGACGCCGGGGAGCTCGATGAGGATGCGGTTCTCGCCCGAGCGCACGAGGGTCGGCTCGGTGACGCCGAGGGCGTCGACGCGCCCGCGCAGCACCTCCACGGCCCGGTCGGTGTTCTCGGCGTTGGCCTCGACCGTGTCGGTCGAGCTGGCCTCCAGGGTGATCTGGGTGCCTCCGGAGAGGTCCAGGCCGAGCTTGGGCGTCGAGCCCAGGGTCAGCAGGGCGGCACCGATCAGGACCAGGACGGCGACGAGGAAACGCCACCACGAGCTCTTGCGCATGACGCACATGTTCCGTCATGCGTTCTTTACGTCACACACCGGGCTCTCAGGAGGGCGGCCAGACCTCGGGCGAGCAGGCCGCCACCAGGGCCCGTCGACCGGCCCGGGCCAGCGGCCGTAGCGCCTGGGCCCGCGCGTCGGCCTCGGCGGCGCTGATCGCGCCGCCGTCGTCCTCGAGCGCCAGGTCGGTGATCTCCAGCGCCTGCAGCCCCCGGGCGGCGAGCTCGACGCAGCGGGCCGGGACGCCGGGCGGGGCGTCGAGCGCCTCGCGGTGGCGCAGGTCCATCAGCCGGTCGGCCACCTCGGGCCGCCAGCGCGCCACCTCGAGCCGGGCCAGCAGGTCGGCGGTGGCCGGCAGCGCCGCGCGCAGCGCCCGGTCGGCCTCGCCGACGTCGGGCAGCTGGCGGCGCGCGGCCGGCTTGGCCACCCAGGTGGTCGCCGCGCCGACGACGACCGGCACCAGACCCACGGCCCCCGGGGCGCCGGGGTGGGCACGCATGCCGGCCCCGGTCACCACCACGGCCTCCCCGGCCTCGAGGGCGGCGGCGTTGAAGACCGGGGGACCGCCCAGCCCGACGGGGTCGCCCTCGACGCCGAAGGCCGCGCCGATGGTGTCGGCGCCCTCGACGCGCAGGCGCCCCAGCCCGCCCAGCAGCGTCTCGGTCGCGTCGCCGCCCAGCCCCAGGGAGCCCAGGCCCGCGACCGCGTGCGTGGCCTGGTCGTCGACCACCGCGTCGACCACGAGGTCGGCCACCACGTGCCCGCGCAACCAGGCGGTGCCCCACCAGGCGAGGCGGGCGGCGGCGGGCAGGGGTGAGGTCACGGCGGCCGAGGGTACGCCGGTGGTTAGGGTGACGCCATGGCAGCAGTCCTCGAGTTCGCCGACGTCTCCGTCCGACGGGGCGCAGCCACCCTGCTCGACCGGGTCAGCTGGACCGTGGAGGAGGACGAGCGGTGGGTGGTGCTCGGGCCCAACGGCGCCGGCAAGACCACCCTGCTCCAGCTCGCCTCGGCCCAGATCCACCCCACCGACGGGGTGGCCGCGGTGCTCGAGGAGGTCCTCGGCACCGTCGACGTCTTCGAGCTCCGCCCGCGCATCGGCCTGACCAGCGCCGCACTCGCCGAGCGGATTCCGCGCCACGAGACCGTGCGTGACCTCGTCGTCTCCGCGTCGTACGCCGTCGTGGGGCGCTGGCAGGAGGAGTACGACCCGCTCGACCACGAGCGCGCCGGCGCGCTGCTGCGCGAGCTCGGGGCGCTGCACCTGGCCGACCGCACCTTCGGCACCCTGTCGGAGGGCGAGCGCAAGCGGGTGCAGATCTGCCGGTCGCTGATGACCGACCCCGAGCTGCTGCTGCTCGACGAGCCCGCCGCCGGGCTCGACCTGGGCGGGCGCGAGGACCTGGTCGCCACCTTGTCGATGCTGGCCTACGACCCCGACTCGCCGGCCACGGTGCTGGTCTCCCACCACGTCGAGGAGATCCCGCCCGGGTTCACCCACGCCCTGCTGCTGCGCGAGGGCCGGGTCGTCGAGGCGGGCCTGCTCGACCAGGTGCTGACCGAGTCGGCGCTCTCGGCGACCTTCGGGATGCCGCTGAGCCTGACCCACGAGGACGGGCGCTGGGCGGCGCGTCGTCGCACCCGCGCCCACTGAGCCGCGGCAGGTAAAGACCCGGCACCGCGCCCTGGGTAGGGTGAGGTCATGGACTGGTGGAGCGACAACAGCTGGGTCGGTTGGCTCGGGCTCGCCGCCGCCCTGGGTGTCGTCGAGATGTTCAGCCTCGACCTCATCTTCATGATGCTCGCGGTCGGTGCCCTGACCGGCGCCGTCGCGGGCGCCTTCGACCTGCCGCTGGCCCTGCAGCTGCTGGCCGCCTCGGCCGCGTCGCTGGCGACGCTGACCCTGCTGCGGCCCCGGCTGATCACCCGCCTGCACGGCGGCCCCGAGCTGACCCTGGGCCACGACCGGCTCCTGGGCACCCAGGGCCAGGTCACGATGCGCATCAGCGCCACCGACGTGGGCCGGGTCCGCCTGGCCGGCGAGGAGTGGACCGCGGCGCCGTACGACACGATGACCACCATCGAGCCCGGTGAGACCGTCGAGGTGCTGCAGATCCGGGGCGCCACCGCCTACGTCCACCCGGTGCCCAGGCTCGAGGCCTGACCGCACCCAGCACGCCCAGCACGCCCAGCACGACCGTCCGCACGTCCCAACCTCCGAGGAGAACCCATGGGTCTCGCCCTTCTCATCGTGGCCGCGGTGCTGTTCCTGTTCATCGCGGTGGTGCTCGCCAAGACGATCCGGATCGTGCCGCAGGCGCGCGCGGCGATCGTCGAGCGCTTCGGCAAGTACAAGAACACGCTCTCCCCGGGCCTGAACATCGTGGTGCCGTTCATCGACAAGGTGCGCTACGTCATCGACATGCGTGAGCAGGTCGTCAGCTTCCCGCCGCAGCCGGTCATCACCGAGGACAACCTCGTGGTCTCGATCGACACCGTCATCTACTTCCAGGTCACCGACCCCGTGGCGGCGACCTACGAGATCGCCAACTACATCCAGGCCGTCGAGCAGCTGACGATGACGACGCTGCGCAACATCGTCGGCGGGATGGACCTCGAGGAGACGCTGACCAGCCGCGACGAGATCAACACCCGCCTGCGCGGGGTCCTCGACGAGGCCACCGGCAAGTGGGGCCTTCGGGTCAACCGGGTCGAGCTCAAGGGCATCGACCCGCCGCCGTCGATCAAGGACTCGATGGAGAAGCAGATGCGCGCCGACCGCGACAAGCGTGCGCTGATCCTCACCGCCGAGGGTGAGCGCCAGTCGGCCATCCTGACCGCCGAGGGCCAGAAGCAGTCGGCCATCCTGACCGCCGAGGGCGACCGCGAGTCGCAGATCCTGCGCGCCCAGGCCGACCGCGAGTCGCAGATCCTGCGGGCCCAGGGCGAGGGCCAGGCCATCCAGACGGTCTTCCAGGCCATCCACGACGGCCAGCCCGACCAGTCGCTGCTGGCCTACCAGTACCTGCAGATGATGCCGAAGATCGCCGAGGGCGACGCCAACAAGGTCTGGATCGTGCCCAGCGAGATCGGCAAGGCGCTCGAGGGCCTCGGCTCGACGATGAACGACCTCAAGGGGATCCCGCAGGAGGTCGAGGGGCCGCTCAAGCGCGTCGACATGGGCCCCAGCGAGCCGAAGGTCCCCGAGACCGGTGGGACCAGCGGGTCGAGCAACGCGGCCGTCCAGGCCGCCATCGAGGAGGCGGCCAAGGCCGCCAACCCGGGTCGGGCGCGCGCCGAGTCCACCGAGCGTCCCCAGGGTGACGCCGAGTGACCACCGCCTAGATGGGGCTGCTCGAGACGGCCGTGATCCTGCTCGCCGGGGTCGCGGCCGGTTCCATCAACGCCGTCGTGGGGTCGGGCACCCTCATCACGTTCCCCACGCTGCTGGCCTTCGGTGTGCCGCCGGTGACGGCCAACGTCTCCAACAACGTGGGGCTGGTCCCCGGGTCCCTCTCGGCTGTCTGGGGCTACCGCCGCGAGCTGGCCGGGCAGCGTGACCGGGTGCTGCGCCTGGGCGCCGCCTCGTTCCTGGGCGGCACCGTGGGCGCCGTGCTGCTGCTGGTGCTCCCCGAGGACGCGTTCGCCACGATCGTGCCGGCGCTGGTGCTGCTCGGCGTCGTGCTGGTCGTGGTCCAGCCCAGCGTCGCGCGCCGGGTGGCCGCCCGGCGTGCCGCGCGGGACGCCGCCGGCGTGGCGGCGCGCGACGGGGCCGGGTGGGTGTGGCCCGCGGTGCTGGGCACCGGTGTCTACGGGGGGTACTTCGGCGCCGCCCAGGGCGTGCTGCTGATGGGGGTGCTCGGCATCGGCGTGGCCGACGACCTGCAGCGCCTCAACGCCGTCAAGAACGTGCTCGCCGCCATCGTCAACGGGGTCGCGGCGGTCGTCTTCGTGGCCGTGGCCTCCATCGACTGGACCATCGTCGCGGTGATCGCGGTCGGGGCCGTGGTGGGTGGCCAGATCGGCGCGCACGTGGGACGGCGGCTCCCGCCGCTGCTGCTGCGCGCGGTCATCGTGGTGGTCGGCCTGACCGCCTTCGTGGTGCTGGTCCTGGGCTAGGCGGGCGCCGGCGGGTCGCCCTCGACGTAGGCGCGGTGCCAGCGCTCGATCTCGGCGTAGGCGCGCTCACGGGCCTCGGGCCGTGAGAGCACCACGTCGTGGCGAGCCCCCGGCACCGCCACGTAGGTGACGTGCGCGCCCAGGGCGGTGGCCCAGCGGCGGATCTGCGGCACCTCGAGCACGATGTCGGCGGTGTGCACGTCGTCGCCCATCTCGGTGGGCACCGTGGAGCGGTCGGAGGAGAGCACCAGCACCGGCGCCGGCACGTCGAGGCCGCGCTGCAGGCGGGCGTGCCCGGTGCGCACCGCCCGCAACCAGCCGACGTACACCGCGAAGGACTCCAGGGGCTTCCAGGACAGGTCGAAGTCCCACTCGCCGCCGTGGTCGCGGTGCAGGCTGCGGCCGTAGAGGCCGGAGACGTCGCGGCGGATCTCGCGCATCGGCTGGCGGGCCCCGAGCTGCTTGATCACCGCGGTGCCCACGGTGCGCAGCAGCAGGCTGCCCTGCAGGTCGAGCCACGGCGAGTTGAGCACCAGCCCGGCCAGCTCGGCAGGCCGCTGCCGGTCGAGCCACAGCGAGGTGACGAGGCCACCGGTGGAGTGCGCCGCCACGACCACGCGGTCGTGGCGGTCACGCTCGGTGATGCGCTGCCAGGCGATCTCGAGCTCGGCGTCGTACTCGGCGAGGTCGGTGACGTACGTCGGGGTCTGGCCGGGGCGGATCGAGCGGCCGTACTTGCGCAGGTCGAGGGCGTAGAAGTCGTAGCCGCGCTCGAGCCACCACTGGGCGAAGCCGGTCTGGAAGAAGTAGTCGGCGAAGCCGTGCACGTAGAGCACGGCCCGCCCCGAGGGCCGGGGGGAGCGGTGGCTGACCAGGGTGGCCACCAGCGGGCCCTCGTGGTCCTCCCCGAGGTCGATGGTCTCGGCGAGCCAGGGCTCACCCAGCACGTCGGTGACGGTGCCGTCGTGGTCGGGCGACATGGCGGCAGTGTGTCAGGCGGGACGACGACGGGTGCGCGGCGGCCTCGGGGGACGCCCGCTGCGGTGGCGGGGGAACCCGTCGCGAGCGGTCAGGGCCAGGGCGGGCTCGTTGCTGGTCACCAGCCAGGCCCGGCCCGGTCGCATCCAGTAGCGCAGCGAGTCCTCGGTGTCCACGGTCCACACCAGCAGGGGCAGCCCCCGGCGGCGGGCGAAGGCGGCGACGCCGAGCCGCGCCAGGGTGTGCTTGGCCACGACCAGGTTGGCGCGCGACTCGGTGTAGCGCAGCCGCGGCAGCAGCTCGGAGACCCGCACGCGGACCTGGCGGTGCCAGGGGAGCCCGCGCACGCTGCGGCCCAGCGAGAGGCCGACGAGCAGGTCGTGGCCCTCCTGGTCCGACCAGTCGCGCACCGCGCGCACCGCCTTGTCCTCCAGGGTCGTCACGATGACCTGGTCGGCGCCCAGCACCTGCACCGCCCGCCGGGCCGCCTGGACCTCCCAGGTGGCCGCGGCCTCGGCGTACAGGCTGTCGGGGGAGGTGAACTTGAGGTCGATGTGGGCCCTGGTCACCCCGGCGAGCGCCTCCAGCACCTCCTCGTAGCGCAGGAAGTGGGGCGCCCGGGAGGCGAACTCCTCGAAGGAGAGCGCGGCGAGCGGGACCCGGCGGTCCCCGACCCACATCCAGTCGTCGTGGAAGAGCACGAGGGTGCCGTCGGCGCAGCGCTGGACGTCGAACTCGACGAAGTCGACCGCGAGGTCGAGGGCGTTCTCGAGCGCGACCCGGGTGTTCTCGAGCCCACGGTCACCACCGGCCCCGCAGCGGTGGGCACTGACCAGCACCGGCTCCTTGGCTCGCACGGGGCGCCACTCTAACGAGAGCGGCGCCCCGTGCCGGAGCGGCCGTGGTTCAGACGGTCTCGAGCGCCTCGGTGGGGTGCGGCGCGGGGTCGCCGTGCTGCCCGGCGCGCACGGCGTCCTCGATGCGCTTGCCGATCTGCTCGTCGACGTTGCGCCAGTACTCGAAGGCCCGCTCCAGGACCTCGTCGCTCACGCCGCCGGCGAGGTGCCCGGCGACGTTGGAGACGAAGCGCTCGCGCGCGGCGTCGTCCCAGACCTCGTTGACCATCGTGCGGGCCTGGCCGAAGTCGTCGTCCTCGGGACGCAGCGTGTAGGCCTCGCGCACCATGTCGCCGTCGGTCTCCCAGCCGTCCTCGGCGGGCCCGGTCAGGTCGGAGAACGGGTCGCCGTAGGAGTTCGGGGCGTACTTCGAGCGGTCACCGGTGTGGTCGTAGGCCATCGGGCCGTCGAACTGGTAGGTGTAGGCGCCCTCGACGCGGTGCCGGTTGACCGGCAGCTGCTGGTAGTTGGGGCCGATGCGGTAGCGGTGGGTGTCGGCGTACGCGAAGACCCGCCCCAGCAGCATCTTGTCGGGGGAGAACCCGATGCCCGGCACGATCGCGGACGGCTCGAAGGCGGCCTGCTCGATCTGCGCGAAGTGGTTCTCGGGGTTCGTGTGCAACGTCATCTTCCCGACCTCGATGAGCGGGTAGTCGCCGTGCGGCCACACCTTCGTCAGGTCGAAGGGGTTGAAGCGGTAGGTCTTGGCGTCCTCGTAGGGCATCACCTGCACCTTGAGGGTCCAGCTGGGGTGGTCCCCGGCCTCGATGGAGTCGAAGAGGTCGCGGCGGTGGAAGTCGGAGTCCTCGCCCGCGATGCGGTTGGCGTCCTCCTGGGTCAGGCACTCCACGCCCTGGTCGGAGATGAAGTGGAACTTCACCCACGACTTCTCCCCGGCCTCGTTGTAGAGCATGTAGGTGTGGCTGCCGTAGCCGTTCATGTGGCGCCAGGTCTTGGGGATGCCCCGGTCGCCCATCAGCCAGGTGACTTGGTGGGCCGACTCGGGGTTGAGGGTCCAGAAGTCCCACTGCATGTCGTTGTCGCGCAGCCCGTTGGCGCCGCGGCGCTTCTGGCTGCGGATGAAGTGCGGGAACTTCATGGTGTCGCGCACGAAGAAGACCGGGGTGTTGTTGCCGACGAGGTCCCAGTTGCCCTCGGAGGTGTAGAACTTCAGCGAGAACCCGCGCGGGTCGCGCCAGGTGTCGGGGGAGCCCATCTCGCCGGCGACGGTCGAGAACCGGGCGAGCATGTCGGTCTTCGCGCCGGGCTGCAGCACGGCCGCCCTGGTGTACTGCGAGATGTCGCCGGTGATCTCGAGCGTGCCGAACGCACCGGAGCCCTTGGCGTGCACGTTGCGCTCGGGCACCCGCTCGCGGTTGAAGTGCGCCATCTGCTCGATGAAGTGGTGGTCGTGCAGCAGGATCGGGCCGTCGGGGCCGACGGTGAGGCTGTTGCGGTCGCTGGGTGCGGGGGCGCCGTTGCCGGCGGTCGAGCCGTGGGTCTGGGTCATCAGGGTCCCTCCTGGGGGCGTGCGGACGTCGCTGTCGCTACCGTCGCCACCCTGCCCCCTTGTCTGGAGCCAGTCAAGAAAAGTCACCCCTTCGGGGTGTCGGCTCCCCGGCCCCGTCGCACCACCTAGTCTTCGGCCGGTGACCTCGAGGCCGGCGCGTGCGTGGACGGTGGTCGCGCGCCACGTGCAGGACCGCGTCGACGGGTGGCGCTCGGGCAGCCCGGCCAGCCAGCGCTACGTGGCGGTGGTGCTGCTGGGCCTGCTGACGGCCACGCTGGCGGTCCAGACGCTCAGCTACGGGGTGGCGCCGGTCGGTGTGGTCTTCGTGTGGCTGCTGGCCGGCATGCTGCTGCTGCGCTACCGCCCGCTCCTGCTGCTGGTCTCGTGGGCGCTGGTCGGGACGATCGGCGTCGCCGTCTCCGACGCGCTGGGCCCGGGCGAGCTCGAGTCGTCGCGGATCTCGGCCACGGTGTCGCTGGTGGTGGCCTCGGCGCTGGTGCTGCTCCAGTCGAGCCGGCAGCGCAGCGGCCTGCCCACCCTGCTGGGCGAGACCGTCCTCTCCGACCTGCGCGACCGCCTCCAGCGCCAAGGGACGGTGCCGCCGCTGCCCGAGGGCTGGCGCAGCGAGAGCGCCATGCTGGCCGCCGACTCCGTCGGCTACGCCGGCGACTTCCTGGTCGCCCGCCTCGACGAGCAGGCCCACCGCCTGGAGATGATCCTGGTCGACGTCGTCGGGAAGGGAGTGGCGGCCGGGACCGCCGCCCTGCAGTTCGCGGGCGCCCTGGGCGGGCTGCTGGGCGCCGTGCCGCCCGGGCGCCTGATGGAGGCCGCCAACGACTTCCTGCTGCGCCAGGAGTCCGACGAAGCGTTCGCCACCGCCGTGCACGTGGTCGTCGAGCTGCGCACCGGTGCCTACGAGGTGCTCAGCGCCGGGCACCCGCCGGTGCTGCGGCGCGAGGGGGGCTCCTGGCGCGTCGACACCGCCCGCGGCACCGCCCTCGGGGTCACGGCCCAGGCCGAGGTCGAGCCCAGCCGCGGCCGGCTCTGCCCCGGCGACGCGCTCATGTTCTACACCGACGGGGTCGTGGAGCGCCCGGGGGAGGACATCGACGACGGGGTCGAGTGGCTGCGCACGACCGCCAGCGACCTCACCGCCTCCTCGGGCCTCGACGGGCTGCCGCGCCGCGTGCTGCGCCGCGTGTCGCGGGGCGACGACGACCGCGCCGTGCTCGTCCTGCACCGCCTCCCCGACCCGGCCCACATCTCGCGCTGACCCGGCGCAGATCTCGCGCCGACCCGTCGCAGATCTCGCGCTGACCCGGCACGGATCCACGCCGGCGACGGGGTGGAGGTGTGGGCGGGGGTGTCCTCGGGCACCCTGGGTGCGTGCCCTCGCTGACCCTGGACCACCGCCAGCGCCGCCTGGTGCTCGCCCTCGTCGCGGTCGGCTCGCTGGTGCTGCTCGCCGTCCTCGCGGTGGTGGTGGCGCAGCGGCCCGGCGCGGGGCCCGGAGGGGCAGGATCGGCGCCCACGCCCGCCGCGAGCTCCGCGGAGGAGGCTGCCGCGGCCGGGGTGGACACCACCGAGGAGGCGACGTACGCCGAGGCGACGCCGGCCGACCCCGACCGCCTGCGCATCCCCGAGCTCGGCGTCGACGCGCCGGTGCGCGGCATCGAGGCCCCGGGGCGGGTGCTGGTGCCGCCGCGGGACCCGCAGCAGCTGGGCTGGTGGTCGGACGGGGCGCGCCCGGGGGCCGAGACCGGCAGTGCTCTCGTGGTCGGCCACACCGTGCACACCGGCGGCGGGGCCCTCGACGACCTCGAGACCCTCCAGACCGGGGACCGGATGACCGTGCGGTCCGACGGCGCCGACCTCGTCTACGCCGTCAGCACCGTGCGGGTCTACGACAAGGGCCGGATCGCGCGGGACGCCGGGCGGCTCTTCAGCCAGGAGGTCCCCGGGCGCCTGGTGGTGCTCACCTGCGAGGACTGGGACGGCTCGGGCTACCGCAGCAACGTGGTCGTGGTCGCCGAGCCGGTCGACCGGCCCGCCTGAGCCGGGAACAAGCCGGCCCCCGCCGCCGTTGGATCGACAGTTCGAGATTCAACTACAGGGGAGCGTGAGCAGCATGCAGCTCGGGATCTTCAGCGTCGGCGACGTGACGCCCGACCCGACCACCGGCCGGACCCCGACCGAGCAGGAGCGGATCCGCGCGCAGGTCGCGATCGCGCTCAAGGCCGAGGAGGTCGGCCTCGACGTCGTCGCGGTCGGCCAGCACCACAACCCGCCGTTCGTGGCCTCCTCGCCGACGACGACGCTGGCCTGGATCGGCGCGCAGACCGAGCGCATCGTGCTCTCGACCTCCACGACGCTGATCACCACGACCGACCCGGTGCGCATCGCCGAGGACTACGCCACGCTCCAGCACCTCACCGGCGGTCGCGTCGACCTGATGATGGGCCGCGGCAACACCGGCCCGGTCTACCCCTGGTTCGGCAAGGACATCCGCGAGGGCATCAACCTCGCCGTCGAGAACTACGCGCTGCTGCACCGGCTCTGGCGCGAGGACGTCGTCGACTGGCAGGGACGCTTCCGCACGCCCCTGCAGGGCTTCACCGCGACCCCGCGTCCGCTCGACGGCGTGGCGCCCTTCGTCTGGCACGGCTCCATCCGCAGCCCCGAGATCGCCGAGCAGGCGGCGTACTACGGCGACGGCTTCTTCCACAACCACATCTTCTGGCCGTCCGAGCACGCGGCCCGGATGGTGCGGCTCTACCGCGACCGCTTCGAGCACTACGGGCACGGCCGCGCCGACCAGGCCTACGTCGGGCTGGGCGGGCAGTTCTTCATGCGCAGGGACAGCCAGGCGGCGGTGCGCGAGTTCCGGCCCTACTTCGACAACGCCCCGGTCTACGGCCACGGCCCGTCGCTGGAGGACTTCACCTCGCAGACCCCGCTGACGGTCGGCTCGCCGCAGCAGGTGCTGGAGCGCACCCTGGGCTTCCGCGAGCACGTGGGCGACTACCAGCGCCAGCTGTTCCTCATCGACCACGCGGGCCTGCCGTTGAAGACCGTGCTCGAGCAGCTCGACCTGCTCGGCGAGATCCTCCCCGACCTGCGTGCGGGCTTCGCCGAGGGGCGACCTGCACACGTGCCCGACGCCCCGACCCACGCCGGGATGCTCGCCGCGCGGCAGCGGCAGGAGGTCACGGCATGACCCGGCTGGTGGTCCTCAGCGCCGGCCTGTCGGACCCGTCGTCGACCCGGCTGCTGGCCGACCGGCTCACCTCCGCGGTCGTGGGCCGGCTCGAGGCCTCTGTCGACGTCGAGGTGGTCGAGCTGCGCCGGCTCGCGCACCCGTTGGCCGACCGGCTCGTCACCGGCTTCGCCGGTGCGGAGCTGGCCGCCGCCCTGGAGGCGGTGCGCGGCGCCGACGCGCTGATCGCGGTCACGCCGGTCTACGCGGCGTCGTACAGCGGGCTCTTCAAGACCTTCGTGGACGTGCTGGAGCGCGACGCGCTCGACGGGACGCCGGTGCTCGTGGCCGCCACGGGAGGCACGGCCCGGCACTCGATGGTGCTCGACCACGCGCTGCGCCCGCTCTTCACCCACCTGCGGGCGACCGTGCTGCCCTCCGGGGTCTTCGCGGCCACCGACGACTTCGGCGACGCCGGTCTGGAGGCCCGGGTGGAGCGGGCCGCCGCCGAGTTGGCCGCCGCGCTGAACCCGGGCGCGGGGCCCCGGCGGCCGCGCGAGCGCAGCCTCGAGGCCGAGCTGGCCGAGCCCACGCCCTTCGAGGAGCTGCTGCGCCGCGCGGGCGCGGACCCGACGGGCTGACGTCCTTCGGCCAGGGTCCAGTGCCGCGTCAGTGCTGGTAGGTGCCGTGCAGCACCGCGCGGCCAGCGGTCTTGAAGGCCAGGTTGAACGAGACGACGGCCGGGCTGGCGTCGGAGTCCACGCCGAGGCTCTCCTCGGTGACGGCGTGCACCACGAAGAAGTAGCGGTGCACCTGGTCGCCGGGCGGCGGGGCGGCCCCGGCGAACGCCTTGGCACCCAGGTCGTTGCGGCACATGAAGGCCTGGCCCGGCAGGTCGGCACCCTCGGCGCCGATGCCGGCGGGCAGCTCGGTGGTGTCGGCCGGCAGGTCGACGAGCACCCAGTGCCAGAACCCGCTGGGGGTGGGCGCGTCGGGGTCGAAGCAGGTCACGGTGAAGCTCTTGGTGCCCTCGGGAGCGCCGCTCCACGAGAGCTGCGGCGAGGAGTCCCCGCCGTCGCCGACCTGGGCCGCGTCGAGGGGCGCACCCTCGCTGACGTCGGTGCTGGTCACCGTGAAGGACGGCACCGGGGGCAGGAGGTCGTAGGGGTTCGGGGCCACGGGGCGCTCGAGGTTGCTCATGTAGCCGAACGTAGCCAACGTCTCGGACCGTGACCACCACCCGGGCAGTGGCGCCGCCCGGGGGTGCGCCCGGGGAGCATGGGGCCATGGCTGCTCTCCCCGAGGACCCCACCACCGCCGCGACCGCGCACGAGCCGCCGCCGTACCCGGTCGGCCTGCGCCTCGCCGGACGGCGGGTCCTGGTCGTGGGCGGGGGACAGGTCGCGCAGCGCCGGGTGCCGGCCCTGATCGCCGCCGGCGCCGACGTGGTCGTCGTCGCCCCCGACGTCACCCCGGCCCTGGAGGGCATGGGCGCCGAGCTCACCTGGGTGCGGCGCCGCTTCGAGCCCACCGACGTCGACGGCGCGTGGTACGTCGTCGCGGCCACCGACGACGCCGAGGTCAACGCGGCGGTGCTGGCCGAGGCGGAGGCGCAGCGGGTCTTCTGCACGCGCGCCGACGACGCCCGCGAGGCGAGCGCCTGGACGCCCGCGGTCGGGCGCCACGACGGCGTGACCGTCGCGGTGCTCGCCAACCGCGAGCCCCGCCGCTCCGCGGCCGTGCGCGACGAGGTGATGACCGCGCTCCGCGACGGGCGGCTCACCGTGCGCGACGCCCACCACCGCACCGCCGGGGTGGTGCTCGTCGGGGGCGGGCCCGGCGACCCCGAGCTGGCGACGGTCGCCGCCCGGCACGCCCTGGCCAGCGCCGACGTCGTGGTGGCCGACCGGCTGGCTCCTCGTGAGCTGCTCGACGAGCTGCCGGCCCACGTCGAGCTGGTCGACGTCGCCAAGCTGCCGCGGGGGCGCCAGGCCAGCCAGGAATCGATCAACGAGGTCATCGTCGAGCGGGCGCTCGAGGGCAAGCGGGTGGTGCGCTTCAAGGGCGGCGACAACTTCGTCTTCGGTCGCGGCTTCGAGGAGATCCTGGCCTGCCGGGCCGCCGGGGTCCCGGTCAGCGTCGTCCCCGGCTTGACGTCGGCGATCTCGGTGCCCGCCGGTGTGGGGATCCCGGTGACCCACCGCGGCGTCGCCCACGAGTTCACCGTCGTGACCGGTCACGTGCCCCCGGGCCACCCGCAGTCGCTGGTCGACTGGGAGGCGCTGGCGCGGATGCGCGGCACCGTGGTGCTGCTGATGGCGGTGCAGAACGCCCCCGTGATCGCCGAGACGCTGATCGCCGGTGGTCGGCGCCCCTCCACCCCGGTGGCCGTGATCGTCGAGGGCACGATGCCCGAGGAGCACACGGTGCTGAGCACCCTCGCCGACCTCGCGCACGACATCGTCGAGCAGGGGGTCCGGGCGCCTGCGATCATCGTCGTCGGCGACGTGGTCGCCGTGGCCCGACCGGGCCACTACGCCGAGCCGGTGACGGTGCGGCCGGGCGACTTCGCGGAGGAGTGACGTGGCGCAGCTGGTGGAGGTCAGCGACCCGGACGACCCGCGGCTGCGCGACTACCGCGACCTGCGCGACGTACAGCTGCGCAAGGACCTCGAGGCCGAGCACGGGCTGTTCCTGGCCGAGGGCGAGAAGGTGGTGCGCCGCGCCGTCGAGTCCGGGTACGCCGCCCGCTCGTTCCTGATGGCCCCGCGCTGGCTCGACGGGCTCGCCGACGTGCTCGAGCGCTCCGAGGCGCCCTGCTTCGTGCTGAGCGAGGACCTCGCCGAGCAGGTGACGGGCTTCCACGTGCACCGCGGCGCCCTCGCCTCCCTCGAGCGCCGCCGGCTCCCACCGGTCGACGCCGTCCTCGAGGGGGCGCGCTCGGTGCTGGTGCTCGAGGACATCGTCGACCACACCAACGTGGGCGCGATCCTGCGCAGCGGCGCCGCGCTCGGCTTCGACGCCGCGCTGCTGGCGCCGCGCTGCGCCGACCCGCTCTACCGCCGCGCCATCAAGGTCTCCATGGGCGCGGTCTTCACGCTGCCGTGGACCCGCCTGCCCGGGTGGCGCGACGCGCTGCCCTCTCTCTCGGAGCGCGGCTTCACCACGGTCGCGCTCACCCTCGCCGACGACGCCGTACCGGTCGAGGAGGCCGTCGCCGGGCTCGACAAGGTCGCGCTGGTGCTGGGCTCGGAGGGGCACGGGCTCTCGGAGCGCTGGCAGGACAGCGCAGACCGGCGCGCGGTCATCCCGATGCACGAGGGCATCGACTCCCTCAACGTCGCCGCCGCCTCCGCGGTGGCCTGCTACGTCACCGCGCGGCGGTGAGCCTCACCGGCAGTCGGCCGGCCTGAACGAGATCGTCTGCTCGACCGGGACCTCGACCTGCCCCTCAGGCTCGTCCTCGCCCGACCACGTGGCCCGGACGGTGCCGATCTCGGCGGCCCGCTCGCCGGCGAGCACGTCGTCGTCGAAGCGCAGGTGGAACATCAGCAGGCCGGTCCGCCCCTCGGTGGCCGAGTAGAAGTCGACGCGGTTGCGACCCGCCCAGGAGACCTGGCGCTGCTCACGCAGCTCCGCCCGGTCGGGCCAGGCGTACTCGCCGCCGAAGGCGATGGTGCCGCCGAAGTTGGTGGGTGGGAGGTCGATCGCCGGACCGATCGACCGGACCCCGTCGCTGTCGACCAACGAGAAGTCCAGGTGCTCGACGTCGCGCAGGACCTCGTAGGTGACGTCGAGCCACGCGAGGTCGGGGTAGGGGCGGTCGTAGCAGGTGGTGCCGCTGGACATCGACTCGATCGTGATCGCGTCCTGGACGTCGCCGTCGTCCGAGCTGGAGGCGGGCGTGGTGGTCACCGTGACGGTGGCGGTCGGTGCCGCGGCGGGCGAGCCGTCTCCCTCAGCCGTGCAGGCCGACAGGGCGAGGGCGGTCAGTGCGGCGCCGGCGGTGACCCGAGAAAGGTAAAGCACGCCCGGAGACTATTGGCTACTTTCGCCCCATGGACCAACGACCCGCCGACTCCGCCTACCACCGCACCCTCCCGATCGGCGAGCGGCTCCCGGGCCGTCCACTGGTCGAGGACCGGCTCTCCTGCTTCGAGGAGGTCACGCTGCGCCCGTTGGAGCCGATGCTGGTGCCCGAGGCGCCGCGGGCGGGCGAGGCCGACCGCAGCGAGTGCGGTCACTGCCGGCCCTCGGAGCACACCATCTGGCACGACGACCTGTGGCAGGTGCGCTCGGGGTTCGTGCCCTTCGGGCTGCCGTTCGTGGGCGGGATCGCCCCGCGTGAGCACGTGCTGCTCGAGGACGCGCCGCTCGAGCTGCTCGCCACCCTGGGCCCGCTGCTGCAACGGGTGAGCAACGCGGTCAAGGCCGTGCCGGGCGTGGCCCGCACCCACCTGGCGCGCTGGGGCGACGGCTCGGAGCACTTCCACCTGTGGGCGCTGGCGCGCCCCGCCGGGATGATGCAGGGTCGCGGCGCGATGCTCGCGTTCTGGGACGACGTGCTGCCGCCGCTGCCCGATGACCTGCGCGTGGAGCACCTGCGCGTGGTCGCCGCGGCGCTGGCCGCCGACGGCGGGACCGCCTTCCCGGCGAGGGGTGCTTAGCGGCCCTGCATGAGTCCCCGGCCGACCGGTGACTCATGCACTTGTCAGGTGTTGCAACACCCACTAAGTGCATGAATCCCCGGCTGACCGGGGACTCATGCACCCGGCCAGGAGACCCTCACTCGGCGGGCCAGCCCTCCGGGTACTCCTCGACGGCTCGGTCGTGCTCCTTGGCGAGCTTCTTGCGCTGCTTGGTGGCCAGGCGGTCGCCGAAGACCGTGCCGCGGGTGTGGTCGGTCTCGTGCTGCAGGCAGCGGGCCAGCAGGCCGTCGCCGGTGAAGGTGACCGGTTCGCCGTCGAGCCCGGTGCCGTGCACGGTCGCGGTGTCGGGGCGGGCGCAGGGCACGAAGGCGCCGGGGTAGGACAGGCAGCCCTCGTCGGAGTCGTCGAGGTGGCGCTCCTTGCCCTCCGGGAGCTCGAGCTCGGGGTTGCAGACCACGCCGACGGTGCGCTCGCCCGACTCGTCGGGGCAGTCGAAGACGAAGACGGCCCGGTCGACGCCGATCTGGCAGGCGGCCAGGCCGACCCCGTCGGCGGCGTACATGGTGGCGACCATGTCGGCGACCAGGGCGCGCAGCTCGTCGTCGTACGTCGTGACCGGCTCCTGGGGGCGGTGCATGACCGGGGTGCCCCAGCGGGTGATCGGGCGGACCGTGCCGCCCTCGGGGAGGGGGCCGTACGGCGCGTGCTCGGGCTGCTCTGGCGGTGCGGGCATGCCCGCGATCCTAGGAGAGCCCCACGGCGCCCGCTAAACCAACGCTGCGCTGTGACCCGGACCACGCACCCACCTGTAGCGCAATGTGTAACTCACAGTTACATTGACGTCATGGACCTGACCAAGAGCCTCCCGGCGCGGCTGCGCCCCGGGGGAAGGCACGGGCTGGCGGACACCGAGGTGCGCGACCCCATCGGCTACGCCGTCGCCGCCCTCGGCAAGCTCGCCCAGAGCGACCTCCTCGACCGCGTGGGCCTGCGCAAGCAGGCCGAGCAGGCGGTCTTCACCGTCACCCGCACCGGCTTCCAGGCCGCCACCAGCGCCAACCGCGCCTTCACCCGCGCGGGCAGCCGGCAGAAGGCCGGCGTCCGGGTGCCGGCCGCGGCGCCGAAGGGCGTCTTCGACCTGACGCCCAGCGAGGACGAGCAGATGCTCGTCGACGTCGTGGGCGAGTACGCCGCCGAGGTGGTGCGCCCCGCCGCCGCGGAGGCCGACGAGGCGTGCGCCGCCCCCGAGCCCGTCCTCAAGGCCAGCCTCGACATCGGGCTGCCGATCCTCGGCGTGCCCGAGTCGCTCGGCGGCATCTCCGAGGAGCGCTCGGCCGTCGCCGGCACCCTGGTCGCCGAGGCGCTCTCCCGCGGCGACATGGGCCTGGCCGTGGCCGCCCTCGCCCCGGGTGCGGTCGCCACCGCCCTGGGCCTGTGGGGCACCGAGGCCCAGCAGCAGACCTACCTGCCCGCCTTCACCGGCGACGAGGTGCCGGCGGCCGCGCTGGCGATCAGCGAGCCCGCCGTCCTCTTCGACGCCCTCTCGCCCAGCACCACCGCCCGGCGCACGCCCGACGGCTTCGTCCTCGACGGGCTCAAGAGCGCCGTCGTGCGCGCCGCCGAGGCCGAGCTCTTCGTCGTGGGCGCCGTCCTCGAGGGCAGCCCGGTGCTGTTCCTGGTGGAGTCCTCGACCCCCGGCCTGAGCGTCGAGTCCGACCCCGGCATGGGCGTGCGGGCCGCCTCGATGGCCCGCCTGCGCCTCGAGGGCGTCACCCTGCCCGCCGACGCGGTCCTCGGCGAGACCGACGGCTCGACGTACGCCGAGTGCGTGCGGCTCTCGCGCCTGGCCTGGTGCGCCCTCGCGGTCGGCACCGGCCAGTCGGTGCTCGACTACGTGACCCCCTACGTCAAGGAGCGCCACGCCTTCGGCGAGCCCGTGGCGCACCGCCAGTCGGTGGCCTTCATGGTCGCCGACATCGCGATCGAGCTGCAGGCCATGCGCCTGCTGACCTACAAGGCCGCCGGCCGCGCCGCCGCCGGCAAGGACTTCTCCCGCGAGGTGGCGCTCGCGCGCCGGCTGTGCGCCGAGAAGGGCATGCGGATCGGCCTCGACGGCGTCCAGCTGCTCGGTGGTCACGGCTTCGTCAAGGAGCACCCGGTCGAGCGGTGGTACCGCGACCTGCGGGCCGTCGGCGTGATGGAAGGAGCCGTCCTCGTCTGAGGACAACCACACCATGATCAATCTGGACGACCCCAAGAAGTTCCGCCCGCTGCGCGACCAGGCCCACCAGGTCGCGATGAACATGCTGCGCCCCATCTCGCGCAAGTACGACAAGGCCGAGCACGCCTACCCCACCGAGCTCGACATGCTCGCCTCGATGATCGACGGGCTCTCGGAGTCCGGGGCCGCGGAGGGTGCCGGCGCCGCCGGCGTACGCCGCGACGAGAAGCCCGAGGAGAAGCAGGCGGGCTCGAAGAACGGCGCCAACCTGGCCTCGGTGCTCTCGATCGCCGAGATGTGCTGGGGCGACGTCGGCCTGCTGCTCTCGATGCCGCGCCAGGGGCTGGGCAACTCCGCCATCGCCTCGGTGGCCGACGACGAGCAGGCCGAGCGCTTCGACGGCGTGTGGGCCGGGATGGCGATCACCGAGCCGGGCACCGGCTCGGACTCCGCCAACATCTCGACCACCGCGGTCCTCGACGGCGACGAGTACGTCATCAACGGCGAGAAGATCTACGTCACCAGCGGCGACCGTGCCGACGCCATCGTCGTGTGGGCCACCCTCGACCGCGACCTGGGTCGCGCGGCGATCAAGTCGTTCGTGGTGCCCAAGGGCACGCCGGGCATGCGCGTCGACCGGCTCGAGCACAAGCTCGGCATCAAGGCCTCCGACACCGCCACGATCATCTTCGAGGACTGCCGGGTGCCGAAGGAGAACCTGCTCGGCTCCCCGGAGGTCGACGTCAAGCAGGGCTTCGCCGGCGCGATGGCGACCTTCGACAACACCCGCCCGCTCGTGGCCGCGATGGCCATCGGCTGCGCCAAGGCCTCGCTCGACCTGACCCGCGACCTGCTCGAGCAGGCCGGGGTGGTCATCGACTACGACCGTCCCGCGCTGACCCAGTCGGCTGCCGCAGCGAAGTTCCTGCAGATGGAGGCCGACTGGGAGGCCGCCCGCCTGCTGACGCTGCAGGCGGCCTGGATGGCCGACAACCGCGAGCCGAACTCGCTGGAGGCCTCGATGGCCAAGGCGAAGGCCGGGCGCGTCGGCTCCGACATCACCCTCTCCTGCGTCGAGCTGGCCGGTACCCTGGGCTACAGCGAGGTCGAGCTGCTCGAGAAGTGGTCGCGCGACTCCAAGATCCTCGACATCTTCGAGGGCACCCAGCAGATCCAGCAGCTGATCGTCGCGCGGCGGGTGCTGGGGCTCAGCAGCGCCGAGCTGAAGTAGCCCGGAGACGTACGACGGCCCGGGACCCACCGTGGTGGGTCCCGGGCCGTTCGTCGTGGTCGTGGCTCAGCTGTCGCTGGCCTGCTGCAGGGTCTCGGACTCCGAGGCGACCTGCTTGGCGGTCGCGGTGTCGACCAGCGGCTCGGTGCCCGCGTCGGCGGGCAGCTCGAGCTGCTCGGGGCCCTCGGGCTCCGGCGGGGCCGCCGAGGACGGGGTCGGCTCGGACTTGAGCGGGACCTGGTCGGCGGTCTTCGTCGGCGCCGGCTTCTTGGCCGCTGCCTTCTTGGGAGCCGCCTTCTTCACCGCCGTCTTCTTGGCGGTCGCCTTCTTCGCAGCCGGCTTCCTGGCCGGGCTCTTCTTGCCGGCGAACGCCGCGACGTCGGCCGGGGTCACGTCGACCTCGACGTCGGCGGCACCGGCATCGATGTCGGTGACCGGCTCGGTGCTCGTCTCGGTGACCGTCTCCGTGACCGGGGCTGCCGGGGCAGGCGCCGGCGTGGGCGCCTTGGCCGGCGCCTCGGGCGCGCCGGAGCGGCCGGTCACCTTGCCGACCAGGCTGCGTGCGGTGCCCTCGACGGCGAGCCGCCCCAGGGTGACGCCGGAGCGCACCTGGGTGGCTGCCTTGTCCGCAGCGGCGGCGGGGAGCTTGGCGACGCCGACGGCGAGGTCGGTCGCCACCTCGGCGACGGGGCCGACCACGGGGATCTTGGAGAGCGGGGTGGGCACGGGGGTGTCCTCCTGGGGATGGGGTGCCGGCGACCGAGCGGCCGCGGCGTGACCCCCAGAGTGAACCACCCGGTGCGGACGGTGGCCCCGCACCCAGGGGTGAGGGGCCTCAGGAGTCGGCGGGGCGCACCGGCTCCGGGGCCGGGCCGGGACGCCGCGGGGGGAGCCGGTCGCCCGGCGCCGAGCGCGGCGTACGGGGCGCGGCGGCGGCCGAGCCCACCTCGGGGCGGGGCGCGACCCGGGCCGCCACGTCGGCCGGCGTCACCTCGGGCGTGGCGGACGCCACCGGGTGCTCGGACGAGCGCTCAGCCGGCCGGTCCGCCCGGGTGCCCGGGGAGAGCGACAGGCCCCGCTCGACCCACGGCCGCGCCCGCTCCAGGGCCCGCCCGCCGAGACGCAGGCCGCTGTGCAGCGTGCCGAGGACGCGGCGTCCGACCTCCCCGGCGGTGGCGATCGTGCTGGTGCGCTGCTCGTCGGTGGAGCTCATGGGCAGGTCCTCTCGTCGACGTCGATCGGGTGCCCGGGCAGTCAAGCACGCCTCAGGAGACGGAGCGGAAGGGGTCGTGGTCGGCCAGGATCTTGTCGACGCGCGCCTGGTCGAGCCGGCTGACGACCGAGGAGGTCTCCTGGGCGTCGCGCACGCACTTGGCCAGGGTGAAGGCCGAGGTGGTCAGGTAGAGGGTGCCGAGGGCCAGGAAGGCGCGCATCCAGGGGTCGACGGGCAGGTACAGCACCGCGACGACCATGGCGAGCAGGGCCAGGCCGAAGGAGATGCCGGCCTGGGCGTAGAAGGCGCTGGTGGTCTTGTTCTGGGTGGGTTGGCTCATGGGTCCACCCTCGCCCGGCGCCCGGGGGCGGCGGACCCGTCGGCGTACGCATCTGCGCTGGGCCCGGGTACTCAGCCGGGTTGCTCGGCCAAGGCGCAGCAGGTAGCTCGGACGGGTGGCCTGCGCGGGCCGCGCCGCTGGCACAGTGGCCGGCATGGACGACCAGGACCGCACCGACACGATCATCGAGGTGCTCGGCGCCGCCTTCGCCGACCTGATGGAGGCCGACCCCGCCGCGTTCCGCGGCAAGTACCGCAAGATGGCGGCCGACCCGCACTCGTTCTACCGCGGCACGGCCTGCCTGTTCTACGCCGACGTCACCGGGGCCACCGGCGGGTCGGCGGGCTCGCAGGTCTGGAGCGAGGACTTCGCCGACGAGCGCAGCGGACGGATCTGGATCCACGGCGACCTGCACGTCGAGAACTTCGGCACCTACCTCAACTCCGACGGCCGCTTCGTCTTCGACGTCAACGACTTCGACGAGGCCTACCTGGGCCGCTTCACCTGGGACCTGCAGCGCTTCGCCGCGTCGCTGGCGCTCGTGGGCTGGCAGAAGGCGCTGCCCGAGCAGGACGTGCGCGACCTGGTCGAGCGCTACCTGCGGGCCTACCTCGACCAGGTCGACCACTACGTCGAGGCCGCCGACGACTTCGCGCTCTACCTGCACAACACCTCGGGTCCTGTCCACGACATGCTGCTGGAGGCCCGCGAGCAGCGCCGCACGGACCTGCTGGCGGCCAACACCACGCGCGGGGACGGCGAGCACCGGACCTTCCGCGACGACCCCAGCGTGCGCCGGCTCGGCGACGCCGAGCACGAGAAGGTGGTGCAGGCCTACCGCGACTACCTCGAGACGATCCCCGACGAGCGCCGCTCGCCGCGCGACGTCTTCTACGACCTCCACGACGTCGTCGGCAAGTCCGGCTTCGGCATCGGCAGCGCCGGGCTGCCGGCCTACAACCTGCTGATCGAGGGCCACAGCCAGGCCCTCGACAACGACGTCGTGCTGTCCATGAAGCAGGCCAACGTGCCGGCCGTGAGCCGCTTCGTCGACACGACCGAGGTCGACGACTACTTCGAGCACGAGGGGCACCGCACCGCCGTCAGCCAGCGCGCCCTGCAGGTGCACACCGACCCGTTGCTGGGCTACGCCGCCATCGACGGTGTCGGCTACGTGGTCGCCGAGGTCTCGCCGTACGAGGTCGACCTCGACTGGTCGGGCATCACCGAGCCCGAGCAGATGGCCGAGGTGGTCGAGCTGCTGGGCCGCGCCACCGCCAAGGTGCACTGCGCCTCCGACGAGGACAGCGACCAGGACCTGGTCGACTTCCAGGTCGAGGAGGCCGTGGTCGCCAGCGTGGGGGAGCGGCGCGACGAGCTCGTCGCCTGGGTCACCGACTTCGCCACCGCGTACGCCGAGCGGGTGCGCGCCGACCACGCGCTGTTCGTCGAGGCGTTCCGCGAGGGCCGGATCGGGATCTCCTCGACCTAGTCGCCCACGCGCCGGACCGACGCGCCCGGCCCGGGCTCGGCCAGCAGGTGGGCCGGCGCCGTGAAGCCGTCGCGCACGAACCGGAGGTCGATCGCGCGGGCCACCGCCTCGACCCGCTCGGCCGGCATCAGGGCCACGGCGGAGCCACCGAACCCGCCACCGGTCATCCGGGCACCCACGGCCCCCGCCTCCACCGCGGTCTCCACGGCGGTGTCGAGCTCGGGGCAGGAGATCTCGAAGTCGTCACGCATCGAGACGTGCGAGGCCAGGAGGAGCCGCCCGAGCGCCGCGTGGTCGTCGTCGGCGAACGCCTCGACGGTGCGGCGCACGCGCTCGATCTCGGTGGTCACGTGGCGCGCACGGCGGCGCAGCCGGTCGTCGTCGAGCGAGTCCACCTGCCCGGCGTCGGCCTCGCGCAGGGTCGGGACCTCCAGGCGGCGGGCGGCCTCCTCGCAGTCGGCCCGACGCTCGCCGTAGCCGCCGTCGACCAGCGCGTGGGAGACCCGGGTGTCGGTGACCAGCAGCCGCAGCCCGCTGGCCGCCAGCCCCAGGTCGACCGCACGTGAGGAGCCGTCGGCGAAGTCGACCAGCAGCGCCGCACCCGCCTCGGCGAGCATCGCCACCGTCTGGTCCATGCCGCCGGTGGGCGCGCCGACCACCTCGGTCTCGGCCCGTACGGCTGCGCGCACCAGCCGCTCCCGGTGGGTGTCGAGGTCGTGGCCGAGCAGCGCCACCACCGCGGTGCCCACCGCGCACTCCAGCGCCGCCGAGCTCGACAGCCCCGCCCCGACCGGCACGGTCGAGTCGACGAGCACGTCCACGCCGGGCACCTCCAGCGGCTCCCCGGCTCCGGTGCCCAGCGCCCACAGCACCCCGACGGCGTACGCCGCCCAGCCCTGCGCGCCGCCGGGGCCGCACCCGGCGAGGGTGCCCTCCCAGCCGCTGTCCTGCTGGAGGCTGGCGACGCGCACGACGTCGTCGTCGCGGCGACGCACCGCCGCGAACGTGGCGTGCGGGAGCGCGACGGGGAGCACCAGGCCGGCGTTGTAGTCGGTGTGCTCGCCCATCAGATTCACCCGCCCGGGGGCCCGCCCCACCACGTCGGGGGCCGCCCCGAAGCGGTCCTGGAAGTGCCGGACCAGGCGCCGGTGCACCTGGTCGGGGTCGCCGCTCTCCGTCCACGCCATGACCCCACCCTAGGGACGCCGACCCGCCGGGGTGGGCCTCCGGCTGCGAGCATGGGGGAGTGGACGAGCAGACGAGCCCCTCCGACGCCCCGACGCCCGACCGGCTCGACGAGCTGACCGGCCTGGCGCACCAGCTCCTCGACCTCGCCCGGCTCGGGCACGCGGAGCGGCTGCTCGCGTACGTCGACGCGGGCGTGCCGGTCGACCTCACCGACGCGCAGGGCAACACCCTGCTGATGCTCGCGGCGTACCACGGCCACGCGGCGGTCGTGCGGGGCCTGGCCGAGCGCGGTGCCGACGTCGACGCCCTCAACGACCGCGGCCAGTCGCCGCTGGCCGGGGCCGTCTTCAAGGACGAGCAGGCGGTGGTGGAGGCCCTGGTCGCGCTCGGCGCCGACCCGGACGCCGGCGCGCCGACCGCGCGGGAGACCGCGCAGATGTTCGGCCGCACCCTCTGAGCCTGGAGGACCGACTGGACCTCGTGCGTCGCGCCCGCTCGACCCGGCGAGGTCAGCGCCGTTCGGTCTCCCCAGCCAGGACGCGTCACGCTCGTGGCCATCAACGTGCGCGGCCCCGGACGTAGCTGCGGGCGACCGTGGTGCCGCCGACGATGGTCGCCACGTATCGTGCGCGTCGGCGCGCGCTGATCTGCCGCTTCGCTCGCGCCACTGCGGACAGGCGAATGCATGCCCCGATGCTTCAGCACGACAGCGGCATGTTTCGACACCCGCAGTCCGATGCGAAGGAACAGATGAACCTGTCTCAGGTGGATGAGAAGCTGCTTCGCCGACGGGTCTTTGCCGCTCCGCCCCTGATTGCCCTGCCGACCGCTGCCATAGCGGCCTGGGCGCTGTGGGGAGAGGTGCCGACCCTCGTGGCACTCGCCTTTCCTGCGTTCCTCTACGCGAGTGGACTGGTGTGCGGGATGTTGGTGGCGATCGAGAAGAACGACACCGAGTCGCAACCCCCCAGGTGGGGATTGCTCGTCGTTCCGGCGGGCATCTTCATCTTCTTCGCGGCAGGACGGGTGGCCTCACCCTTGGCCAACGCTCTTGCGGCGTCCTTTGTCGTTCTGCCCATGCTGGGCTGGTACTCCGTCCGGGCAGCTCGTGAGCTGGGGCGACGGAAGCAGTCAGGGACGCGATAGCGCGTGGCCACCCCGGCCAGAGCCGTTCTTGATCCCTCACCTGCCGCGGCCGCTGCTGCTCGTTCCCGTCATCGGCCCCTTCGTACGGCTGGGTGCAGCGCGTGGGCTGCGGGAGGCACCGGTTGGCGCTAGGAGCCCTGGGCGGCCAGTCGGTGGAACAACCGAGCTGAACGACGAGGTCCGTCCGCCTCTCCCGCGACCGGGAGCCAGAACGGTTGCTGGCCCACCGCCCGGCGCGGCGCCGTAGGGTCGCCACCGTGCGCTTCCTCAACGACGCGGCCCCGCCGCACGAGCTGACCTACGACGACGTGTTCATGGTGCCGGGGCACTCCTCGGTGGCCAGCCGCTACGACGTCGACCTCGCGACCAGCGACGGCACCGGCGCGACCATCCCGGTCGTGGTGGCCAACATGACGGCGATCGCCGGGCGCCGGATGGCCGAGACCGTCGCGCGCCGCGGCGGCATGGTCGTGGTGCCGCAGGACATCCCCGCCCCCGTGGTCAAGGAGGTGGTGGCGTTCGTCAAGAGCCGGCACCTGGTCCTCGACACCCCGATCGAGCTCGCACCGCACCAGACGGTCGCCGAGGCCCTCTCCCTGATGCCCAAGCGGGCCCACCGGGCCGCCGTCGTGGTCGACGAGGGCCGGCCGGTCGGGGTGGTGTCGGTGCAGGACTGCACCGACGTCGACCGGTTCGCCCAGGTGCACCAGGTGATGACCCGCACGCCGGTGACGATCAGCGACGACACCGACCCGCGCACCGCCTTCGACGCCATCGACGCCGCGCGGGCGCCGCTCGCGGTGGCGGTGGCGCCCGACGGCACCCTCACCGGGGTGCTTACCCGGGCGGGGGCCCTGCGGGCCACCCTCTACACCCCGGCGGTCGACGAGCGGGGCGGGCTGCGCGTCGCGGCCGCCGTCGGCGTCAACGGCGACGTCGGCGCCAAGGCCGAGCACCTGCTCTCCGCCGGCGTCGACACCCTGGTGGTCGACACCGCCCACGGCCACCAGGACCGGATGATCGAGGCGCTGCGCGCCGTCCGCGCGCTCGACCCGCAGGTCCCGGTCGTGGCCGGCAACGTCGTCGACGCGGGCGGCACCCGGGCCCTGCTCGCCGCCGGCGCCGACATCGTCAAGGTCGGTGTCGGGCCGGGTGCGATGTGCACGACCCGGATGATGACCGGCGTCGGGCGCCCCCAGTTCTCGGCGGTCCTGGAGTGCGCCGCGACCGCCCGCGAGGCCGGCGGGCACGTGTGGGCCGACGGCGGGGTGCGCCACCCCCGCGACGTCGCCCTGGCCCTGGCCGCCGGCGCCTCGAGCGTGATGATCGGCTCGTGGTTCGCCGGCACCCACGAGTCGCCGGGCGACCTGGTCGAGGACGGCGGCCGCTCCTACAAGGTGTCCTTCGGCATGGCCTCGGCGCGCGCCGTCGCGAACCGGACGTCGGGGGAGTCGGCGTACGACCGGGCCCGCAAGGGTCTCTACGAGGAGGGCATCTCGTCCTCGCGGATGTACCTCGACCCGCAGCGCCCCGGGGTCGAGGACCTGGTCGACGAGATCTGCTCGGGGGTGCGCTCGGCCTGCACCTACGCGGGCGCCTCGTCGCTGGAGGAGCTGCACGAGCGCGCCGTGGTGGGCGTGCAGTCGGCCGCCGGCTACACCGAGGGCCGTCCGCTGGCGACCTCCTGGTAGCCGTTGGTGGGGGCTGGGGGGCTGGAGGGGTGGTCAGCCCCGCGACGAGTTCGCGGTGCGCCCGCGCACGATGCCGATGAAGGTCTGCACCCGCGGGTCCTCGTTGTCGGTGCGCCACACCAGGCCCACCGTGGTGCCCTCGAGGTCGTGCACGGGGCGGTAGGTGACGTCCTTGCGCTGGTGCAGCCGGGCGACCGACATCGGCACCAGCAGCACCCCGGTGCCGGCGGCCACCGTCTCGACGGCCTCCTTGGTGCTCATCGGCGGCCAGTCGAGCTGCGGGGCGCGGGGCGTCCAGCCGGAGACGTGCGGCGCGACGAGCTGCTCGTCGGCCAGGTCCTCGGTGCCGACCTCCTCGACGACGGTCGCGACGTGCTCGTGGCCGACGACCGCGACCACGCGCTCCTCGTAGAGCTTGATGCAGTGCAGACCGTCGCGGTCGACGGGCAGCCGGGCCAGCACCACGTCGACCTCGCCGGAGCGGACCAGCCGCTCCTGCTGGTCCTCCTCCACGGGCACGAGCTCGAGGGGGTCGCGCGAGCGGTCGCGCCAGGTGCGCGCCCACTTGTCGGGGGTGGCGCCGGTGACGAAGCCGACGCGGAAGGGAACAGGCACCGCACGAGACTACCGGCGGGACCTCCTCCACTCCTAAGGGTGAAAGACGCGCCAGGACGTTTGACGCTGCCGGTCTAGGGTCAAGAGACAGGTGTCGCGGGCCCGGCGCCCGTACGGAGCACTTACGCAGCTGTTCCCGACAGGGCCGGGCCGGCGGCGCACGTCCGGCACGACGAGGAGAGCACTGCATGGACCCCTGGGTGCCGCTGGCCCCGCACGCCGTCGCCCCGCACGAGCCGTGGCAGCAGCATGTGTGCGACGCGCTCGGCACCCTCAAGCGCGGTGACCTCGTCGGCCACCTCGAGCTCGCGGCCGAGCTCGGACCTGCGGCCCCACGCCCGGCCGGCGGCTCGACCCGCGGCCTGTGGGAGCTCCTCGCCACCCTGGGGGCCCACGACCTCCAGCTCGCGCGCGCCGTCGAGCCCCACCTCGACGCCCTGGCGATCCACGACGAGGCCGGCTCCGGCGCCCCGACGGGCAGCACCTGGGGGGTCTTCGCCGCCGAGGGCCCGGGGGCGCGCCTGACCGCCCGCCCCGCGGGCGAGGGCTGGGTGCTGGAGGGCACCAAGCCGTGGTGCTCGCTGGCCGCGCACCTGAGCCACGCGCTCGTCACGGCCTGGGTCGACGACGAGACGCGCGGCCTCTTCGCCCTCGACCTGCGCGGCCCGGGCGTGCGGACCGCCGGCGCCGACGGCTCCTGGGTGCCGCGGGGGCTCCCCGACATCGTCAGCACCGCCATCGAGGTCGACGGCGCCGGCGCCACGCCGGTCGGCGGCCCTGGTTGGTACCTGCGCCGCGACGGCTTCGCCTGGGGAGGCATCGGCGTCGCGGCCGTCTGGTACGGCGGCGCGGTGGGGCTGGCCCGCCGCCTCGCGCGGCCCGCCGGCCGTCCGCTCGACCAGGTGGGGCACCTGCACCTCGGCCTGGTCGACCAGCACCTCACCGCGGCCCGGGCGACGCTGGCCGAGGCCGCCGCGCTGGTCGACGCCGGCACCGTGTCCGGCGACGAGGCCGCTGCGCTGGCCACCCGGGTGCGCTCGGTGGTGGCCGCGGCGGCCGAGGGGGTGCTGGCCTCCTGCGAGCACGCCCTGGGTCCCGGGCCCCAGGTCGGCGACGCGGCGTACGCCGCCGGGCTGGCCGACCTGCGCCTCTACCTGCGCCAGCACCACGCCGAGCGCGACCTGGCCGCGCTGGGGCGCGGCAGCGACGAGCACGGAGCCTGGTGGTCGCGGTGACGGCGGCCTTCCGGCACGACTCGCCGGGCACCCCGGCGAGCGCCTGGCACGAGGACCGGCGGTGGTCCGCGCTGCCGCTGCTCGAGCTCAGCGCCCGCGACGGGCGTCGGCTCGAGCGGGTCGTGGTCGTGGCCGCCCACCCCGACGACGAGTCCCTGGGTGCCGCCGGCCTGATGACGCGGCTGCTGGTCCTGCCCGACGAGCAGCGTCCTGAGATCGAGGTGGTGCTCCTGACCGCCGGGGAGCGCAGCCACCCCGCCTCGCCCACGCACTCGAGGGAGCGGCTGGCCGCGCTCCGGCTCGAGGAGTCGCGCGCGGCGGTGCTCGCGCTCGGCGGGGCCGCCGAGCAGGTGGCGCTGACCTGCTGGGGCTCGGCCGACGGGGCCGTCGCCGACGACGAGGCCCGCTGGACCGAGCGCCTCGCGACCCTGATCGGCGACGGCAGTCGCACCCTGCTCGTGGGCCCCTGGCGCCACGACGGGCACCCAGACCACGACGCGGCGGGCCGGATCTGCGCCGCGGCCGCCCGGCGTACCGGGGCCCGGCTGCTGGAGTACCCGATCTGGTTCTGGCACCGCGCACAGCCGCAGGACGCCCCGTGGGTCGACCTGCGCCGGCTGCCGCTCGACCCGGCCGCGTGCACGGCCAAGCGCGAGGCGGTGCACTGCCACACCACGCAGGTCCGCCCGCTCTCGGAGGCGCCCGGCGACGAGACCCTGCTGCTGACCGGCATGCTCGCGCACTTCCTGGGCGAGCAGGAGGTCTTCGTCGAGGCCCCCGCGCGCGACGAGACGCTCGACGCCCTGCACCGCGAGGTGGAGGAGCCCTGGGGCGCCGACACCCGCTGGTACGAGGAGCGCAAGCGCGCCCTCGCGCTGGCGATGCTGCCCGACCGGCGCCACGGACGCGTGCTCGAGGTCGGGTGCTCGACCGGCGTGCTGACCCGGGAGCTGGCCGGGCGCTGCGAGGAGGTGCTCGCCGTCGACTCCAGCCCGGCCGCGGTCGCGGCGGCCCGGCGACGCAACGACGACCTGCCGCACGTCGAGGTGCAGCAGCGGCTGCTGCCCGAGGACTGGCCGGACGGTCGGTACGACGTGGTGGTGGTCAGCGAGGTCGGCTACTTCCTGAGCCCCGTCGACCTCGACTCCCTGGTCCGGCAGGTCGCCCACGGGCTGACCCGCGACGGTGTGGTGCTGCTGGCCCACTGGCGGCACCCGGTGCAGGGGTGGCCGCTCGACGGCGCCGCCGTGCACCGCGCGTTCGAGGCCCTGCCCGGGTGGAGCCGGATCGCGCAGTACCAGGACCGCGACGTCGAGCTGCTGCTGCTCGGGCCTCCCAGCCGGATGCCGGACCCGGCCGCGTGAGCGGCGTCGAGTCGTTCGTGGTGGTCGTCCCCGTCCACGACGAGCAGGAGGTGCTGGGTGCCTGCCTGGCCTCGGTGGCCGCGTCGGCCGAGGCGCTGCGCGAAGGGTCAGCGCTCGCGCCGCGCCTGGAGGTCGTCGTGGTGCTCGACGCCTGCACCGACGCCAGCGCCGAGGTGGCCGCGACCCACGGCGTGCGGGTCGTGACCACGGCCGCCCGGTGCGTCGGCACGGCGCGCGCCCTGGGCGTCGAGGCGGCCACCCGGGGGCTGCCGGCCCGGCCCGACCGGGTCTGGGTGGCCACGACCGATGCCGACACCCAGGTGCCGACGTCCTGGCTGGCCGACCACCTGGCCGCCGCCGAGGGCGGCCACGACCTGCTGGTCGGCCCCGTGCTGCCCGACCCCGACGGGCTGGACGCACCGGTCCTGGCCGCCTGGCACGAGCGGCACCGCAGCGGCCACCTGCACGTGCACGGCGCCAACCTCGGGGTGCGCCTGTCGGCGTACCTCGAGGTCGGCGGCTTCGGCGACCTCAGCACCGGCGAGGACGTCGCCCTGGTCCGGGCGCTGCTGGAGCGGGGAGCCTCCACGGTGCGCCAGGGCCGCCCGGTCGTGACGTCGGCGCGCGAGCGGGGCCGGGCCCCCGACGGGTTCGCCGGCTACCTGCGGGCGCTGCGGCTGGCGGTCGCTGAGGGCGCTTCGGCGTGACTCAGGCTCAGCAGCCGACGTCGGTCAGGTCGCCGTCGCGCAGGGTGCGCCGGGCGGCGTCGAGCCGGTAGGCGGAGCAGTAGTAGAAGCTGAGGTGCTCGTCGCGTCGCAGCCGCACCGGCGTCCAGGTGCCGCCGCCGGTGGGCTCGAGGTAGTCGACGCGCGGACGCAGCAGCGCCCTCGGTCCGCCCCGGTGCTTGAGGTAGCGGTCCAGCCAGCGCTGCACGGTGACGCTGGTCAGCGCCTGGCCCCACCGGCTGGCCGGCAGCACCAGCGGGATGTCGGTGTACTCCAGGTGGGTCGAGGCACGGGGGACCAGCATCATCGAGTCGACGCCCGCCGCGTCCCAGGCGTCCCAGCCGGTCGCCCGCTCGCGGGCCGGGTCGGGCCCCTCGGGGGACGGCTGGGGGGAGATCGAGCTGCCGCCCGAGAGCAGCCACGGGGAGACGGCGAAGCCGTACTCCGACTGGATCCCTAGCGCCGGCACCACCGGGGTCACCTCGTCGTCGCCGGAGGTGGAGCCGAGCTTGTCGAGGGCCACCACGGTGGCCACCCGCCGGTCCACGGCCTGCACCTGCGACACCGCCGCGGCCCCGAGCGAGTGGCCGATGACCGCGATCCGGCGGTCGCGACCGGGGGTGAAGGGGCGTCGGTCGCGGCGGCGGTCCAGCAGCCGGTGGAAGGGGTTGGCGGCGTCCACGCGAGCACCCTGGCTGCCGGGGTTGGCGTAGGGCCGCCGCGGGGTGGAGAGCAGGAAGGACAGCGCGTCGCGGGTGCCCACCTCGAAGTTGGCCTGCTGCTGGAACGGGACGCCCGGGCAGCCGGTCATCTCGCCGGTCACCTCCCCGGGGAGCGGGTCGGCGGTGGGGTCGCAGAACGGGAACACCGACCCCTCGGGGTGCGGGAACGTCTCGCTGCTGCCCTGGCCCTGCACGTCGTAGCTCAGCACGACGTAGCCGCGCTCGGCCAGGTCCTGGCCGAGCCACTCGTACATGCCCTCGGAGCCCTGCACCGAGCCCGGGGTGATCACCACGCCGGGGAACGGGCCCCGCAGGCGGCGGCCGGTGTAGGGGTCGCGGGCGCGCCAGGCGGGCGCCCACACGGTGCCGCGCAGCAGGGCGCCGTACCGGTTGGTGAACGCGACGCGCTGCGAGCGGCCCCGGGTCTCCGACCAGGAGGCGCGCAGCGGGTTGCCGACGTCCCAGCCGGGCACCAGGTTGCCGGCGGTGAGTGCGGGGCGGGTCGGTTCGGCGACCTGGGTCAGCAGCTGCGCGACGCTGGTCAGGCTGCTCTGGGTGACGAGGGCCGGCAGGTAGGCGGGGTTGCGCAGCTGGCCGCCCTCGCCGTGGATCCGGCCGTAGGCGTCGGCGACGTTCTGGAGGTCGCGCTGCACGTAGGCGGGGGAGCCGGGTGCGGGGTCGTCCGCGCTCGCGGTGGCGGGCGCGGTCGCGCCCAGGCCCAGCAGCGCAGGGACGGTGAGCAGGGCGAGCAGGCGTGAGCGGGGCACGTGGGGCTCAACGACCCGGGCGGTGCCGGGGTACGCCGCTCGGCTCAGGGGAGGTGGACCGTGCCGCCCCCGTCGCGGGTGCGGGCCAGGAGGTCCTGGCGCGAGAGCGACCAGTGCCCGCAGTCGCACCAGGCCGGGACCTCGTCGACGACCAGGGGACCGGGCTCGAGCAGGTCGGTGAAGGTGTGCCCGGGGCCGCCACCGTCGTGCGCGGTGTCGACGAAGTCCTTGGAGCCGTGGGCGTGCGGCCCGGTCGGGGCCTGGTAGACCAGCCCGGCCCGGGTGTCGTAGACGGCCGCGAGGTGGTGGGCGTGCCGGCACTGGACGTTGAGGACCCGGTGGTCGGTGGTCCTGGTCAGGACGTTGGTCAGGTCGGCCATCGCCTGCTCGGCCTTCGTGCGGCTGTCGGGTTGCGGGCTCATCCGTCCACGGTGCCCGCGCGTCCGGGCCGGGGCCAGGGGCGAACGACCCCTGGCCAGGGACCTTGGCCAGCAAGCGTGACCAGGGAGCTCCGAAATGAAGAAAAGGCCCCGTGGAGCCGGGGCCCTTCCAGTGTCCGAGGGGGGACTTGAACCCCCACGCCCTAATACGGGCACTAGCACCTCAAGCTAGCGCGTCTGCCTATTCCGCCACCCGGACGAGTGCGGTGGAACAGTAACAAAGCAGGGGCCGAAACCTCGCATCGGCCCCGTCGGACCAGCGTACGCCGCGTCCCCAGGGGCCCGCGTCCCTCGCGCCCCACCCGTCACGGGGTGGACAGCCACCGTCGCGGTGCCATGCTGGAGCCATGTCGACCCCCGCCGAGGACCCCCGCCCGGAGAGCATCCCGCAGACCGACGCACCGCGCGGCTACGACCCTGCTGCGGAGGTGGTGGAGATCTGTCGGGACCTGATCCGCATCGACACCTCCAACTACGGCGACCAGGAGGGGCCGGGGGAGCGCAAGGCCGCCGAGCACGTCGCGGCGCTGCTCGACGAGGTCGGCATCGCCTCACAGCTCTTCGAGTCCGAGCCGGGGCGCACCAGCGTGGTCGCGCGCTGGGGCGGCACCGAGGGCGACGCACTGCTGCTGCACGGCCACCTCGACGTCGTACCGGCGGCGGCCGAGGACTGGCAGGTGCACCCGTTCTCCGGCGAGGTGCAGGACGGCTACGTCTGGGGTCGCGGAGCGGTCGACATGAAGGACTTCGACGCGATGCTGCTCAGCGTCGTGCGCGCCCGCCAGCGGGCCGGACGGATCCCCTCGCGGCCGATCGTGCTGTGCTTCACCGCCGACGAGGAGGCCGGCGGCCACAAGGGGGCCGAGATCCTCGTGCGCGACCACCCCGAGCTCTTCGAGGGCGTGACCGAGGCCGTCGGCGAGGTCGGCGGCTTCTCGGTGACGGTGCGCGGTCGCCGGATGTACCTCGTCGAGGCCGCCGAGAAGGGGATGGCCTGGATGCGCCTGACCGCCCGCGGTCGCGCCGGGCACGGCTCGATGCTCAACACCGACAACGCGGTCTCGCGGCTGACCGCCGCCGTGGCGCGCATCGGCGCCCACGACTGGCCGGTGCGGCTGACCCCCACGATGGAGGTGCTGCTGGCCAGCGTCGGCGACCTCGCCGGGGTGCAGGCCACCCCTGAGAACGCACCGGACCTGATCGAGGAGTTCGGCGGCGCGGCCCGCATGCTCGGCGCGGTCATCTCCAACACCACCAACCCGACCATGCTCAGCGCCGGCTACAAGGTCAACGTCATCCCCACCGAGGCCACCGCCCACGTCGACGGCCGCTTCCTGCCCGGCTTCGAGGACGAGTTCTTCGCGACCCTCGCCGAGCTCGTCGGGGAGGGCGTGGAGATCGAGCACCTCTCCCACCAGCAGCCCTGGGAGACGCCGTACGACGGCGACCTGGTGCGCGCCATGAACCGCTCGATCCTCAGCGAGGACCCCGAGGGCATCGTGGCGCCGTACCTGATGAGCGGCGGCACCGACGCCAAGCACTTCCGCAAGCTCGGGATGCGTTCCTACGGCTTCGCTCCGCTGCGCCTGCCCGCCGACCTCGACTTCACCGCGCTGTTCCACGGTGTCGACGAGCGGGTGCCGGTCGACGCGCTCGAGTTCGGTGCCCGCGTCTTCGACACGTTCCTCGACGACGTCTGAGTGGATGTGGCCTTAGCCGCTTGGGCCTGGCGAGATGGCGGCCGCATCCTCACAGGGACACTCCAAGCCAATGTGTAGGCGCAGAACTCTGGCATCGTGACGTTGTGATCTCGCCCGATGCCGGCCCTGACGTTGCTCTCGGGTCCCGCGTGCACCTCGTCGGAGGCGGGGTGGACAGCATCGCTTCGGAGCAGGTTCTTGCGCCGTTCATCGAGGACGTTTTCCGAGGTAGCCGACGCGGTGGGACCGGGCCACGCCTGCTGCTGGTCATGGCGAATGACACCGGCAGGGCAGCGGAGTTCCGTCCCGCGTACGTCGAAGCCCTCGACTCGGCGGTCGAGGACAGCTTCGACTACGTCGACGTGTGGCTGGACGAGAACTCCACGCTGCAACCCGCCGCGCTCGAGTTGGTGGACGGGATCGTCGTCGCGGGCGGGCCCACGCCGGTCTACCGCGATGGCCTCGCGGCCGCCGCCGGGGCAGTGAAGGAGGCAGTGGCCAACGGCGTGCCCTTCTTGGGCTTTTCCGCGGGTGCCATGGTCAGCGCATCGATGGCCCTCATCGGCGGCTGGCGAGACTCCGGCAGGCCGGTCTGCCACGAGGACTGGTCCGAGGGCTTGGACGAACTGACCACAGAAGCGGGCTTGGCGCTGGTCGACTTCACGGTCGATGTGCACGCGACACAGGGTGGTCTCTTGACCCGAGCCTTGTCCTTGGCATGCCATGTCGGGATCGACAGGATTGTCGCCATCGACGAGGGGACGTGCTTGTCCGTGCCGATCGGATCTCGCATGGACCAGGGGTGGCAGATCTCCGGCGCCGGCTTCGCCTGGGTCATAGACGCAGCACATCCCGGTGCTCCGTCTGTCCGGCGAATCGCTGAGTAGCCATCAGCCCGGAGGATGGAAGGGCCGCTCTCGGCAGTGAGCGCGGCGCTGGGTTGGTGGCGGTCGGACCAGGCCGCCACCTGCAGCCCACATCGAGGTCCGCGGTCACGCGACAGGTGGCGCAGGGTGGTCGCGATGCAGGCCACCTGGAGCCAGCCTGCCGACGAGGTGGTGGTGTTCTCGAACGACTTCGCCAGTCGCCGGGAGCGGCCCAGTTGGAGCTGGCCCGTTTTGACGCGCCAGGCGTACCGGATGGGCTTCAGCAGCGCCCAGTGCTCGTCGGTGAGGTCAGTTGAGTACCGCCTGCGGCACACGGTGCCGATCCAGCCGATGTCGACAGTCACGGCCAATAGGGACACACCCAGTGAGCCGTCGGGGGCCTCCGGGCCGGCGGTGAGCTGGCAACCGTCGCCGGTGGACGTCCAGTTGCTGGTCCACCGCTGACGCAGGTGGAAGCAGGGCGGCGGTGCGCTGGCAACCGAACTCCCACCAGGGACGGTTGCTGAGCCACCGCCCGCCCCCGACCGGCCGTCAGGCGGTCAGCACGCCGGCGCCCAGCAGCACCAGGACCGCGCTGCCGAGCAGCACCCGGTAGATGACGAACGGCGTGTAGGAGTTGGTGCTGACGTAGCGCAGCAGCCACGCGATGGCGGCGTACCCGACGATGAAGGAGACGACCGTGCCCACCAGCGTGGGCCCCCAGCCGTAGGCGTTGTCACCGCCGGGGATCTCGGAGAGCTGGAAGAGGCCGGCGCCGACGACGGCCGGGATCGCCAGGAGGAACGCGAACCGGGTCGCGGCCGCCCGCTCGAAGCCCAGGAACCGGCCCATCGAGATCGTGGCGCCGGAGCGCGAGACGCCCGGCACGAGCGCGGCCGCCTGCGCCAGGCCCATCAGCAGCGCGTCACGCAGCCCCATCTTCTTGATGGCGCGGTCGTTGCGGCCGAACTTGTCGGCGATGCCCAGCACGAGACCGAGCACGATGAGCGTGGTGCCGATGATCCACAGGCTGCGGAAGTCCTGCTCGATGACGTCCTTGAGCGCGATGCCCAGCACCACGATCGGCAGCGAGCCGAAGATGATGTACCAGCCCATCCGGACGTCGACGTGGCCGCGCCACTCGGGCTGCACCAGCGAGCGCAGCCACGTCGAGGCGATGCGCCAGATGTCGTGGCGGAAGTAGATGAGCACCGCCAGCTCGGTGCCGATCTGCACCACCGCGGTGAACGCCGCGCCCGGGTCGCCCCACCCGAAGAGCTCGGGAAAGATCCGCAGGTGGGCGCTGCTGGAGATCGGGAGGAACTCGGTGAGCCCTTGGATGAGGCCCAGCACGACAGCCTTGAGGAGGTCCAGCACGCGGGTCAGCCTAGGAGACGCCCTCGGGCGAGCCGACGCCGACTCACGCGTCGGGCGCCGCTAGGTTGTGGCCATGCAGCAACGCTCACTGGGCGCGACCGGGCTCCGCGTCTCCCGACTCGGCCTGGGCACGATGACATGGGGCCGTGACACCGACGAGCACGAGGCCCGTGACCAGCTGGTCTCCTTCGTCGAGGCCGGCGGCACGCTCGTCGACACCGCCGCGGCGTACGCCGACGGGCACTCCGAGGAGCTGCTCGGCTCGTTGATCGGAGACGTGGTGCCCCGCGACGACGTCGTGCTGGCCACCAAGGCCGGCCTGGGCCTGCACAAGGGCCGGCTGCGCGTCGACACCTCGCGCGGACGGCTGCTGAGCACCCTCGACGCCTCCCTGCGCCGCCTCGGGGTCGACCACGTCGACCTGTGGCAGGTGCACACCTGGCACGACGGCGTGCCGCTGGAGGAGACGCTGTCGGCCCTCGACCTGGCCGTCAGCAGCGGTCGGGCCTCCTACGTCGGCATCTCCAACTACTCCGGCTGGCAGAGCGCGCAGGCCGCCACCTGGCAGCGCGCCGTGCCCGGGCGCACCGTCCTGGCCTCCACCCAGGTGGAGTACTCGCTGCTCAACCGCGGCATCGAGCACGAGGTGCTGCCCGCCGCCGAGGCCACCGGCCTCGGGGTGCTGGCCTGGTCGCCGCTGGGGCGCGGGGTGCTGACCGGCAAGTACCGCACCGGCACCCCGGCCGACTCGCGCGCCGCGACCTCGCAGTTCTCCTCCTTCGTCGAGGCCTACCTCGACGAGCGCTCCGCCAGCGTGGTGGAGGCGGTCGCGCGCGCCGCCGACGGCCTCGACCTCAGCCCGCTCCAGGTCGCCCTCGCCTGGGTGCGCGACCGGCCCGGCGTGACCGCGCCCGTGGTCGGGGCGCGCACCGCCGCCCAGCTGGCCAGCGCCCTGGAGAGCGAGGACGTCGTGCTGCCGGCCGAGATCACCGCCGCGCTCGACGACGTCTCGGCCGACTGAGCGGTCTTGAGGCGGTCGGCCAGACTGTCTCCCGCACCACCGTCCCACCCGAGGAGGCACCATGAGCCGCACCCCGCTGCGACCCGTGCGTCGAGGCGTCGAGTGGGAGTTCGACCGGGTCTCGTTCTCCCGCGAGTTCAGCCGCAACGTCGTCACCAAGCTCCTCGTCGAGCGCGCCGAGCACGGCGGCTGGGAGCTCGACCGGGTCAACATCACCGCCGACGGCACCCGTCGGGTGGTGCTGCGCCGCAAGATCATCCGGGCGGTGCGGACCGCCTGAGGCGCTCACCCCGCACCGCGGCGGGTCACCACCAGCCGGAGCGCCGGAACTGCCACCACAGCAGGGCCGAGGCCGCGACCATCAGCACCAGCGCGAACGGGTAGCCCAGGCTCCAGCCCAGCTCGGGCATATGGTCGAAGTTCATGCCGTAGACCCCGGCGATCAGGGTCGGGACCACCACCAGCGCCGCACCCGCCGAGATCTTGCGCATGTCGTCGTTCTGCTGCAGCTGGATGCGCGCGACGTGCACGTCGAAGGCCGTGGAGAGCAGTGCGTCGAGGTTGTCGACGAGCTCGGCGGCGCGGTGCAGGTGGTCGAGCACGTCGCGGAAGAACGGGCCGGCCTCGGGGTCCACGCCGTGGACGCTGCCCTCGGTGAAGCGCTGCAGCGGGTCGCGCAACGGCTGGACCGCACGGCGCACCTCCGCGATCTCGCGCTTGAGCGTGTAGATGCGCACCGAGTCGTTGGTGCGGGCGGGGGAGAGGACCGACTCCTCGACCTCGTCGACGTCGACCTGCAGCTCGTCGACCACGCTGAGGTAGCCGTCGACCACCCGGTCGCACACCGCGTAGACCACCGAGGACGGGCCGTGGGTGAGCACCTGCTCGCTGGTCTCCAGGAACGTGCGCGCCGGGCTGAGCTCGAGGCCCTGGCCGTGGCGGACGCTGACCACGAAGTCCGCACCGACGAAGAGGCTGACCTCCCCGGTCTCCACGGCGTCGTCCTCGTCGACGTACCAGAGCGTCTTGAGGACCAGGAAGAGGCCGTGCTCGTAGCGCTCGAGCTTCGGCCGCTGGTGGGCCTTGACCGCGTCCTCCAGGGCCAGCTGGTGCAGGTCGAAGGCCGCGCCGACCGAGGCGAGCTCGTCGGGGTCGGGCTCGTGCAGCCCCACCCACACGAAGCCGCCCCGCTCGCCGGCATGGGCCCGCAGCGCCGCGTAGTCGGCGCTCTCGCAGTCCACCGGGGTCCGGGTGCCGTCGTGGTAGACGGCGGCGTCGACGATCACGGGGCCACGCTAGTGCCCCGGACGGGTGGGGGCGCCCGGCTACAGTCCCCGGCATGGCCACGATGGTGCTGATCCGGCACGGACGCACGACCGCCAACGCCACCGGCGTCCTCGCCGGGCGCAGCCCCGGCGTCGAGCTCGACGAGACCGGCCGCGCGCAGGCGCAGCGTGCCGGGGAGCGCCTGGCCGGGGTCCCGCTGGCCGCGGTGGTGACCAGCCCGATGCTGCGCTGCGGCCAGACGGCCGAGGCGGTGCTGGCCCACCAGCAGGCGCCGCCCCCGGTGCGCACCGAGGACGGCGTCACCGAGTGCGACTACGGCGACTGGCAGGGGCGCGCCCTCAAGGAGCTGGCCGGCGAGGCGTTGTGGCGCACGGTGCAGAGCCAGCCCTCGGCCGTGACCTTCCCCGGCGGGGAGACGATGGCCGGCATGCAGGCGCGCGCCGTGCACGCCGTACGCCGCCTCGACGCGCAGGTCGAGTCCGAGCACGGTCCGGGCGCGGTGTGGGCCGTGGTCAGCCACGGCGACATCATCAAGTCGGTGCTGGCCGACGCCCTGGGGCTGCACCTCGACCTCTTCCAGCGCATCGGTGTCGACCCGGCGTCGGTCTCGATCGTGCGCTACACCGAGCAGCGGCCCTACGTCCTGGCCAGCAACACCCACGCCGGGGACCTGTCGTGGCTGGCCCCCGCCCCCGACGCCCCTGGGGACGCCGAGGCGGCCGGCGACGCGCCCGTGGGCGGCGGGGCCGGACCGGAGGGGGCCGACCGCGAGGCCGCCGCACCACCGGGTGGGTCGGGCCGTCCCACGGCGCCCCTAGGCTGAGTCGCATGCCAGTCGTCCACGCATTCGACCCGCCGGAGCGCTTCGTGACCGGCACCGTCGGCGAGCCCGGGTCCCGCACCTTCTTCCTCCAGGCCCGCAGCGGCACCCGCGTCATCAGCGTCGCGCTGGAGAAGCAGCAGGTGGCAGCCCTGGCCGAGCGCGTCGACGAGCTGCTCGACGAGGTGATGAGCTCGGAGACCTCGACCGCGGTGATCCCCGCCGTGGCACCGCTGGGCCTGCAGGACACCGAGCCGCTGGAGCAGCCCATCGACGAGGAGTTCCGCGCCGGCACGATGACCCTGTCGTGGGACCCCGACGACGAGCGGATCGTCATCGAGGTCTTCCCCTACACCGAGGCCGCGGTGGTCTCGCCCGAGCAGGTCGACCAGGACTTCGAGGAGCCCGAGCCCGACGAGGTGCTGCTGGTCCGCCTCGAGGCCGGCGCCGCGCGCGCCTTCGTGCAGCGCACCGAGCAGGTCCTGGAGGCCGGGCGGCCCAGCTGTCCCTTCTGCGGCAACCCGATCGACCCCGACGGCCACCTCTGCGTGCGCGCCAACGGCTTCCGCAGGCGCGAGCCCTGAGCGACGCCATGACGGGCACCCGCGACCTCGTCGAGGACGAGCTGGAGCTGCAGGGACGGATCCTGCCGGCCTCCAACGCGACCTTCCTCGGCACGATCGGCGAGCTGCAGGTCGTCTACAAGCCGATCGCCGGCGAGCGGCCCCTGTGGGACTTCCCCGGCGCGGTCCTGGCGCACCGCGAGGTCGCGGCGTACGTCGTGGCGCAGGCGTTCGCCGGCCCCGGCGAGCCGGTGCTGGTGCCTCGCACCTGGCTGCGCGAGGGGCCGCACGGGCCCGGGATGGTCCAGGAGTGGCAGGAGCCCGACCCCGACGTCGAGGCGGTCACCCTGGTGCCGGCCGGCACGGCGCCCGAGGGCTACCTGCACGTCTTCGACGGCTACGACGCCGACGACCGGCTGGTCTCGCTGGTCCACGAGGACACGGCCGCCCTGCGCTCGATGGCGGTGCTCGACGTGCTGCTCAACAACGCCGACCGCAAGGGCGGGCACGTGCTCGCGATGCCCGACGGGCGACGCTACGGCGTCGACCACGGCATCGCCTTCCACACCGAGCCCAAGCTGCGCACCGTCCTGTGGGGCTGGCTCGGGCGCCCGCTTGAGGAGCACGACCGGGCCGCGGTCGAGCGGGTGCGCGCCGCCGTGGGCGGCGAGCTCGGTGCGGCCCTGGCGCCGCTGCTCGGGGACGCGGAGATCGAGCACCTGGCGCGCCGCTGCGCCCGGCTGCTGGCCCGCGGGGCCATGCCCGCACCCGACGCGGGCGGCCCGGCGATCCCGTGGCCGCCGTTCTGAGGCCCACCCTCTAGGCTCCACCCATGCGTGCCTGGTCTGCCCCGGAGATGCCCACCCTCCCCGTGAGCGGACCGGTCGTCTCGCTGCACGACACCCCGAGCGGGGCCCGGCGCGAGGTGGTGCCCGAGGGCGCCGCCCGCCTCTACGCCTGCGGCATCACGCCCTACGACGCGACCCACATGGGCCACGCGGCGACGTACGTCGGCGTCGACCTGCTCCACCGGGCCTGGCGCAACGCCGGTCACGACGTCACCTTCGTGCAGAACGTGACCGACGTCGACGACCCGCTGCTCGAGCGGGCCACCAAGGTCGGCGTCGACTGGGTGGCCCTCGCCGAGCGCGAGACCGAGCTCTTCCGCCAGGACATGCAGGCGCTGCGGGTGCTCCCGCCGCAGGCCTACATCGGCGCCGTCGAGTCGATCCCGCTGGTCATCGACCTGATCGAGCGGCTCCGCGACGCCGGGGCGGTCTACCGGGTCGAGGACGACTGGTACTTCTCGGTGCACGCCGACCCCGCCTTCGGCGAGGAGTCCGGCCTCGACCGCGAGGCGATGCTGCGGATCTTCCCCGAGCGCGGCGGCGACCCCGACCGGGCCGGCAAGAAGGACCCGCTGGACTGCCTGGTCTGGCGCGGTGAGCGCCCCGGCGAGCCGTCGTGGCCCAGCCCCTTCGGCCCCGGCCGGCCCGGCTGGCACGTCGAGTGCACGGCGATCGCGATGGAGCACCTCGGCAGCGACTTCGACGTGCAGGCCGGCGGCAGCGACCTGGTCTTCCCCCACCACGAGATGTGCGCCGGGCACGCCCAGGTCGCCGAGCCCGGCAGCCGCTTCGCGCAGGTCTACGTGCACGCCGGGATGGTCGCCTACGACGGCGAGAAGATGTCGAAGTCGAAGGGCAACCTGGTCTTCGTCTCAGCGCTGCGCCACGCCGACGTCGACCCGATGGCCATCCGGCTGACGCTGCTGCGCCACCACTACCGCGCCGACTGGGAGTGGACCGACGCCGACCTGCTGGCCAGCGTCGACATGCTCGCCACCTGGCGCCGGGCCCTCTCCCTGGGCGCAGGCGCACCCGCGGCGCCCGTGGTCGAGGCCGTCCTGGCGGCGTGCGCCGACGACCTCGACGCCGCGACCGCGGTGGCCGCCGTCGACGCGTGGGCGAGCGCCACCCTGGGCACCGGCGGGCTGGCCGACGCCTCCGACCCGCACGCCGCGCTCGCGGTCCACCAGGTCCTCGACGCCGCGCTCGGCCTGTCGCTCTGACCTCGGGGCGGTCGGGTCGGCTCAGTCGTCGCCCTGGCGCCGCTTGAGGTAGCGCTCGAACTCCCGCGCGATGGCCTCGCCGGAGGCCTCGGGCAGGTCGGTGGTGTCGCGGGTCTCCTCGAGGGCCCGCACGTAGTCGGCGACGTCCTCGTCGTCCTCGGCCAGCTCGTCGACGCCGCGCTCCCAGGCGCGGGCCTCCTCGGGCAGCTCGCCCAGCGGGATGGAGATCTCCAGCAGGTCCTCGATCTGGCCGATCAGCGCCAGGGTGGCCTTGGGGCAGGGCGGCTGGGCGACGTAGTGCGGCACCGCGGCCCAGTAGGAGACCGCCGGCATGTCGACGCGCACGCAGGCGTCCTGGAAGACCCCGACGATCCCGGTCGGCCCCTCGTACGTCGACTGCTCGAGCTTGAGCCGGTCGACCAGCTCGGGCTCGGTGGCGGTGCCGGTGACCGGGATGGGCCGGGTGTGCGGGGTGTCGGCCAGCAGCGCCCCCAGGGTGACGACGAGCTCGCCGCCGAGCTCGTCCACGGCGGCCAGGAGCTCTGCGCAGAACTGGCGCCAGCGGATGTTGGGCTCGATGCCCCGGACCAGGATGATGTCGCGGCCCAGGTCGGGGGGAGAGGCCACCGCGATCTGGGTGGTGGGCCAGGTGATGCGGCGGTGGCCCAGCTCGTCGCTGCCCACGACCGGGCGGTTGACCTGGAAGTCGTAGAAGTCCTCGGGATCCACCGAGCCGACCACCCGTGCGCCCCAGGCGAGCATCAGGTGGTCCACGACCGAGGAGGCGGCGTCCGCGGCGTCGTTCCAGCCCTCGAAGGCTGCGATGACGATGGGGTCGACCAGGTCCGGGGCGTCCTCGATCTCGATCACCGACCCAGCGTAGTCACCCGCCGGTTCACCTCCCCGGGGATTTCGCCCGCCGCGCGCGGCGGTGTCACCATTCGAACACCCTGTCCAGCCTTCGGACACCCCTCCTAGGCTGGCCGGACCCGCTCGGGGCGCCGCCGGTGCCCCACGAGAGGAGATCGTGTGAGCCGGAGCAGCAGCGAGACCCCCATGGAGCCCGTGGGGCCGGGGGAGTGGCGCGACGACGCCACCGACGAGCTGCGTGCGGCCCTGGGCCGCAGGATCCTGGTCATCGACGGCGCGATGGGCACCGCCATCCAGCGCGACCGGCCCGACGAGGCCGGCTACCGCGGCGAGCGCTTCGCCGACTGGCCCAGCGACCTGGTCGGCAACAACGACCTGCTCACCCTGACCCGGCCCGACATCATCGAGTCGATCCACCGCGAGTACCTCGAGTCCGGCGCCGACCTGATCGAGACCAACACGTTCAACGCCAACTCGGTCTCGCTGGCCGACTACGGCCTCGAGGCGCTGGCCTACGAGCTCAACCTCGAGTCGGCCCGCCTGGCCCGGCGCGCGGCCGACACGGTGGCCACCCCCGAGCGGCCCCGCTACGTCGCCGGCGCCCTGGGCCCCACCACGCGCACCGCCTCCATCTCCCCCGACGTCAACGACCCGGGAGCCCGCAACATCAGCTTCGACGCCCTGGTGGCGGCGTACCGCACCGCAGCGCTCGGCCTGGTCGACGGCGGCAGCGACCTGCTCATCATCGAGACGATCTTCGACACCCTCAACGCGAAGGCCGCCATCTTCGCCGTCGAGTCCCTCTTCGAGGAGCTCGGCCGCCGCTGGCCGCTGATCATCTCCGGCACCATCACCGACGCCTCCGGTCGCACCCTGTCGGGCCAGACCACCGAGGCGTTCTGGAACTCGGTGCGCCACGCCCGTCCGCTCGCCGTCGGCCTCAACTGCGCCCTCGGCGCCCGCGAGATGCGGCCCTACGTCGCCGAGATCTCCCGGGTCGCCGACACGTTCGTCTCGGTCTACCCCAACGCCGGGCTGCCCAACGCCTTCGGCGAGTACGACGAGGCCGCGGCCGAGACCGCCGCGGTCGTCGGCGAGTTCGCCGAGGCCGGCTTCGTCAACATCGTCGGCGGCTGCTGCGGCACCACCCCCGCCCACATCGCCGCAATCGCCGACGCGGTGCGCGAGCAGCAGCCGCGCCGGCCCGCCGAGGTGCCCCCGGCGATGCGCCTCTCGGGGCTCGAGCCGTTCACCATCGACGCCGACAGCCTCTTCGTCAACGTCGGCGAGCGCACCAACATCACCGGCTCCGCACGCTTCCGCAAGCTCATCAAGGACGGCGACTACGACACCGCCCTGAGCGTCGCGGCCCAGCAGGTCGAGAACGGCGCCCAGGTCATCGACGTCAACATGGACGAGGGCATGATCGACGGGGTCGCGGCCATGGACCGCTTCACCAAGCTCATCGCCAGCGAGCCCGACATCAGCCGGGTGCCGGTGATGGTCGACTCCTCGAAGTTCGAGGTGATCGAGGCCGGGCTCAAGAACGTGCAGGGCAAGCCGATCGTCAACTCGATCTCGCTCAAGGAGGGCAAGGAGGCGTTCGTCGCCCACGCCCGCCTGTGCCGCAAGTACGGCGCCGCCGCGGTGGTGATGGCCTTCGACGAGGACGGCCAGGCCGACAACCTGCTGCGCCGCCAGGCGATCTGCGAGCGCGCCTACCGGATCCTGGTCGACGAGGTCGGCTTCCCGGCCGAGGACATCATCTTCGACCCCAACGTCTTCGCGGTCGCCACGGGCATCGAGGAGCACGCCTCCTACGGCCAGGACTTCATCGAGGCCACCCGCTGGATCAAGGCGAACCTGCCGGGCGCCAAGGTCTCCGGCGGCATCTCCAACGTCAGCTTCTCCTTCCGCGGCAACAACCCGGTGCGCGAGGCGATCCACGCGGTCTTCCTCTTCCACGCCATCCGGGCCGGCCTCGACATGGGCATCGTCAACGCCGGCGCCCTGGTGGTCTACGACCAGGTCGAGCCCGAGCTGCGCGAGCGCATCGAGGACGTCGTGCTCAACCGGCGCCCCGACGCCGCCGAGCGGCTCCTGGAGATCGCCGAGGAGCACAACCGGGTCGGGGAGGCCAAGGAGGCCGCCACCGAGGAGTGGCGCGCCCTGCCGGTCGGCGAGCGGATCACGCACGCGCTGGTCAAGGGCATCGACACCTACGCCGAGGCAGACGCCGAGGAGCTGCGCCTCGAGATCGCGGCCCGCGGCGGGCGGCCCATCGAGGTCATCGAGGGCCCGTTGATGGACGGCATGGACGTCGTCGGCGACCTGTTCGGGGCCGGCAAGATGTTCCTGCCGCAGGTGGTGAAGTCGGCGCGGGTGATGAAGAAGGCCGTGGCCCACCTGATCCCGTTCATCGAGCAGGAGAAGGTCGACAACCCCGAGTACGCCACCGCCAAGGACACCAACGGCACCATCGTGATGGCCACCGTCAAGGGCGACGTCCACGACATCGGCAAGAACATCGTCGGCGTGGTGCTGCAGTGCAACAACTTCGAGGTCATCGACCTCGGCGTGATGGTGCCGGCCCAGAAGATCCTCGACACCGCCCGCGAGGTCGGCGCCGACATCATCGGGCTCTCCGGCCTGATCACCCCCTCGCTCGACGAGATGGTCACGATGGCCACCGAGATGCAGCGCCAGGGCCTCGAGATCCCGCTGCTCATCGGTGGCGCCACCACCTCGCGCGCGCACACCGCGGTCAAGGTCGACCCCCGCTACGACGGCCCGGTCGTGTGGGTCAAGGACGCCTCGCGCTCGGTGCCCACGGCCGCGGCGCTGCTGCACGCCGAGCGGCGCGCGCCGCTGCTGGCCGACCTCAAGGCCGACTACGACTCGCTGCGCGAGCGGCACTCGCACAAGACCGACCGGCCCAAGCTGTCGTACGCCGACGCGCGGGCCAACGCCACGCCGATCGACTGGAGCGGCTACCAGCCGCCCGCGCCGCGCACTCCGGGCACCCACGTGCTCGACGACTACGACCTGGCCGAGCTGCGCGACTACATCGACTGGCAGCCGTTCTTCAACGCCTGGGAGATGAAGGGGCGCTTCCCCGACATCCTCAACAACCCCGCCACCGGCGAGGCCGCGCGTCGCCTCTACGACGACGCCCAGGAGATGCTCGACCGGGTCATCGCCGAGAGGTGGATCACCGCCCGCGGTGTGTTCGGGTTCTTCCCCGCGGCCGCCGAGGGCGACGACACCATCGTCTACGCCGACGACGAGCGCACCTCCGAGCGCACCCGCCTGCACCACCTGCGCCAGCAGGGCCAGCACCGCGACGGCGTGCCCAACAAGTCGCTCGGCGACTTCGTCGCGCCGGTCGGGACCGGCCTGGCCGACCACGTGGGCGCCTTCGCGGTCACCGCCGGCATCGGGCTGCCCGAGCGGGTCCAGGCGTTCAAGGCCGCCAACGACGACTACAACGCGATCCTGCTGGAGTCGCTGGCCGACCGGCTCGCCGAGGCCTTCGCCGAGCGGTTGCACGAGCGTGTCCGCACCGACTTCTGGGGCCACCAGCCCGAGGAGCGGCTGAGCAACGAGGACCTCATCGCCGAGCGCTACCAGGGCATCCGCCCCGCTCCCGGCTACCCGGCCTGCCCCGACCACACCGAGAAGCTCACCCTGTGGGAGCTGCTCGACGTCGAGGCCAGCACCGGCATCTCGCTGACCGAGTCGATGGCGATGTGGCCCGGCGCCTCGGTGTCGGGGTGGTACTTCAGCCACCCCCAGTCGCAGTACTTCGTCGTGGGCAGGCTGGCCCGGGACCAGGTCGAGGCGTACGCCGAGCGCAAGGGCTGGACCCTCGCCGAGGCCGAGCGCTGGCTCTCGCCCAACCTCGGCTACGACCCGGAGGACTGAGCGTGCCCGGCACCGGCTCCGACCGTGCGACCCACCGGCCCGCAGCCCTGCTGTGGGACATGGACGGCACCCTGGTCGACACCGAGCCCTACTGGATCGAGACCGAGTTCGCGCTCGCCGAGCGGTACGGCGGCACCTGGACCCGCGCCCAGGCCCTCGACCTGGTCGGCAACGACCTGCTCGCCTCGGGGCGCTACATCCGCGAGCACATGGGCATCGACCGGACCCCCGAGCAGATCGTCGAGGAGCTCCTCGACGGGGTCGTCGCCCGCGTCGAGCAGGCGGTGCCGTGGGTGCCCGGCGCGCGCGAGCTGCTGCTGGCGGCCGTCGAGGCCGGCATCCCGTGCGCGCTGGTGACGATGTCCTACGAGCGCTTCGTCGCGCCGATCCTCGCCCACCTGCCGCCCGAGACGTTCCGGGTGATCGTCACCGGCGACAAGGTCGAGATGGGCAAGCCGCACCCCGAGCCCTACCTCACCGCGGCCGCCGCCCTCGGGGTGGACCCGGCCGACTGCGTGGCGATCGAGGACTCCAACACCGGCGCCAAGTCCGCCGCGGCCGCCGGCTGCACCGTGCTGGTGGTCGAGAACCACGTGCCGGTCCTCGAGGGGCCGCGCCGGGTGCTGCGCCCCACCCTGGAGGGCCTGGCGCCGCAGGACCTGGCCGACATGCTGCTGCCCTGACCATGGTCCCGGCCCTCCTGGGCGCCGGGGGTACTAGTACCAGCGGACGATGGCGGCCCGCACCCCCGCGGGAGCAGTCTGGGACCACTCGGAACGACGGGACCAGGGCACCTGACCCGCCGTACCGGCCGTGCTCGACAGCGCCACCACGTCCCACCCTGGACGAGCGGCGCCCGACCGCCCAGCGGTCGGGTGGTGGCGGTGCCGAGCACGGCCGGGACCGAGGTTCCAACCGGGTTTCCCTGGTCGTCCGGTCACTGTGCGTGCGATCCTGTGACGACCCACCCGAGCGCCGCGTCGACGCGGCCCGCAGACCCTGAAGGCGACCATGAGCCACCCCGAGCGCAGCACCTCCCGCGGGTGGGCCGCCCGCCTCGCGCTGCCCGCGGCGGTGGCCGTCGCGGCGGCTGCCCTGGTGTCCCCGGCGCCCGCGCAGGCCAAGAAGGCCAACGTCGTCGCCGAGGGGCCCTGCAAGGAGTCGCCGAGCAGCACCTGGAAGCTCAAGGTGCAGCAGGAGGAGAACGGCAGCCTCACCGTGATCGCCGCCGTCTTCAGCGACGACACCGACGAGTGGCGCTGGAAGCTCAAGCACAACGACGACGTGTCGGCCAAGGGCACCGTGACCGCGCGCGACGCCGACCGTTCCTTCCGGATCAGCCGTTCCATGCTCGACTTCAGCGGTCCCGACGAGATCACCTTCCGGGCCGGCAACAAGGACAGCGACGAGGTCTGTCGCGGCGACGTGACCTTCAACGGGTGAGCACGATCGGCTCGAGCCGCACGACCTGGGTGCGCAGCCCGGTCTTCCTGTTCGTGGCCGTGAGCGCGGTGCTGGTCGGGGCGATCTTCGTGGCCACCAACGTCATCGCCGACGACGCGGCCACCGACGCCGCGCGGGCCCAGGCCGAGTCGGTCAGCGAGCTGCTGGCGCAGACCACGGCCGAACCGTACGTCGGCAACGGCCTGGTCACCGGCAAGCCGGGCGCCTACGACAAGTTCTTCCGCAAGGCGCCGAACCTGCTCCAGGCGCGCGACGTCGAGAGCGTCGACCTCTTCGCCACCGACGGCACCCTGATCTACAGCCAGGACGACCCGGAGGTGCTGCCGGTCGTCAGCCGCGAGCGCTACTCCCTCAGCACCGCCCAGCGCCGTGTGCTCGAGGAGGGCGGCACCGGCTCGGAGCTGGCCGACCCGACGTCCGCCCGCAGCCTCGACCGCAACGGCGACGAGGAGGGGCTGGTCAAGATCTACACCCGGATCGAGACGCCGAGCGGGGAGCCGGTGCTCTTCGTGGCCTACTGGGCCCTCGACGGGCTCGAGGCCAGCCGCAGCGAGATCTTCGGCTCCTTCCGCTGGATCACCCTGGGCCCGCTGGTGCTGCTCTCGCTGGTCTCGGCGGTGATGCTGGGCCTGCTGACCATGCAGGTACGGCGCGCCGGCCGCGAGCGGGAGCGGCTGCTGGAGGCGGCGATGTCGGCCTCCGACGCCGAGCGTCGCCGGATCGCCCGTGACCTGCACGACGGCGTCGTGCAGGACCTCGCGGGCACCGCCTTCTCGCTCTCCGCCGTGGCGCGCGACCCCCAGGTGCCCGGTGAGGCGCGCGCCCGGCTGACCAGCGCCGGCGACTCGTTGCGCGACGGCCTGCGCTCGCTGCGCTCGCTGCTGGCCGAGATCCACCCGCCCGACCTGCACGGCAAGGGGCTGGCCTCGGCGATCGCCGACCTGCTCGCCCCGGTCAGCGCGGCCGGGATCACCGCCTCGCTCAGCGTCGAGGACGTCGAGGACGCGCCGGGGGCCGAGGTCACCATGCTGTGGCGGGTGACCCAGGAGGCGGTGCGCAACACGGTGCGGCACGCCGAGGCCTCCACCCTCGCCGTCACCGTGCGGGGGCACCGGGACGGGAGCCTGCTCGAGGTCGTCGACGACGGCATCGGCTTCGACCAGGACTGCAGCCGCGGCCCCGAGCACTTCGGCCTCACCGGCCTGCGCAGCCTGGTGACCGACGCCGGCGGTCGCCTCGAGGTGCGCTCCGCGCCGGGCGAGGGCACGACCGTGCGGCTCGAGGTGCGCCGGTGAGCGCGCCGGGCGGCCCGGTGCCGATCCGGGTCGTGCTGGTCGACGACCACGCGGTGATCCGCGCCGGGCTGGCGCAGCTGCTGGCCTCCACGCAGGACATCAGCGTCGTCGGTCAGGCCGGGGACGGCGACGGCGCCGTCGAGGTGGTGCGCGAGGTCCGGCCCGACGTGGTGCTGATGGACCTGCAGATGCCCGGGGTCGACGGGGTCACCGCCACCCGGCGCGTGTGCTCGGAGATGCCGGGGGTCGACGTGCTGGTGCTTACCAGCTTCTCCGACGCCGAGCGCATCATCGACGCCCTCGACGCGGGCGCCGTGGGCTACCTGCTCAAGGACGCCGACCCCGACGACGTGCTGTCCGGCATCCGCGCCGTCGCGCGCGGCGAGTCGCCGATCCACCCCAAGGCCGCCCGGGCGCTGCTCGGGGCCCGGTCGGCCACGTCACGCCCGCAGCTCACCGCCCGCGAGGTCGAGGTGCTGCGCCTGGTGCGCGACGGCCTGGCCAACAAGCAGATCGCGCGCCGGCTCGAGATCAGCGAGCGGACCGTCAAGGCCCACCTGACCTCCGCGTTCTCGCGCATCGGGGTCGTCGACCGCACCCAGGCCGCGGTGTGGGCCCAGCGCCAGGAGCTCTGAGCCGGCTCAGGACCCCTGCGTCTTCTCCTGGGTCTTCTCCTGCGCCTCTGCCTGTGTCTTCTCCTGGGCCCGCTCCGGCTCCGGCAGCGGCGGCGGGGTGCCGCCCCAGGCGGGGCAGATCGCCTTGTGGGCGCACCAGTCGCACGGCCGCCCCCGGTTGGGCAGCCACTCGCCGCTCTCGCGGGCGGTGCTGATGGCCGCCCAGATCGCCTCGACGCGCCGCTCGGTGGCCAGCAGGTCGTCCTCGTCGGGGCGGTAGCGCACGATCTCGCCGTTGCCCAGGTAGACCAGCTGCAGCAGCGCCGGCACCACGCCCCGGGTCCGCCAGAGCACCAGGGCGTAGAACTTCATCTGGAACAGCGCCCGCTGCTCGAAGCCGACCGCGGGGGAGCGACCTGTCTTGTAGTCGACGACGCGCAGGGCCCCGTCGGGGGCCACGTCGAGCCGGTCGACGAAGCCGCGCAGCAGCAGCCTCGACCCGAGCACCGTCTCGACGTACAGCTCCCGCTCGGCGGGCTCGAGGCGGGTGGGGTCCTCGAGCGTGAACCACCGCTCGAGCACGGTGCGGCACGAGGCCAGCCAGTGCGCGAGGTCGAGCGGCGGCCCGCCCTGCTCCGGGGGAGCGAACAGCTCGGCCAGCCCGGGCTCGGCCTCCACCAGCGTCTCCCAGGCGGGCTCGAGCATCGCGGCGGCACGCTGCGGGGTCCGCTCGGCGGCCGGCAGGTCGAAGAGGTCCTCGAGCACCTTGTGGACCAGGGTGCCGCGCGTCGCGTCGGCCGACGGCGGCTCGGGGAGACGGTCGACGGTGCGGAAGCGGTAGAGCAGCGGACAGGTCACGAAGTCGCCGGCCCGGCTGGGCGAGAGGGCCCCGACGACCTCGACGCCGTCGACGGGCGTCGAGACCCGCTCGGCCGGCGACGGGACCGGCGAGGGGGCGGGCCCGGGGGACGTCTGGCTCATGGCGCGACCCTAGGCGCCGCCTCCGACAGGGCGCGCAGGAGGCGTCGCACGGGGGTCGGATAGCCTCGAGTAATGTCCTCGAGCCCGTCCGAGCCCGGCTCGTCGCCACGTCCGCCGGGAACCCTCAAGGTCGGCACCATCGCCGGCAGCGACGTGCTCGTCTCGACCTCCTGGTTCCTGGTCGCGGGGCTCATCGCGGTGCTGGTCGCACCGGTGGTCGACCAGGTCCAGCCGGGCCTCGGTGCGCTGAAGTACGTCGCCGGCGCGGCGTTCGCGGTGCTGCTCTACGGCTCCGTGCTGCTGCACGAGGCCTCCCACGCGGTCGTGGCCCGGCGCTTCGGCTTCACCATCTCCTCGATCACGCTGCACTTCCTCGGCGGGATGACCGCGATCGAGGGGGAGGCGCGCCGCCCGCGCGAGGAGTTCGCGATCGCGGTCGTCGGCCCGCTCACCTCCATCGCGGTCGGGCTGGTCGCGCTCGCGCTGCGCCCGGTCACCCCGGAGGGCCTGCTGCTGCTGGCCGTCGAGGGCCTGGTCGTGGCGAACCTGCTGGTCGGGGTGCTCAACCTGGTGCCGGGCCTGCCGCTCGACGGCGGCCGGGTCCTGAAGTCGGTCGTGTGGGGCGCCACGGGCAACCCCCACCGCGGCACCCTGGTCGCCGGCTGGGGCGGGCGGGCGACGGCCGTCGCCGTGCTCGTCTGGCCGCTGGTGCAGGAGCAGGTCACCGGCGACCCGCCCGACCTGCTCGACTTCGTGCTCGTCCTGGTCATCGCGATGTTCCTGTGGAGCGGCGCCAGCGCCGCGATGACCTCGGCCCGGCTGCGGGCGCGGCTGCCGTCCCTGGTCGCGCGCGACCTCGCCCGGCGCACCCTCAGCGTGCCGGCCGAGCTGCCGCTCGCCGAGGCGGTGCGCCGCGCCAACGACGCCCAGGCCGGCGGCATCGTCACCGAGGGACCCACGGGCGAGCCCGTCGGCCTCGTCAGCGAGGCGGCGCTGCTGGCCACCCCGCTGGAGCGGCGGCCGTGGGTGCCGACCTCCAGCGTGGCCCGCAGCCTCGAGGCGGGCCTGCGCCTGCCGGTGGGGATCAGCGGTGAGGAGCTGGTGCGCGCCATCACCGCCACCCCGGCCGCCGAGTACCTCCTGGTCCAGCCCGACGGCTCGGTCTACGGGGTGCTGGCCACCGACGACGTCGACCGGGCCTTTCGCGAATCGCGCTGAGCCGGGGCCGCGGCCTAGGGTTCGGCCGTGCCTGAGCAGCAGAACCCGACCGTGGACGACGCCCCGACGACCGACGCCGACCAGCCGGCCGGGGCGGAGCAGCAGACGGGTGCGGCGTACCCGGACGTGCCGGCGGAGGCCTGGTCGGGGGTGCACCGCGGCCCGCTGCGCGAGGGGGAGTGGGTGCGCCTGACCGACAGCAAGGGCCGCAAGCACAACTTCGAGCTGGTCGCCGGCAAGCGCTTCTTCTCCAACAAGGGCCACCTCGAGCACGACGACCTGATCGGGCGCGAGGAGGGCTTCACGCTGGCCAGCTCGGCCGGCGGGGAGTACCTGGTCTTCCGTCCGCTGCTCTCGGAGTTCGTGGTCTCGATGCCGCGCGGCGCCGCGGTCGTCTACCCCAAGGACGCCGCCCAGATCGTCGCGATGGCCGACATCTTCCCCGGTGCGCGCGTCGTCGAGGCCGGCGTCGGCTCCGGCGCCCTGACCTGCTCGCTGCTGCGCGCGGTGGGCCCCTGGGGCCGGGTGTCGTCGTTCGAGCGCCGCGAGGAGTTCGCCGACGTCGCCCGCCGCAACGTCAACCAGTTCTTCGGCGCCCCGGCCGACCAGACCCACCCCGCCTGGGAGCTCACCCTGGGCGACCTCGCCGAGGCGCTGCCGGCCTCGGGCGAGCGCTGCGACCGCATCATCCTCGACATGCTCGCCCCCTGGGAGTGCCTCGACGCCGCGGCCGGCGCCCTGGTGCCCGGCGGGATCGTGTGCGCCTACGTGGCCACCACCACCCAGCTCTCCCGCTTCGTGGAGACGGTGCGCGCCCACGGCGGCTTCACCGAGCCGCAGCCGTGGGAGAGCCTGGTGCGCGACTGGCACGTCGAGGGCCTCGCGGTGCGTCCGGGCCACAAGATGATCGGCCACACCGCCTTCCTGGTCACCGCCCGCCGCCTGGCCCCCGGCCAGAAGCCGCTGCGCAAGACCCGTCGCCCGGCTCCCGGCGCCTACGGGCCCGACTACTCCGGCCCGCGTCCGCCGGGGCTGCCGGTGGAGCCCGCGCCCGAGGACTGAGACACCGGCCGGGCCCCCGCGGCCCGGTCCGGCAAATCTGCGCCGCCTCCCGGCGAGCCTCTTCCCTGACGCAGCGTCGCGGGTAGGGTCGAGTTCCACACAGGAGGTGCGCTGATGTCGACGTCCGATGGCAACTCGAGCACGGGTCGTTCCCGCCCGTCCGGTCGCAGCCCGGAAGAGCTGCTGGACCAGGTGCGCTTCCTGGAGGCCGAGGTCTCCGACCTGCGCCGCCGTCTCGGCGAGAGCCCCGGGTCGTCCCGGGGCCTGGAGATGCGCCTCAGCGACGCCCAGCGCTCGCTGGCCGCCGTCACCTCGCAGAACGAGCGGCTGGCCCAGACGCTGCGCGAGGCCCGCGACCAGATCACCAAGCTCAAGGAGGAGGTCGACCGGCTGGCCCAGCCGCCGGCAGGCTTCGGCACCTTCCTGGCCCGCAACGACGACGACTCGGTCGACGTCTTCACCGGCGGGCGCAAGCTGCGCGTCACGGTGAGCCCGGGCGTCGACCTCGACGCCCTGACCCGCGGCCAGGAGGTCATGCTCAACGAGGCGATGAACGTCGTCGCGGCCCTCGACTTCGAGCAGGTCGGCGAGGTCGTGATGTTCAAGGAGCTGCTCGCCGACGGCGAGCGGGCCCTGATCATCGCCAACGCCGACGAGGAGCGCGTGGTGCGCCTCGCCGAGCCGCTGCGCGGCGACACGATCCGCGCCGGCGACTCGCTGCTGCTCGACAGCCGTGCGGGCTACGTCTACGAGAAGGTCCCGAAGTCCGAGGTCGAGGAGCTCGTGCTCGAGGAGGTCCCCGACATCGCCTACGAGTCGATCGGCGGCCTCACCGGCCAGATCGAGGCGATCCAGGACGCGGTCGAGCTGCCCTACCTCTACCCCGAGCTGTTCAAGGAGCACGAGCTCAAGCCGCCCAAGGGCGTGCTGCTCTACGGCCCCCCGGGCTGCGGCAAGACGCTGATCGCCAAGGCCGTGGCCAACTCGCTGGCCAAGAAGGTGGCCGCCAAGACCGGTGCCGAGGGCAAGTCGTACTTCCTCAACATCAAGGGCCCCGAGCTGCTCAACAAGTACGTCGGTGAGACCGAGCGCCACATCCGCCTGGTCTTCCAGCGGGCGCGGGAGAAGGCCAGCAGCGGCACCCCGGTCATCGTGTTCTTCGACGAGATGGACTCGCTGTTCCGCACCCGCGGCAGCGGGGTGTCCTCCGACGTCGAGAACACCATCGTCCCGCAGCTGCTGAGCGAGATCGACGGCGTCGAGCTGCTCGAGAACGTGCTGGTCATCGGTGCCTCCAACCGCGAGGACATGATCGACCCGGCGATCCTGCGCCCCGGTCGGCTCGACGTGAAGATCAAGATCGAGCGCCCGGACGCCGAGTCGGCGCGCGACATCATCAGCAAGTACCTCACCGCCAGCCTGCCGCTGCACAGCGACGACGTCAGCGAGTTCGGCGGCGACCGCCAGGCCTGCGTCGACGCCATGATCCGGGCCACGGTCGAGCGCATGTACGCCGAGACCGAGGAGAACCGCTTCCTCGAGGTGACCTACGCCAACGGCGACAAGGAGGTCCTCTACTTCAAGGACTTCAACTCCGGCGCGATGCTGCAGAACATCGTCGACCGGGCCAAGAAGATGGCGATCAAGGACCTCCTCGACCACGAGCAGCGCGGCCTGCGCGTCAGCCACCTGCTGCAGGCCTGCGTCGACGAGTTCAAGGAGAACGAGGACCTGCCCAACACCACCAACCCCGACGACTGGGCGCGGATCTCGGGCAAGAAGGGCGAGCGGATCGTCTTCATCCGCACCCTGATCACCGGCAAGCAGGGCACCGAGCCCGGTCGTTCCATCGACACCGTCGCCAACACCGGCCAGTACCTCTGAGCCGCGACCACGAGCAGTCACTTTTTCACCATCGACCAGTCACTTGTGCACCCGGTTCGGTGCGAAAGTGACTGCTCGGTGGTGCGGAAGTGACTGGTCGGCCGAGGCCGGTCAGGCGGGGCGGGTGGCCACGGCGCGGTAGCCGTAGCCCCACGGGCGGGCCAGGGCCGGGCCGGGGAGGTAGCGCTCCTCGCGCTCCTCGAGGTGCAGGCCGGCGCTGGCCACCAGCCGGAGCGGGTCCCGGGTCAGGTGGCACCCGCCCGCGACCCGGCGCTGGAGGGGCTCGAGGCGGTGCTGCCAGGCGCGCACCCGCTCGTCGGGGGAGCGGCCGTGCTCGAGCAGGTGCAGGCGGCCACCGGGGCGCAGCACCCGGTGCACCTCGCGCACGGCCAGCTCGGCGTCGGGGATCGTGCACAGGCTGAAGGTGCACAGCACGGCGTCGTACGCCGCGTCGGGTGCGTCGAGGCGCTGGCCGTCGAGACCCACCCGGCGCACCGGGACGCCCGCCTCGTCGCGGCGCTGCTGCGAGAGGCCCCAGGCGAGGTCGGAGGGCTCGACGGCCTCCAGCGAGGTGACCGCCGCAGGCAGGTGCGGCAGGTTCAGCCCGGACCCGAAGCCGATCTCGAGCACCCGGCCGTGCAGGCCGGTGCAGGTGGCGGCCCGCAGCTGCTGCACCGGCCCGGTCGACAGCGCGCGGTCGACCAGGCGCGGCAGGACGCGCTCCTCCCACAGGCTCATGCGGCGAGCGTACGGCGGGGCGTCGCCGCGTAGGCTCGTGGCATGAGTGTGAGACGGGTGATGGGCACCGAGGTCGAGTACGGCATCTCCGTGCCCGGACAGCCCAACGCGAACCCGATGGTGGCCTCGTCGCAGGTCGTCAACGCCTACGCCAGCGCCACGGTCCGGGCCCGGCGGGCCCGCTGGGACTTCGAGGAGGAGACGCCGCTGCGCGACGCGCGCGGCTTCGACATGGCGCGCCAGGTGGCCGACCTCTCGCAGCTCACCGACGAGGACCTCGGCCTGGCCAACGTCATCCTCACCAACGGCGCGCGGCTCTACGTCGACCACGCGCACCCCGAGTTCGCCACCCCCGAGGTCACCACCCCGCTCGACGTGGTGCGCTGGGACAAGGCGGGCGAGCAGGTGATGCTCGACGCGGCCCGTCGTGCCGGCCAGCTGCCCGGGGGCGGGCCGATCGTGCTCTACAAGAACAACACCGACGGCAAGGGCGCCTCCTACGGCGCCCACGAGAACTACCTGATGCGCCGCTCCACCCCGTTCGCCGACATCGTGCACCACCTGACCCCGTTCTTCGTCAGCCGCCAGGTCGTCTGCGGGGCCGGCCGGGTGGGCATCGGGGCCGACGGGCGCGAGCACGGCTACCAGATCAGCCAGCGCGCCGACTTCTTCGAGGTCGAGGTCGGCCTGGAGACGACGCTCAAGCGCCCGATCATCAACACCCGCGACGAGCCGCACGCCGACCCCGAGAAGTACCGGCGCCTGCACGTCATCATCGGCGACGCCAACCTGGCGGAGGTATCGACGTACCTCAAGGTCGGCACCACCGCGCTGGTGCTGGCGATGATCGAGGACCGCTTCATCGGCCCCGACCTGAGCGTCGAGGGTCCGGTGGCCGCGCTGCGGGCCGTCTCCCACGACCCGGGCCTGGGCCACCTGCTCACCCTGCGCGACGGACGCCGTCTGACGGCCGTCCAGCTGCAGCTGGAGTACCTCGACCTGGCCCGCAAGTACGTCGAGGACCGCCTCGGCGCCGACGCGGACGCCCAGACCCTCGACGTCCTGGCCCGCTGGGAGTCGGTGCTCGACCGGCTCGAGCGCGACCCGATGTCGCTGGCCGGCGAGCTCGACTGGGTCGCCAAGCTCAAGCTCCTCGAGCAGTACCGCGACCGCGACGGTCTGGCCTGGGACGACGCCAAGCTCCAGCTGATCGACTACCAGTACAGCGACATCCGCCCCGAGAAGGGCCTCTACCAGCGCCTCGTCGGCGCCGGGCGCATCGAGCGGCTGCTCGACGACGCCTCGGTCGAGGACGCCATGCACGACCCCCCGACCGACACCCGGGCCTACTTCCGCGGCCGCTGCCTGGAGAAGTTCCCCGACGCGGTGGCCGCTGCCTCGTGGGACTCCGTGATCTTCGACCTGCCCGGGCGCGAGTCGCTGCAGCGGGTGCCGACGATCGACCCGCTGCGCGGCAGCCGGGCCCACGTCGGCGAGCTCATGGACCGCTGCACCAGCGCCGAGGAGCTCTTCACCGCGCTGACCCGCTGACCCGTCGCGGCGTGTCGCACGGCGAGGACCCGCGTGCGGAGTCGGCACGCTCGGCTAGGGTCGGAGCATGGCCCAGGAGCAGAAGCAACCGCGCAAGTCGACGGAGACCGAGGAGACGGTCGAGACCGCCCCGGAGACCGATGTCGCCGAGCGCAAGGAGGCGCTCGACAACGACATCGATGACATCCTCGACGAGATCGACGACGTGCTCGAGTCCAACGCCGAGGACTTCGTGAAGTCCTTCATCCAGAAGGGCGGCCAGTGAGCGTGGGGGACCCCCGTCTGCCGGCCGCCTACCTGCAGCCCGGCACCTCGTCCTTCGCCGACTTCCTGGCCTCCCAGTCGCCCGAGCTGCTGCCCGGGCGCCGCTCGCTGCCGCCCGGCCAGGCCGGTGAGCTGGCCCCGCACGGCACCACGATCGTGGCCGCGACGTACCCCGGCGGCGTGCTGCTGGCCGGTGACCGCCGGGCCACGATGGGCAACATCATCGCCTCGCGCGACATCGAGAAGGTCTTCGCCACCGACGAGTACTCCGCCGCCGGCATCGCCGGCACCGCGGGCCTGGCCGTCGAGCTGGTGCGGCTGTTCCAGACCGAGCTGGAGCACTACGAGAAGATCGAGGGTGCCCGGCTGTCCATGGACGGCAAGGCCAACCGGCTCTCGGCGCTCATCCGCGGCAACCTGGGGATGGCCATGCAGGGCCTGGCCGTGGTGCCGCTCTTCGTCGGCTACGACGTCGACGTCGCGGCCGGTCGCATCTTCAGCTACGACGTCACCGGCGGGCGCTACGAGGAGACCGGATACCACGCCGTGGGCTCCGGCTCGCTCTTCGCGCGCGGCGCCCTGAAGAAGCTCTACCGCCCCGACCTCGACGAGGACGACGTGGTGACCCTGGCGATCCAGGCGCTCTACGACGCCGCCGACGACGACTCCGCCACCGGTGGCCCCGACGTGGCGCGGCGGATCTTCCCGATGGTGCACCTGATCACCGCCGAGGGCGGTCGCACGGTCGAGGAGGAGCGCGTCGCGGAGGTCTCCGAACGCGTCATCGCCGGCCGGATGGGCCGGCCCGACGGACCCCACGCCCCGCTGACCGGAGGTGCCTGAGCCGATGAGCGCTCCCTTCTACGTCTCGCCCGAGCAGCTGATGAAGGACCGGGCCGACTTCGCGCGCAAGGGCATCGCCCGTGGCCGCTCGGTCGTCGCGGTCCAGTACGCCGACGGCATCCTCTTCGCCTCCGAGAACCCCTCGCAGGCCCTGCACAAGGTCTCCGAGATCTACGACCGCATCGCCTTCGCTGCCGTGGGCCGCTACAACGAGTTCGAGAACCTGCGCATCGCAGGCGTCCGGCTCGCCGACATGCGCGGCTACGCCTACGACCGGCGCGACGTCACCGGGCGCGGCCTGGCCAACGCCTACGCCCAGACGCTCGGCACCATCTTCTCCAGCGGCGGGGAGAAGCCCTACGAGGTCGAGCTCTTCGTCGCCGAGATCGGCCGCAGCAGCGCCGAGGACCAGCTCTACCGGCTGACCTACGACGGCCAGGTCGCCGACGAGCACCAGTACGCCGTCATGGGCGGCGCGGCCGAGTCGGTGGCGGGCTACCTCCAGCAGCACTACCGTCCCGACGCCGACCTCGACAGCGCCCTGGCGCTGGCGGTGGCGGCCCTGGGCCACAACGAGACCGAGGACCGCTCCATCGCGGCCGAGGACCTCGAGGTCGCGGTGCTCGACCGCACCCGCACCCAGCCCCGCAAGTTCAGCCGGCTGAGCCCCGCGCGGATCCAGACGGTGCTCGCCCGCCCGGCCGCCCCTGCTGCCCCGACCGCCCCGACCGCCCCGGCCGCGCAGGCACCGGAGGACGGGGACGAGCCGCCCGTCGCCCCCTGAGTCCCGGAGGTCCCCCCACGACGACCACGGTGGTCGTAGTGTTCACACATGGACCGTCGGATCTTCGGGATCGAGAACGAGTACGGCGTCACGTGCACGTTCAAGGGGCAGCGACGGCTCAGCCCCGACGAGGTGGCGCGCTACCTGTTCCGCAAGGTCGTCAGCTGGGGCCGCAGCAGCAACGTGTTCCTGCGCAACGGGGCCCGGCTCTACCTCGACGTCGGCAGCCACCCGGAGTACGCGACGCCCGAGTGCGACGACATCACCGAGCTGGTCACCCACGACAAGGCAGGTGAGCGGGTCCTCGAGGGGCTGCTCCTCGACGCCGAGCAGCGCCTGCACGACGAGGGCATCGCCGGCGAGATCTACCTGTTCAAGAACAACACCGACTCCGCCGGCAACTCCTACGGGTGCCACGAGAACTACCTGGTCGGCCGGGCCGGCGAGTTCTCGCGGCTGGCCGACATCCTGATCCCGTTCCTGGTCACCCGCCAGATCATCGTGGGGGCCGGCAAGGTGACCCAGACCCCGCGGGGCGCGTCGTACTCGGTCTCGCAGCGCGCCGAGCACATCTGGGAGGGCGTCAGCAGCGCCACCACCCGGTCGCGACCGATCATCAACACCCGCGACGAGCCGCACGCCGACGCCGAGAAGTACCGGCGCCTGCACGTCATCGTGGGTGACTCCAACATGTCGGAGACCACCACGATGCTCAAGGTCGCCAGCTGCGACCTGGTGCTGCGGATGATCGAGGAGGGCGTGGTGATGCGCGACCTCACGATGGAGAACCCGATCCGCGCCATCCGCGAGATCGCCCACGACACCACCGGTCGGCGCAAGGTGCGCCTGGCCAACGGCCGGGAGGCCAGCGCCCTGGAGATCCAGGGCGAGTACCTCGCCAAGGCCCGCGACTTCGTCGACCGGCGCCAGATCAGCACCCCGGTCATCGAGCAGGCCCTCGACCTGTGGGAGCGCACCATCAAGGCCGTCGAGTCCGACGACCTCGGCCTGGTGGACCGCGAGATCGACTGGGTCATCAAGTGGAAGCTGATCGAGGCCTACCGCGCCAAGCACGGCCTGCCGCTGGGTCACGCCCGCGTCGCCCAGCTCGACCTGGCCTACCACGACATCCACCGCGGCCGCGGTCTCTACTACCTGCTCGAGAAGCGCGGCCAGGTCGCGCGCGTGACCACCGACCTGAAGGTCTTCGAGGCCAAGTCGGTGCCCCCGCAGACCACCCGCGCGCGGCTGCGCGGCGAGTTCATCCGCCGCGCCCAGGAGCGGCGCCGCGACTTCACCGTCGACTGGGTGCACCTCAAGCTCAACGACCAGGCCCAGCGCACCGTGCTGTGCAAGGACCCGTTCAAGGCCTACGACGACCGGGTCCAGCGCCTGATCGAGGGCATGTAGCCCGACGCCGCCCCGGCGGGCCAGGGGAGGGGTGCCTGGGCCGGGCCGATAAGGTGCTCGGGGTCACCGGCGCAGGCGCAGGTGACCACCTCCGAGTCTCGTGATGTGAAGGATGTTGCCGGTGTTGCGACGCCCCGGACGGCCCACGGCCCTCCTCGTACCTGCCCTGCTGATCCCGGCCCTGGCGGCCTGCGGGTCGGACGGTTCCGACGACGTGCGCAGCGTGGTCTCCTCGGTGGAGGTCACCGGCGAGGTCGGGGAGGAGCCCCAGGTCGAGTGGACCGAGGACGTCGACGCGACCGGTGACATCGAGGTCGAGGTCCTCGAGGAGGGCGACGGCGTCGAGCTCGAGGACGACTCGCCGGTGCTGGTGCAGTACCTGCTCAGCAACGGCTTCGACGAGTCGACCGCCCTCAGCACCTACGCCGACGCCGCGCCCGAGGTGCTCGACCTGGGCTCGGGGGAGCTGCCCGAGGTCTTCTCCGAGGCGCTGTCGGGTCGCAGCGTCGGCGACCGCGTCGCGGTGGGCTTCGAGTCCTCCGAGCTGTTCGGCGAGGTCGGCAACGCCGCGCTCAACATCAACAACAAGGACCCGCTGCTGCTGGTCATGGACGTGATGGGTCCGACCCCGGTCGACGTGCCCTACGCCGAGGAGGGCGAGGGCATCGCCCCCGACCTGGTCCTCGGCGACGACGGCCTGCCCGAGTCGATGCTCTTCAAGGGCATCCCCAAGCCCACCGGTGAGCTGCAGGTCGAGACCGTCGTCGAGGGCGGCGGGCCCGTGGTGCGCAAGGGCGACTCGGTGATGGTCGACTACCTCGGCTCGGTCTACGCCAAGCCCAAGCCCTTCGACACCAGCTTCGGCGACACCCCCATCGTGGGCGTCCTGGGCCAGGGCGGCTTCGTCGACGGCTGGATCCAGGGGCTGTCGGGCCAGACCGTCGGCAGCCGCGTGTGGCTGGCCATCCCGCCCGAGCTGGGCTACGGCGCTGAGGGCAACGAGTCGGCCAAGATCAAGGGCACCGACACGATCTACTTCCTGGTCGACATCCTCGGCGTGGCACCCCGTCCGGCCGCGGCCGACGAGGCCGAGCAGGCCGCGCAGGAGGAGGCCGAGGCCGAGCTCGGCGAGGAGGAGCCCCAGGCTCCCAGCCCGGCGGTCTCCGAGGAGCCCAGCGCGCCCGGCGACACCGAGAGCCCCGCCGCGCAGTAGCAGGTCGGGGACCCAGCAGGCACGGACGAGAGCACGAGGAGGGGTGGCATGGCGGCGGTCCGCAAGAGCGAACGGTTGATGAACCTGCTCATCATGCTGCTCGTGCAGCGGCACTTCGTGCCCAAGCAGCGGATCCGCTCGATCCTCTACCCGGGCTCCACCGACGAGGCGTTCGAGAAGATGTTCGAGCGCGACAAGGAGGAGCTGCGCAGCCTCGGCGTCCCGATCGAGGTGGGCCACATGGACGCCTACTTCGACGACGAGCCCGGCTACCGCATCCAGCCCGAGCAGCTGGGGCTGCCCGCGATCGAGCTCGAGGCCGACGAGGCCGCCGTGATCGGCCTGGCGACCCGGGTCTGGCAGCACGCCCGGCTGGCCGAGGCCACCACCGACGCCGTGCGCAAGCTGACCGCGGCCGGTGTCGAGGTCGACGTGAGCGCCCTCGACATCGTCGAGCCCCGGCTCAGCGCCGACGAGCCCTCCTTCGACGTCTTCTGGGAGGCCACCCAGGAGCGGTGCGCGGTCGAGTTCGACTACCGCACCGCCTCCTCCACCGAGGTCACCACCCGGCACCTGCAGCCGTGGGGCGTGGCGCGCCACGCCGGGCGCTGGTACGTCGTGGGTCTCGACACCGACCGGGGCGAGGAGCGGGTCTTCCGGCTCTCGCGCGTGCAGGGCCAGGCCCGGCGCACCGGTCCGGCGGCGGCGTACGACGTGCCGCCGGGCACCGACCTGCAGGCCCTGACCCGCCGCCTGGCACCCACCCCGGCGCCCGAGCAGGCGGTGCTGCTGGTGCGCCGCGGCGCCGGCCACCTGCTGCGCCGCGGCGCGGAGAGCATCGAGACCGACGTCGTGGGGCCCGACGACGCCACCACCTGGGACCGCGTGGTGCTGACCCGCAGCGCGCTGGGCCTGGCCGACGAGGTGCTGGGCCACGGCAGCGCCGTGGTCGTCGAGGAGCCCACGAGCCTGCGCGCCGAGGTCGTCTCGCGGCTGCGCACGACCCTCGAGGCACGCGCGGGGGAGGCGTCGTGAGCGAGCCCACCGCCCGGCCCCCGGCCTCGGGCGCCAAGGACCAGGTCGCGCGCCTGCTGACCCTGGTCCCCTACCTGCACGCCCGCGAGTCGGTGCGGCTCGACGAGGCCGCCACGGCCCTGGGGGTCAGCCCCCAGCAGCTGCTCAAGGACCTCAAGGTCCTGCTCATGTGCGGGCTGCCGGGCGGCTACCCCGACGACCTGATCGACGTCGACCTCGACGCGCTCGAGGACCCGGGCGGCGACGGGGTCATCCGCATCTCCAACGCCGACTACCTCTCCCGCCCCATGCGGCTGACCCCCACGGAGGCCAGCGCCGTCGTGGTGGCGCTGCGCGCGCTGCGCAACGGGGCCAGCCCCGACACCCGCCAGGTCGTCGACCGGGCCCTGGCCAAGCTCGAGGCGGCCGCCGCCGAGGCGGTCTCGGCGCGCATCGACCCGGGCCGCGACGGTGCCGACGTCGACACCGCCCTGCTGGCCCGGCGCCTGCAGGAGGCCACCACGGCCGGCCGGCAGGTGCGCCTGACCTACTTCGTGCCCGCGCGCGACGAGGAGTCCGAGCGCGTGGTGGACCCGCGGGGCGTCGTGACCGGCCAGGGCTGGAGCTACCTCGACGCCTACTGCCACAGCGCCGAGGCGCCGCGGCTGTTCCGCCTCGACCGGATCAGCTCCGCCGAGGTCCTCGACTCCGCGACCACCACCGACCCCGAGCCGCCGCGGGACCTGTCCGAGGGGCTCTTCGCGCGCTCGAGCAGCACCACGGTGGCCACGCTGCGGCTCGCCGCCCCGGCGCGCTGGGTCGTCGACTACTACCCCGTCGAGGAGGTCCGCGCCCTGGGGGAGGGGCCCGACGCCGCCTGGGAGGTCGACCTCCTGGTCGCCGACGAGCGCTGGCTGACCCGGCTGCTGCTGCGCCTGGCCCCGCACGCCCGCCTGGTGCGCCCCGAAGAGTTCACCGACTCGTTCCTCGCCGAGGCAACCCGGACGCTCGGTCTCTACGAACAACTCACGTAGCATGAAGACGTTCGCGCCCGCCGGCCGAGCCGTCCGCGTGCGATGCCCAGACAACAGAAGGTAGTGAAGCTCCATGACCCCCATGATCGGAATGCCCCAGGGTGCTGAGTGGCTGGTCATCCTGGCCATCGTCATCATCGTGTTCGGTGCCGCCAAGCTGCCTGAGCTCGCCCGTGGCACGGGTCAGGCGCTGCGCATCTTCAAGTCCGAGACCAAGGGTCTGCGCGACGACGACAAGGACGACGACGCCAAGGACGCGCAGGCCACGGTGACCCCGGACCCCACGCCCACCGAGCTGCCGCCGGCCCGCACCACCGAGGCCGCGCCCGAGGGCAGCACCTCGCCCTCCGCCGACAAGCACCACGGCTGAGCAGCCGGACCCACCCAGCGCCGCCGCCTGATACGCCCCTGCCCTCGTGTCGACCATCTCCGGGATCGCCAAGCTCTTCATCGGCAAGCCGATGCACCCTGTCGGAGCCGACGGGCGGATGGCGCTGTCGGACCACCTGCGCGAGCTGCGGGCCAGGGTCCTCAAGGTCGCCCTGACCCTGGTCCTGGCCGTCGCGGTCGCGCTGTTCTTCTTCGACCAGCTCTTCGACCTGGTGCTCGGGCCCTACAACAGCGCCCGGGAGAAGCTCGGTGACGAGGTCACCTTCCCCTCGACCAGCGGCGCGGGCGGCGGTCTGCTGCTCTACCTCAAGCTCTGCGGCTTCGCCGCGCTGGTGGCCACCAGCCCCGTGTGGCTCTACCAGATCTGGGCGTTCATCCTGCCGGGCCTGCACCCCCACGAGCGCAAGTGGACGCGGGTCTTCGCCGCCATCGCCGGGCCGCTGTTCCTCGGCGGCATCATGCTCGGCTACCTCACGCTGCCCAAGGGCCTGGAGATCCTGATCGGCTTCAACCCCGAGGGCATCGTCAACATCGTCGAGTTCTCGGAGTACCTGCAGTTCTTCACCCGCACCCTGCTGGTCTTCGGCATCGCCTTCGAGATCCCGGTCTTCGTGGTGCTGCTCAACCTCGCCGGCGTCGTCTCCGGCGCCAGCCTCGGCAAGCACCGGCCCTGGGTGGTCATCGGCATCTTCATCTTCGCCGCCGTCGCGACGCCCTCGGCCGACCCCTTCACCATGACCTTCATGGCGGTGCCGATGGTGCTGCTGTTCTTCGTCGCCGAGATCATCGCCCGCTTCAACGACCGCCGTCGTGCCAAGCGCAAGATCAACGCCGGGCTCTCGCCCGACGAGGCCTCGCCCCTGTGAGCGCCCCCGACCACGCGCCCGGCGCGCTGAGCGAGGTCGACCCCTTCGACCTGCCCGAGTGGCTCGGCGAGCACGACGTCACCTGGAGCGCGGGGTCCGGGCTGCGCACCGGTCACCGGGTCAGCGGCCTGCTGGCGGGCGACGGGGAGCAGGAGCAGCACCCCTGCGACCTGCTGGCCGTGGACGAGGCCTACCCGCGCCCGGTCCTCGACGACCAGTCCCGCTCCCGGGCCCACCTCGCCTGGCGCCACGGCCAGGTGCTGCTGCTGGCCGACGAGGTCTCACCGCTGACCCTGGCGGTGCCCGGCACCGCCGTCGACGCCGACCTGGCCCTCGACGCGCTCAGCCGCCTCGCCAAGGCCGTCGGCGCCTCGCCGGAGCACTACTCGGTGCTGCTGCGCATCGGCCGCGACGCCGGCCCCGGACGCGGCTGAGCATGCGCGAGGTCGCGCTGCTGACCAACCCCACCGCGGGCCGGGGACGTGGCGCCCGGGCCCGGGCCGCCGCGCTGCCGCGGCTGCGGGCCGCCGGGCTGTCGGTGCGCGACCTGCAGGGCCGCGACGCAGCGGAGGCCGCCGACCTGGCGGCCGAGGCGGTGGCCGCCGGGGTCGAGGCGCTCGTCGTCGTCGGTGGCGACGGGCTGGTGCACCTGGCCACGCAGGTGCTCGCCGGCACCCGCACCCCGCTGGGACTGGTGCCCGCCGGCACCGGCAACGACGTCGCCCGCTACCTCGACCTGCCCCGACGCGACCCCGCGCAGGCCGCCGACCGCGTCGCAGCGGCGGTCCTGGGCGGGCGCAGCCACCCGGTCGACCTGGCCCGCAGCGGCTCGCGCTGGTTCGTCACGGTGCTGTGCGCCGGCTTCGACGCGGTGGTCAACGAGCGGGCCAACACGATGACCTGGCCCCGCGGCCAGATGCGCTACAACCTGGCCACGGTCTCCGAGCTGCGCACCTTCACCCCGCTGCCGTACGTGCTCGAGCTCGACGGCACCACGGTCGAGCTCGAGGCGATGATGGTCTCGGTCGGCAACGGGCCCTCCTTCGGCGGGGGCCTGCGCATCACCGAGGGCGCCCTGCTCGACGACGGGCTGCTGGACGTGGTGGTGATCCGGCCGATGAGCAAGCCGGCACTGGTGCGCACCTATCCCCGGTTGTTCTCCGGCACCGTCGCCTCCCACCCCGCCTACGAGCACCACCGGGTGCGCCGGGTGCGGGTCAGCGCGCCCGGGATCGTGGCGTACGCCGACGGCGAGCGCTTCGGTGCGCTGCCGCTGGAGATCGAGGCCGTGCCGGCCGCGCTGCACGTGCTGGGCTGACGGGGCGGGCTGACGGTCGGGTTCGCGGCCTCACGTAGGTTGGGGGCCATGACGACCGACGAGCTGTCCCCGTCGGAGCGGTACGCGCAGTTCCGGCGTACCCGCGAGCACCCGGTGCTCAAGGACTTCCGGGACCTCTACTCCTTCCCCCTCGACGAGTTCCAGGTGCAGGCCTGCCGCGAGATCGAGGAGGGGCGCGGCGTGCTGGTGGCCGCCCCGACCGGCTCGGGCAAGACGATCGTGGGGGAGTTCGCCATCCACCTGGCTCTGGCCACGGGGCGCAAGGCGTTCTACACCACCCCGATCAAGGCGCTGTCGAACCAGAAGTACCACGACCTGGTCGACCGCTACGGCGCCGACCAGGTGGGCCTGCTGACCGGTGACAACACCGTCAACGGCGAGGCACCGGTCGTGGTGATGACCACCGAGGTGCTGCGCAACATGCTCTACGCGAGCTCCTCGACCCTGATGGGCCTGGGCTTCGTGGTGATGGACGAGGTGCACTACCTCGCCGACCGCTCCCGCGGCGCGGTCTGGGAGGAGGTCATCATCCACCTGCCCGAGTCGGTGGCGCTGGTCTCGCTGTCCGCGACCGTCTCGAACGCCGAGGAGTTCGGCGAGTGGCTCGAGACCGTGCGCGGCGAGACGACGACCATCGTGGAGGAGAAGCGCCCGGTGCCGCTGTTCCAGCACGTGATGGTCGGGCGTCGTCTGCTCGACCTCTTCGCCTCCTCCGACGTCGACGCCGCCGCCGGCTTCGTCAAGGAGGGTGCCCCGGTCAACGACGACCTCCTCAAGGTCGCCCGCGACGACTGGGCCGCCTCGCGGCTCAAGGACCGCCGCTCGCCGCGCGGGCGCTCCCAGCCGGGGCGCAAGGGCCCGGCCCAGGGCGCGACGCAGGTCGGCAACGGGCGCAAGGTCTGGATCCCCAGCCGTGCCGACGTCATCGACCGCCTCGACCGCGAGGGCCTGCTGCCCGCCATCGTGTTCATCTTCAGCCGCGTCGGCTGCGACGCGGCGGTCACCCAGTGCCTCAACGCGGGGATCCGGCTGACCAAGCCGGAGGAGCGCGACGAGATCTTCGCCTACGTCGAGAACGCCTGCTCGCACCTGTCGGCCGAGGACCTGCACGTCCTGGGCTACCACGACTTCCTCGACGGCCTCACCCGCGGCGTCGCCGCCCACCACGCCGGGATGCTGCCGGCCTTCAAGCAGTGCGTCGAGGAGCTCTACGAGCGCGGCCTGTGCAAGGTCGTCTTCGCCACCGAGACCCTCGCGCTGGGCATCAACATGCCCGCGCGCACCGTCGTCATCGAGAAGCTCTCGAAGTGGAACGGCGAGACGCACGCCGACATCACCCCCGGCGAGTACACCCAGCTGACCGGTCGCGCCGGTCGCCGCGGCCTCGACACCGAGGGACACGGGGTCGTGCTGTGGCAGCCCGGCATGAACCCGCGCGAGCTGGCGGGGCTGGCCTCGACGCGCACCTACCCGCTCCGCTCGTCGTTCCGCCCGTCGTACAACATGGCCGTCAACCTGGTCCACCAGTTCGGGCGGCACACCGCGCGCGAGCTGCTGGAGCAGTCCTTCGCGCAGTTCCAGGCCGACAAGGCCGTCGTCGGGCTCGCCCGCCAGCTGCGCAAGAGCGAGGACGCGCTCGAGGGCTACGCCGAGGCCGCGCAGTGCCACCTCGGCGACTTCATGGAGTACGCCGGGCTGCGCCGCCGCATCAGCGACGTCGAGAAGGGCGCCAGCAAGGCCCGCCGTGACGACCGGCGCGCCGAGGCGATCGAGTCGCTGCGGCTGCTCAAGCCCGGCGACGTGATCGAGGTGCCCACCGGCAAGTTCGCCGGGTACGCCGTCGTGGTCGACCCGGGCTGGTCGCCCGAGGGGCCGCGGCCGCTGGTCGTGACCCTGGAGAAGCAGTCGCGCCGCCTGGCGATGATCGACTTCCCCGAGCCGGTCCAGGCCCTGACCCGGCTGAAGATCTCGCGCTCCTTCAACGCCCGCAACCCGCAGATGCGCCGCGACCTCGCCGCCCAGCTGCGGATGCGCACGCGCGACCTGCCGCCGCGTCACCTGCGCCAGGGCCCCAAGGGCGCCAAGGCGGCGGGTCGGGCGCACAGCGGGGAGCCCAGCGCCTGGGAGAGCGAGGTCTCCGAGCTGCGCCGGCGGCTCAAGACCCACCCCTGCCACGAGTGCCCCGACCGCGAGGACCACTCGCGCTGGGCCGAGCGGCACTTCAAGCTCGAGCGCGACGCCCGCACCCTCGAGCGGCGCGTCGAGCAGCGCACCAACACCGTGGCCCGCCAGTTCGACCGGGTCTGCGAGGTGCTGACCGCGCTGGGCTACCTCAGCGACGAGGGCGCCGACGCGGTGGTCACCGAGCAGGGCATGCACCTGCGCCGGCTCTACTCCGACATGGACCTGGTCGCGGCGGAGTCGCTGCGCCTGGGCGTGTGGGACAGCCTGACTCCGTCGGGGCTGGCGGCCGCGCTGTCGACGCTGGTCTTCGAGGCCCGGCGCCCCGACGACGCCTCGTCGCCGCGGGTGCCCGGCGGGGCCACCAAGGAGGCCATCGGCTCGATGATCCGGCTGTGGGGGGACCTCGACCGGCTCGAGAAGGAGCACAAGCTCGACTACCTGCGCCAGCCCGACCTGGGCTTCGCCTGGATCGCCTACCGCTGGTGCGAGGGCGACGACCTCGACGACGTCCTCGGGGAGAGCGAGCTGGCCGCCGGCGACTTCGTGCGCTGGATGAAGCAGCTCCTCGACCTCGCCGGCCAGGTCGCCGACGCCGCCGGTGACTCGCCGGTGCGGCGTACCGCCCGGGAGGCCATCGGCTCGATGCGCCGCGGCGTCGTGGCCTACTCCGGCGTCACCGAGGAGTAGCCGGCTCGGCCCGGGTGGCGGTCAGAGGGTGGCCAGCACCGCGTTCAGGCGCTCGACGGGGCTCTCCAGACCCCACCGGGCCGCCAGCTCGGCGAGCCGGTCGGGGTCGGCGGGGGAGCGGGGCAGTGCGAAGCCGGTGCGGTCGAGGTCGAGGGTGCGCCGCACGGCGACGACCTCGGGCGCCACGGCCAGGTAGTCGGCCGCCGCCTTGATCTTGGCCCGCGGCCCCGGGCCCATCCCCGAGTCCGGGTCCTCGGCGGCGGCGATGATGCCGGCCATGTCGCCGTGGCGGGCCAGCAGCGTCGCGGCGGTCTTTTCGCCGACCCCCTTGACCCCGGGCAGGCCGTCGGAGGCGTCGCCGCGCATGGTCGAGAAATCGGCGTACTGCCCAGCGTCGACGTCGTACTTGGCGCGCACCCACGCGTTGTCGACCCGCTCGTGCCTGCCCACCCCGCGCGCGATGTAGAGCACCCGCACGTCGGCCTCGTCGTCGACGAGCTGGAACAGGTCACGGTCGCCGGTCACGATGTCGACCGGCTGGCCGGCACCGGTGGCGAGGGTGCCGATCACGTCGTCGGCCTCGGCCTCGGGGGCGCCGACGACCTTGATGCCGTAGGCGGCCAGCACGTCGCGGATGATCGGGATCTGCACCTGGAGCGGGTCCGGCACCTCCTCGACGTCGGGAGAGGTCTCGACCTCCTCCTCGACCCGGTGCGCCTTGTAGGTCGGCACCAGGTCGACGCGCCACTGCGGGCGCCAGTCGTCGTCCCAGCAGCAGACCAGGTCGCTGGGCTGGTACTCGTCGACCAGGCGGGTGATGAAGTCCAGGAGCCCGCGCACGGCGTTGACCGGCGTGGTGCCGTCGGGGGCGAGGATCTCGGGCACCCCGAAGAAGGCACGGAAGTACATCGAGGCGGTGTCGAGGAGCATCAGGCGGCCGGGCTGCTGGGTCACCCGCGCAGTCTTGCAGGGCCGGCGGCCGGACGCAGCCGCGGGACGAGGTCTAGGCTGACGCCGTGAACCAGCCTGCCGTGGAGCCCACCGACCGCAAGATCTTGTCGTTGCTGGCCCGCGACGGCCGGATGTCCTTCACCGACCTGGGCAGGGCGACCGGCCTGTCGACCTCCGCGGTGCACCAGCGGGTCAAGCGGCTCGAGCAGCGCGACCTGATCCAGGGCTACGGCGCGACCATCAACCATGCCGAGATCGGCGTGCCGCTGGCCGCGTTCATCTCCATCCGCCCCATCGACCCCTCGCAGCCCGACGACTGCGCCGCGCGCCTGGAGCACATCGAGGAGATCGAGTCGTGCTGGTCGGTGGCGGGGGAGGAGTCCTACGTGCTGCTGGTGCGCTGCACCTCCCCGGCGGCGCTGGAGGACCTGCTGGCCCGGGTGCGGGCGGCCGCGAACGTCTCGACCCGCACCACCATCGTGCTGACGACGTACTACGAGAACCGCCCGGTCACCGGGACCGTCGAGGACGAGCCGGGCTGAGCCCGGCCCGTCCCACGCGGCCACCAGGCCTGATCACCAGGCCTTGATCACCAGGCCTGCAGCGCCGCCGTACGACGCGACGCCTCGGCCACCTCGGCGGCCTTGAGCGCCGACTCGTCGAGACGGCCGTGCTCGGCCCACCAGCGCTGGCCGGCCTCGGGCAGCGTGTGGATCGGGTCGTAGTACTCGTAGGTGCGCGAGAGCGCCTGGGCGTCGTCGGCCTCGATGGAGGTGCGGTAGTTCTTGGTCCAGTAGGAGATGCCGCGCTCGGTGTCGTAGTCGGCGAGCTGGTGCACCCAGCGCTTGCCGACGAACGGGACGTCGCAGACGATGCGCGGCGTCGCGAAGCCCGGCAGGTAGCCCATGATGTGGTGCTGGAGGCGCTGGGCGTCGGCGACCGAGACCCGCCAGTGCTCCGAGAACGGGATCATGTCGCACATGTAGAAGTAGTAGGGCATGATCTGCGCGCCGTCGAGCAGCGAGAAGCACAGGTCGAGCAGCGCGTGCGGGTCGGCGTTCACGCCGTTGAGCAGCACGCCCTGGTTGCGCACGTCGCGCACACCGGCGTCGAGCATCGCGCGCGAGGCCTCGGCCACCAGCGGGGTGACGGACTGGGCGTGGTTGGCGTGGGTGTGGATGGCCAGGGACACCCCGCGGGCGCGGGCCGTCCCGGCCACCCGGCTCATCCCCTCGACCACGTCGGGCTGCAGCCAGTGCTGGGGCAGGCCGACCAGGGCCTTGGTGGCCAGGCGGATGTCGCGCACGTTCTCGATCTCCAGCACCGAGGTCAGGAAGGCCTCGAGGCGGGGCCACGGCATGTTCGCCACGTCGCCGCCGGAGACCACCACGTCGCGCACCGACGGCGTGCGGCGCAGGTAGTCGAGCATGTCCCCGATCCGGTCGTTCGGCTTGCCGGCGAACTTCAGCTTCTCGATCGTCGGGGTGGAGTTGCCGACCAGGTCCATGCGCGTGCAGTGCCCGCAGTACTGCGGGCAGGTCGGGAGCAGCTCGGCGAGCACCTTGGTGGGGTAGCGGTGGGTCAGGCCCTCGGTGGCCCACATGTCGTGCTCGTGCAACGAGTCGCGGGTGGCGTGGGGGTGCGAGGCCCAGTCGGTGCGGCGGTCGGAGAAGACCGGCAGCATGTAGTGGCGCACCGGGTCGGCGTAGAACGCCTCGGTGAGCGACCCCGGGCCCGCCGGCTCCACGTGCGGCACCATCGTGTTCATCATCTGCGGCGGCACCAGCATCGACATGGTCGCGCGCTCGGCCTGGTCGCGCTCGAGGTCGGCGTAGAACCGCTCGTCGACGAGGTCGCCCATCAGCTCGCGCAGCTGGCGCACGTTCTTGACGCAGTGCGCGCGCTGCCACTGCACCGAGGCCCACTCCTCCGCGGTGACGTCGCGCCACCCGGGGAAGCGGGTCCAGTCGGGCTCGACCAGCTCGGCGCGCCGGTAGGGGTAGGGCTGCCCGGTGGCGTCCTCGACCAGGGACGCGATGGAGGTCTCGATGCTCATGGGAGCAACGATGCCAGAAGGATCTGCGGCCTGTCGAACGAAACGCCGGAAGATCTTTCGTCGACCTCCGTCGACCCTCAGGGCAGCGCGCTCGCCTCCAGGGTCCGTCGTACGACGGGGTGGTCGCCGGCCAGCCCGTAGCGGTGCTCGTAGGCCACCCGCACGATGTCGGCCACCGGCGGACGCACCCAGGCACCCAGCGTGCGGCACATCAGCCGCATCGGGGGGGCGTGGCCGGCCAGGTCGCCGTCGTGCGGGGGCCGGTAGTCGACGACCGGCAGGAGCTCGCCGGCGTTGCGCTCGTAGAAGCGGATGCGCCGCCGGTGCTCCTCGACGTGCTCGGCGTCCAGGCCGGGCTCGTCGGGGTCCTCGACGTCCCACACGAGCAGCGCACCGCCCTCGCGGGCCAGCAGCGTGGCCAGCTGGTCGAGCATCGCCGAGCCCGTGCCGCCGCCGCGCGCGCCCACCGCGTAGTAGCGCAGGAACGTCCAGCCGGTCGTGCCCAGCGCGCGCACCACCGCCAGGCCCTCGGGCCGGCCGTCGGGGTCCAGGCGCACCAGCAGCCGGTCGGCCAACAGGTCGCCGAAGGGTACCCGCAGGTCGGCCGGGAACGCCTCGTCGTAGATCTCTCGCACCAGCGCCAGCTGGTCGGCCGCCAGTGCGGCGGCCTCCACCAGTGGGTGGTCCTCCTGGGTCTGCATGATCATGCTTCCCACACCACCTCTCCTCCCAGGACGGTACGCAGGACGGTGAGGTCGCGGATCACCCGGGGGGACACCGTCGCGGGGTCGTCGTCGAGGACGGCCAGGTCGGCCAGCTTCCCCGGCGCGATCGTGCCCCGGTCGTGCTCCTGGTGCGAGGCGTGCGCCGAGCCCAGCGTGTAGGCCGTGAGGGCCTCCAGGCCGGTGATCGCCTCCTCGGGACCGCACTCGCGGCCCGAGTCGGTGCGCCGGTTGACCATGTCGTGGATGCCCAGCAGGGGAGTGCCGTCGACCACGGGCCGGTCGGAGCTGCCCGGCGCCACGATCCCCGCGTCGAGCAGCGAGCGGTAGCGGTAGATCCAGGAGGCGCGCTCGGCCCCGAGCGCGCGCAGCATGCCGTCGCCGATCTCACCCACGAACCGGCCCTGCGGCACCGGCACCACCCCCAGGGCGGCGGCCCGGGCGACCTGGTCCGGCCGCGAGACCCCGAAGTGCTCGATGCGGTGCCGCACGTCGGGCCGCGGCCAGCGCCGCTGCGCCTCCTCGTAGGCGTCGAGCACCAGGTCGATGGCCGCGTCGCCGATCGCGTGCGCGGCCACCCGCCAGCCCGAGCGGTGCGCGCCCAGGATCCGATCGCGCAGCGCGTCGGCGTCGTCCTGCAGGTAGCCCTTCTCGCCCGGTGTGTCGGCGAACTCGTCGGTGAGCGCGCAGGTGTGCCCGATCAGCGAGCCGTCCGAGAAGATCTTCACCGGTCCCAGCCGGAGCCGGTCGTCGCCCAGCCCGGTGCGGATGCCCAGGTCGAGGCCCAGGCCCAGGTCGTCGTCGGCGTGCCCCTCCAGCGGGCGCAGGGCGTCGGCAGCCACCATCAGCTCGACCCGCAGCGGCAGCCGCCCCTGCGCGCGCGCCTCCTGGTAGGCCGCCACCTCCACCGGGCTGCGGCCGATCCAGCCCCCGCCCACGCCGGCCTCGACCACCGAGGTCAGCCCCTGGCTCAGGTAGACCTGCCCGGCCCGCTCGATCGCGTCGACCAGCCGGGCCACCGGGTAGGGCAGCACCAGGTCGTTGACCAGGTGCTGGGCCTGCTCCTGCAGCAGCCCGGTGGGCCGCCCAGCGGCGTCGACGACGACCCGCCCGCCCGGCACCTCGACGGCGGCCTCCGAGAGCCCCAGATCGGCCAGCAGGGCGCTGTTGACCACGCACATGTGACCGGAGGTGTGGCGCAGCCACACCCGCCGCCCTCCGGCGGCGCGGTCGAGGGCGTCGCGCTCGGGGTGGGCGCCGAGCTTGTTCTCGTCGTAGCCCGCGCCCACGACCCACGCGTCGGGCGGGAGGTCGCGCGCCCGCTCGGCCACGGCGTCGTACAGGGCCTCGAGGGAGGGCAGGCGCAGGTCGAGCTCGGCGAGGGACTGCCCGAACCAGGCCATGTGGTTGTGGGCGTCGTGGAAGCCCGGCACGACGACGGCACCGTCGAGGTCGAGGACCCGGTGGGCCGCGACGTCGTCGTCGACCGCGACGACCCGGTCGCGCCAGATCGCGACGCTGCGGGCCACCCGGTCGCGACCGGGGCCCTCGAGGGTGCGCACCCGGGCGTTGGTCAGCAGCAGGTCGGCCTTCACCGGGAGCCTCCCCGGGGTGCCGGCGCGGCGGTGCGGGCCGCCTCGGCGCGCAGCACCGCCTTCTCGACGCGGTGGGAGGCCGTCAGCGGCAGCTCCTCGCGCAGCGCCCAGCGGCTGGGCACCTTGAAGGGCGCCAGCCGCTCCTCGCACCAGCGCGCCAGCTCGTGCTCGTCGGCGCCGGGAGCGACGACGAAGGCCATCACCTCCTCGCCGCGCACGTCGTCGGGCACGCCCACCACCCCGGCCAGGCGCACGGCCGGGTGCGCGAGCAGCACCTCCTCGACCTCGACCGCGGCGATGTTCTCGCCGCTGCGGCGAATCATGTCCTTGAGCCGGCCGGTCAGGTAGACGCGTCCGTGGTCGTCGAGGCGGGCCAGGTCGCCGGTGGGGAACCAGCCCTCGGCGTCGAAGGGGGAGTCGAGGCCGAGGTAGCCCAGCATCATCCCGGGCCCGCGCAGCCACAGCTGGCCCTGCTCGTCGAGGCGCACCTCGCGGTGCGCGGCCGGCCGGCCCAGGCACCCGGTGCCGACGAGGGCGGCGTGCTCCTCGGCGCCGACGCGGATGTCGGCCCCGGTCTCGGTCATCCCGAATGCCTCGTACCAGCCGACGCCCCAGCGCGCCTCGAGCTGGGCGTGCAGGGCGGGCGGGATCGCCGAGCACTGCACCGCGCGCACCCGGTGGTCGCGCTCGTGCGGGTCGGGCGGCATCCGCAGCAGCAGGGTCGGCATCGAGGCCAGGCAGTAGAAGTAGGTGACGTCGTGCTCGCGCACCTTCGCCCAGAAGGTCGAGGGGTGGAAGCCGTCGAGCACCACCAGGTGCGCCCCGGCCATCAGTGCCGCCGCCACGTTCCACTGCGGGTCGACGTAGTGGAAGGGCTGGGCGGTGAGCATCACGTCGTCGGGGCCGAGGTGGGGGAACTCCGTGACCATCGAACCGCCGAGGGTGGTCCAGTAGCGGTGCGTGAGCAGGCAGCCCTTGGGCCGGCCCGTGGTGCCGGAGGTGTACTGCACGTTGACCACCGCGTCGGGGTCGACGCGGCCGGCGATCGACGACGGCGCCGGGTCGCGGGGCGCCTGCAGGTCGGCCGGCGAGAGCACCTCGACGCCGCCGGTCAGGTCGACGGCGCTGCGCACCAGGTCGTGGTGCTCCTCGGCGGCGACGACCAGCCGGGCACCGGAGTCGGCGAGCACGTGCCCCAGGTCGTCGTGGCGGTAGCGCACGTTGAGCGGCACGCTGGCGGCCCCGAGCCGCTGCAGCGCGAGCCACAGCAACGGCGAGTCGGCGCTGTTGCCGGTCATCACGCCCACCCGGTCGCCCGCGACCACGCCGCGGGCGGCGAGGGCGGCGGCGTACGCCGCACTGGCCCCGGCCACCTCGGCGAAGGACCAGGTGGTGCGGTCGTCGGCGCCCAGGTCGAAGGTCCACGCCGGCCGGTCGGGGTGCCGGCCGGCTGCTTCGTCGAGGTGCTCGACCAGCGTCTCAGCCACGGCCGAACCCCTCGCGCGGCGCCTCGCCCTCGCCCGAGAGCGAGGTGAGCACGGCGTGCTCGACCTCGCGGCCCATCGCCTCCTCCATCGTGGAGTCGAGACCGCCGTCGAGCACCTTCTTGGCCAGCGAGAGCGCGAGGGCGGGGCGCTGGGCCATCCGCCGCGCCAGGTCGAGCGCGACCTCCTCGTGGGTGCCGGCCGGCACCGCGCGAGCCACCAGGCCCATCGCGGCGGCCTCGGTGCCCGAGACCCGCTCGCCCAGCAGCAGCAGCTCCTTGGCCCGCGCCCAGCCGACCAGCACCGGCAGCAGCCGGGAGACCCCACCGGTGACCGAGAGGCCCACCGAGACCTCGGGGAACCCGAAGGCGGCGTCCTCGGCGGCGACCACCACGTCGCAGGCCAGCGCGAACTCGCACCCGGCCCCCAGCGCGTAGCCGTGCACCGCGGCGACCACCGGGCCGGGGAAGCGGCGCACCAGGCGGGTGACGTCTTGGATCTCCTCCAGCCGCTCGCGCGTCTGCAGCGGCGTCTCGGTCGGGGGCTCGGCCTTGAGGTCGTGGCCGGCGCAGAAGGCGCGCCCCCGCCCGGCCAGCACCACCGCGCGCGCCCCCTCGGCGAGCGCGAGCTCGAGCGCGGCCGCGAGGCCCCGGGTCAGCGCCTCGTCGACGGCGTTGAGCCGCTCGGGGCGGTTGAGGTGGATGGTGGCCACGCCCTGGCCCGCGGCACTGTCGTGGTGGTACTCGACCGGCTGCACCGGCGTCCTCCCTGCTCCGGGGCCACGCGGGGCGTGGCCGTTCGATCGATCGATCGACCGATAGCATAGGCCCATGACCCCCACCGGCGAGCGCGTGCGCCGCGCGGCGCTCGAGCTCTTCGCCGAGCGCGGCTTCCACGGCACCGGCATCCGCCAGCTGGCCGAGCACGCGGGGCTGTCCAGCGCCACGCTCTACCACTACATGGGCACCAAGGAGGACCTGCTGGTCGAGCTGATGCGCGCCAGCCTCGAGCGGCTCGTCGCGGCCGCCGACGACGTCCTCGCCCACCACACCGGCGCGACGGCGCGGTTGGGCGCCCTGGTGCGCCTGCACGTCACCAGCCACGCCGAGCGTCCGCTCGAGACCCGGGTGGTCGACGACGAGGTGCACGCGCTGTCGCCCGAGCGCCGCCGCGAGGTGGTCGCCCTGCGGGACCGCTACGAGGGCGCCTGGCAGCAGGTCATCGACCAGGGGCTGGCCACCGGCGCGTTCTCCGTGGAGTCCGCCGCGGTCGTGCGGCGGGCGCTGCTGGAGATGTGCAGCGGCGTCGCCCGCTGGTTCGACCCGGCCGGGCCGGTCGCCCTCCCCGACCTCGCCGACCAGTACGCCGTGCTGGCGCTGCGGCTGCTCGGCGCCGACGCCCGGCGTGTCGGGGGCGACACGCCGCCACCGGTCTAGATTTCCCGGCACTTTCGGCGTCGGAGCACACCCGTGCTGACCTGCGGTTTTAATCGTCTGTGCAGGTCAGCGGCTTCTTGACACTCCTCGGCGCCCCGGGCCAGTGTGAGCCGTCCGCTCGTGCAGGTCGTGGCGAGCGGACCGACGTCCGAGTGGCCGTGTCGGAGGGTGGGGTGCCAAACACCTGTCCGACACTGTTCGCGGAGGTCGGTCCGCCCCGCGGGAGCGGGCGCGGGAGGATCCCCAGCCCCCTAGACAACAGCCCGCCACGGCAGCCGGTCGTGCACCGGGCTGGACCGAAGGCGCCGGCGGATCCTCCCGCCCCTCTGCACCCCGTCGGCCCGCCCCGTAGCCTGGGCCCGTGCCCCAGCGCCTGGTCCTCGCCCTGCTCGCCGGCGTGCTCCTGGCGATGGCCTACGAGCCGTTCGCCGTGCCCGTCCTCGTCCCGGTGCTGGTGCCGCTGGCGGTCGCCGCGCACACGCTGCTGACCCGCGGCCTGGGCCTGCGCCGTGCCTTCGCCGTCGGCCTGGCCTTCGGGGTCGGGTTCTACTACGTGCACATCTACTGGATGACCACCGTCGCCCTGGCCGCCTGGCTCGGGCTCTCGGCCGTCCAGGCGCTCTTCTACGGCCTGCTCGGCAGCGCCGTGGCGCTGCTGACCCGGCTGCCGGCGTGGCCGCTGTGGGTCGGCACCGCATGGGTCTCCATGGAGGTGTGGCGCAGCGGCTGGCCCTTCAGCGGGATGCCCTGGGGCCGACTGGGCTTCGCCGTGGTCGACACCCCGGTCGCCGCCACGCTGCCGTACGTCGGCATGGCCGGGGTCACCTTCCTGCTCGCGCTCGCCGGCGCGGCCCTAGCCGCGGTGCTGGTCTCGCCCGGCCGCACGCGCCTGGTCGCGCTGGGCACGCTGGCGGCGGTCGTCGCGGCGGTCGGCGTGGCGGTGGCGCTGCCCTGGAGCAGCCCGGCCACCGGCTCGGTGACGGTGGCGGTGGTCCAGGGCGACGTGCCCGGACCCGGCAACGACATCCTCTACGACTTCCGCCAGGTCACCGAGAACCACGTGCAGGCCACGGTCGACCTCGCCGACGACGTCGCCGCGGGGCGTGCCCCGGCGCCCGACTTCGTCGTGTGGCCCGAGAACTCGACGGCCACCGACCCGTTCCGCGACGCCGGCACGAACGCCGGCATCCTGCGGGCCACCGAGGCCATCGGCGTGCCGGTCCTGGTCGGTGCCCTGGTCGACGGGCCTCCGGGGGCGGTGCTCAACCAGGGCATCGTGTGGGACCCGGTGACGGGGGCGGGGGAGCGCTACACCAAGCGCCACCCGGTCGCCTACGGCGAGTTCATCCCGTTCCGCGGCACCCCCCTCGAGCTGGCCTTCGGCGACCTGGCCCGCATCCAGCGCGACATGCTGGTCGGCACCGGCAAGGAGCCGTTGAGCATCGCCGGCACCGAGGTCGCCGGGGCGATCTGCTTCGACGTCGCCTACGAGGACGCGATCTACGACCAGGTCGGCCGCGGCGCCGAGCTGCTCACGGTGCAGACCTCCAACGCCACCTTCATCTTCTCCGACCAGGTCGACCAGCAGTTCGCGATGACCCGGCTGCGCGCCCTGGAGACCGGCCGCGCCACGGTCGTGGCCTCCACCAACGGCGTCACCGGCGTGATCGACGCCGACGGCGGGGTCGTCGCGACCGCCGTCATCCAGGAGACCGAGGTGCTGGTCGAGGAGCTGGCGCTGCACGAGGGGCTCACCCCGGCGGTGCGGATGGACCGGCTCCCGTGGCAGGTCGCGGTGGGTCTGACGCTCCTGGCCCTGACCGCCTCCCTGCTCCCGTACAGTCGCGCGCGCCGGACCCGCCGCCTGCGACGCAGCGCGGCCGGGGACGGTCGACCCACCCACGACGGCGGCGCCACCCCGCCGCCACGACGAGGAGCCGACGCGATGGCGGAGCAGCCGTGAGCCGCGCCGAGACCGGGGCCCGTGTGGTCATGGTCGTGCCGACCTACGACGAGGCCGAGAACCTGGCCTGGGTGGTGGGGCGGCTGCACGCGGCACAGCCCGGCATCGACGTGCTCGTCGTCGACGACGGCTCGCCCGACGGCACCGGCCGCATCGCCGACGAGCTCGCCGCGGCGGACCCGCGCGTCGGCGTGCTGCACCGCACCGCCAAGGAGGGGCTGGGCGCTGCCTACCGGGCCGGCTTTGCCCGAGCCCTCGAGGAGGGCTACGAGGTCATCGGGGAGATGGACGCCGACGGCTCCCACCAGCCCGAGCAGCTGCACCGGCTGCTGGAGGCGCTCGACGACCCCGCCGCTCCCGCCGACCTCGTGATCGGGTCGCGCTGGGTGCCGGGCGGCTCGGTGGTGAACTGGCCGCGACGCCGCGAGGCGCTCTCGCGCGGCGGCAACCTCTACGTGCGGGCCCTGCTCGGGGTGCAGGTGCGCGACGCGACGGCCGGCTACCGGCTCTTCCGCCGCTCCACCCTCGAGCGGATCGACCTCGCCTCGGTGCGCTCGACCGGCTACGTCTTCCAGACCGACCTGGTCGTGCGCACGCTGCGCGCCGGGATGCTGGTGCGCGAGGTGCCCATCGAGTTCGTCGAGCGGGTGCGCGGTGACTCGAAGATGAGCGGCGCGGTCGCCGTCGAGTCGCTGAAGCGGATCACCGCCTGGGGCCTCACCGAGCGCCGCGAGCAGGCGCTCCGGCTGCTGCGCCGCCGCCCGACCCCGCAGAGCAGCACCACCACCACCCACGGCACCCACGGCACGCACGGCACCCACGGAGGATCCCGATGAGCCACCCCGCAGCAGGCCCGCGTCGACGAGGAGGGCTGGGCTGGGTGCTGCTCGTGCTCTTCGTCGGGCTCCCGCTGCTCGAGCTCTACATGGTCATCCAGGTCGGCCAGGTCATCGGCGCGGGCTGGACCATCCTGCTGCTGGTGCTCGACAGCGTCGTCGGCGCGGTCGTCGTACGACGCGAGGGCGCGCGGGCCTGGCGGGCCCTGACCGACACGCTGGCGCGCGGCGGCGTCCCGGCCAAGGAGCTGGCCGACGGGGGACTGGTGCTGGTCGGCGGCACGCTGCTGCTGACCCCGGGCTTCGTCACCGACGCGCTCGGCCTGCTGCTCGTGCTGCCGGTGACCCGCCCGCTCTTCCGCGGGCTGCTGACCCGGGCGGTGGCCGCGCGGCTGGTGCCGGTCGGGTTCCCCCGCCCCGGCAGCCGCCCCGGCAGCGGGCACGGCACCCACCCCGGAGACGCACGACGCCCCGGACCGGGCTCGGGGCCGGTGGTCCGGGGCGACGTGGTGGACGGGTCCGAGGACCCCTCCGACTAGCTCACAGCCGGCTCAGGTGCGCGCGGCGCGCTTCTTCGCGTTCGCCTTGTGCAGGTGGGCGGGGCCGATCTGGCCGCCGCGCAGCAGGTCGAGGCGCTCCTTGAGGATCTCCTCGAGCTCCTTCTCCGAGCGGCGCTCCAGCAGCATGTCCCAGTGCGTGCGCACGGGCTTCTCCGCCTTCACCTCGCGCTCGATCCCCGAGGTGCTCTCGGCCTCGGCGCCGCAGCGGGGGCACTCCCACACCGCCGGGACCTCGGCCTCGACCGACATCGTGATCTCGAACTCGTGCGCCTGCGGGCAGCGGTAGCCCACCTGCTGGCGCGCCGCGAACTCGATGCCGCGTTCGTCCTCGAAGCTCTGGCCTCCGAGCCGTGCTCCTCGTAGCGTGCGCTCTGCCATGAGGCACCTCCAGTCCTGTCGTCCTCGTGCGCTCGCAGTCGCGCTCTCGAAGTGTTCAACGGTAGCGAGGACGCAAAGATTCCGGCAATCGCCGCGGGGGGTGAGACCCCGTGACGAGCGCCGCTAGGAGGGCTGCACGAGCGCGGAGTCCTCGCGCACGCCCGAGCGCACCGGCAGCAGCAGGAGCAGGCCCACCAGCAGCACCAGCAGGATGCCCAGGATCCCCCAGTACTGCGCGTCGTCGTTGTCGGTGACCCCGGTCACGGCGGCGCCGACCGCGATCGAGATCGACCAGGCCGCCGGGGCCAGGAAGCTCACTGCCCGCCCGGTGGTGGCGTAGAGGCCGAACACCTGGCCCTCGTGGCCCTCGGGGATCAGCCGGGCCAGGAAGGTGCGCGAGGCGCTCTGGGCGGGGCCGACGAAGACCGCGAGCAGCAGCCCGAAGGTCCAGAAGATGGTGCTGCCGCCGGCGTTGAGGGCGAAGACCGCCAGCCCCGCGCCGATCATGCAGACCAGCGAGAAGACGATGACGCGCTTGGGCCCGATCCGGTCGTCGAGCACCCCGAAGCCGATGGTGGCCAGCCCGGCCACCACGTTGGCGGCGACGCCGAAGATGATCACGCCGCCGGCCGAGAAGCCGAAGGTGCCGGCCGCGAGCACGCCGCCGAAGGTGAACACGCCCGCCAGGCCGTCGCGGAAGACCGCCGAGGCCAGCAGGAAGCGCACGGTGTTGCGGTCGGTGCGCCACAGGTCGCCGACCATCGCGAAGAGGTGGCGGTAGGAGGCCACGATGCCCACCCGCGGGCCGCGCGGGGTGCGCTGCGCCTTGTCGTCGCGCAGGGTGATGAGCACCGGCAGCGAGAAGACCAGGGTCCACACGGCGCACACGAGCATGGTGACCCGCACGTCCATGCCGTTCTCGCTGGTGATCCCGAAGAGCCCGACGTCGGGGCTGATCAGGCCGAAGTAGACGACGAGCAGCAGCACGATGCCGCCGATGTAGCCGAGCCCCCAGCCGAGCCCCGAGACCCGGCCGATGGTGCTGGCCGTCGAGATCTCGTTGAGCATCGCGTTGTAGTTGACCGAGGCGAACTCGAAGAAGATGTTGCCGCTGGCCAGCAGCACCAGGCCGAGCCAGAGGTACTCCTCGGAGGGCTCGACCAGGAACAGCGCGGCCGAGACCGCCACCACCAGCATGGTGTTGACCGCCAGCCAGAAGCCGCGGCGCCCCGAGCGGTCGGCGCGCTGGCCGGTGATCGGGGCGAAGAGCGCGACCAGCAGCCCGGCCCCGGCCAGTGCCCAGCCCAGGTTGGTGTCGGCGTCGGGCCCGAAGGAGTCGGAGGTGATGTAGACGCTGAAGACGAACGTGGTGATGACGGCGTTGAAGGCCGCCGACCCCCAGTCCCACAGCCCCCACGCGTAGACCGGCCAGCCGAAGCGGGGCCGCCCTCCCGACGGGGGACGGGCCCCCGCGGCGGGCGTCGTGGACGCGGTGCTCTCAGACGTCATCTCGGGTTCCCTCCCATTGGCCGCGCTCGGTGAGCACGGCGCGCAGCACGTCGGTGCGGTCGGTGAAGAGACCGTCCACGCCCAGCTCGAGGAGGTGCTGCATCTCCGCGGGCTCGTCGATCGTCCACACGTGCACGTGGGTGCCGGCCGCGTGCGCGCGGCGCACGAGGCCGGGCGTCACCACGCGCACCGAGCGCCCGCGCACGACCGGCAGCCGGCGCCGGTGCGGGACCTGGAGCGCCGCGACCCGGCCGCGGGTCAGGGCGCGGGCGAGCCGGGCGCTGGGCAGCAGCCGGAAGGCCAGCACCTCCCACGGGTGGGCCGAGGTCGGCACCCGGCCCCGGGTCAGCCGGCGGAAGGTGGCGAGCCGGCGCGGCGAGAAGGAGCCGACCAGCACCCGGTCCCAGGCGTCGTGCGCCGAGACGAAGTCGGCCAGCGCCGCGACCGCGCCCTCGGACTTGATGTCGATGTTGAAGCGCGCGTGCTCGAAGCGCTCGAAGAGCTCGGCGAGCGTCGGCACCTGCTCGCGACCACCCACGCTGGCCTCGCGCACCTGCTCCAGGGTCAGGTCGGCGATCGCGCCGCTGCGGTCGGTGACCCGGTCGAGCACGCTGTCGTGGAAGGCCAGCAGCACCCCGTCCCGGGTGACGTGGACGTCGGTCTCGAGGTAGGCGTAGCCCAGCGCCACCGCGTGCTCGAAGGCCGCGACGGTGTTCTCCAGCCCCTCGATCTCGGGGTGGAAGGCACCGCCGCGGTGCGCGAGCGCGAGCACCGACCCGGGTGGGTCGAGCACCCGGTCCAGGTAGGCGAAGCCCGTGGTCGGGGGAGTCGCCGGAGAGGTCACCGGAGCAGTATCACCCGCCCCGGGCCTCAGATGTCGCGGAAGGTCTCGATGTTGGCGCCGAGCTCGTTGAGCCGCTCGGCCAGGTCCTCGTAGCCGCGGTGGATGACGTACGTCGAGCGCAGCACGCTGGTGCCCTTCGAGGCCAGCATCGCCAGCAGGATCACCACGGCCGGGCGCAGCGCCGGAGGGCAGACGATCTCGGTGCCGGAGAAGTGCGTGGGCCCCTCGATCATCACCCGGTGCGGGTCGAGCAGCTTGACCTGGGCGCCGAGCTTGGTCAGCTCGGTCAGGTAGATCGCCCGGTTCTCGTAGACCCAGTCGTGCAGCAGCGTCTGGCCCTGCGCCACCGCGGCGATCACCGCGAAGAACGGCAGGTTGTCGATGTTGAGGCCCGGGAACGGCATCGGGTGGATCTTGTCGAGCGGTGCCTTGAGCGCCGAGGGCCGGGTGGTGATGTCGACCAGGCGGGTGCGGCCGTTGCGGGCGACGTACTCCTCGGAGCGGTCGTAGCCGAAGCCCATCTCCTCCAGGGTCGCCAGCTCGATCTCGAGGAACTCGATGGGGACCCGCTGGATGGTGATCGTGGAACCGGTGACGATGGCGGCCGCCAGCAGCGACATCGCCTCGATCGGGTCCTCGGAGGGGGCGTAGTCGATGTCGACGTCGATCTCGGTGCGCCCGGTGACGGTCAGCGTCGTGGAGCCCACGCCCTCGACCTGCACGCCGAGGCGCTGCAGGTAGAAGCACAGGTCCTGGACCATGTAGTTGGACGAGGCGTTGCGGATCACGGTGGTGCCCGGGTGCAGCGCCGCGGCCATCAGCGCGTTCTCGGTGACGGTGTCGCCGCGCTCGGTCAGCACGATCGGACGCACCGGCTCGACGGCCCGGTCGACGACCGCGTGGTAGCTGCCCTCGGTCGCCTTCACCTCGAGGCCGAAGGGGCGCAGCGCCGACATGTGCGGCTCGACGGTGCGCTCGCCGAGGTTGCAGCCGCCGGCGTAGGGCAGGTCGAAGGTCTCGGCGCGGTGCAGCAGCGGGCCCAGGAACATGATCACCGAGCGGGTACGGCGGGCGGCGGCCTCGTCGATCGCGTCGAGGCGCAGCTCCTTGGGCGGGATGATCTCGAGGTCGTTGTCCTCGTTGAGCCAGCGGGTCTGCACGCCCAGGCTGCCCAGGACCTCGAGCAGGCGGTTGACCTCCTCGATGCGCGCGACCTTGCGCAGCGTGGTGCGGCCCCGGTTGAGCAGCGAGGCGCACAGCAGCGCGACACCGGCGTTCTTGGAGGTCTTGACCTCGATCGAGCCGGACAGGGTGGTGGGGCCCTGGATGCGCAGGTGGGTGGGGCCGGCGCCGAGGGCGACGATCTCGGAGTCGAGGGCGGCGCCGATGCGGGCCAGCATCTCGAGCGAGAGGTTCTGGTGGCCCTTCTCGATGCGGTTGATGGCGCTCTGGCTGGTGGCCAGGAGCTCGGCCAGCTGGTGCTGGGTCAGGCCACGGTGCTTGCGGGCGTCGCGGATCAGGTTGCCGATGCGGCCCTTGTAGCCCTCGGAACCCTCGCTGCTGCGTGCGTCGTCACTCATGCGGACGACGGTAACTCACATGTGAGATAGCGTCACACCGCCGCGAGGTCGCCGCGCCGGGGGAGGCGGGCGGGGGTGACGGATGCCATGCTCGGGGCATGCGAGCCACCACCATCCACGGCACCCGTGACATCCGCTTCTCCCTCGACGTGCCCGACCCCACGATCCAGCAGCCCACCGACGCCATCGTGCGCGTGACCAGCGCGTGCATCTGCGGCTCCGACCTGTGGCCCTACCGCGGCGAGAACGACATCACCGCCGGCGACACCATCGGCCACGAGTGCATCGGCGTCGTCGAGGCGGTCGGCGACGACGTGCGCCAGGTGAAGGTCGGCGACTTCGTCGTCGTCCCCTTCGACCACTGCGACAACACCTGCGCCCACTGCCGCGCCGGCATGCAGTCGGCCTGCGTCAACCTCGGCATGACCAGCAGCGGCCAGGGCGAGTACGCCCGCGTCGTGCAGGCCGACGGAACGCTCGTCGTCGTCCCCGACATCGGCGAGCAGGGCCCCGACAAGGCGCTGGTGCCGCACCTGATGGCGCTCTCCGACGTGATGCCCACCGGGTGGCACGCCGCCGTGGCCGCGCAGGTGCGCCCCGGCGGCACCACCGTGGTCGTCGGCGACGGCGCGGTCGGCCTGTGCGGCGTGCTGGCCGCGGCCCAGATGGGCTCCGAGAAGGTCGTGCTGATGTCGCGCCACGAGCCCCGCCAGGCGATCGGGCGCGCCTTCGGCGCCACCCACGTCGTCGCCGAGCGCGGCAAGGAGGGCGCCGCGGCGATCAAGGAGATCACCGAGGGCATCGGCGCCGACGCCGTGCTCGAGTGCGTGGGCACCGACCAGGCGATGGGCACCGCGTTCGCGGTCGCCCGCCCCGGCGCGACCGTCGGCTTCGTGGGCGTGCCCCACGGCGTCGAGCTGCCGGTGCGCCGGATGTTCCAGAAGAACGTGGGCCTCGCCGGGGGCATGGCCCCGGTGCGCGAGTACCTGCCCCACCTGCTCGGCCTGGTCCTCGACGGCAGCATCGAGCCCGGCAAGGTCTTCGACCTGACCCTGCCGATGGACAAGGTCGCCGAGGGCTACCAGGCGATGGACGAGCGACGCGCGATCAAGGTGCTCCTGGAGCCGTGAGCCTGCTGCTCGGGCCGCTGCTGCGCCACGTCGACACCGACTCGGCCACCGTGTGGGTCGAGACGGTGTCGGCCGGCGTGGTGGCGGTCCGGGCGGGGGACCGCTCGGGCAGTGCGCGCACGTTCGCCGTGCACGGGCACCACTACGCGCTCGTCGAGGTCGGCGGCCTCGAGCCGGGCAGCACGACGCCGTACACCGTCGAGGTCGACGGCGAGCAGGTCTGGCCCGAGGCGGGCTCGCCGTACCCTCCCTCCACGATCCGCACCCTCCAGCCGGGCCGGCCGCTGCGGCTGGCCTTCGGGTCCTGCCGGGTCAGCGTCCCGCACGACGAGGCCACCCACGCGCAGTTCGGGGTCGACGCGCTGCGCACCTACGCCCTGCACCTGGCCGGGCTCACCGGCACCGGGGACGAGACGGTGCCCGACCTGCTGCTGCTGCTCGGCGACCAGGTCTACGCCGACGAGACCAGCGAGGCGATGCGCGACTTCATCGCCGCGCGACGCGACCCCGCGCAACCGCCGGGCTGGGAGCTGCAGGACTACGAGGAGTACGCCGAGATCTACCGGCTGGCGTGGAGCGACCCGGCCAACCGCTGGCTGCTCTCGACCCTGCCGAGCGCGATGATCTTCGACGACCACGACATCCGCGACGACTGGAACACCAGCGCCAGCTGGCGCCGTGACATGTGGGCCACCGACTGGTGGCGCGACCGGATCGTCGGCGGGCTCGCGGCGTACTGGGTGCACCAGCACCTGGGCAACCTCGACGCCCGGGGCCGCGCCGAGGACCGGCTGTGGCGGCTCGTCGCGGCCCACGAGGGCCCCGACGAGCTCGACCTCAGCGACGAGATCGACGCGGTCGTCGAGCGGGCCGACAAGGAGCCCACGTCGTTCCGGTGGAGCTTCGCCCGCGACTTCGACACCCAGGCGCGTCTGGTCGTGGTCGACTCCCGGGCCGCGCGGGTGCTCGAGGACGAGCGCCGCTCGATGATCGACGACGACGAGATGGCCTGGCTCGACGACCAGCTGCGCGGCGACGTCGACCACCTGCTGGTCGGCACCTCGCTGCCCTTCCTGCTCTCACCGGGGCTGCACCACGTCGAAGCAGCTGTCGAGGCGGTGGCCGGCGGGCTGCTCGGTCGGCCGGGCATGGTCGTGGGGGAGTGGGTGCGCCGGGTGCTCGACATCGAGCACTGGGCGGCCTACCAGGAGGGCTTCGCCCAGGTCGGGGGCATCGTGCGGGACGTGGCCACCGGGCGGCGGGGCCGGGCGCCGAGCACGATCACGTTCCTCTCCGGCGACGTCCACCACAGCTACCTGGTCGAGGCCCAGCCGGCGGGCGGGGCGAGCGCCTCCAGCCGGATCCTGCAGGCGGTCTGCTCGCCGATCCGCAACCCGCTGCCGCACGTCGTCCGGGCCGGCGTGCGCCTGGCCTCGCGCGGCCGGGCCCGGCCGGTCGGGCGGCTGCTCGGGCGCCGGGTGCCGCCGTCGCCGCTGCACTGGCGGATGACCCACGGCCCGTGGTTCGACAACCTGCTGGCCACCCTCGAGGTCCGCCCCGAGGGGTTGCGGCTGACCTGGTCGACCGGGGTGGTCGTCGACGGCGACCACGACCGGCCGCGGTGGCGGCGGGTGGCCGAGGTCGACGTCTGAGTCAGGCGTCGACGAGGCGCTGCGGCGCCGCGAGCGGCTGGCAGTCGCAGCCGCTGTCGCAGGCGAGGTAGACGTGCATGCCGTGCCCGCAGCGCTGGCAGGGCCGGTCGTGCGAGAGGTGGATGCTGCCGGGCTGGTCGTGCTGGACGGTGTCCCACATGGTGCTGCTCCTGGTGAACGGACCTCCGGGGAGCCACCCCTGGCTCCCGGTCCACACCACGAAGGTAGACACGCGAGGACGCGCTGACGGGCGAACGCGCCGCGTGTCCCCGACCAAGGATGCGATATCCCCAGGACGGGGGATGGGGGCATGGCCCGAACGGACTACCCGAGCCGGGACCGGGGTGCTGCCGCCTCAGCCGAGGGCGAGCACGAGGCCCAAGGACGTCCCGGCGGCGACGGTCGTCGAGAGCGTGGCGAGCAGCAGCCGCCGACGGGGGATCGGCCACAGCTCGCGCAACCTCATCCCCAGGCCCAGGCCGAACATGCCGGCGGCCAGCAGCAGCGTGGTGACGTGCTCGGCCCCGGCGAGCACGGGCGCCGGCAGCAGACCGGTCGAGCGCAGCGCCACCATGGCCACGAAGCCGACCAGGAACCAGGGCACCAGCGCGACCCCCACGCCACCCCCGGCGCCGCTGCCGCGGGCCGCGACGAGGTAGGTCGGGGCGAGCAGCGCGACCCGCCCCAGCTTGACCGTCATGGCCACCGCGACCGCACCGCTGCCGACCACCGAGGCCGCGGCCACCACCTGGGCCACCTCGTGGATGCTGGCGCCCGCCCACACGGCCGCCTGCTCGGTGGTGAGGCCCAGGCGGGCGCCGGCCCAGGGCACCAGGACGATCATGGCCGTGCCGAAGACGGTCACCAGCGCCACCGCGTGCGCGACGTCCTTCTCCCGGGCCCGCACGGCGTCGTCGACGGCCGCGATCGCGGCGGCGCCGCAGATCGAGAACCCGGCTGCGAGCAGGGTGACGAACCCGCCGTCGAGACCCATCCGGGCCCCCGCCCACCGGGTGAACGAGAAGGTGGCGCCCACCGTGACCACCACGACCACGATGCCGCTCACGCCGATCGAGTCGATGTCGGCCAGCGGCAGGCGCAGGCCGAGGACCACCACCCCCAGCCGCAGGAGCAGCCGGGTCAGCGCGGCGTGGCCGTCGAGCAGCCGGTGGGAGCCGAGGCGCGTGTTGGCCACCAGGGCGCCGATGAGCAGCGCCACCAGCAACGGACCCAGCAGCGGCAGGCGGCTGCTGACCCCGACGGCCGCGAGGGCGGCCGCCAGCGGCACGACGGCGCGGGCTGCGAGGGCTGTCCTGGCCGGGCGGGTGGGGTGGCCGAGGTGGCCGGGATGAGTCGTCGTCACGCGTCCACGATGGGCGCATCGAGCGCAGGGGAGTAGAGGGCAGGACCGAGCGGGTCATCACCTGCGCCTATGGCTGGGCATAGGCTGGGCTCATGACCCCGGACCTCGACCTCGAGACGCTGCGGCTGCTCGTCGCCGTCTCCGAGACCGGCAGCCTCAGCGCCGCCGCCGCCCAGCGGGGCATCTCCCAGCCCGCGGCCAGCGCCCGGGTGCGCGAGTTCGAGAGCCGCTGGCGCCTCGCGGTCGTGCACCGCTCGGCCCGTGGGTCGCGGATGACCACCGACGGCGAGGCGGTGGTCTCGTGGGCGCGGGGGGTGCTGCACGCGGCCGACACGATGCGGGCCTCGATGGGTGCCCTCACCGGCCGGCGCAGCGCCGGCGTCACCGTGGCGGCGAGCCTGACCGTGGCGGAGTACCTGCTGCCGCGCTGGCTCGGTGAGCTGCACCAGCGCCGACCCGAGGTCCAGCCGGTGCTCAAGGTCGTCAACAGCGACACGGTCGCCGACGCGGTGCGGGCCGGGGAGGCCGACATCGGCTTCATCGAGTCGGCCCGGCTCCCGGTCGGGTTGGCCCGCGCCGGGGTCGGTCACGACCGCCTGGTCGTCGTCGTGGCGCCGGGGCACTCGTGGGCACGACGGCGTACGCCGCTGACGCGCGCCGAGCTGCGAGGGGCGCGCTGGGTGCTGCGCGAGAGCGGCAGCGGCACCCGCAGCACCTTCGACGCCGCCCTGGGCTCGGACCCCGAGGTGGCGCTGGAGGCCACCTCGACCGCCGCGCTGGTCGGGGCCGCGGCCGCGGGCGTCGGCCCCGGGGTGGTCTCGGGCATGTCGGTGCGCGCCGAGCTCGAGCTGGGCCGGCTCGTCGCGGTGCCCACCGAGCTCGACCTGGGCCGCCCGCTGACCTGCGTGTGGCGGGGCGAGGAGCGGCTGGCCGAGGCGGCCGCCGACCTGCTGTCCATCGCCATCGAGGCCTCGCGCGGCTGACCGGCCGCGACGCTCGCGGCCCGGGCCCCTAGCCTGGGCGCGTGAGCGAGACGAAGGCCGCCATCCACAGCACCGAGGTCGGCGAGGCGGGGGCGCGGGTGGTGTTCCTGCACGGCCTCTTCGGCCAGGGCCGCAACTTCACCCAGATCGCCAAGGCGCTGGCCCCCGACTTCCACAGCCTCCTGGTCGACCTGCCCAACCACGGCCGCTCCCAGTGGACCGAGACGTTCTCGTACGCCGAGACCGCCGACCGGGTCGCCGAGCACCTGGCCGGGTCGTTCGCGGCCGACGGCCCGGTGCACGTGGTGGGCCACTCGATGGGCGGCAAGGTCGCGATGCTGCTGGCGCTGCGCCACCCCGAGCTGGTCGAGCGGCTCGTGGTCGTCGACATCTCCCCGGCGCCCAGCGAGGGGGCGGGGGAGTTCGAGCACCTGCTGGGCAGCCTGGCCACCCTGGAGCTCTCGGGTCTCGCGCGCCGCAGCGACGCCGACGACGCGCTGGCCGAGGCGATCCCCGACGAGCGGGTGCGCGGCTTCCTGCTGCAGAACCTGCGCTCCAGCAGCGACGGCTTCGCCTGGCAGGCCAACCTGGGGCTGCTGCGCGACGAGCTGGCCGCCATCGGCGACTTCCCCCACGTCGACTCGACCTTCGACCACCCGGTGCTGTGGATGGCCGGCGAGCGCTCCGGCTACGTCACCGCCGACGCCGAGCAGGAGATGGAGCGGCTCTTCCCGCGCACGGTGCAGGTGACGATCAAGGGCGCCGGGCACTGGGTGCACTCGGAGAAGCCCGAAGCCTTCGTCTCGGCCCTGCGCACCTTCCTCGGCGCCGGCTGAGACCACGACACGACCCCCGGGGTCCGGACGCACGACGGCCCCCGACGCGGTGTGCGTCGGGGGCCGTGCGTCTCACATCCGTGGATCAGCGACCGGTGCGGTCCCAGGTGCGCTGGTGCCACGGCACGAACGCCTCGAGGATCTCGGAGTCGAAGCGACGGAACAGGGTCATGATGGTGGTCATGCGCACCTCCTTGGGTGTGATCGGGTTCAGTGTCCGCAGGCTCCACCAGGTGCCTGCATGTACCAGTGTGGGGCCCATAGCAGGGCAACCCAACCCGGCGACCACATGATGTCGCTCACGTTCGCTGGCGCTCGGTCGCCTACTCTCCGAGGATGCCCTCGCGCCACGACATCGTGACCTTCCACGACCCGCCCGTGCCGCCCGGTTCCACCATGTACGTGCCCGGTGCCGGACCCGCCCGCGAGGTGCACGTCGAGGAGCCCGACGAGCGCTGGTCCGGCTGGTTCGACGACCTCGCCGGCCGGGTGCGCCAGGCCCTCGGGTGGCGGGTCCTGGACCTGCAGCACATCGGCTCGACGTCGGTGCCGGGGCTGGCCGCCAAGCCGGTCGTCGACATCGACCTGGTGGTCGCCGACGCCGCCGACGAGGCGGCGTACGTGCCGGCGCTGGAGGCGCACGGCTTCGAGCTGCGGGTGCGCGAGCCGTGGTGGTTCGAGCACCGGGTGCTGCGCCACACCCACCCGCGCTGCCACCTGCACGTCTTCGGCCCCGACGCGCCCGAGCCGGTCAAGCACCGGATCTTCCGCGACTGGCTGCGCGGCAACCCCGACGAGCGTGATCTCTACGCCCGCGCCAAGCGCGAGGCCGCCGAGGTGGCGCGAGCGGCGGGGGAGCACTCGATGCAGTACAACGCCCGCAAGGAGAAGGTCGTCCGCGAGATCTACGCCCGGGCGTTCGCGGCCGCCGGGCTGCTGGACGGTCCGTCGTGAGCACGACGCCGAGCGCGCCGGGCTGGGAGGGTGCGCGCAACCTGGCCGACCTCGGCGGTCTCCCGCTGACGGGCGGCGGACGCACGGCGCACGGCGTGGTGTGGGCCTCGGGTGCGCCCGACGAGATCACCGACCAGGGCTGGGCGGAGGCCCGGGCTGCGGGCCTGCGCCGCGTCGTCGACCTGCGCAACGCGGTCGAGCGGGAGCAGGCCGTGACGCCCGAGGGCGTCGAGGTGGTGCACGCGCCGACCGAGGATCCCTACGACGAGGAGTTCCTGACCGAGTGCGGGCCGTGGCTCGACCACCCGAGGTCGTGGACCCCCAACCTGGAGCGCTACCCCGACAAGATCGCCCGGGCCGTGCTCGCGGTCGCCGAGGCCGACGGGGGAGTGCTGCTGCACTGCGCGGGCGGCCGCGACCGCACCGGCATGGTCGGCTCGCTGCTGCTGGTCCTGGCCGGCGTGGACGTCGAGGGCGTCGTCGCCAGCTACGAGCGTGGGTTCCGCGGCGCGGCCGAGCACCGCGGCCACACCCTGGCCTACGACACGAGCAGCGGACAGTGGACACCCGACCTGCCCGACGAGGCCTGGGAGGCCGACGAGCTCGACCACGCCCTCGCCGACCGGCGCCCGGCCCTGCGGGAGTGGTGCGCCACCTTCGACGTGGTCGGCTACCTGGACGCGGCGGGCGTCGGCCCCGACGCACGACGGCGGCTGGCCGGGCGGCTGCGGGGGAGCGACGCCTGATGGATCGCGTGATCCTCACGAGCAACCTCGCGTCCGGCGCCGTCTTCCTCGCCGCCCTCGCCGTGCTCACGTGGCCGCTGGCAGCCCTGGCGTCGATCTACGTGGTGTCGGCGAGCGCGTTCCTGGCGGCGGCGTACGCGCGCGACGGACTCGTCCGCCGCCTCGAAGCGGTCGTCTGGATCGCTCCCTGGGTGGCCGCGGTCGCGCTGTGGGCGTGGATCCTCGCCGGTGTCGACGGCGGCACGCCGTGGCTGCTCACGCTCGGTGTCGCCGTGGCGGTCGCCACGCCGTCCTACCTGGCGTGGCAGGCAGGCGCGCTGGCAGTGCGCCAGCTGATGGCGTGGCACCGAGCGGGCCGGTCAGCGCAGGCGACGGCGTAGGCGGGCGCCCCACCCGCCCGCGACGCCGGGATAGAGGGGCAGTGGCTCCACGATCTCGAACAGCTCGAGGTCGTGGACGTCGGCTTCCAGCTCTTCGCGCACCTCGCGACGGATGGCATGCCTGTGCGTCTCGCCGAGCTCGACGCTGCCACCGACCAGGCGGTGGTAGCCCAGGGGGTTCTCGGTGGTGGGCGGGTTCAGGCTGACGGCGTGCGCCGTCCCATCAGTGTCGGGGGCAAGCAGCATCGCCTTCACCCGGATGAAGGAACGGTCGAGGGGCATGCCGTGACGGTAGAGGTCGGTCTAGGTCCGACGGTGGAACTCGACCTGGTTGCGCTCGACGACCCTGGTCTCGTAGGCGGGGTCGTGGGCGCGGCGGTGGTGGTGACCGCAGAGCAACCGACCTCGCCCCAGGTCGGTCAGCCCGTCGTGGGACCACAAGTCCTCGTGGTGGGCGTCGCACATGCCGGCCGGTGCGTCGCACCCGAGCGCGGTGCAGCCACCGTCACGGACGGTCATGGCGATGCGCTGGGGACCGGAGAAGAACCGCCGCGTGCGGCCCAGGTCGAGGATCTCGCTGTCGCCGCCCAGCACCGCCGGCAGCACCCCTGCCTGGCAGGCCAGCCGACGAGCGGTCCCGGCAGAGATGCGGGAACCGGTGTCGAGGGTCGCGGCGGCGAGCGCGCCGCTGAGGGTCGCGGTGGTCATGGTGACGACCACCGCAGCGTTGACGCCGCCGCTGCGGGGCAGGTCGCGCGGGTCGAGGCGTTCGACGAGCTCGACGAACGCCCGGCCCCACCGCGACCGGGAGGGCTTGCGCACCTGCTCGGTCCCGCCTGCGTCGTCTGCGTCGGCCGCGTCGGCCGCGTCGGCCCCGGACCGGTCGTCGCGACGCGGGGAGGCGTAGGCGATCAGCACCTTCTGCAGCATCTCCGCCGCGAGGGTCGGGATCGTGAAGCTGCCGCGGGTGCGGCCGTCGCCCTGGTCTCGCATCCGGAAGGACGCGGTGCGATCGGCTTCGCGCTCCTCCTCGGCCAGCTTCTCGGCCTCCCACGCCTCGCCGACCTCGGGGGCGACGACGTCGAGGATGCGGCGGCCCAGCACGCGCAGCGCCTTGGCGTCGTGGACGCGGGCGAGGCTGACCAGGGCCGCCTCGGCCTGGGCGAGGACCCCGGCGTCGAGGTCGTCGGGCAGCTCGTCGAGCGCCCGCGCCACGACCTGGGCCTGCTCGAGGTTGAGGTCGCCGGCGCCCAGGGCTCCCCGCAGCACGTCGTACCGGCTCAGTGCGGCGGCGAAGCGGGTCTGACGCACGGCGTCACGCTTGGTCGTGATCGTGGCGTTGGCCAACCAGACCGCGACCGACGGGGCCGCCGAGCGCTCCTGGACGGCCACCGTGTCGGCGTGCCCGAGCACGCGCGCCTGCAGCTCGGCGAACCGCGACTGGGCCCGCGCGAGGTCGGTCAGCAGGTCGGCCGTGCCCGACTGGCTCAGCGACCAGGTGGGTGTCTCGGCCACCTGGTCGAGAGCCGAGTGCACACGCGCGACGGCCTCGGCGAGGGGGTGCCGGGTCGTCGTGGTCATGACTTCATCCAAGCAGGCAGCACCGACAGTCCGGCCTGCTCAGAGGGCCCTCGTCGAAAACTTTTTCGAGAACTTTCCGCAGCCACCGATCGGCCCGGGGGAGTCCCGGTTAGGGTGCGGTCGTGGACGAGATCCTCGGTCAGCGCGACCATGCCGTCCGTCTCGACTGGGGTCCCGTGGGCGCTGCCACCGCGTCCGCCGACGTGAGCGTCGTCGTCGACGTGCTGAGCTTCTCGACGTCGGTGACGATCGCCGTCGAACGCGGGATGCACGTGCTGCCGTTCGCCTGGAAGGACGCCCGCGCCGCGGCGTACGCCGAGCAGCAGGACGCCACGCTCGCGGTCGGTCGCCTCGAGGCCGCCCGTGGCGACGGCGTACCGGCGCCGTCCCTGTCGCCGGCCGGGCTGCTGACCTGCGAGCCGGTGCCGAGACTGGTGCTGCCCTCGCCGAACGGATCGACCATCTCCGCTGCGCTCCAGGACACCGGGACCCAGGTGCTGATCGGCTGCCTGCGCAACGCGAGCGCAGTGGGCCGACGCCTGGCTCACGAGATCAGCGCAGGCCGCTCGGTCGCGGTGATCGCCGCAGGGGAGAGATGGCACCAGGACGACTCCCTGCGACCTGCTCTGGAGGACCACCTGGGCGCCGGGGCGGTGCTGAGCGTCCTGTTGGAGCTCGGGTACGACGACGAGATGAGCCCTGAGGCACGTGCGGCCGCCGCGCTGTGGACGTCGACGGTCGGTCAGCTCGCAGCGACGATGCGCGACTGTGTCGGCGGGCGCGAGCTGGCGTCCAAGGGGTTCGCCGACGACGTCACCGTGGCCGCTGACGTCGATGCCTCCCGCGTCGTGCCCGTACTCGTCGGCGACGCCTTCCGCAAGGCCGGCTGAACGCCCGCTCGAGCCCCTTATCATTCCATCCTGAGTTCGCCGATAACTTACATTATGTCAAGTAACGCGGAACTGGGTGGCTGTTGCAGACCCAACGCCCGTGCACACGACCTCCCCTGCATCGAGCCTGGCTACCGTGGCCGCCGTGGACGCCGCCCGACACCTGACGCCGTTGGAGGTGGGGGTCCAGTTCCACGGCACGTGGGACCACTACACCGACGCCGACCGGGGGGTGCTGCTGGACCGGCTGGTCGACATGCGGGCCACGTGGGTGCGGCTCGACGTCTCGTGGGCGATGCTCCAGGGCTCCCCCGGCCCCATCGACCCAGACGCCTGGGGACCTCGGCTCATCGACCGGGTCGTCTCGATGGCGCACGCGCGGGGGCTGAACGTGCTCGGCACGCTGTGGCTGACCCCGGCGTGGGCGGTTCCGAGCACCGGTGAGCGCTCTGCGCCCCGCGATGCCCGTGACTACGGCGAGGCGTTCGGGTGGGCGGCAGAGCGTTGGGCGGGCAAGGTGCAGGCCTGGGAGGTCTGGAACGAGCCCAACTCCGCCGACTTCCTGGCCGGGGCGACCCCAGAGACCTACACCGACCTGCTGCGCGCGGCGTACGAGGCCACCCGGGCCCGGTCGGGCGCCGACGGCGTCCAGGTCGTCTACGGCGGCACGATGCACAACGACGTCGAGTGGATAGAGCGCACCTACCGCGCCGGGGCCACCGGGCACTTCGACGTCATGGCCACCCACCCGTACCAGGTGCCCGCGGACACCGGTCCGCTCGACGGCGACGGCTCGCACCCCTGGCAGTTCGCCCACCTCGGGGCCGTGCACGACCTCATGCAGCGCTACCGCGTGGAGTCCCCGCTGTGGCTGACCGAGCTCGGCTGGTCCTCGCACCCGAACACGGGCTCCGAGCCCGCCTGGGCCAAGGGCGTGACGGAGGCCGACCAGGCTGCCCACACGGTGGCGGCCCTGACGGAGACGGCGCGGCGCTACCCCTTCGTCGAGAAGGTGTTCTTCTACGCGGCGCGCGCGGAGCCAGGCACTGACGACCACCAGGGCGGCTACGGGATCATGAGCACCACGATGCAGCCGAAGCCGGTCTACCACGCGCTGCGCGACTGGCTCTCCGGGCGCCCGTCCCCGACGGCTAGGGTCGACGGATGACCTCGACCGGACGCGACCGCGACGACGACGGGCGAGCTCGACAGGCTCGGCCCCGCGATGCCCTCGGACGACCGCTGCCCTACGACGCCGTCGGCGTCGAGCCGGTCTCGGAGGACCCGCTGCCGCCGCTCGAGACGCTCGCCGCCGCGCGTGAGCTGCTCGACGTCGGTCGACCGTTCTCCGCGCACGAGGTCCTCGAGGCCCGCTGGAAGGACTGCCCCGAGGCCGAGCGCCCGCTGTGGCAGGGCCTGGCCCAGCTCTGCGTCGGCCTCACGCACGCCCGGCGCGGCAACCCCACCGGCGCGCAGCGCCTGCTCGAGCGCGCCACCGGCCACCTGACGGCGTACGCCGGCACGGCCGGACCGACGTACGGGCTCGAGATCGACGACGTGGTCGACCGGGCACGTCACTGCATCGAGACCGCGGTCCCCGAGTAGTCAGGCGGGGCGGACGGGCTGTCGCAGGATGGTGCGCTGCCTCTCGGGCGCCGTCCGTCTCCGGTCGCTGAGGTAGATCTCGTGGTGCTTGCCCGTCATCCGCAGGCCGCGATCGGCGATGTCGGCATGCATCCGCTCCAGCACCTCCGCCTCCTCGTCGAACGGTCCGACGTGCAGCGTCTGCACGCACCGCCCCTCGCTCAGCGTCTCGAGGCGCACGTCGTCGAGCCGCTCCGGCCGGTCCCCCGCGCCGACCTGCTGCAACGCAGCGTCGACGAGCGCCTCGTCGATCCAGTCCGGCAGCACGAGCAGCAGGGTCCAGTGCCACCGGGCCTTGTCCCGCCTCGACGTGAACGACGCCATGTCGTCGGCCCACCACAGGCCCTCGAGCGGTGGCACGACGTAGTCGCGGCCGAGGTCGCGCTTGCTGGCGAACTTGGTCCGGTAGGCCACCGGGTAGAGCGCCGCGACCGCGCCGGTGAAGTCGGCCGAGGTGTTGGGGTCGCCGTGCCCGTCGACCGCCAGGTACGTCGCCGTCGCGACGTCGACCACGTCGAACCGGCCCCGGGGTGCCCGGTAGGTGGCGATCGTGCGCTTGAGGTCGACCTTGGCCATGCCAGCCCAGCCCTACGCCTGGCTGATGCCGGCGTCCTCGGCGCTGGTGGACAGCACGCAGAACTCGTTGCCCTCGGGGTCGCCCAGCACCACCCAGCCGCCGTCGGCCATCCCTCGACGGTCGTCGACGACGCTGGCCCCCAGCGCGACGATGCGCTCGACCTCGGCGTCGCACGTCGTCCCGACCGGGCGCAGGCACAGGTGCATCCGGTTCTTGACGGTCTTGGACTCCGGCACGCGCAGGAACTCCAACCATCGACCACCGGGGCCGCGCAGCTCCGCCTCGTCGTCGCCCCAGGCGCCGTCGGGCACGACGTGGAAGTCGTCGAGGACCTGCTCCCACCAGCGAGCCTGGGCTACCGGGTCGTGGGCGTCGACGCAGATGTTGGCGACACGAGAGGCCATGCCCAGCACCCTAGGTGGCACGGCGAGGCACCGCGAGTGCCTACCTTTGCTGTCGTGGCCCCTCTCCCCCGCCCCGTCGCGGACCTCACCCAGACCTACCTGCACGAGGTCGACGGGCGGCTCCCCGGCCGCCTCGCCGGGCTGTTCCTGCACGGCTCGCTGGGCTGGGGCGAGTTCTTCGCCGGCAGCGACGTCGACTTCGTCTGCGTGTGGCACGAGCTGCCGCGAGGTGCGGAGCTCGACCTCCTCGAGGAGGCGCACCGGGCGACCTCGGCACGACACCCTGCCCCTGCGTACGACGGCTTCCACTGCACCACCGACGACCTGACCGCCGATCCCACGACCCTGGGGCCCCGGCCGGTCCACTACCAGGGCGTCTTCTCGCCGGGCGGAGGCACCGACATCAACCCCGTGACGTGGCACGAGCTGGCCCAGCGACCCGTGGTCGTCCGGGGCCACCTGCCCACGGTGCGGACCGACCCGGCGCAGCTGGCCCGCTTCACCCGCGACAACCTCGACACCTACTGGCGCTCCCTGCTCGAGCAGCTGACCGCGGAGGGACCGGTAGCGGTGGGCACGCAGGACGACGCGGTCGCCTGGACGGTGCTGGGCTGCGCCAGGCTGCACCACCTGCTGACCCGAGGAGAGCTCACCTCCAAGAGCGGCGCGGGCCGGCACGTCCTGGCCCACCTCGACGTCCGCTGGCATCGCTTGGCCAGGGAGGCGCTGCGTGTGCGGGAACAGCCGGGCTCGCCCGGGCTGTACGACGACGCCGGTCACCGGGGTCAGGACACCCTCGACCTCCTCGAGCACGTCGTGTCGACGCAGACCTAGGTGTGATGACCAGGCACGTTGGTCGAGATCGTGTGACGACACGATCTGATGTGTAGATGGGTGAAGACCTCCC
>NZ_BNET01000004.1:118122-581007 GCF_024341885.1 Nocardioides sp. OK12 | reverse complement strand
TACGGCGAGGTCGGCGCGGTTCTTGCGGGGTCTCGACGACGCGCGTCGCTGGCGCTCCTTGCTGCTCGACCAACGGAGCGTCGTACGGCGGGGAACTGGCGCCGGCTCGGCGCGCTCCTTGCTGCTCGACCAACGGCTCGACGTACGGCGAGGTCGGCGCGGTTCTTGCGGGGTCTCGACGACGCGCGTCGCTGGCGCTCCTTGCTGCTCGACCAACGGAGCGTCGTACGGCGGGGAACTGGCGCCGGCTCGGCGCGCTCCTTGCTGCTCGACCAACGGGGCGACGTACGACATGGACCGTCGCCGGGTCGCGGTCAGGCGACGCGGCGGCGCAGGAGCCCCACGAGCACCTGCTGCTGCTCGGGTGCCAGGCGCCGCACCAGGAGCAGCCAGGCTGCGAGGTAGGCGGCGGCGCCGACGAGCAGCTCGGCCAGCACCGGGAGGTGGATCAGCGCCAGCCCCGCGACCAGCACGAGCGACGCCCCGCTGGCGCTGAGCAGGGGGCGCAGGACGGAGGGCCGCTCCCCCGCGCGCTCCAGGAAGACCAGGACCGCCGCGGCCTGCACCAGGTACGACGCCGTCGTGGACAGCGCGGCACCGGTCGCGCCGAGCACCGGGATGAGGGCGAGGTTGAGGGCGACGTTGAGGACGAGGGCGACGCTGGAGGAGGCGAGCAGGGCGCGGTGGCGGCCCAGCACGTGCAGCAGCGAGTCGGTGAAGCTGGCCACGGCCAGCAGCAGGGCCGCCGGTGCCAGCCAGGCCAGCACCGGCGCGGCGGCGTCGGCGTACGTCGGGCCGAAGAGCAGGTCGATGACGTCGCGGCCCTCCATCACCGACACCGCGACGAAGGGCAGGTAGACGAACCCGCCCACCGCGATCGCCCGTTCGACGCCCAGGCGGCGCGTCGCACTGCTGGCGGTCGAGCTCAGCACCGGCAGCACCGCCGAGTTGATCGCGTAGGTCACGAAGAGCACCGTCTCGAGGATCCGGTAGGCGACCGTGTAGACGGCGACCGCCTCGGCGCCCTCGAGCTGGCCCAGGATGAGCACGTCGACGCGGAAGAGCAGCATCAGCACCAGCCCGCTGACGCCGACCAGCACGGTCTCGTGGACCGCGGCGGCCAGGTCGGCCCGCTCCAGGCCGCGCAGCGGCTGGCGCACGTCGAGGCGCCGCGCGGCCACCACGTGGGCCAGCCAGCCGACCACGGTGCCGGCCAGGAACCCGGCCGCCACGCCCTCGGCACCGGTGCCGGCCCCGAGCGCCCCGAGCACCGCCGCGGCGGTGGCGACCCGCTGCACCACCAGGGACGACGAGACCCCGGCGGAGACCTGGCGGCAGGCGGCCGCGGTGCGGATGGTCTGGCTCCACAGCTCGGGCAGGCCCGCGGCCAGCATCAGCGCCAGCACCGGCCACGAGCCGACCGCCGGCACGCCGGCCAGCAGCAGCCCCGCGACCAGCAGCACCGGGACGGCCAGGCCGGTCTTCCACAGCTGGGTGGCCCGGAACAGCCGGGGCAGCGACTCGGGCACGGCGCTGCCGCGCCGGGTGAGGCCGCTGTCGAAGCCCCAGGCCGCCAGCGACGTCAGGACGAGCATGATCGTGAGCGCGTAGAACACCGCGCCGAAGTCGTCGGCGGACAGCATCCGCGCCGCCCCGACGGTCCAGGCGAGGGTGGCGACCTTGCCGAGCACCTCCGCGACGGCGCGCACCACCGCGTTGCGCGCGGCCCGGTGGGTCGTCGCGCTGATGACCTGCTCAGCCACCGGCTCTCCCCGCCGCACGGGCCGCCAGCCCGCGCAGGCACCCGGCCGCCTTCGCCACGTCCTTGAGCGCGACGACGACCGGCACCATCGCCCAGGTGCCGGGCACCACGTCGACGTCGCGGGCCCGCAGCGCCGGCAGCGCCAGGTAGCCGGCCGCGCCGGCGAGCACGGTCGCACGCGCGCCTCGTCCGCCCGTCGCCAGCACCAGCGGTGCCACGGCGTACGCCGAGGCGCGCACCAGGTCGCGGCTGACCAGCTGCCAGGAGCCGGCGCGGCCACCCCACTCGCCGTACTTGGCGTACATCCGCGCCATGTCGGCCAGGTCGCCGGTCTGTGCCCAGGTGACCCGGGCGTCCAGGGCCAGCGCGCTGCGGCCGCCGGCGGCGAGCACCGCGGCACCGAAGACGGCGTCCTCGGAGCTGCGCAGCCGGGCGTCGAAGCCGCCGGCGGCCTCCCACGCCGGGACGGCGCAGGCCATCGAGCGGCCGTCGAGGCGGCGGGCCGAGAAGCTGCGCCCGGTGACCCGGCCCGCGCAGCGGGTCAGCAGCCCCGGGCGACGGGCCTCGGCGATCGAGGGGAACAGCGCGACCCGGGCGGCGTCGCGCACCGGGTCGCCGCCGTCGACGTCGTAGACCCCGACCACCAGGTCGACGGGGTCGGGCTCGGCGAAGGCCGCCCGCAGCGCGGCCAGCCAGCGCGGCCCCGGCGCGCAGCCGGCGTCGGTGCAGGCCACCCGGGGGTGGCGCGCCTGGGCGAAGCCGGCGTTGCGCGCGACCGACAGGTTGACGCCGGGGCCGTCGAGCAGCCGCAGGCGGGAGTCGCGCGAGACCCACGCGGCGAGCTCGGCCCCGGTCTTGTCGCTGGAGCGGTCGTCGAGCAGCAGGTACTCGTCGTCGGGTCCGAGCTGGTCGAGGACGGCGCCCACGACCTCGTCGACGTGCCCCTCCTCGTCGCGGAAGCAGGTCAGCACCGTCATCGGCGGGCCCACCAGCCCCGCGCCCGGACGCCGCGCGGCCTCGGCGAGCACCTGCACGACCCGTTGGCCGCAGGCCTCGGCGTCGGGGTGCTCGGCCAGCACGGCCCGCCCGGCCCCGCCGCAGCGGTCCCGGACCTCGGGGTCCTGCAGCTCCAGCAGCGCGCCCGCGAGGGCCGCCGGGTCGCTCGGCGGGACCACGCGACCGGCTGTGAGCGCCATCCGCTCGACCTCCGGGTTGCCGGCGGCACCGACGAGCGGCACGCCGGCGCCGAGCGCCTCGAGCGCGACGAGCGAGTAGCCCTCGCGTCCGAAGCGCTCCCCGTCGCTGCGGGTCAGCACGGCGACGGCGTCGAAGGCGGCCAGGTGGCGGCCGGCGTCGGGCACCGGGCCGGTGAGCAGCACCCGGTCGCGCACGCCGAGCCGGTCGGCCAGCGCCTCGAGCCGCGCCCGCTCCCCCGGCTCGGTCGGGTCGTCGGGACCGGCGACCACCAGCCGCCAGGACAGCGCGCCCTCGTGGGCCAGCGCCTCGATGGCGGTGTCGACGCCCTTGTAGCCGACCAGGCGGCCGAGCAGCGCCAGCACCGGCCCGTCACCGGTGTCGACCCCTCGCTCTGCCCAGTACGCCGCCGCCTCGGCGCGGGGCGTCGGTGCGGGCGGGCGGGGCGGCGGGACGATCGTGGCGTCGTTGCGGCCCGTGGCCGCAGCGACCGCGCGCGAGGTGGCCAGCACCGCGTCGCTCATCCGGCCCAGGCGGGGCGCGAGCTCACGGTCCCAGGAGAAGTCGTGCTTGGCCCACACGACCGGCACGCCGACGGTGCGGGCGGCCGGGACCACCGCGGCCGCGGCCTTCACGCCGTTGGCCAGCACCACCTCGGCGTCGCTGCGCCGCAGCCGGCGGCCCAGGTCGAGGTTGCGCAGCGCCAGGTCACGAGCCCGCGGGCCCGTGGGCAGGACCGTCACGCTCACCCCGTCGGCCTCGAGCTCGCTCCGCAGCGGCCCGTCCTCCAGCATCCACACCTCGGCCTGCACGCGTGGGCGGGTGGTGCGCAGCAGGTCCAGCAGCCAGGTCTCCGACCCTCCGAGCAGCCCGGTCGGGGTGACCACCAGCAGCCGCAGCCGGTCCAGTGGCGCGGGCTCAGGTCTCATCGGGCGTCCTCGGTGTCGGGTCGGGTCGTGGTGACCGCCACGGTGCAGGCGGCCACGAGGGTGGCGAGCACGAGCCAGACGGTCGTGAGCACCACGGGGTTGCGCAACGGGTAGTCCAGCATGCCGTGGGCCAGCACCGGCACGAGAGCGGCCGCCAGGACCCCCGGCAGCCAGCGCTCGGGCGCGCCGGCGTCGAGCGTGGCCGTGGCCCGGCGGGCCGCCGCCAGCCCCGCCCCCAGCCCGGCCAGCAGCGCCAGCAGCGCGCCCAGGCCGACGAGCCCGAACTCGACCGCGGTGTTGAGCAGCAGCTGGTGGGCGTGCTCGACCTCGAGGACCGCACCGGCGCGCAGCGCGCCCCCGGCGGCCTCGAGGTAGTAGCCGCCGGGCCCGTGGCCCAGCAGCGGTGCCTCGGCGACCAGGCGCAGGCCCTCGGCCCAGATCAGCGGGCGCTGGTCGTAGGGGTTGCTGGTGGCCTGTCCCACCGAGGCCACCCGGTCGACGACCTGGCCCAGCGGCCCGACCCCGAGCAGACCCAGCACGGCCACGCCCGCGAGCAGGCCGCCCCCGACGCGCAGCAGGCGGCGCCGCGTCGCGGGCACGAGGACGCCCAGGGCGACCACGCCGACGACGGCGCCGAACCAGGCGCCGCGCGACAACGAGACCCCGAGCGCGGCGAGCAGCAGCACCGAGGCGACCAGGGCGAGCGCCCGCAGCCGACGCGCGGAGGCCGGTCCCGGGGAGACGCTCAGCGCCGTCCCGACGGCCAGCACGAGCAGCACCGCGCTGAAGAGGCCGAGCTCGTTGGGCTGGGAGAAGACGCCCACCGCGCGCCCGGTGACCACGCTCCCGCCGTAGTAGCTCTCGGTCGGCCCGGAGGCCAGCAGCGCCCACACCGACGAGGCGGCCCCCGCCGCGAGCAGGCCCGCCACCACGCTCGACAGGCGCCGGGTGGTCCGCACGGCCGTCAGGACCGCCACCACCAGCAGCACCAGCAGCACCAGCTGGACGTCGAGGCGGAAGGCCAGGTCGCTGTCGCGGGCCCTGGGCGTGGCCAGCACGGCGACCACGACGAACAGGCCGAGCGGCACCGCCACCGGCCACGGCGGGAGCCGCCAGTCGAGCCGGGTGGCGGCCGGCACCAGCACGGCCGCGACGACCAGCGCGGTCACCAGCTGCACGAGGTCGACCGGCCCGGCCGCGACGTGGCCCAGGGGCAGCGTGAGCGCGGCGAGCGGCACCACGAGGTCGTTGCGCCGCCAGGCCAGGGCCCCCAGCACGGGGACGACCACGAGTGCCACCGGCGCCCACGCACCGACGACGAGGCCGGCACCGGCCAGCACCAGGCCGAGCGCTGCGCCGGCCAGGGCGAGCAGCACCAGCCCGAGGCCCGCCCGCACCCGGGTGCGGAGACGGCTGGGCCGTCCCGGGCCGGTCGGCGTACGCCGGCGGGGGCGGCTGGAGCGGCGGGGCACGTCGCCCCAGGCCCGCGACCGGGGGCGGGGCGGGGCGACCGACGAGGGGCTCACCGGTCGTCCTGCCGCCCGCCCAGGGTGGTCAGCGCCGCCCGCACACCGCGCCGCACGAAGGGGGCCCGGTCGAGCGCCGACCACCACTGGCGGTACCCGGGCAGCTGGACCTTGAGCCGGAACGAGGCCAGGGAGTCGGTGGCGTTGACGTCGACCCGGCTCACCGCGTGGCGACCGGCGTCGTCGAAGACCGAGAAGCCCACCTCGAAGCCCTCCCGGGCCACCGCCTCGCGGGCGGCGGCGTCGTGGGCGCCGAAGGGGTAGGCGAACGAGCGCAGCTGGTCACCGACCAGCTCCCCGAGCCGCCCGTGCGCCGCCCGCACCTGGTGGTCGAGCGCCGTGGCGCCCACCCCGCGCAGGTCGACGTGGTCGGCGCCGTGCACGCCCAGCTCGACCACCGGCAGGGAGTGCAGGTGGCGCAGCTCGTCGGCGTCGAGCAGCGGCTCCTCCCCCGGCCGGGCCAACCAGGTCGCCGTGCGTCCGGCCAGGTCGGAGGGCACGTAGAGCAGCGCGGGCACACCGAGGCGCTCCAGCACCGGCACCGCCAGGTGCAGCACCGAGGTGAAGCCGTCGTCGATGGTCACCACGAACGAGCGCCGGGGTCTCCCGACGGGGTCCGCGAGCGCGGCCAGGTAGGCGTCGAGGTCGAGGGCGACCCAGCCCTGGTCGAGCATCCAGCGCAGCTGCTGCTCGAAGCGTCCGACCTCCACGAACAGGTTCTCGGGGTCGTCAGGGCGGCGCCGCGTGCAGAACCCGTGGTACATCAGCACCACGGGTGGTCGGCCACGCACCGCCGGGCGCATCCGGCCGGCGGGACCCGGCTCAGTCACCACGCGCCGTCTCGTGGAGCCCGGGGGCCTCGGCCTCGGCGCGGGAGGCGTGGTTGAGGACCACGCCGCGCACCGGGACGCCGAGGCGGTCGAGCCGGGCGGCCGTGCGCTCGACCAGCGCGGCGGGCGTGCCGGCCCGGACGACCACCAGCGCCGAGGCGGTGTGGGCGGCGACCAGCTCGCTGACCTCGCCGCCGCCCAGCGGGGCGCTGTCGCAGAGCACGGCGTCGTAGCGGTCCGAGGCCCGCTTCAGCAGGTCGGGCAGGCGCCGGTCGACGAGGTCGTCGACGCCGAGCATCGGCTCGGTGGTCAGCACCGCGACCCCGCCCTCGTCGTGCACGACCTCCTCGAGCGGGCCGCTCTCGGTCAGCGCGTCGTGCAGGGCGAAGCGGCGCGGGGTGCCCATCGTGACGCTCAGACCGGCGTGCTCGAGGTCGAGGTCGAGCACCAGGGCCGACTCGCCGCGGTCGACCAGGGTGCGCGCCAGCAGGAAGCCCGCGGTGCTGGCGCCGGCTCCCGGGGTGGCGCCGACGACGAGGACCGGCCCGGTCGGCACGCCCGCGGCCGAGGCCAGGAAGCCCGAGCGCAGGGAGCGCGCGGAGGCGAGGATCTCGCTGTCGGGGGCCACGGCCCGGCGGGGCCAGGACGAGGTGAAGGGGGGCAGGCTGCCCAGCACCGGGCCACCCGCGGCCCGGGCCGCGTCGCCCCCGGTGCGCACCCGGGGCCGCACGGCCTCGAGCGCGTAGGCGACCACGAGGCCGGCGAGCAGCGCGGCCAGCACGAGCAGCGCCTGCAGGGTCCGGGTGCCCGAGAGCAGCCCCGGCGACTCGACGCGGGCCCCGGCCAGGACCGCGGCGTCGGCCAGCGGGTCCTCCTCGCCGATGGTCACGGTGCGCTCGGCGACGGTGCGTGCCGCCAGCAGCGCCTCGGTGCGCGAGGGCAGCGTCGCGCGCACGCTGAGGTTCCCGGACTCCTGCGAGGCCGTGACCTCGACCGCGGAGTCGAGCGCCTGGAGGTCGATGCCGGTCTCGGCCGCCACCTCGGTGAGCACCTCCGGGGAGGTCAGGGCGACCGAGTACCGGCCCAGCGCGAGCTGGACCGCGTCGGTGCTGAGCACCGCCGCTGACTCGGGGGCGACCCCGACGACCGCGACCGCGGTCGTCTCGTCGGGCCGGTTCTCGACGGCCAGCACCCCGACCAGGGCGGCGGGCACCAGGACGGCCAGCACCACCGCGGCGCGGAAGCGCAGCGCCCGGGCCAGCACGGGCAGGAACGGCAGGCGGCTCATCGTGTCATCCCGTAGAGGTCGCGGAAGGTCCGCCAGACCGGCCGCGGTCGGCGGTCCTCGTCCAGCATGGCGTAGCCCTCCTGGTGCAGGTCGGTGCTCTCGTCGTTGACGGCGTCCTTGTACCAGAAGGCCACCCCGACGTAGGGGAAGTCCTCGGCCAGCAGGATCAGCGCCTCGGCGGCGTAGCGGGCCTGGGTGGCCTCGTCGACGCCGCGGCGCCAGGGCTCGGTGTCGGGCTCGTTCTCGTGGACGCTCCAGCCGAACTCGGTGATCCAGATCGGCAGCCGGTCACCGTTCTCGATCATCGTGTCGCGCACCTCGTCGAGGTTGCGCAGGTTCCACACCTCGCCGTCGTCGACCACGCTCGGCGGGGAGTCGGCGGGGGCCTGGTAGGAGTGCACCGACATGACGTCGTAGCAGCCACCCACCCCGGCGTCGTAGGCCCGCTGCAGCCAGTCGTCGTCGTTGTACATCAACCCGCCGAAGACGACCCGGGCGTCGGGGTCGGCGCGCTTCACCACGGGGTAGGAGGCACAGAGCAGATCGGTGTAGGTCTCGGGGTCGGTGCCGTGGTAGAAGACCTCGAGGTTCGGCTCGTTCCAGATCTCGTAGGCGTCGACGACGTCGCCCCAGCGCTGGGCCACCCGCCCGAGCGCGGTCGCGTAGTCGGCCGGGTCGTCGGGGCTGGTGTACTGCGCGGTGAACGCGTCGCTCTCCGAGGACGCCCACGACGGGGTCAGCCAGAACATGACCAGGACCTTGAGGTCGCGCTCGCGCAGCTGGTCCATCACCTCGTCGACCAGCGGACGGCCCCAGCTGGTGTCGAACACACCGGGCTGGGGCTCGAGCATCGCCCAGCCGATGTCCAGGCGCACCCAGCGCGCACCCGAGGCCTCGATGCGGTCGAGCACCTCGGCCCGCTCGTCGGCGTCGTAGTGGGTCCAGGTGCCGTGGAACTGCAGGCCCAGGGACGGGAGCTCGGAGGGGTCCGGCGGGTTCTCCAGGCGGGCGGCGGCGGTCGACGCGTCCGCGGCACCCAGCTGCGACGTCGTCGGGTCCAGGGCCTCGGGGGCCCCGGCACCCTGCTCGGCGCGCAGCAGCACGAGGCTCGTCAGAGCCACCACGGTCGAGACCGTGGCGGCTACGAGCACAGCAAGACGGCCCCCCATGGCCATCAGGCTACCCGCTGGTCCGGATCACGAAACACCCGTGCACTCGTGCCCCCGGTGGAGCGGGCCGTGCACGCTCAGTACGTCGTGACGTGCACGTGGTCGTAGTGGTTGGCCGTCGTCGACCCGCGGTCGGACATGCCCCGCCAGCCCTCGCCGGAGCGCTCCACCGACCAGATGCTCTGGGAGTAGATGGCGTACGAGACGCCCAGGCTGCCGGCGTTGGCGCGCACGAACTCCGCGACCTCCCAGCCGCGCGCGCCGCTGACCATGATGTCGACCGCGATGCCCTGGGCGTGCTCGCCGTCCCCACGGAAGGTGCCGTAGGTGGTGATCTCGGGGAACGCCGCGCAGACGGCGCTGTGCACCTTGACGATGTTGGGGCTCACGCCCGAGGGCACCGAGGTGCCGTTGCTGCAGGTGGCGTCGGCCTCCGGGGCGGAGGAGGTGGCCTCCTCCGTCTCCTCGACCGGCTTCTCGTCGCTCAGGTAGCCCGCGGAGACCCAGCGCGAGGCGCCCTTGACGACGACCTCGTCGCGGCCGTAGAGCGAGCGGCCGGTGACCAGGACCTTCTGCTCGGCGTCGAGCAGGCCCAGCTTCTTCGCCTTGCCGGCCGGGGAGGCCCACAGGTTCAGCTCGGTGGTGGTCCACAGCTTGGTGTCGGCGCCGGCCACGGCGTCCTTGACCGCCTGGGTGGCCATCATCTTCTCGAGCGCCGACTTCTTCTCCAGCCGCACTCCCTGGCGCACCGGCGCGGTGGCCAGCGAGCGGTCGGAGGTGCGCGAGACGACGGAGCCGCGCTCGGCCAGCTCGGCGGCGGAGATGCCCGCGCTCAGCTGGGTGACCGAGGCCGCGACGGGCACCTCGGTGGCGACGGGCTCGGAGGAGGCGATGCCGACACCGACCGCGGAGGCGGTCGCGAGGACGGCGAGGGTCCCAGCCACGATGGTGGCGCGAGGACGGGGGCGGGCATTGGCGTCCCGCTTGTGGCGAAGGTCTGCCACAGCGCTGATCCTTTGCTGTTGATGACACAGGAGTCGCCGGTCCGCAGGTGGCGGATCGGCGAAGTACCCACTGAAACACACGGCATCAGCCGATCGGGCATCATCACGGGCAAAATCGCGCGTGTGCTCCCTCACCCGAGGTGATGCACGTCACAGTCGGCCCGTTCCGGGCTCGACCGGTCGCTCACCCGCCGGTGGTCTCCAGCGCGTCCTCGGCGGTGCCCAGCCCGCGCCCGTCGGCGTCGTCGAGCCAGCCCTCCGGCAGCGCGACCCGGGCCCGCGGCGAGCCCTGCCGGCCGCGGGGGGCGCCGAGCGCGGCGGTCGGGAAGGCCTCGTCGGGGTCGAGGTCGGCGAGCAGCGCGTCGAGGTCGGCGAGGGTGGAGACCAGGCCGAGCGAGCGGCGCGCGTCGCCGCCGGCGGCGAAGCCCTTGAGGTACCACGACACGTGCTTGCGGAACTCCTTGCAGCCCCGCTCCTCGCCCATGTGCCGGCACAGCAGCTCGGCGTGGCGGCGCATCATGTCGCGCACCTCGCCCAGCGTGGGCAGGGTGGCGACCTCCTCGCCGGCGAAGGCGGCCGCGAGGTCGCGGAAGAGCCAGGGGCGGCCGAGGCAGCCGCGGCCGACCACGACACCGGCGGCGCCGGTCTGCTCGACCATGCGCACCGCGTCGGCGGCCTCCCAGATGTCACCGTTGCCGAGCACCGGGATGTCGACGTGGGCGACCAGCTCGCCGATGGCGTCCCAGTCGGCCCGGCCCGAGTAGGCCTGCGAGACGGTGCGCCCGTGCAGCGCGATCGCCGCGCACCCCGACTCCTGGGCGATCCGCCCGGCGTCGAGGTAGGTCAGGTGGTCGTCGTCGATGCCCTTGCGGGTCTTCATCGTCACCGGCACGCCGTGCCGGGCGGCCGCGCCGACCGCCGCCTCGAGGATCTCGGCCAGCAGGCCGCGCTTCCAGGGCAGCGCCCCACCGCCGCCCTTGCGGGTCACCTTCGGCACCGGGCACCCGAAGTTGAGGTCGATGTGGTCGACGCCGTGCTCGGTGCACAGGATCTCGGCCGCGCGACCGACGTGCAGCGGGTCGCTGCCGTAGAGCTGCACCGAGCGGGTCGTCTCGGCCTCGTCGAAGACGAGCATGTCGAGGGTGTGCTTGTCGCCCTCGACCAGCCCGCGGCTGGTGATCATCTCGCAGACGTAGAGCCCGGCCCCCTGCTCGGCGCACAGCCGGCGGTACGCCGCGTTGGTGATGCCGGCCATCGGCGCCAGCACCACCGGGGTCGCGACCTCCAGGTCGCCCAGGCGCAGGCCGGGCGCGACGGCGGTCGGGGTGGAGGCGGGCACGGCGTCATTCTCGCGGCGCGCCCGCCCCGACCCAAATCTCGCGGCGTCAGTCCTGGTCGTTCTTGCTGTTCTTGTTCTTCTTCTTGGCGGCCTTCTTCTGCGCCGCGGTCTTCTCGCCGATCTTGAGGACCTCGCCGGTCCAGGTGATCGGGTTGAACTCCTGGGCCGGCCGGAAGCTGATCGCCTCCAGGTCACCCTTCGAGGGCGCCAGGAAGACCAGGCAGGTGGTGGTCTTCCTGCCGGGCCCGAACTTCTTGGGCAGCGCCTTCGACGGGCACGGCTTGAAGGTGCTGACGAAGGTCGACGACTCCACCAGCGTGTTCTCGCCGTCGACCAGGTAGAGCGGCACCCGCTTGCCACCGAGGTCGTCCTCGCCGACGTTCTCGACCTTGGCGCGCACGAAGTAGGGCTGCGCCTTCTTGACGGTCTTGTCGAGCTTCCAGCCCTGGAAGGACTCCTTGAAGGAGGTCTTGCGCAGGTCGGTGACGGTGAGGTCGAGGACCCCGACGTCCTTCTGGTTGGGCTGGTAGGCCACGGTCGCGGTGTCGCCGACCTCGAGGGCACTGCCCTGCTCGGTCAGCTCGACCCCGTCGGGCACCGGCAGGTACGGCGTCTCCTCGGCGTCGGCCGTGGGGTCGATGGTGGTGTCCTCGCCCGGCTCGGTGGACGTCGCGGAGGCTCCCTCGCCGGCCTCCCCCGCGTCGTCGCCGGAGCAGGCTCCCAGCGCACCGACGGACAGGACCAGGGCGGCCAGGGGCGCGACGAGACGGGTCGCGCGCCGGCGCGGGCGGGGGCTCAGCATCGTTCCATTGTGCACGGGGCCCATCAGGCGCCGAGGAACTTCTCGGCGAAGTACGCCGAGATCCGGTCCAAACCGATCCGCTCCTGGGCCATGGTGTCGCGCTCGCGCACGGTGACGGCGTGGTCGTCGAGGGTGTCGAAGTCGACGGTGACGCAGAACGGGGTGCCGATCTCGTCCTGGCGGCGGTAGCGCTTGCCGATCGCGCCGGCGTCGTCGAAGTCGACGTACCAGTTGCGGCGCAGCTCGGTGGCCAGGTCGCGGGCCTTGGGCGAGAGGTCGGCGTTGCGGCTCAGCGGCAGCACCGCCACCTTGACCGGGGCCAGGCGCGGGTCGAGGCGCAGCACGGTGCGCTTGTCGACGCCACCCTTGGTGTTGGGTGCCTCGTCCTCGGAGTAGGCGTCGACCAGGAAGGTCATCAGCGAGCGAGACAGGCCCGCCGCGGGCTCGATGACGTACGGCGTGTAGCGCTCGCCGGCGGCCTGGTCGTAGTACGACAGGTCCTTGCCCGAGTGCTTGGCGTGCGTCGAGAGGTCGAAGTCGGTGCGGTTGGCGATGCCCTCGAGCTCGCCCCACTCCGAGCCGGCGAAGCGGAAGCGGTACTCGATGTCGACGGTGCGCTTGGAGTAGTGCGACAGCTTCTCCTGCGCGTGCTCGTAGTGGCGCAGGTTGTCGGGGTCGATGCCCAGGTCGACGTACCACTTGGTGCGCTCGTCGATCCAGTGCTGGTGCCACTCCTCGTCCTCGCCCGGCTTGACGAAGAACTCCATCTCCATCTGCTCGAACTCGCGGGTGCGGAAGATGAAGTTGCCGGGCGTGATCTCGTTGCGGAACGACTTGCCGATCTGGGCGATGCCGAAGGGCGGCTTCATCCGCTGGCTGGTCACCACGTTGGCGAAGTTGAGGAAGATGCCCTGCGCGGTCTCGGGGCGCAGGTAGTGCAGGCCCGACTCGTCGTCGTGGACGCCGAGGTAGGTCTTGAGCAGGCCGGAGAACTGGCGCGGCTCGGTCCAGGCGCCGCGGGTGCCGCAGTTGGGGCAGGCGAGGTCCTCGAAGGTGACCGTGTCGGGGTCGTCGATGCCCTTCTTCTCGGCGACGGCCTCCTGGAGGTGGTCGGCGCGGAAGCGCTTGTGGCACGACTGGCACTCGGTCAGCGGGTCGCTGAAGGTGTCGACGTGGCCGCTGGCCTCCCAGGTGCGCGTCGGCAGGATCACGCTGGAGTCGAGGCCCACGACGTCGTCGCGCATCTGCACCATGGACTTCCACCACTGGCGCTTGATGTTGTCCTTGAGCTCCACGCCGAGCGGGCCGTAGTCCCACGCCGAGCGGGTGCCGCCGTAGATCTCGCCGCAGGGGTAGACGAAGCCCCGGCGCTTGGCGAGGGAGACGACGCTGTCGACGACGGAGGGAGGCGGCTTGGCCACGGAGGGGCTCACTTTCGCGTGCAGGCGCACCGGCTGGCTGCCGGCGGGCGGGAGGACGTGCGGGAAGCGCTCAGCCTAACGACCGGGCAGCCGCCACGTTGAGGTCGGTCCCGGGCTCGACGACCTCGTAGGCACTGGCCTCGTCGATCGCCCGCGCGAGCAGGCGCACGGCGCCCATCTTGACGTCGTACGACGACAGGGCGCGGCGGTAGGCGCCGACGTGCTCCCAGCGCGTGGTCAGCACCCACAGCGTGGGCTCGTCGAGGTTGCGGCCGACGGTGCCGGCGACGAAGCCGGGGCGCGCCGCGAGCACCGCGTGGGCGGCCTCGAGGTCGGCACGGAACGCCTCCGCCTCGTCCTCGGGGACGCGGAACCTGTTGACGACGAGCACGGCGCCGACCCTACGCCTCCTTGAATTGACAACGATTCTCAACACTCTGAGAATGGTTCTCATGACTTCACGCCGCGCCCTCGTCCCTGCCGTCGCCGCGATCGCCCTGGGCCTCAGCGGGTGCGGTGCGCTGACCTCGGACGACTCGAGCAGCGCGAGCGGCTCAGGCGACTCGGCCGGCTCCAGCACCGTCGCGACCGGCCTCTACCCGCTGCAGTACGTCGCCCAGCGCGTGGCCGGCGACGCCTTCGAGGTCGAGAACCTCACCCAGCCCGGCGGCGAGCCGCACGACCTCGAGCTCGGCGTGGGCCAGACCGCCGCCCTCTCCGACGCCGCCCTGCTGGTCTACGTCGACTCGCTGCAGCCGGCCGTCGACGAGGCCGCCGAGGAGGTCGGCGGACCCGAGCTGCTCGACGCCGCCGAGGTCGTGGACCTGGCCCCGTTCGAGGACGAGCACGACGAGCACTCCGACGAGGAGCACTCGGCGGAGGAGCACTCCGACGAGGAACACGGCGAGGACGAGCACTCCGAGGACGAACACGCCGAGGAGGACCACAGCGACCACGACCACGGCGAGCTCGACCCCCACTTCTGGCACGACCCGGCGCGCATGGCCGCCCTCGGCGACGCGGTCGCCGAGCGGCTCTCCGAGATCGACCCCGACCGGGCCGAGGACTTCGAGGAGCGCGCAGCCGACCTGCGCAGCGACCTCGAGGCCCTCGACGAGGAGTTCGTCTCCGGGCTGGCCGACTGCGAGATCACCACGGTGATGACCAACCACGACGCGTTCGGCTACCTCGAGGGCTACGGCCTGGAGCTGGCCTCCATCAACGGCATCTCCCCCGACGCCGAGCCGAGCCCCGCCGCCCTGGCCGCGCTGCAGGACCTCATCGACGAGACCGGCATCACCACCGTCTTCTCCGAGACCCTCGTCAGCCCCCAGGCCGCCGAGGTGCTGGCCTCCGACGCCGGCGTCGACACCGCGGTGCTCGACACCATCGAGGGCCTGACCGACGAGACGGCCGACGAGGACTACCTTTCCCTCATGCGCTCCAACCTGGCCGCCCTGCAGGAGGCGAACCGCTGTTGAGCCTCGACACGGACCCGGTGGTCGAGCTGCGCGACGGCGCCGTGGTGCTCGGCGGGCGCCCCGTCGTGCGCCAGGTCGACCTCACGGTCCGCGCCGGCGAGTTCGTGACCCTGCTGGGCCCCAACGGCTCCGGCAAGTCGACGCTGGTGCGCGCCCTGACCGGCCTGCGCCCGCTGGAGCGCGGCTCGCTCAGGCTCTTCGGCATCCCGATGACCTCCTTCCGCGACTGGCACCGGCTCGGCTACGTGCCGCAGCGGGCGAGCGCCGCCAGCGGCGTACCGGTCTCGGTGCGCGAGGTCGTGGCCTCGGGGCGGCTCACCCGTCGCCGGGTGCTGTCGCTGCCCAGCCGGGCCGACCGCGCGGCGGTCGCCGAGGCGCTCGAGGTCGTCGGTCTCGCCGACCGCGCCAAGGACAGCGTCGCCACGCTGTCGGGCGGTCAGCAGCAGCGGGTCCTCATCGCGCGGGCGCTGGCCGGCGGGCCCGACCTGTTCTTCCTCGACGAGCCGACCGCCGGCGTGGACCTGCCCAACCAGGAGGCCCTGGCCCACGCGCTGGCCACCCTGTCGCGCTCGGGCAGCACCATCGTCCTGGTGACTCACGAGCTCGGGCCGCTGGCGCCGCTGGTCGACCGCACCGTCGTGCTGCGCGACGGGCGCCTGGTCTACGACGGCCCGCCGCTGGACCTCAACGACGCGCACGGCCACCACCACCCCCACGACCTCGACGCGGGTCGCCACGACCACCACCCCGACGTGGTGGCCCCCTGGGACCGGGAGGACCACCGGCTGTGATCGACCTCCTCGCCTACGACTTCATGCAGCGGGCGCTGCTCGCGGCGCTCGTCACCGGCCTGGCTGCGCCGGTGATCGGCACCTACCTGGTGCAGCGCCGGCTCGCGCTGCTCGGTGACGGCCTCGGCCACGTGGCCGTGACGGGCGTCGCCCTGGGCCTGCTCACCGGCGTCGCCCCCACCTGGACCGCCGTGGTCGTCGCGATCCTCGGCGGCGTGGCGATCGAGACCATCCGCGACCGCGGCCACACCAGCGGCGACCTGGCCCTGGCCCTGCTCTTCTACGGCGGCCTGGCGGGCGGCGTGATGATCACGGGCCTGGCGGGCCAGACCGGCGCCACGCTCCAGCAGTACCTCTTCGGGTCGATCACCTCGATCTCCCTGACCGACATCTGGTTCACGCTGGCGCTGGCCGTGGTGATCCTGGCGCTGGGCCTGGGCCTGATGCCGCAGCTGTTCACCGTGGCCCAGGACCAGGACTTCGCGCGGGTGGCCGGGCTCAACGTGCGGGCCTACAACCTGCTGGTCGCCGTGCTGGCCGCGGTCACGGTCACCGTCGCGATGCGCACCGTCGGGCTGCTGCTGGTCTCGGCCCTGATGATCGTGCCGGTCGCGACGTCGCAGCAGCTGGCGCGCTCCTTCCGGGCGACCGTCCTGGGGGCGGTGGTGGTCGGCGCCGGCGCGGGCGTCGGCGGCCTGCTGGTGTCGGCGTACCTCTCCCAGTCCTACGACCTCACGGTGCCGCCCGGCTCGGCGATCGTCCTGCTGGCCCTGGCGTGCTTCGTGGCCACCTGGCCGCTGGGGGCGCTGCTGCGCCGGCGCCAGCGTCGCCACGTACCGTTCCCCGACGACGTGCCCGAGGACCACGAGGTCACCGGGCACCACGACCACGAGCACGGCCCGGACTGCGGTCACCTGGCGATCCCCCACGGCGACCACGTCGACTACGTCCACGACGGCCACCGGCACGCACCCCACGGGAAGCACTATGACGAGCACTGACCGCACCGGCGCCGGCTCCGGCTCCGGCGGCCCCGCGACCTCCGGCCTGCGGCCCACGCGCCAGCGCCTGGCCGTGGCCGAGGCGATGGCCAGCTTCGACGACTTCCGCTCCGCCCAGGAGATCCACGACCTGCTGGGCAGACGGGGCGAGACCGTCGGCCTGGCCACCGTCTACCGCACCCTGCAGCGCCTCGCCGACGGTGGCGAGATCGACCGGCTGCTCACCGAGGGCGGGGAGGCCATCTACCGCGCCTGCTCCACGACCCACCACCACCACCTCGTCTGCCGCTCCTGCGGGCGCACCGTCGAGGTCGAGGGGCCCGCGGTCGAGAGCTGGACCCGCTCCATCGCCGCCGAGCACGGCTACGACGAGGTCAGCCACACGCTCGAGATCTTCGGCACCTGCCCGGCCTGCCGCGGCTGAGCCCACCCGCCTCGCCTAGGGTCGTGCCCGTGCAGATCGTGGTGATGGGTGTCTCGGCCACCGGCAAGTCGAGCGTCGCCGAGCGCGTCGCCTCCGAGCTGGGGTGGGACCTCGTCGAGGGCGACGACCTCCACCCGCGCGCCAACGTCGCCAAGATGGAGGCGGGCGACCCGCTGACCGACGACGACCGCTGGCCCTGGCTGACCCGGGTCGGCGAGGCGATGGCCGCCGCCGAGGACGCCGGGCGCAGCAGCGTCGTGACCTGCTCGGCACTCAAGCGCGCCTACCGCGACCGCCTGCGCGAGCACGTCGCCGACGTCCGCTTCCTGCACCTGCACGCCCCCGTCGACGTGCTCGAGGACCGGATGAGCAGGCGCACCCGCCACTTCATGCCCGTCTCCCTGCTGGCCTCCCAGGTCGCCACCCTCGAACCGCTCGCCGACGACGAGGCCGGCCAGGTCGTCGACGTCACCCCTCCCCTCGACGACGTGGTCGCCGCCGCCGTCGCCGCGGTCAGGGCCATGCCCCGCCCGCACTGACGCCCGGCACCGTCGCCGGTCGAGACCCGCCATCATCGAGACGGCGCCACTTCCCCCGACGTACGTCGCCTCCGTTGGTCGAGCAGCAAGGAGCGCCAGCGACGCGCGTCGTCGAGACCCCGCGACCACCGAACCGGCATCTCCCCACCGCAGGTCGTGGGGGTGCGCCCAGAACTCCCATCACTGCCTTCAAGCCACTCTCCACAGAAGCCACATCACCCTTGACTCGAACACATGTTCGACTAGAATGGGGGCATGACCACCCAGGAGCTCGAGCGCTGCGACACCGCTGACGCGGTCCTCGCCTACGCCCGCTCCCAGCGTGCGGCCCGCGACGCCGCCGAGGTCGCGATGTACGAGGCCACCTGCACCTGGGCCGCCATGCACTCCACCCGTGACGAGGCCAAGGCCGCGGTCCTGCCCGGCACCGACATGCTCATCACCCTCGCCGGGCCCGGCGCACCCAAGGTCTCCGAGTTCGCGGTCATCGAGTACGGCACCGCTCTCGGGATGTCCGCCGACGCAGCCATCCGCTACGTCGCCCACGTCGTCGAGACCCGCTACCGACTCCCCCGCCTCCACACCGCGGTGGTCGCCGGCCGGGTGCCGGTCTGGCGCGCCCGCCGCATCGCCGAGGCCACCCTCGGCCTCCCCCTCGAGGCCGCCGCCTGGGTCGACCACCACCTCGCCGGCGTCGCCGCCACCTGCTCCTACACCGTCCTCGGACGCCTCGTCGAAGAAGCCCTGTGCCGCTTCGACCCCGAGACCGCAGAAGACAAACGAGCCATCGCCGCCGAGGACCGCAAGCTCGACATCCACCTCGACACCGCCACCACCGGCGGGCAGTGCATCGAGGGCACCGTCGACATCACCGGCTGCCTCGACCTGGCCGACGCCCTCGACCTCGACAACGCCGTCACCCGCGAAGCCCGCAACCTCGCCCTCGCCGGCTCCGACCAACCCCTCGACGTACGCCGCAGCATGGCCCTCGGCATCCTCGCCCGTGCCCAGACCTCCCTCGACCTCAGCGGCAACGACACCGACGACGAGGCCGACGACGAGGCCGGCGAGCCCGCGCCGCGGGTGCCGGCACGCCAGGTCGTCCTCAACGTCCATCTCACCGACACCGCCCTGGCCAGCATCGACCCCACCACCCTCAGGTCGAACGACCTCTCCGCCGGGATGCACCTCGCACGGGTCGAGGAGACCCGCAGCTTCGTCGGCGTCGACCAGGTCTGCGAGTGGCTCCGCGTCCCCGACACCCACGTCACCTACCGCACCATCACCGGCAGCGGGTCGGACCCCGAGGCCTACGAACACCCCTTCCGCCAGGTGCACCGCCCGGCACGTCAGCACATCACCGCCGACGACATCCGCGGCTTCGCCAGCAACCCCGACCTCCGCCCCCACCCCCGCCGCCCGATCGACCTTGCCGAAGAACTCACCAGCGACGGCTACACCCCCAGCGAACGGCTCGCCGAGCAGACCCGGCTCCGCCACCCACGCTGCGTCTTCCCGCACTGCACCCGCCGCGCCCGACGCCGCACCCCCGACGAGACCCACGCCGACCTCGACCACATCGAGACCTACGACCCCGGTGGTCCACCCGGCCAAACCACATCGGCCAACCTCGCGACCCTGTGCAGACGCCACCACCGCGCCAAGACCCACACCCCCTGGACCTACCGACCCGCCCCCACCGGGTTCCTCTGGACCAGCCCGCACCGCTACCAGTACCTCGTCGAACCCACCGGCACCACCGACCTCGGCCAAGCACCCAGACCACCCACCCGGCCCGTGTAAACCAGCCGACTCGCCACACCCCCGCCGCAGCACCACCGCGACGGGGGCACCGGCACGTCCGCCTGCCAGCGACGGGTCCCGGTGTCCGGACTACCTCAGTGGTCCCGGTCGCGCACCCGCTGGATGACCTGCGAGGTGGAGAGGTCCAGGACGCGCCGGACCTGGACGAGCCTCCCGGCGGACACCGCGGGCCCGTAGACCGACTCGGCCACCTCCGGCGCCAGGTCGTTGCCGTAGACCACGATGGAGATGCGGTGGCGGTCCGGACAGCGCCGACCTAGGCGTTGGGCAGCGCGCCGCCGTAGCGCCGGTCGCGGGAGGCGTAGGTCTCGATGGCCGACCACAGGGTGCGGCGGTCGACGTCGGGCCACAGGACGTCGGTGAAGACCATCTCGGCGTACGCCGCCTGCCAGAGCATGAAGTTGGAGAGCCGCTGCTCGCCCGAGGTGCGCCAGATCATGTCGGCGTCGCCGAGGTCGGGCAGGTAGAGGTGGCGCGCCACCGTCTTCTCGGTGATCTTCTCGGGGTCGAGGCGGCCGGCGGCGACCTCGCGCCCGATGGCTCGCGCCGCGTCGGCGAGCTCGGCGCGGCCGCCGTAGTTGACGCACATGGTGAGGGTCAGCACGTCGTTGTCGCGGGTCATCTCCTCGGCCGCGCGCAGCTCCTTGACCACCGAGCGCCACAGCCGCGGCGTCCGACCGGCCCACCGCACCCGCACGCCCAGCTCGTGCATCTCGTCGCGCCGGCGACGGATGACGTCGCGGTTGAAGCCCATCAGGAAGCGCACCTCGTCGGGTGATCGCGACCAGTTCTCGGTGGAGAAGGCGTACGCCGAGACCGCCTTGACCCCGATCTCGATGGCGCCCTCGACGACGTCGAAGAGCGAGCTCTCCCCCATCTCGTGGCCCTTGGTGCGGGCCAGTCCGCGCTGCTTGGCCCAACGGCCGTTGCCGTCCATGACGATGGCGACGTGCCCCGGCACGAGCTCGCGCGGCAGGGCGGGCGGGGTGGCGCCCGAGGGGTGCGGGGTGGGCGGTCGTACGGCTCGCTTCACGCCCCGGAGCCTACGGCGCCGCCCCCGGTGGGCAGCAGCACCCGCGCCAGGGTGCCGCCGCCCGGCGCCTCGTCGAGCTCGATGCGGCCGCCGTGCGCGACCACGATGTCGCGGGTGATCGCCAGACCGAGCCCGACGCCGGGCACCACCTGCTCCCGCGACGCGCGGGTGCGGAAGAAGCGCCCGAAGACCTGGTCGCGCTCCGAGACGTCGATGCCGGGCCCCGAGTCGACCACCCGCAGCTCGACCTCGTCGACGCGGGCCTCGAGCACCACCTCGACGCGGCCCCCGCACGGCGTGTGCTTCAGCGCGTTCGAGAGCAGGTTGTCGACCACCTGCCGCAGCCGCTGGCCGTCGACGTGCGCGTGGGCCTCGGCGGGCACGCGCGCCTCGAGCAGGACCTCGCACCCGGCCGCCGCCGGCTGCGCCGCCTCGGTCTGCTCGCGCACCAGCACCGCCACGTCGCAGGCCCCGCGCTGCAACGAGGTGGGGCTGGCGTCGGCCACGGCCGTCGAGAGCAGGTCGCCGACGAGGCGGTCGAGGCGCCCGGCGTTGCGGTCGGCGACGGCGAGGTGCCGCACCGCCTCGTCGGGCAGGTCGTCGCGCTCGAGCAGCACCGCCAGGTAGCCCACGATCGAGGTCAACGGGGTGCGCAGCTCGTGCGAGACCGCCGCGACGAACTCGTCCTTGACCGCCAGGGCGTCCATGAAGTCGGTGACGTCCTTGTAGGCCATCGCGGAGCCGGTCTGGCGGCCCTGCTGGTCGCGGATCGAGCGGGCCGAGACCGACAGCGCCCGCCGCTCGGCCCCCGCGCCGACCCAGATCCGGATGTCGTCGAACTCCTCGCCCCGCTCCGCCCTGCGGGTGGGCATCTCGTCGTGCGCGACCGGCGTCGTGGCATCGGCGTGCCAGACCAGCCCCAGCTGCCCCGCAGCGCCGTCGTGGCCCTCGGGGAACGCCAGCCGCATGAAGTCCTCGTGGCGCTTGTTGTGCCCGACGTACCGACCCTCGCCGTCGAGCAGGAGGAGCCCCACGTCGACGGTCTCGAGGATCGCCTCGGCCGTGCGTCGCTGGTGCTCGATGGTCTCCATCGCCCTCTCCAGCTCCCGACCACGCCGCTCCGCCTCGTCGCGCTCCGCCTCGGCCAGCCCCGCCCCCAGCGCACGACGGCGCCCGCTGCGGTGCGCCAGCCAGGCAGCGGGCAGCACCAGCATGACCGCGGCACCCAGGGGCACGCTGCGGGTCGGCCGGGGGTCCCTGCTCATCGGCGTGCGGCTCCTCTCGACGCCCACCACCCTGGCAGCCCGGTGGCGTGCGCGGGCTTTCAACCGCGGACCGGCCGCCCGCGGGAAAGCTCGCTCAGCGCTCCACGTAGGCCAGCGAGCGCAGGCCACGCTCGACGTGCCAGGCGAGGTACGCCGCGACCAGGCCGCTGGCCTCCTTGCGGGTGCGCTGGTCGGCCAGCGCGACCACCGGCCAGTCGCCGGCGAGCAGCGCCCCGAGCAGCTCGACGGTCGCGGCCGCGGGGCCCGCGGAGCCGGGCAGCCGGCAGGTGCTGCAGAGCATCCCGCCCATCGAGGGGTTGAACCAGCGGTGCGGGCCCTCGACGCCGCAGCGTGCGCAGTGGTCGAAGGAGGGCGCGTAGCCGGCCACCGACAGCGAGCGCAGCAGGTAGGAGTCGAGCACCTGGCTCGGCCCCTTGTCGCCGGCCATCATCGCCCGCAGCCCGCCGACCAGCAGCAGGAAGTGCTGGGTCGCCGGCTCCTTCTCCTCGGTCACCAGGCGCTCGGCCGTCTCGAGCATCACGGTACCCGCGGTGTAGCGCTCGTAGTCGGCACCGAGGCCGCTGGCGAACGGGGTGAGAGTCTCGGCCTGCGTGATGGTGTCGAGGTTGCGGCCGTCGGCGAGCTGGAGGTCGACGTGGGTGAAGGGCTCCAGGCGCGAGCCGAAGCGCGAGGTCGTGCGTCGTACGCCGCGGGCGACCGCGCGCACGCGCCCGTGCTGACGGGTCAGCAGGGTGATGATGCGGTCGGCCTCGCCCAGCTTGTGGGTGCGCAGCACGACCGCCTCGTCGCGGTAGAGAGGCACTCCCCCATTGTGCCCGCCGGCCGGGAGGATCCTCCTCAGGCGCGGCGGGAGCGCCGCTTGGGCGAGCGCCAGGCCGCCTGGCAGAAGTCCCCGGCGACCCGGTCGAGGCGCTCCGGCGAGACCCGCCACTCGAGGATCGAGCGGGCCTGGACGAACTCGGCCCCCGGGATCTCCCCGGCCAGCAGCGCCGCGTCGGCGGCCGGGTGCACCGGGTCGCGCGGGTGGCCGACCACCAGGGTCGGGGCGGTGATGGCGCGCCGCTCGGCGGCCGAGGGCGCGATCCGTCCGAAGAAGAGGCCGTGGACCACGGCCGCCACCGCGTCGGCGCGCTGGTCGAGGGTGTCGAGGCCGATCCCGGCCCAGAAGGGCACCACGCCCCGGGGCACCGGCCGGGTCAGCCGGCGCAGCGTGTTGATGGTGAACGGCGCGAAGCGCGCGGCCATCAGCAGTGGCGAGAACGTCAGGATGCCCGCCTCCAGGGCGTTGTCTAGCACCGGCATCTCCAGCAGCAGCCCGCGCACCCGCTCGGGCGCCGTGGCGGCCACCTCGAGCGACACGTTGGCGCCCAGGGAGGTGCCGCCCACGACGGCCTGGGCGGCCCCGAGGTGGTCGAGCAGCGCCACCACCTGGCCGCCGAAGGCGGCCACGGAGTAGGCCTGCGGGTCGGCGGGCCGGTCGGAGCGGCCGTGGCCGAGCAGGTCGAGCGTGACGACGTGGAACCCCTCGGCGGCCAGGCTGCGCGCCAGCGGCTGGTGCATGCGCCGCGGCATCAGCTGCCCGTGCAGCAGCACCACCCACGAGTCGCCGCCGCCGTACTCGGTGTACTCGAGGCGGTCGCGCGCCCCGTCGGCGTCGAGGAAGAACTGACCGATGTGCTCGGAGACCAGCATGGCGCCCAACCTAGGGCAAAGACTGGGCTCCTCAGCGCTTGTCCACCGCCGCGCCCGCGGGTTCTCGGGACCGGACGGCCCGCACAGGTGATGATGTCGCCATGCCGACGACGAGCCGCGAGCACCTCAGCGGCCGGTGGACCGTCCTCCTCCTGGTCGCGGTGTACGCCGTCGGGCTGGGCTCGGTGGTGCTGCGCCCCGCCGACAACCCGGTGGCGGTCTGGTGGCCGGCGGCCGGCCTGTCGGTGGCGCTGGTCGCGCTGACCCGCCCGGGCCGGCGCGAGCTGGCCCTGGTCGCGGCCGCGCTGGTGGTCGTGACCGGTCTGTCGAACCTCACCGGCGGCCGGCCCTGGGAGGTGGCGGCCTTCTTCGGGTTCGCGAACACCGCGGAGGCCCTGGTGGCCGGGCTGGTGCTGCGCGCCGGCCCCACGCCCGGGGTGCCCCGGCTGGCCGACCTGCGCGACCTGCTCCGCCTGGTGGTCGGCACCGTGCTGGGCGCCGGCACCATCGCGCTGCTGCTGCTCGCGGCAGCCGGTCCCCTCGGCCTGGGCGTGCCCACCGCGGTCTCCCGGACCGTCTTCACCTCGCACGCGGCGGCGGTGCTGCTGATCGTGCCCGCGGTGCTGCTCCCGGGTCGCGGGCTGCGCGCGCAGGCAGCGCCCCGGGGCCTCTCGACCGTCGGGGCCGAGCTGATGGTGCAGGTGGTCGTCACCGGTCTCGCCACCGCCGCGGTCTTCGCCAGCGACGACGTCCTGTCGCTGACCTTCGTCCCCCTCGTCCCCCTGGTGTGGGCGGCCCTGCGGCTCGGTCCCCGGGTGACCGCGGTCGAGCTCGTGGTCTTCGCCACCACCGTCACCGTGCTGACCCAGCAGGGCACCGGCCCGTTCGCCCGCGACGCGCTGGGCCAGGTCGCGGCCGCCGGCATCGCCCAGGCCTACCTGGCCTGCACGGTGCTGCTGACCCTGCCGCTGGCGGTGCTGCTGCACGAGCGCAACCGGCTGTTCGACTCGGTGCAGTCGGAGCGCCAGCTCTTCCGCGCCAGCTTCACGGACTCGCTGGTCGGCCAGCTGCTGCTGCGCCAGGGCCGCGACGGGCTGCGGGTGGCCGAGGCCAACCAGACCGCCGCGGCCCTCCTCGACCGCTCCGCCGACGACCTGACCGGCCTCGAGTTCAGCGAGGTGGTCGACGTCGACGGCGCCGGAGGCCTGGCGGCCCGGCTCGCCGCCTCCGGCTCGGGCTGGCGCGGCCAGGGCGGTGTCGTCGGGCGCCCCGACGCGCGGGTCACGATCGCCGTCAGCCCGATCTCCGCCGGCGAGGACGAGCCGGTCTGGTCGGTGCAGCTGCTCGACGTGACCGCCGAGCAGCGCGCCCACCGTCGCCTCGAGGAGGCCGAGAAGCTCACCAGCGCCACCCTCGACACCACCGCCTGCATCATCCTGGTCACCGACCTCGACGCCCGGATCGTGCGGATCAACGCCGCGACCACCCAGATGACCGGCTACACCGAGAGCGACCTCGTGGGCCGCCGCCTCTGGGAGACCACGCTGGCCCCCGACAGCGGCCAGGACCTGGAGTCGTTGTTCCTGTGGCCCAACCGCTCGGGCTCACCGGTGGTCCGCGAGCACGACGCGGTGACCCTCGACGGCGAGCGGCGCCGGATCCTGTGGAGCAACAACATGGTCCGCGACCCCGAGGGCATGCCGGCGTACGCCGTGCTGACCGGGGTCGACGTGACCACCGAGCGCGCCAGCGCCGGGCTGGTGACGCACCTGATGCAGGCGTCGGTCTCGACCGCCATCGTCGGCCTCGACGCCCGCGGGCGCATCAGCGTGGTGAACTCCGGCGCCGAGCACCTGCTGCGGCGCGAGTCGGTCGACCTGGTCGGGCTGCCCTTCGCGATGCTGCTCGACCCCGAGCAGACCCGGACCCGTCTCGGCTCGACCGACCACGACACGGTCTTCGCGGCGCTCAGCGCCTCGCTCGGCCAGGAGGAGCAGCCCAGCCGCGACTGGTGGTGGGTCGACGGCGAGGGCGAGCGGCGCGTGGTCTCGATGACGCTGTCGGCGACCGGCAGCGAGGTCAGCCCCCAGATCGGCTTCCTGTGCGTGGGCCGCGACGTCACCGACCAGCGTCGCGCGCAGGACCTCGTCGTGGCCGCGCTCGAGAAGGAGCGCACGGCCGTCGAGCGGCTCCAGGCCATCGACGAGGCCAAGAACGAGTTCGTCTCCACCGTCTCCCACGAGCTGCGGACCCCGGTGACCAGCATCGTCGGCTACACCGAGCTGCTGCAGGACGGCACCCTGGTCGCCCCCGACACCGCGCAGGTGCCGCTGCTCGACAGCATCGCGCGCAACGGCCAGCGCCTGATCGTGCTGTGCAACGACCTGCTGCTGCTCTCGGGGCTCGACTCGGGCGACATCAGCTGGCAGGCCGAGGACGTCGACCTCGACGCGATGCTCGCCGAGGTGCAGCGCGCCACCGACGCCCTCCTCGTCGGCCGCGAGCTCGACGTCTCGTGGGAGCGTCCCTCGCGCCCGGTCGTGGCGGTCGGCGACGGCTCCCAGCTCGAGCGGGTGCTGCTCAACCTGGTCGGCAACGCGGTGAAGTTCACCGAGGACGGCGGCGTGGTGCGGGTGCGCCTGGAGACGACGCCCGCCGAGGCGCTGCTGGTCGTCAGCGACACCGGCATCGGCATCCCCGTCGAGGAGCAGGACGGCCTCTTCGAGCGCTTCTTCCGCTCCTCCACCGCCCAGGAGAAGGCGATCCAGGGCACCGGGCTGGGGCTGTCGATCGTCTCCTCGGTGGTGCAGGCGCACGGCGGCTCCATCGCCGTGCGCTCCGCCCACCTCGAGGGCAGCACCTTCACCGTGCGGCTGCCGCTGAAGGCCTGAGCCTCAGGCGCGGTCGACCGCGCTGATGACCGCCTTCAGCGACGCCGTGACGATGTTGGCGTCGACCCCGACGCCCCAGAAGATCTGGTCGCCCACCGAGCACTCGACGTACGCCGCCGCGAGGGCGTCGCCGCCCGAGGACAGGGCGTGCTCGTGGTAGTCCAGGACGCGCACGTCGTAGTCCTGCGGCAGCTCGTTGAGCGCGCCGACGAAGGCCGCGATCGGGCCGTTGCCGGTGCCCTCGAGGGTGCGCATCTCGCCCTCGACGAAGACGTTGACGCTCAGCGCGTCCTTCTCGCCGGCCGCGGAGCTGGTGTGCACCGAGTCGAGGCTCAGGGGCGTCTCGCGGTCGAGGTACTCGGAGCGGAAGACGTCCCAGATCGCCTCGGGGGTCATCTCGCCGCCGTCGGCGTCGGTGCGCTGCTGGACCACCCGGCTGAACTCGATCTGGGCGCGGCGCGGCAGGTCGAGCTTGTGCTCGGCCTTGAGCACGTAGGCCACGCCGCCCTTGCCCGACTGGCTGTTGACCCGGATCACGGCCTCGTAGGTGCGGCCCACGTCCTTGGGGTCGATCGGCAGGTACGGCGCCTCCCAGGGCAGCGAGCCGACCGGGACGCCCTGCTCGGCGGCCTGGCGGTCGAGGTCCTCGAGGCCCTTCTTGATGGCGTCCTGGTGGGAGCCGGAGAAGGCGGTGTAGACCAGGTCGCCGGCGTAGGGGTGGCGCGGGTGCACCGGCAGCTGGGTGCAGTACTCGACCGTGCGGCGGATCTCGTCGATGCCGCCCTCGACGGCGAAGTCGATCATCGGGTCGACGCCCTGGCTGAAGAGGTTCATGCCCAGCGTCACCAGGCACACGTTGCCGGTGCGCTCGCCGTGGCCGAAGAGGCACCCCTCGACGCGGTCGGCGCCGGCCATCATCGCCAGCTCGGTGGCGGCCACCGCGGTGCCGCGGTCGTTGTGCGGGTGCAGCGAGATCACGGTGCTCTCGCGGCGGGTGAGCTGGCGCGAGAACCACTCGATCTGGTCGGCGTACACGTTGGGCGTGGAGACCTCGACGGTGGCCGGCAGGTTGAGGATGATCTCGCGGCCGTCCTCGGGCTGCCACACGTCGCTGACCGCCTCGCAGACCTCCAGGGAGAACGGCAGCTCGGTCGAGGTGAAGATCTCGGGGCTGTACTCGTAGCCGATGACGGTCATGTCGAGCGCCTGCTCGCCGTGCTTCATGACCAGCTCGGTGCCGCGCACCGCGATGTCCTTGACCTCGTCGCGGCTGGCGCCGAACACCACGCGCCTGAACATCGGCGCCAGGGCGTTGTAGAGGTGGATGTTGGCGCGCGGCACCCCGATCAGCGACTGCACGCTGCGCTCGATGAGGTCCTCACGGGCCTGGGTGAGCACCGAGATGGTGACGTCGTCGGGGATCTTGTCGCCCTCGATGAGCTGGCGCACGAAGGAGAAGTCGGTCTCGCTCGCCGAGGGGAACCCGACCTCGATCTCCTTGTAGCCCATCTTCACCAGCAGGTCGAACATGCGCATCTTGCGCGCCGGCGTCATCGGGTCGATCAGGGCCTGGTTGCCGTCGCGCAGGTCGGTCGAGAGCCAGCGCGGCGCCTGCTCGATCGTGCGCGAGGGCCAGGTGCGGTCGGGCAGGTCGATCGGGGGGAACGCCTGGTAGCGCTCGATGGGCATCCCGCTGGGCTTCTGCGCCGATCGGATGGTGGAGAAGGTGCTCATGACGATGGTCCTCGCTGGTGGTCCGGGGGTCTGGCTCGGCGGCCGGCGCGCAGACGAACACTCCGCAGCGAGGGGGTCCGGCTCTGGCTCAGACCTCGCTGCGGCAGCGAAGGAGGAGAGGCTGTCGCATCATGGTGCGCCCAGACTAGCGCACCGCCCCCGGAGCAGCGGCACGCCCGCCCGCCGTGAGATTCACCCCAAGAGGTGAGCCTCCACGAACGCCCGGGAGCCGTCGCGTTGACTACTTTTCCCTCTCGTGACCGAGCCGAACGGACTGCCTGCCGCGCGCTCGGGCCGTCCGCTCCGGGTCGGGGTCGTCGACGAGCCCGAGCTGGTGGTGCGCGGCGTGCACGCGATGCTGAGCCCGTACGCCGATCGCGTGCGGCTGGCGGGTCCCGACGGCGACCCCGCGGGGCAGGTCGTCGGGCTCGACGTCGTGCTGTGCGACCCCTTCCCGGTGCCGCCCGCGGCGCGCGGCAGCCACGACGGCGGGCTCGACCGGATCGTCACCCTGGCGCCGGCCCGGGTGCTGGTCTTCAGCTGGCACACCCACCCCGTCGGCGTGCGCCAGGCGCTCGGCGCGGGCGCTCACGGGTACCTGGGCAAGACCGCGACCGGCCCCGAGCTGCTCGCGGCGCTGGAGGCGGTGGTGCGCGGCGAGCGCCCCACCCCCGACCTGCCGGTGCAGCGCGCCGCCGTCGGCTTCCCCGGGCTGAGCACCCGCGAGTCGGAGGTGCTGGCCCTGATCTGCGAGGGGCTGAGCAACCAGGAGGTCGCCGACCGGCTCTTCGTCAGCGTCAACTCGGTCAAGACCTACATCCGCCAGGTCTACGGCAAGACCGGGGTCACGCGACGTACCCAGGCCGTCGCCTGGGCGCACCGGCACGGCTGGCTGGGCTGAGCCCCGCAGGAGGCCGCCGCGCGACTACCGTGGCGCCATGGCCCGGCTCCTGGTGGTCCACCACTCCCCCACGCCCACGCTGCGCTCGCTGAGCGACGCCGTCGTAGCCGGCACCCGCGACGAGGCGATCACCGGCGTCGAGGTCGTGGTGCGCGAGGCCCTGGTGGCCGACGCCGACGACGTCCGCTCGGCCGACGGGTTCCTGCTCGGCACCCCCGCCAACTTCGGCTACATGTCGGGCGCGCTCAAGCACTTCTTCGACACGATCTTCCTGACGTCCGGCGGCGACCTCGGCCAGGACGGCTCCGCCGGTGCCGGCGGCGCGGCCGGGGGTGGACGGGGCCGGCCCTACGGGCTGTGGGTGCACGGACGCTACGACACGACCGGCGCGGTGCGCTCGGTGCAGAGCATCGTCCAGGCCCTGTCGTGGACCCAGAGCGCCGAGGTGCTCGAGGTGCTGGGCGACGTCGGCGAGCCCCAGCTCGAGGCGGCCTACGAGCTCGGCGGCACCCTCGCGGCGCTGCTGGGCGCGGACTGAGCGGACCGACCACCCGGCGGATAGGATCGGCGCGCCCCGCCCGCCACGAGCCACCCCCCTGGAGACCACGTGCGCCACCCGAGCCCGACCACGGTGCTCGCCGGCGCCCTCACCGCCCTCGCGCTGGCGCTGTCGGCCTGCTCCGGCTCCGCCGGGTCCGGTGACGCGCGCGGAGCCGGAGCCACCCAGGGCCGCAACCCCGACCCCGCCCTCGTCGACTCCACCGAGGTCCCCGAGCTCGGCCAGTGCCGCAACCTGCGGCCCGAGGACGTCGCGCTGCCCTCCAACGCCACCGCCGCCGTCGACTGCACCGAGGAGCACACCGCGCAGACCTACGCGGTGGGCACGCTGCCCGACAAGCTGCACGACGCGGCGTACGACTCGGTCGAGCTGGGGGCCTGGGCCTACAAGACCTGCTCGAAGGGGCTGATGGCCTTCCTGGGCGCCGACGAGTCGTCGGTGATGCGCACGATCGTGACCTGGTCGTGGTTCCGGCCCTCCGAGGCGGCGTGGGACGACGGCGCGCGCTGGTACCGCTGCGACGTGGTCGGCGGGGGCGGCGAGGGCATCGACTACCGCCCGCTGCCCAAGACCGCGGAGGGCCTGCTGATGGGGCTGCCGCCCGACGAGTGGATGGTCTGCGCCGACGGGCCCACCGTCGCCGGCTCGCCCAAGGTGCCCTGCTCGGAGGAGCACACCTGGCGCGCGGTCACCACCATCAAGCTCGGTGAGCCCGGCGACGAGTACCCCGGCGACCGGGTCGTCGAGGTCACCAGCCGCGACTTCTGCTCCGACTCCGTGGCGGCCTGGCTGGGCTACCCGCTCGAGTACGACTTCGGCTTCACCTGGTTCAAGGAGGCCGAGTGGGAGGTCGGCAACCGCCGCTCGGTGTGCTGGGCGCGCACCTCGTCGTGACCCGCCCGCAGCGCACCCGCCGCGCCACGCTCGTCGTGGCGCTGGCGGCCGCGGCCGCCCTCGGGGCCTGCTCCGACGACGGGTCCGCACCGGCGGAGCCCGCCGCCTCGAGCAGCGCACCCGCGCCGGAGCCCTCCGAGCCTCCCGGGTCTTCCGGGACCGCCGCGTCGGCCGAGCCGGTCGAGCCGCCGCCCACCGCCACCTGCTACCGGCTGTCGTACGACGACGCGGTCGCGCCGACCACCTCGGCCGAGCCGGTGCGCTGCGGCGCCGCCCACACGGCGGTGACCTTCGAGTCGGGCCCCCTCGACACCGTGGTCGACGGGCACCTGCTTGCGGTCGACTCGCAGCAGGTGGCCGACGACGTGGCCGAGCGCTGCCCGGCGGCGCTGGGCGACTTCGTCGGGGGCGGGGCCGACGCGCTGCGCCTGAGCCTGCTGCGCAGCGTCTGGTTCACCCCCTCCCTCGAGGAGGCCGACGCCGGCGCCTCCTGGTACCGCTGCGACGTGGTCGCGCTCGCGGGGGCCGAGCGGCTCGCCGAGCTGGTCCCGCCGATGAAGGGCGTGCTGGGCACCGAGGCCGGTCGCGACCGCTACGGCCTGTGCAGCACCGCCGAGCCCGGCACCCCCGACTTCACCCGGGTGCTCTGCTCGGCCGAGCACACCTGGCGCGCGGTGCGGGTGGTCGAGCTCGGCGGCCAGGGGTCGGGCCAGGAGCAGGGCCAGCAGGAGTACCCCGGCGAGGAGGCCGCCCGCTCCGCCGGCCAGGAGCCCTGTGCGGCCGCCGGTCGCGAGGCCGCCGACGACCCGCTCGACTTCAGCTGGGGCTACGAGTGGCCCGACGCGCAGCAGTGGGAGGCCGGGCAGCGCCACGGCCTGTGCTGGGTCCCCGACTGACCAGCCCCGCCGACCCGGCGCAGATCTCTCACTGACCCGGCGCAGATCTGCGCCGGGTCGGCTAGAAGCCGAGCTTGCGGAGCTGGCGGGGGTCGCGCTGCCAGTCCTTGGCGACCTTGACGCGCAGGTCGAGGTAGACGGGGGTGCCGAGCAGGGCCTCGATCTGGGCGCGGGCGTCGCTGCCGACCTTGCGCAGCCGCGAGCCCTTCTTGCCGATCATGATCCCCTTCTGGGAGTCGCGCTCGACGTAGACGACGGCGTAGATGTCGAGCAGCGGCTTGTCCTCGTCGCGGTCCTCGCGCAGGCCCATCTCGTCGACGACGACGGCGATGGAGTGCGGCAGCTCGTCGCGCACGCCCTCGAGCGCGGCCTCGCGCACCAGCTCGGCGACGATCGCCTCCTCGGGGGCGTCGCTGAGCTCGCCGTCGGGGTAGAGCTGCGGACCCTCGGGCAGCAGCCCCACCAGCAGGTCCTCGAGCAGCGAGACCTGGTCGCCGGCCTGCGCGGAGACCGGCACGATCTCGGCCCACTCGATGCCGAGGTCGGCGCCGAGGGCCTGGATGTCGAGCAGGTGCTGGCCGATCTGCTCGGGGGTGGCGAGGTCGGTCTTGGTGGCGATCGCGACCTTGGTGGTGCGCTTGATCTTGGCCATCTCCGAGACGATGAACCGGTCGCCCGGGCCGACCTTCTCGTTGGCCGGGAAGCAGACCGCGACCACGTCGACCTCGGCCAGCGTCGTCTTGACCAGGTCGTTGAGCCGCTCGCCGAGCAGGGTGCGGGGCCGGTGCAGGCCGGGGGTGTCGACCAGGATCAGCTGCGCGTCGGGGCGGTGCACGATGCCGCGCACCACGGTGCGCGTGGTCTGCGGCTTCGAGGAGGTGATGACCACCTTCGAGCCGACCAGCGCGTTGGTCAGCGTCGACTTGCCGGCGTTGGGTCGCCCGACGAACGAGGCGAACCCGCTCCTGTGCTCCGGTGGCTTGCTCATGATTCCCTCGCTGCGTCGTAGTCGGCCCAGATCTCCTCGTCGGACTTCCCGGCGGCCTTGCCGGCCCGCCAGATCGGTCCCGGGTCGACGGCGCGCGGCTGGCGCTGCGCCCCGCCGCGCCAGTAGCCCATGACGTCGTACGCCGTGCTGGGCAGCCGGCGCTCGCGCATCAGGTGCTTGCGGATCGCGCGCATCTGCGCCGACTCCCCCGCCATCCAGAAGTAGCCCTCGCCCTCGGGCCAGACCAGGTCGCCGACGACCTCGGCCAGCGCCGACATGCCGTCGCCGGGCTGGGCCAGCCAGGTCACGTCGCTGCCCTCGGGCAGGTAGCCGGCGGGCCGCTCGGGCACCTCGGCCCACACCCGGGTCGGCAGGTCGACCTCCTCGCTGATGCGCGCCATGGCGGGCATCGCGGTCAGGTCGCCCACGAGCATCAGCCACTGCGCGCCCTCGGGCAGCGTGAAGGAGCCCTTCGGCTCGGTGACCACGACCCGCTGGCCGACCACGTCGGGCAGCTGGGCCCACTCGGTGACCAGGCCCACGTCGTGGACGACCACGTCGAGCACCAGCTCGCCGCCGGTGAAGGAGCGCACGGTGTAGTAGCGGCTCTGGAACTGCCCGGGCACCACGAGGCCGACCCACTCGTCGGGCACCCCGGTGCTGGCGAAGCCCGCCAGGCCCTCGCCGCCCAGGCGCAGCCGCAGCAGGTGGTCGGTGATCCGCTCGCGGCCCAGCACCTCGGCCTCGAAGGTCATCGCTCGCGTGCTCACCCGCCGAGGCTACTCACCAGGAGGGACGCAGCGGCAATCCGTCGTCGCCGTCGGGGCCGGTGCGCACCGCCAGGACCTGGTGCAGCTGGATCTCGTTGCGCTCGAAGCCCAGCCGCGAGCCGGCCATGTAGAGCCCCCACACCCGCGCCGTGCCCTCCCCGACCTCGGCGACGCACTCGTCCCAGTGCTCGACCAGGTTGGCGCACCAGTCGCGCAGGGTCAGCGCGTAGTGGCGGCGCAGGTTCTCCTCGTGCACGACCTCGAGGCCGGCGTCCTGGGCCTGGGTGATGATCGTGCCCGAGCCGATCAGCTCGCCGTCGGGGAAGACGTAGCGGTCGATGAAGGCCCCGGTCTCGCGCCGGACGTTGTCGTGGCGGGTGATGCAGTGGTTGAGCAGCCGGCCCCCGTCGCGCAGGTGCTCGCGCAGGAAGGTGAAGTACGCCGGGAGGTTGCGGACCCCGACGTGCTCGGTCATGCCGATCGAGCTGATCGCGTCGAAGCCGCCCTCTGCCACGTCGCGGTAGTCGCTGTGGCGCACCTGGGCCAGGTGGGACAGCCCGTCGGCCTCGATCGCCTCGCGCGCGTACGCCGCCTGCTCGCGGCTCAGGGTCACCCCCAGCGCGCGCACCCCGTAGTGCTCGGCCGCGTGGCGCACCATCCCGCCCCAGCCGCAGCCGACGTCGAGCAGCCGCATGCCCGGGCGCAGGCCGAGCTTGCGGCAGACCAGGTCGAACTTCTCGGCCTGCGCCTGCTCCAGGGTGGCGTCGGCGTCGGGGTAGACCGCGCAGGTGTAGGCCATCGAGGGGCCCAGCACGTGGCGGTAGAAGGCGTTGGACACGTCGTAGTGGTGGGAGATGACCCCGGCGTCGCGGTCGAGGGAGTGCCGGACCCCCTCCACCACCCGTCGCCAGCGCGGCAGGTGCTCCTGGGGCGGGGGCGGCGGCGGTCGGAGGTTGCCGAGGCCGAGGCCGCGCACCAGCGTCAGCGCCTCGCCCACCGAGGGCGCGCGGAAGCGCAGGTTGTTCTGCAGCAGCCGCATCGCCTCGTAGGGGTCGCCGGGGTGCACCCCCTCGAGCCGGAGGTCGCCGCTGACGTAGGCGCGGGCCATCCCGAGGTCGCCGGGGGCGGTCAGCAGGTAGGCCAGGCCGCGCTGGTCGACCAGCCGCAGGGTGATGTCGGCGTCCGGGGGCCCGGCCGCGGAGCCGTCGTACGCCTCGAAGCGCACCGGCAGACCGTCCCTCATCAGCGAGCCGACGGCCTCACCGATCGTGATCGTCATGTTCTCCGCACCGCCTTGTCGTAGAGGCTGCTCAGCCGGTCGTCGGGGTCGTGGCGCGCCTTCACCGCGCGCAGCTGCTCGCCGCCGTAGAGGCGGTCGAAGGTCTCGCGGTCGTAGAAGGCCTCGGAGTAGAGGCTCTTGTGCCCGCCCAGGGCGTGCACCTTCTCCTCGATGGCCCGGTTGGTCGGCCCGTCGGGGGCGGTCGGGCCGACGTGGATCGTGCCCCAGAAGCCGACGTTGACGTAGACCTCGCCGGGCTCGAGGGGGTAGGCGGGCCACGCGCGCTGCGCCACGAGCGGGCACAGCCAGACCGGGCGCATCCCGACCCGCTCGTCGAACCAGGCCAGGAACTCCCCGAGCCGGGCCAGCGGCACCTCGACGTCCTGGACCACCTTCTCGCGCAGCGCCCGGCCGGCGCGCCGGTCGAGCCGCTCGGCGACCCCGAAGCGGGAGTCGAGGGCCAGCAGCCGGTGGTAGACGTCGCTGCGCCGCCAGCGCCGCGGCCACACCCGGCGCACCAGCGGGTGCTGGGCCCCGAAGGCCCGCGAGCACCAGAACCAGTCGGTGTCCCAGCGCCACAGGTAGTCGTGGACGCTCAGCCGGTCGCGGCCCTCGCCGCCCGCCGCCCGCTCCCGGATCGAGCGGTAGTAGACCTGCTGGCCGGTGTAGTCGCTGGTCGGCCCCGGCTCGTCGGTCCAGGTGGCGAGCGTCAGGTAGAGCTCGTCGGGGGCGAAGGCCACGCCGTCGAGGCCGTCGACGCGGGTGCCGTCGAGGCCGCCCGTGGCCACGACCTCGGCGACGGCCGCGGCCAGGCGCTGCGCGTCGTCGAAGCGAACGTGGCGCAGCGCGGCGTACGCCGGCACCGGCGCGAGGCGGATCCGCAGCCGGGTGGCGTAGCCGAGCGAGCCGTAGGAGTTGGGGAAGGCGTCGAAGAGCTCGTCGCCGGGGTGGGTGGTGACCACCTCGCCGGCGCCGGTCAGCACGTCCATCTCGACCACCGACTCGTGCGGGAGACCGTGGCGGAAGCTGGTCGACTCGATGCCCAGGCCCGTGACCGCCCCGCCGAGGGTGATCGTGCGCAGCTGCGGCACCACCAGCGGCACCAGCGCGTGCGCCAGCGTCGCCCGCACCAGGTCCTCGTAGGTGCACATGCCCTGCACGTCGGCGGTGCCGACGCCGGGATCGACCTCGAGCACCCCGCACAGCTCGCTCACGTCGAGCCCCGGCCCGGCAGCCTCGCTGCGGGGGCGGAAGAGGTTGGAGGTGCGCTTGGCCAGCCGCACCGGCTGCCCCGGCGGGATCGCGGCGTACGACGCGCGCAGCCGCTCGACCGCACGCTCGTGGTCCTCCCAGGTCCTGCCCGCCACCCCTCGACGGTACCCCTGGGCGCCGCCGCCGGGGGGCGTGTCGGACCCTCTGGGTGGGGCGTGTCGACCCGGGGCACGGTAGACAGGGGCCCGTGACGTGGCGAGGCACCAGGGCCCTGGTCGGGGCGACCCACCCCGGGCCCGCGCTCGCCGTCACCGTGCTCGCGGCGCTGCTGGCGCTGCCGGCCGGCCTGGGGCCCGGCACCGCCGCGCTGGTCGTCGCCGCGGTGCTGACCGGTCAGCTGACGATCGGCTGGAGCAACGACCTGGTCGACGCGGGTCGCGACCGGGCGGTCGGTCGCACCGACAAGCCGCTGGCCACCGGCGAGCTCTCCGAGCGGCTGGTGCGGGGCTGGTGCGCCGCGGCGCTCGTCGCGACCGTGGTGCTGTCGCTGGCCGTGGGCCTGCCGGCCGGGCCGGTGCACCTGCTGGTGGTGGCGGGCGGGTGGGCCTACAACCTGGGGCTGAAGGCGACGTGGCTGTCGTGGCTGCCCTACGCGGTCGCCTTCGGGGCCCTGCCGGCCTTCGTGTGGCTGGCCGGACCGCTCGACCCGCCGCTGTGGGGCGTGGCCGCGGGCGCGCTGCTCGGCGTGGGCGCCCACCTGGTCAACGTGCTGCCCGACCTCGCGGACGACGCGGCCACGGGCGTGCGCGGACTGCCGCACCGGCTCGGGCCGCGCTGGCTGCCGGTGGCCGCGGTCGTGGTGCTGGTGGCCGCCAGCCTCGTCATCGCGCTCGGCGCCCCCGGGCTGCCGGGCTGGGCGCTGGGCGTCGGCGCCGCGCTGGTCGCCGGGCTCGCGCTGGTCGCGGTCGTCCGTCCGGGGCGCGACGCCTTCCGGGCCGCGGTCGGGATCGCCCTGGTCGACGTGCTGCTGCTGGTGGTGGCCGGGTGAGCGGGGCGCCCGACCTGGTGGTCGTCGGCGCCGGGCCCGCGGGCTCCGCCGCCGCCCTGGCCGCCCTGGCCCACTCCCCCGACCTGCGCGTGCTGCTGGTCGACCGCGCCGACTTCCCCCGCGACAAGTGCTGCGGCGACGGCATCGCGCCGCACGTGCTCGACGTGCTGCGCCGGCTGGGCGCCGCCGACGTGGTCGAGGGCTGGCGCCCGCTGCGCCACCTCACGCTCGCCCGCGGCGCCCGGGAGGTCGCGGGCCGGATGCGCCGCGAGGTCCACGTCATCCCCCGCGAGACCTTCGACGCCCGCCTGGTCGAGAGGGCCGTCGAGCGCGGGGCCCAGCTCGTGCGCCACCGGGTGCGACGGGTCGAGACCGGCGACGACGGGGTCGGCGTCGACCACCTGCGCGCGGGGGTCGTCGTCGGCGCCGACGGCGCCCACTCGGTCGTGCGCGCCGCCGCAGGGCTCGGCCCCACGGCACCGCGGGCCCTGGCCCTGCGCGGCTACGCCCCGACCCCGCCCGGGCGGCGCGGGCTGCAGGTGATCCGCTACGGCGAGCGCCGCCAGCCCTCCTACGCCTGGTCCTTCGACCGCGGCGACGGCCTGGCCAACGTCGGGTACGGCGAGCTGGTCGACGGTGACCAGCCGCCCACGCGCGCGCTGCTGCTCGAGCAGCTCGAGGAGCTGCTGCCCGGAGCGGCCCGTGACGGGACCTCCTGGCGCGGCCACCACCTGCCGCTCTCGGGGCTGCGCTGGCGCCACCCCGCGGGCCGGGTGCTGCTGGCCGGCGACGCCGCCGGCCTGGTCAACCCGATGACCGGCGAGGGCATCTACTACGCGGTCGCCACCGGCGCCCTGGCCGGGCGGGCCGCGGCCCGCACCCTCACCGGGGGCGAGCCGGCCGAGGCCGGGGCGGCGTACGAGCGGGAGGTGCGGCGCCTGCTGGGCCGTCACCTGCGCCACACCTGGGCCGCCGCCCGGCTCTCGCGCCACCCGCGCGTGGTCGACGCCGGGATCGGCGCGGCCGCCCGCGACCAGCGCGTCTTCGACGACCTCGTCGAGATCGGGCTCGGCGGCGGCCGCATCGGCCCGCGCCTGGGCCTCGGCCTGCTCACCAGCCTCGTCCGCGACCCGCACCCCAGCGGCACCACCTGAAGGAGAGCACCATGCAGATCCTCGCTGTCCGGGGCACCCTGCCCGCGCACACCCACACCCAGGACGAGATCACCTCGGCCTTCGCCGACGTGATCGCCCAGGGCCGGCTCGACGAGCGGGTGCTGCGCCGCTTCCACCGCAACGCCGGGGTCAGCCAGCGCCACCTCGCCCTGCCGCTGCCGGCGTACGGCGAGCTGAGCGGCTTCACCGAGGCCAACGACCACTTCATCGCCGAGGCCGTCGCCCTGGGCTCGCGCGCCGTCGAGGAGGCGCTCAAGGCCGCCGGCCTGACCCCCAGCGACGTCGACCTGGTGATCTCGGCGACCGTCACCGGGCTGGCGATCCCCTCCCTCGACGCGCGCATCGCGACCGCGACCGGGATGCGCCCCGACGTGAAGCGGGTCCCGATCGTGGGCCTGGGCTGCGTGGCCGGGGCCGCCGGCGTCGCGCGGCTGCACGACTACCTGCTGGGCCACCCCGGTCAGGTGGCCGTGCTGGTCGCCGTCGAGCTGTGCTCGCTGACCGTGCAGCGCGACGACGTGTCGGTGCCCAACCTGGTCGCCAGCGGGCTCTTCGGCGACGGTGCCGCCGCGGTGGTGGCCCGCGGCCAGGACGGCGAGCCGGGCGCCGCGCAGGTGCTCGACACCCGCAGCCGGCTCTACCCCGACTCCGAGCGCACGATGGGCTTCGACGTGACCGGCGGCGGGCTGCGGATCGTCCTCGACGCGGCGGTGCCCGAGATCGTGGGCCGCTACATCCGCGAGGACGTCGACGGCTTCCTGGCCGCCCACGACCTCACCCGGGCCGACGTGGAGTGGTGGGTCTGCCACCCCGGCGGCCCGAAGGTGATCGAGGCGCTGCAGGAGGCGCTGGAGCTCGAGCACGAGGACGTGCGCCTGACCTGGGAGTCGCTCGACCGGGTCGGCAACCTGTCGTCAGCCTCGGTGCTGCACGTGCTCGAGGACACCCTGCGCGACAGGCCGCCCCGACCCGGCTCGTACGGGCTGATGATGGCGATGGGCCCGGGGTTCTGCTCCGAGCTGGTGCTGCTGCGCGCCGGAGGTGGCGCGGCGTGACCTCGTTGACCTTCTTCACCGTCGTCGTCGCGCTGGTGGCGCTCGAGCGGCTCGCCGAGCTGGTGGTCTCCAAGCGCAACGCCGCCTGGTCCTTCGCCCGCGGGGGCGTCGAGACCGGACAGGGCCACTACCCCGTGATGGTGGTGCTGCACACCGGGCTGCTGGTCGCGATGCTCGTCGAGGCCTACGTCCGCCGCCCCGAGGTCCCCACGGCCCTGGCGGCCTCGATGCTGGTGCTGGTCGTGGCGTCGCAGGCGCTGCGCTGGTGGTGCATCACCGCGCTCGGGCCGCGCTGGAACACCCGCGTGATCATCGTGCCCGGGCTGCCCCCGGTCACCGGCGGGCCCTACCGGTTCTTCTCCCACCCCAACTACGTGGCCGTCGTCGTCGAGGGCGCGGCGCTGCCGCTGCTGCACCTGTCGTGGGTCACCGCGCTGGTCTTCACCGTGGCCAACGCCGTGCTGCTCACCGTGCGGCTGCGGGTCGAGGACGCCGCCCTGGCCACGCTCCCGCCCTCCCCCGCGGGGGCGCGCCGTGCATGACCTGGTCGTCGCCGGCGGCGGCCCGGTCGGGCTGGCCGCGGCCCTGCACGCCCACCGCGCCGGGCTCGACGTCGTCGTCGTCGAACCCCGCGCGGGCACGGTCGACAAGGCATGCGGCGAGGGGCTGATGCCCGGGGCGCTCGCGCGCCTGGCCGACCTCGGGGTCGAGGTGGAGGGCGTCGACCTGGCCGGCATCCGCTACCGCGACGACCGGCGCAGCGTCGACGCGCGCTTCCGGCACGGGCCGGGCCGCGGGGTGCGGCGTACGACGCTGCACACGGCGCTGTCGCGGCGCCTCGCCGAGACGGGCGTCGAGGTCCGGCACGAGGCGGTGCGCTCGGTGGTCGACCAGGGCTCGCACCTGGTGGTCGACGGGCGGCCGGCGCGCTACCTGCTGGCCGCCGACGGGCTGCACTCCCCCGTGCGCCGGCTGCTCGGGCTCGACGCGGGCGCCCGCGGGCCGCGGCGCTACGGGCAGCGCTGCCACCTGCGGGTGGCGCCGTGGAGCGACTTCGTCGAGGTGCACTGGGCCGCGCACGCGGAGGCGTACGTGACCCCGGTGGCGCCCGACCTCGTGGGGCTGGCGGTGCTGAGCGCCCGACGCGAGCCGTTCGCCGCCCTGCTCGACGGCTTCACGGGGCTGCGCGAGCGCGTCGCCGGCGTTGAGCGCACCCGGGTGATGGGGGCCGGGCCGCTGCGCCAGCGGGCGCGGCACCGGGTCGCCGGGCGGGTGCTGCTCGTCGGCGACGCCGCCGGCTACGTCGACGCGCTCACCGGCGAGGGCATCGCGCTGGGCCTGGCCGAGGCGGCGGCCGCCGTCGCCGCGGTCGCCGCCGACGCGCCCGAGGGCTACGACGCCACGTCGCGCCGGCTGCGGCGCCGCCACGAGCTGCTGACCCTGGGCCTGGTCTCCGCCACCCGGCACCAGGCGGTGCGCCGCCGGCTGGTGGCCGCGGCCGACCGGGTGCCGTTCGTCTTCGGCGCGGCCGTCAACCAGCTCGCGAGGCCCGCATGAGCGCGCCGGGGCACGGGCGCGAGCAGGTGGTGCTGCTCGACGAGGCCGGGCACGCGGTCGGGGTCGCCGACAAGGCCGGCGTGCACCACGCCGACACCCCGCTGCACCTGGCGTTCTCCTGCTACGTCTTCGACCACGCGGGCCGGATCCTGCTGAGCCGCCGGGCGTTGGGCAAGAAGACCTTCCCGGGCCTGTGGACCAACTCCGCCTGCGGCCACCCGGCTCCCGGCGAGCCGTTCCTCGACGGCGTACGCCGACGGGTGCGCGAGGAGCTCGGCCTCGAGCTCGACGACCTGCGGGTCCTGCTGCCTGGCTTCGGCTACCGCGCCGAGATGCAGGGCGTCGTCGAGCACGAGCTGTGCCCGGTGCTGGTCGCGACCACCGCTACCGAGCCCCGTCTCGACCCCGACGAGGTCGAGCAGGTGGCCTGGGAGTCGTGGGCCGACTTCCGTGCCGGGGTGCTCGACGGCAGCCGCGACGTCAGCCCCTGGTGCCGCCTGCAGGTCGAGGCGCTGCCCGAGGACCCGCTGGCCGCCCCCGGCCGCCCCCTCGACGAGCTCCCACCCGCCGCCCGCCCCGACCAGGCCCAAATCTCCCCCTGACCCGTCCCAGATCTCGCGTCGAGTCGGCCCGAACCTTCCTCCGGTCACGACCAGGGCGCCCCGTGGACCACGCGCCGCCACCGAGGGTCGGGCGCGTGGCCGCGTCGTACGGCGTCGAGGTCGCGCGCTGCCGCCTCGTGCTCGGCCAGACGCTCGGCGCGCGTCGCGGCGGCACTCCCGCTGGCCGACCAGCCCTCGGCTCCACCGGTCAGGACCCGGCCCGGCGCCTCGAGGTGCACGAACTGCCCGGTGACGACGTTCGACCAGGCCGAGTCGAGGGTCTCGAGCAGGTCGGCGGAGCCCGAGTCGCAGGCGTCGCAGCGGCAGTCCACGTCCAGCACCCCCACCGGCGGGTCACCCACCCGCAGCTCGAGGTCGACAAGCAGCCCGTCGACCGGGGTGCCGAGCACCAGCAGCGGCAGCGCCCCGGGAGCACCCGGGACGAGTCGCCAGCCGTCCCGCCCTGCTCGCGCGTCTCCTGGGGCGAGCGCCCTCCGCTCAGCCAGGCCCGACCCGGTCAGGGCGGCGGTCCAGGCCAGGGCCCGAGCACCCTCGATGCGCCACTTGCGCGGGTCCGTGACCCGCGAGTACTCCTCGTCGAGCGGCTCCCGGTCGGCGTGCGGGTCGGCCCAACCGGGTGTGCTCGCCCCGGTCACGGCGAAGCGCGTCTCGACCTCCCGCAGCAGCCGCGACTCGTCCATGCGCCGCAGGGTAGACCGCGCTCCGTCCGCGAGCCGACTGGTTTGTACGCGCCGGGTCAGCGGGAGATTCACGCCGGGTCAGGGGGAGATATGCGCCGGGTCGGCGGGAGTGGGCCTGGTCAGGTGGTGGCGGTGCCCTGCAGGGCGCCCTTGGCGTCGCCGCGGTGCACCGGTACGCCGCTGCCGGCCAGGTCGCGCAGGGCTTCGAGGTCGCTCGGCGTCACCGCGTCGGCGTCGGTGAGCACCACGGCGGCCTCCAACCCCGTGGCGCCGGAGGCGACGGCCATCGCCACGCACACCCCGAGCGCGGAGACCTGCAGGGAGGGCAGGTCGACGGTGGCGGCGGCGTAGGTGCGACCGTCGGCGTCGCGGACCGCGGCGCCCTCCGCCGCCCGGGTGCGGGCGCGCGTCGAGCGCGCCAGGGTCACCAGCTTCTTGTCCTCGGCGGCCGGCTCGGCGGGTGCGGGCGTCTCAGGACTGCCCTCGGGGGTGCTCACTGGTCCTCGTCGTCCTCTCGGTGGTCGCGGTCGTCGTCGCGGCGGTGCTCGGGACGCTCCTCCTCGTCGTCGCCGTGGACGTCGGGCGCAATGCGCGAGATGAGCACGGTGACGATCTTGTTGCGGCGACCGGCGCTGTCCTCGGCCACGAAGCGCAGCCCGTGGGCCTCGACCGAGGACCCCGGGATCGGGACCAGGCCCAGGTGCTTGGCCATCAGCCCGCCGACGGAGTCGACGTCCTCCTCCTCGACGTCGTCGCCGAAGATCTCCTCGAGGTCGTCGACGGGGAAGCGCGAGGAGACCCGCACGACGCCCTCGGCGAGGTGCTCGACCTCGATCTCGTCCTCGTCGTACTCGTCGGTGATCTCGCCGACGATCTCCTCGAGGATGTCCTCGATGGTGATGAGGCCGGCGGTGCCGCCGTACTCGTCGACGACGACCGCGATGTGCTGGCGCCGGGCCTGCATCTCCTTGAGCAGCCCGTCGACGGCCTTCGACTCCGGCACCCAGTGCACGGGGCGCATCACCGACTCGATGCGCTCGACGAACTCCACGTCGGGGGCCTCGAAGTCGCGGCGCACGATGTCCTTGAGGTAGGCCATCCCGACGATGTCGTCGAGGTTCTCGTCGACCACCGGCAACCGCGAGTAGCCGCTGCGCAGGAACAGCGAGAGGCTCTGGCGCAGGTTCTTGTGCTTCTCGACGTAGACCACGTCGTTGCGCGGCACCATCACCTCGCGGGCGGTGGTGTCGCCGAGCTCGAAGACCGAGTGGATCATCCGCCGCTCCTCGCTCTCGATGAGCGAGGAGGCCTCGGCGAGGTCGACGAGCTCACGCAGCTCGGACTCGGTGGAGAAGGGTCCCTCGCGGAACCCCTTGCCAGGGGTCAGCGCGTTGCCGAGCGCGATCAGCACGTGCGGGATCGGGCCCAGGACCCGGGTGATCAGGGTCAGCGGCCCGGCCGAGAGCAGCGCGACCGTCTCGGCGTGCTGGCGCCCCATCGTGCGCGGCGCGACGCCGACCACCACGAAGGAGACCAGCAGCATCACCGCGATGGCCGTCAGCACGCTGGCCCACCAGGCCCCCTGCATCAGCTCGTCGACCTGCAGGGCGACCAGCACGATCGCGGAGACCTCGGCGGCCATCCGCAGCAGCAGCGCGGTGTTGAGGTAGCGCGGCAGGTCGTCGAGCAGCGCCAGCAGGCGCTTGGCGCCAGCGCGGCCCTCGGCGAGCAGCTCGCCGGCCCGGGCGTGGGAGAAGGAGCCGAGCGCGGCGTCGGCGGCGGAGAAGACCCCCGCGAGCACGACCAGCGCGGCCGCCGTCACCAGCAGCCCGACGTCACCCCCGCTCATGCGTCGTCAGTGGCGCGCCACGCGGCCAGCAGCTCGTCCTGCAGGCCGAACATCTCGCGGTGCTCCTCCGGCTCGGCGTGGTCGTAGCCCAGCAGGTGCAGGATGCCGTGCACGGTCAGCAGCTCGATCTCGGCCACCGTGCCGTGCCCGGCCGTCTCGCCCTGGCGGCGGGCGATCTCGGGGCACAGCACCAGGTCGCCGAGCACGCCCTCCTCGGGCTCCTCGTCGACCAGGCCGGGGCGCAGCTCGTCCATCGGGAAGGCCAGCACGTCGGTGGGGCCCTCCTTGTCCATCCACTGCTCGTTGAGCTCGGCGATGGTCGCCTCGTCGACGGCCTTGATGCACAGCTCGGCCTGCGGGTGCACGTGCATCCGGTCCATCACGAAGCGGCTCAGCGTGGAGAGCCGGCGCACGTCGACGCCGTGGCCGGACTCGTCGAGGACCTCGATGCTCATGGTCGGTTCCCCTGCACGGGTCGGGCGCGCTCGCTGCGCGCGTCGAAGTCGTCGTACGCCGCCACGATGCGGCCCACGAGCCGGTGCCGCACGACGTCGCTGGCGGTCAGGCGGTTGAAGCCGATGTCCTCGACGTCCTCGAGGATCTCCTCGACCACCCGCAGCCCCGAGCGGGTGCCGCCGGGCAGGTCGGTCTGGGTGACGTCGCCGGTGACGACGATCTTGGAGCCGAAGCCCAGGCGGGTCAGGAACATCTTCATCTGCTCGGGCGTGGTGTTCTGCGCCTCGTCGAGCACGATGAAGGAGTCGTTGAGCGAGCGGCCGCGCATGTAGGCCAGCGGGGCGACCTCGATGGTGCCGGCGGCCAGCAGCTTGGGGATCGACTCGGGGTCGATCATGTCGTGCAGCGCGTCGTAGAGCGGGCGCAGGTAGGGGTCGATCTTCTCGCTGAGCGTGCCGGGCAGGAAGCCGAGCTTCTCGCCCGCCTCGACCGCCGGGCGGGTCAGGATGATCCGGTTGACCTGCTTGGACTGCAGCGCCTGCACCGCCTTGGCCATCGCCAGGTAGGTCTTGCCGGTGCCGGCCGGGCCGATGCCGAAGGTGATGGTGTGCTTGTCGATCGACTCGACGTACTTCTTCTGGTTCACCGTCTTGGGCCGGATCGAGCGCCCGCGGTTGGAGAGGATGTTGAGGCTCAGCACCTCGGCCGGGCGCTCGGTGGTCTCGGTGCGCAGCATCGCCAGCACCCGCTCGACGGTCTCGGTGCTGACGCCCTGACCGGTGCGGATGATGGTCACCAGCTCGTCGAGCAGGCGGTGCGCGAGCGCGACCTCGCTGGGCTCGCCCTCGAGGGTGATCCGGTTGCCGCGCACGTGGACCGCGGTGCCGAACTCCTTCTCCAGCAGCGCGAGGTGCTCGTCGCCGGGACCCAGCAGGCTGACCATGTCGATGCTGTTGGGCACCACGACCGTGTGGTGGCCGCGCGCCGAGCCGCTCGCGGGGCTCTCGGTGGGGGTGCTGCGATCATCGGTGTGGGACATGGATGCCCGGAGGGCGCCTCTCGGTCACGGGGACGGTGGGTCGAGCGCCTCCATGCTACGGCGTGGCCCCGACGAGCACCCAGCCAGTAAAGGGACCCGCCGGTTAGGCTGGAGCCATGGCCGGGGCCGAGCACGACCTGCGCTCGTGGGACGACGAGGATCCCGACTCCCACGACGACGACTCGCCGCCCTACTGGTTCCCCGGCGAGACGATGCCGCCGCACGCACGGGCGATGGGCCTGACCCACCACACCGTGGAGGGGGCGCTGCTCGACTTCGGCGGCCGCCTCGACCCCGCCAAGCGGGTCCACTACTGGACGGCGTGGGCGCTGCTGGTGGTCTTCGGGCTGCCCGTGGTCTTCGCCGTGATGCGGCTGGCCTACCTGTTCTGAGCCGACCGGCTCAGAACCGCCCGACCGGCTCGCTGTCGTAGGCGACCTGGAGCGTGCCCAGGCACATCTCGTCGGTGGAGCCCTCGCCCCACAGCACGTACTTCTCCTCCTGGCCCGCGAAGGCGGGCAGCTTGTCGCGCAGCCACTGCTGGTGGCGGCAGGTCACGGTCAGGGTCTCCCCCGCCTCCAGCCGCAGCGCCTCGACCTGACGACTGCCCTGGTCGTCGAAGTCCCAGGTGTCGATGTCGAGCAGGGTGCGCTCCTCGGGCGTGCCGGCGTTGGCCACCACCGAGATCTCGCGGCCCAGCAGGTGCATGTGGCCGGCGACCCCGAGCACCGTCATCGGCTGGCTGACCCGGCGGGTGCAGGTCGTGGTCTCGGAGGGCCCGCCGCCCTCGCCGCAGAGCAGGTGGAGCATGTCGGCGGTGGAGGCGGCCCCGCCGAAGCGGTGTCGCAGGTCGGCCATCGCGGCGTCGCGCTCGCAGAGCGGCCCGTCGGAGCGCGCGGCGCGGCAGGGCAGCTCGACCGGGGCGGGCATCAGGTAGGTGTGCAGCGGCGTGAGGTCGCGCTCGCCGGGCATCCAGCGCAGCTGGGTCGCCGACCGGTCGGCCGACTGCCCGCGGAGCAGGTTGTAGTGCACCTGCATCACCACCTGCGAGCCGGCCTCGAGGCGTACGCCGTGCCCGTCGCGGGTGCGGGTCTCGTCGCCGCCCGGCGCCCAGGCGGCCAGCCAGGAGGCGTCGGCGAGGTTGGTGGCGCTGCCCTCGACGCCGCTGCCGCCGAAGCAGCTCCAGCCCGGGTCGACGGTCCTGTGGTCGAGCGCGCGGGCGGTCTCGACCTGGTCGGGCTCGACCCGGAAGAGGATCACGTGGTGCACGACCTCGGGGTTGCCGGGCAGCACCTGGCTGCCGGTCAGCCACACGTCGTCCTCGAGGCCGGGGTCGAGCAGGAAGCAGCGGTAGTCGTCGGTGCCGGCACCCCCGGGCGACGAGGGCGTGTAGTCGGTCGGCATCTCCAGCAGCATCCGCCGCTCGCCCCGGCGCAGCGGCAGCTGCTTGCCCGGCGGCAGCGAGGACAGCTGCTCGGCCACCACCTCGGGCGGGTCGACCGGCGAGAGCACGCTGGCGGGGTCGCCCTCGCGGTGGTCCTCGGTGCCGAGGGCGGCGACACCGGCGACGACCCCCGTGACCGCGAGGGCGGCGGTGAGGGCGAGCACGACGAGGCGGCGCCGGACCGGCCCGGCGGGGCGGCGCGGCCCGACGGTGCTCATCCGGGCGGCCAGCTCAGCGGTCGGCCGGCGAGCACGTGCAGGTGGGTGTGGAACACCGACTGCCCGGCGCCCGCACCGGTGTTGAGCACCAGCCGGTAGTCCTCGTGGCCCTCGGCGGCCGCCACGGCCGCCGCGGTGCTGACGAGCTCGCTCATCACCGCCGGGTCGCCGGCGGCCAGCTCGGCGGCGTTCGCGTGGTGCGCGCGCGGCACCACCAGCACGTGCACCGGCGCCTGGGGCGCCACGTCGCGGAACGCGACGGTGCCCTCGGTGACGTGCACGACGTCGGCGGGGATCTCGCCCGCGACGATCCTGCAGAACAGACAGTCCTCCACTTGTTGCCTCCCGCCGCTCATCGTGCCACGCGATCGGCTGCCGCGCCGAGGTAAACCCCCGGGGTCCCTCGCGCGTGGGACTAGCGTGACGACCCATGCGAGCGCACCCCCACGACGCCCCGGCGCCGTGAGCAGCGACCCCCACGGCTGGAGCGCCGACGAGGCGCTCGAGCAGCTGTACGCCGCGCACTGGCGCGAGCTGGTGCGGCTCGCGGTGCTGCTGCTGCACGACGTCGGCACCGCCGAGGAGGTCGTGCAGGACGCCTTCGTCGCGGTCCACGACCGCTGGGGCCGGCTCCGCGACCCCGCCAAGGCCCTGGCCTACCTGCGCCGCAGCGTGGTCAACGGCTCCCGGTCGCGGCTGCGCCACCGCGCCGTCGTACGACGTCACCTCGCGGCGCAGCCCCCGCCGCCCACCGCCTCCCCCGCCGACGAGGCCAGCCTGGTCGCCGACCGCCGCGCCGCGGTGCTCGACGCGATGCGCGAGCTGCCCGAGCGCCAGCGCGAGGTGCTGGCGCTGCGGCACTACCAGGACCTCTCCGAGGCCGAGATCGCCGACGCGCTGGGCATCAGCCGCGGCGCCGTCAAGAGCCACGCCTCCCGCGGCTCGGCCCGCCTGCGCGAGCTGCTCGCGCCCTACCTGGAGGACCGCTCATGAGCCCCCACGACCGCGACGCCGACCTGGCCCGGCTGCTGGGCGAGGCCGTCGACGACGTCGAGCCCACCGACCGGCTGGGCGAGATCCGGGCGCGCACGGCGACGCCGACCGCCGGCCGCCGCTGGTGGTACGCCGGAGGCGCCGTGTTGGCCGCAGCCGCCGCCGTGACCGCTGTCGCGGTGCTCGGGCCCGGCAACCCGCCCGTCTCCGCGCCCGACCCCGTGGGGCCGGCCCCCTCCGGCTCGGCGACCCCCGGCCCCGCGCCGGCGCCCGCGACCGTCGCGACGTACTGGCTGGGCGAGACCCCGCAGGGCCCGCGCCTCTACCGCGAGCAGATGCTCCTCGCGGACGACGGCGGGAGCAGGGTGGCGGCGGTGATCCGTGCCGTCGTCGAGGGACGCCCGGCCGACCCCGACTACCGCAGCGCCTGGCCCGGGTTCAGCGTCGACTCCGTCGACCAGGGCGAGGACGGCGGCTCCGTCGACGTGCAGATGAGCTTCGCCGCGGGCGCCGAGCGCGACGTCCTGGCCGTGAGCCAGCTCGCCCACACCGTCTGGGACCTGCTGGGCGAGCGGGTGCCCGTCAACGTCGAGGCCACCGGGCCCGGCGGGGAGTCCGTCAACGCCGGGGTCGAGCCCTACGGCGAGGACCTCGACCTCGACGTGCTGGCCCTGGTCAGCATCGACGACCCCGCCGAGGGCCAGGAGGTGGCGGCCACCTTCACGGCCCGGGGCCGGGCCTCGTCGTTCGAGGCCACCGTGCCGTGGGAGGTGCGCGACGCCACCGGCGCCGTGGTCGCCGACGGCTTCAGCACCGCCGAGGGCTGGATGGACCGTCTCCACCCCTGGACGGCCGAGGTCGACGTCTCGGGCCTCGCACCGGGCCGTTACACGTTCGTTGCCATGACCAGTGACCCCTCCGACGGCGAGTCGGGCGGGCCGTTCACCGACACACGGACCATCGTGGTCCCGTGAGCACCAGGGAGAGCACCATGGCCAGCCAGACCAGCCAGCCCAGCCGCAGCCGCACCCGTCGTCCGTACGCCGGCCGCGCCCTGCACCGCACGCTGGCGGGCGCCGCGACCGCCGCCCTGACCCTCGGTGTGCTCGCCGGCTGCGGCGAGGACAGCGACCGGGCCGAGGACCCCGCACCGGCCAGCGGCACCAGCAGCGCCACCGCCGAGCCCAGCGCCAGCGCCGGCGAGCCCACGACGAGCAGCGAGCCGTCGCAGAGCGCCGAGCCCGATCCGGGCGAGACCAGCACCGTCCCGGTCTACTACGTCGGCGACAGCCCGATGGGGCCCCGCCTGTACCGCGAGTTCCGCAGGGTGAGCGGCGACCCGGGCCTGGGTGCCGCCGACATGGTCGCCGCGGGCGTGCCGGCCGACCCCGACTACCGCGCCGCGTTCCCCGTCGACGGCAGCTTCTCCTCGGTGCGCCTCGACGAGGAGGCCGGCCTGATCCTCGTCCAGGTCCCCGACGACCGCTGGGCCGACCGCCCCGCGGACATGTCGGGCAAGCAGGCCCGGCTGGCCGTGCAGGCGCTGGTCTACACCGTCCAGGGCGCGCTGCAGAGCCGCGCCCCCGTGCAGGTCGTGGGCGAGCCCGGCGGGCCCGCCGTGCCGCTCTTCGGCGTCGACACCGACGGCGGGGTCGCCAACGCCGACCAGCTCGACGTGCTGTCGCTGGTCAGCGTCACCAGCCCCGAGTCCGACGCCGAGGTCTCGGGCACGTTCACCGCCAGCGGCGTCGCGTCCTCGTTCGAGGCCACCGTCCCGTGGGAGGTGCGCGACTCCTCGGGCGAGGTGGTGGTCGACGGGTTCGCCACCGCCGAGGGCTGGATGGACCGGCTCTACCCCTGGGAGAGCGAGGTCGACGTGTCGGGCCTCGCGCCCGGCGAGTACACCTTCGTGGCGATGACCGACGACCCGAGCGGCGGCGCTGAGGGCCCCGGCGCGTTCGAGGACAGCAAGGTCATCAGCGTCGGCTGAGCCGGCAGTCCCGTCGTACCCGGGCACGACCCCGACGCGGGGTCCCCGCGGCTACAGGTCGCGGTGGACCTCGTCGGGGCGCGGGGTCGAGGACGAGCGGCTCAGGTTGAGGACCGCCAGCGCCAGGCCGCCCCAGATCACCAGCATCGCCACCACCATCATCACGATCGCCGTGGTGCTCATCGCTGCGCTCCTTCGCTCGGGTCGTGCTCGTCGATGATGGCCTCCACGGCCCAGGGGTCGCGCCAGCCCAGCCGCGCCAGCACGAAGCCGATGACGAGCACGGCCACCGCGGAGCCCCAGCCGAAGGTCACCAGCATCCAGCTCGGGTAGCCGCCGTACGGCGTGCCAAGGTCGGAGAGGAACGCGTCGACGAGCACGTAGGTCAGCGCCACCGGTGTCACCACCCCGACCAGCGCGCGCCACCACAGGCCGATGTGGATCGAGGTGTGGTCGTTGAGGTGCGCGGCCAGCACCGGCAGCGCGCGGAGGCCCCACACGACGACGACCATCGAGACCACGGCGACCAGCAGGATGCCGAACTGGTTGATGAAGTGGTCGACGATGTCGAGCACGTGCAGGCCGCTGGTGGTACCCAGGAACAGCACGCTCAGGAGGGCCATCGGCAGCGAAACGACGAGGGTGGCGGCCACCCGGCCGAGCTCGAACTTGTCGCGCACCGCCGAGATCACGACCTCGGTGATCGAGATCAGCGAGGTCATGCCGGCCAGCACCAGCGAGGCGAAGAACAGCACACCGATCAGGGCGCCGGCAGGAGCCTGGTTGATGATCGCCGGGAAGGCGATGAACGCGAGCCCGACACCGCCGTCGCCGGCGACCTCGCTGACGGCCTGACCGCTGTCCTGGGCCATGAACCCGAGGGCGGCGAAGACGCCGATGCCGGCCAGCAGCTCGAAGCCGGAGTTGGAGAACCCGACGACCAGGCCGGAGCCGGGCATGTCGGTGTGGCGGTGCACGTAGGAGGCGTACGTGATCATGATGCCGAAGCCGATCGACAGCGAGAAGAAGATCTGGCCGAACGCCGCCGCCCACACGCTCGGCTCGGCGAGCGCGCTCCAGCTGGGCGTGAAGAGCGCGTCGAGGCCGCTGCCGGCGCCGGGCAGGAACAGCGAGACGACGACCAGGGCACCGAAGCTGAGCACCAGCACCGGGATGAAGACCATCGCGGTCGCGCCGATGCCCTTCTGGACCCCCAGCGCCAGCAGCCCGATGACCAGCGCCCACATCACCACGAGCGGCACCATCACGCCGGCGACCGGGTCGGCGGTCACGCCGGGGTCGCTGACCTGCAGGAACTCGCCGATGAAGAAGTCGGCCGGCGCGTCGCCCCAGGCCTTGGTGAAGGAGAAGAAGGTGTAGCGCACCGCCCACGCCAGCACCGCGGCGTAGTAGATGGCGATGACGGCGCAGATGCCGACCTGCCACCAGCCCAGGCCCTCGGCGCCGCGCCGCATCCGCGCGAACGACAGCGGCGGGGAGCCGCGGAACTTGTGGCCGATGCTGTAGTCGAGCAGCAGGAACGGCAGACCCGCGGTGAGCAGCGCGACCATGTAGGGGATGACGAACGCTCCCCCGCCGTTCTCGTAGGCCACGTAGGGGAAGCGCCAGATGTTGCCCAGGCCCACGGCCGAGCCGATCGCAGCGAGGATGAAGACCCGCCTGGAGGAGAACGCGCCGCGGCGCCTCTCCTCCTCGACCGCCATGGACTCGCTCACTGCTGACCTCCCGGACGTCGATGACGTGAACCACCCCATGCTAGGCCCAGCGGCGCCCCGGCCGCGGCCCCGACGCCGTACGCCATGGACTCACCCGGTTTCGAGACGGTTGCTGGCGCAACCTCCTCAACCAACGACCGCCACCACCGTTGGTCGAGCAGAGACGAGCGCCAGCGAGGAACGACGCCGAGACCCCGCAAGCACCCCACCCGCCGTACCCCATGGACCCACCCGGTTCCCAGACGGTTGCCAGCGCAACCTCCTCAACCAACGACCGCCACCACCGTTGGTCGAGCAGCGAGGAGCGCCAGCGACGAGCGACGCCGAGACCCCGCAAGGTGCCCACCCGCCGTACGCCGATGGGGCCACCGGGTTTCGAGACGGTTGCTGGCGCAACCTCCTCAACCAACGACCGCCACCACCCGAGCTCAGGACGGCGCTCGCGGCGAACGCCTAGGACCAGCGGGGGGTGCGGGAGAGGAGGGCGGAGCAGGCGGCGAGGCCGGCGGTGGAGGTGCGCAGCACCTCGTCGCCCAGGCGTACGGCGCGCGCACCAGCCGCGGCGAAGGTGGCCAGCTCGTCGGCGGAGACACCGCCCTCGGGGCCGACCACGACCACGACGTGGCCGGCGGCCGGGACGTCGAGCCCGGCCAGCGGCTCGGTGGCGTCCTCGTGCAGGACCACCGCAAGGTCGGCGCCGCGCAGCAGCTCGACCACCTCGTCGGTGCTGGCCATCGGGTCCACGACGGGGTGCCAGGAGCGGCGCGCCTGCTTGGCGGCCTCACGCGCCGTCGAGCGCCAGCGCGCCAACGACTTGGTGGCCCGCTCGCCCTTCCAGACCGCCACCGACCGGGAGGCCGCCCACGGGACGACCCGGGCGACCCCCACCTCGGTGAGCACCTCGACCGCGAGCTCCCCGCGGTCGCCCTTGGGGAGCGCCTGCACGACCGTGAGGGACGGCCCGGGCTCGGGCGCCTGCTCGGCGCTGAGGACCGTGACGTCGAAGACGCGCTTGCCGGTCGAGGTCACCTCGCCGACCACCGAGCGGCCCCGGCCGTCGGTGAGCACGACCTGCTCGCCCACCCGCAGCCGTCGTACGGCGACCGCGTGGTGGGCCTCGTCGCCCTCGACGGTGACGGCTGCGCCCACAGCCACCGCGTCGAGGCTCGGCACCAGGTGGACCGGGAGGCTCACCGTGGCCTCAGTGCGCGTTGAAGGCGTCGCGCAGGCGGCCGAAGACCGACTTCGCGCCGCCGGGGCGGACCTGCCCGTCGGGGGCCTCCTCGCCGCGCAGGGCGGCCAGCTCGCGCAGCAGCTCCTCCTGGCGGGCGTCGAGGCGACCGGGCGTCTCGACGGCGACGGTGACGATCAGGTCGCCCCGCCCGCCGCGCAGCCCGGGGACGCCGCGCCCGCGCAGCACCTGCTCCATGCCCGACTGGGTGCCCGGGCGCACCTCGAGCTCGAAGGACGTCTCGAGCTCGGGGTCGCTGTCCTCGGAGGCCACGTCGGCCTCGAGGGTCGGGATCGTCAGCGTGGTGCCCAGCGCGGCGGCCGTCATCGGCACCGTCACCGTGCAGTGCAGGTCGTTGCCGGAACGGGTGAAGACGTCGTGCGGCGCGACGTGGATCTCGACGTACAGGTCGCCGGCGGGCCCGCCGCCGGGGCCGACCTCGCCCTCCTCGGCCAGCTGCACGCGGGTGCCGGTGTCGACGCCCGCGGGGATCTTGACCGTCAGCGCCCGGCGCGAGCGCACCCGACCGTCGCCGGAGCACTCCCGGCACGGCTCGGGAATGACCGTGCCGAAGCCACGGCAGGCCGCGCAGGGGCGCAGGGTGCGGATCTCCCCGAGGAACGAGCGCTGCACGTGGGCGACCTCGCCCTGGCCGCGGCAGGTCTCGCAGGGCACCGGGTGGCTGCCCTGGGCCGCGCCGTCGCCGCCGCAGGTCGTGCAGGTGACGGCCGTGTCGACCTTGAGCTCGCGGGCCACGCCGAAGGCGGCCTCGGCGAGGTCGATCTCGAGGCGGATCAGCGCATCCTGGCCGCGGCGTACGCGCGGACGCGGACCACGACCCTGGCCACCGCCCTGACCGCTGCCTCCGAAGAAGGCGTCCATGATGTCGGTGAAGGAAAACCCGGCACCCTGGCCGAAACCACCGGCCCCCGCACCACCGAAGGGGTCGCCGCCGCGGTCGTACGCCGCGCGCTTCTGGGGGTCGGAGAGGACCTCGTAGGCCCGGGAGACCTCGCCGAACTTCTCCTTGCTGGCGGGGTCGGGGTTGACGTCGGGGTGGTACTGGCGCGCCGCCTTGCGGTACGCCTTCTTGATCGCGTCGGCGTCGGCGTCGCGGGAGACACCGAGGAGGTCGTAGAGGTCCTGGCTCACCATGTTCCTTACAGGGACTTGATCGGGGTGCTGGCTGTGGTGCTGGCTGGGGTGGGTCGTGCGGGGACGGGGCTCAGCCCTCGTCGAGGATGCGGGAGACGTAGCGGGCCACCGCGCGCACGGCGGCCATGGTGCCGGGGTAGTCCATGCGGGTCGGGCCCACGATGCCCAGGGTCGCCAGCGACTCGTCGGGAGGGCCGTAGCCGGTGGAGACGACGCTGGTGGAGGCGAGCTCCTCGTAGGGGCCCTCGGCGCCGATCCGCACGGTCACCAGACCGCCGGTGCCGGCCTCGCCGAGGAGCTTGAGCAGCACGACGTGCTCCTCGAGCGCCTCGAGCAGGGGGCGCACGGCGGAGTCGAAGGAGTCGCCGTAGCGGGCCAGGTTGGCCGCGCCGCCCACCGCGATCCGGTGGTCGGAGCGGTCGTCGCTGAGCGCGTCGAGGAGCACCTCGACGACGGGCCCGCTGGCGCTCGTCGGCCCGGTGGGCTCGGCGCTGAGCGGCGGCAGATCGCGCAGGGCCGCCATCGCCTCGGCGATGGTCTGGCCGGTGACGGCGCGCAGCACCCGCTGGCGCAGCTCGACCAGGGCGTCGTCGGCGAGGTCCTCGGCGAGCTCGACCAGGCGCTGCTCGACGCGGCCGGTGCTCAGGATCAGCACCACCAGCAGCCGCCGGGGCGCCAGCGACACGATCTCGACGTGGCGCACCGTGGAGCGCGAGAGCGTCGGGTACTGCACCACCGCGACCTGGCGGGTCAGCTGGGAGAGCAGGCGCACCGAGCGCTGCACCACGTCGTCGAGGTCGACGGCGCCGTCGAGGAAGCTCGAGATCGCGCGCTTCTCGGCCGAGCTGAGCGGCTTCACCGTGGTGAGCCGGTCGACGAACATCCGGTAGCCCTTGTCGGTGGGGACCCGCCCAGCGCTGGTGTGCGGCTGGGTGATGTAGCCCTCGTCCTCGAGCACGGCCATGTCGTTGCGCACCGTCGCGGGAGACACACCGAGACCGTGGCGCTCCACGAGCGCCTTGGAGCCCACCGGCTCCTCGGTGTGCACGTAGTCCTCCACGATGGCGCGGAGCACGGCAAGCCTGCGGTCCTCCTGCACGTCGCCTCCTCGCAGCCTCGTCGGCCTGGTCCCGGCCCGGTCACCTCGCACGACGAGGTTGGCACTCGCCAGCGCGGAGTGCCAATCCTACAAGGCCACCCCGGGCGCGCTCACCTATTGACCCGACACTCAGGTTAGGCTTACCTAACTCCTATGGACCTCTCCTTCCTCGCCGGCCCGCCGTCGTACGCCGTCGCGGCGGCCGCCCGCAGCATCCTGGCCTGCCCCGCGACCGCCGTGCTGGAGGTCGACCGCGCCCCGCTGCCGCTCGACGACGCGGTGCTCGGCGACCGCGACGGCCGGCCCACGCTGACCTGCGAGGCGACCTCGCCGCTGGCCCGCGCCGCGACCTCGCGGTCGGTGGCGCGACTGCGGCTGACCAGCGGGGTGGGCGGGGGCGCCAGCGACGTGCTCGTGCTCTCCGGCCGCCTGGTCCGCATCGACACCGCCACCTGCGGGTCCTGCGCCGAGGAGCACCTGGTGGTCGCCCTCGACCCGGCCGCCGCCCTCGTCACGCTCGCCGGGCAGCGCCACCCGCTGCCGCTGGCCGACTTCCTCTCCCCCGCCCACCGGCTCAACCGCGGCTACCTGCAGCGCAGCCTCGAGCACGTCGAGACCCACCACCACGACGACCTGCGCCGCAGCGTCGCCCACTCGACCGGCACGCCGCCCGACGACGTGATCGCCGTCAGCCTGCGCGACCTCGACACCCGGGGCGTCACGATGCGCTGGGTCGACCCCGACGGCGCCCACCAGGTGCGGCTGCGCTTCCCGCGCCGCGCGACGAGCACGGCCGACCTGGGCCGCCTGCTGCGGGAGGGCATCGGCGCGCCCCTAGGGTGAGGCCATGGTCTTCTCCGAGGTCGCCGACCGGGTCTGGGTGGCTCGCCACGAGTGGTACGACGTCAACGTGGGCGTCGTCGCCGGCGAGCGGGGGCTGGTCGTGGTCGACACCCACGGCTCGGCCGCGGCCGGCCGGCGCGTCCTCGAGCAGGTGCGGGCGCTCGGGGCCGGCGAGGTCGTCGCCGTGGTCAACACCCACGCCCACTTCGACCACGCCCTCGGCAACGCCGCGTTCCGCGAGGCCGACCCGACCGTGCCGGTCCACGCCCACGAGACGGCGCTCGAGGAGCTGCGCGCCACCAGCGTCGAGGCGGTGGCCGCGGCGTACGCCGCCGACGACGCCGCGCGCCGCGAGGAGGTGCTGGCCACCGAGGTCGTGCTGCCCGACCGCACCTTCTCCTCCGCGACCGTGATCGACCTCGGTGACCGGGTGCTCGAGCTGGTGCACCCGGGCCCGGCCCACACCGCCGGTGACCTCGTCGTGCTGGTGCCCGACGCCCGGGTGCTGCTGGCCGGTGACCTCGTCGAGGAGTCCGGCCCGCCGGGGCTCGGCGAGGACAGCTTCCCGATGCAGTGGCCGCTCTCCCTCGACATCGTGCTGGGCCTGACCACCGGCGCGAGCACCGTCGTCCCCGGGCACGGCGCCGTCGTCGACCGCGACTTCGTCGAGGTGCAGCGCAACGAGCTCGGCATCGTGGCCGAGACGATCCGCGACCTCGCCGGCCGCGGCGTCCCCGTCGAGGAGGCCCTGGCGGCCGGCGAGTGGCCCTGGGAGCCCCACCACCTCGCGACCGCCGTGCGCCGCGGCTACGAGCAGCTGCCCCGCAGCCAGAAGCGCCTGCCGCTGATCTGAGCCCACGGGGGCGTCCGTCCCGGGGCGCGACCCGGAGGGTGGGTGACCGGGGCGCCGGTCGTGACTAGCGTCACGCCCATGAGCGAGCACGAGACCGACCACGAGACCGAGCGCCCCACCGACTCCTCCTCGATCGGCGACGACCAGCTGCCCGAGGACCTGGTCGCCTCCGACGACAACCCGCTGGCCGAGGGGCTGGAGGCCGGCGAGGACGTCTACCTCCTCGAGGAGGGCAAGCGCGCCGAGGAGATGGAGGAGCCCACCGACGGGTGACCCGTACGACACCCCCGGGCGGGCCGCCACCGGCGCGCCCGCCGCACGACGTCGGTGCGCTCTCCTAGCCTCGTGCGGGTGAGCGACCGATACGGCCACGACGTCCTGTCCGGCGACTGGCGCGCCCCCAAGCGGGGCCGCGCGACCGAGGCCCCCGCCAACCCCGGTGAGGTGGTCGAGGAGGTCACGACCGACTTCTGCGGCGAGGTGGTGCAGGTCGACCGCGACCTGCACACCGTGACGCTGGAGGACCGCCGCAACCGGCGGCGCACCTTCCCGCTCGGCCCCGGCTTCCTGCTCGACGGGCGTCCGGTGATCCTGACCGCGCCCGTCACCCGCACGGCCCCCACCCGCCCGACCCGCACCGCCTCCGGGTCCGTCGCGGTCCACGACGCGAAGGCGCGGGTGGCGCGGGCCAGCCGGATCTTCGTCGAGGGCCGCCACGACGCCGAGCTGGTGGAGAAGGTGTGGGGCGACGACCTGCGCATCGAGGGCGTCGCGGTCGAGTACCTCGGCGGCGTCGACGACCTGGCCGACCACCTGCGCGACTTCGGCCCCGGCCCCGGGCGCCGGGTCGGTGTGCTGGTCGACCACCTCGTGCGCGGCTCGAAGGAGAGCCGGATCGCCGACGCGATCAGCCGCTCCCCGGTGGGCAAGCACGTGCTCGTCGTCGGCCACCCCTTCGTCGACATCTGGCAGGCCGTGAAGCCCGACCGGCTGGGGCTGCAGGAGTGGCCCACCATCCCGCGCAGCATCGAGTGGAAGAAGGGCGTGTGCCAGCACCTGGGCTGGCCGCACCGCGACCAGGCCGACATCGCCCGGGCCTGGAAGCAGATCCTGGGCCGGGTCCACTCGTTCGCCGACTGCGAGCCCGCGCTGCTGGGTAGGGTCGAGGAGCTGATCGACTTCGTCACCGAGGAGGGCCCGTGAGCCAGGTGCCGCCACCACCGTCAGGCCCGCCCGCGGGCCTGACCCCCGACGAGCGCACCTGGGGCGGAGCCGCGCACTGGTCGGCGCTGGTCGGCGCCTTCGTGGCGATGGCCTTCCTCGGCCCGCTGCTCGTGCTGCTGCTCAAGGGCTCGACCTCGCCCTACGTGCGCCGCCAGGCGGTGGAGTCGCTGAACTTCCAGCTCTCGATGCTCATCTACTTCGCCGTGTCGTTCGTGCTGGCCTTCGTGCTCATCGGCTTCCTGCTGCTGCCGGTGGTCGGTGTGCTGTGGCTGGTCTTCACCATCATCGGGTCGGTGAAGTCGGCCGAGGGCGGCGAGTACCGCTACCCGCTGACCATCCGGATGGTCAGCTGAGCAGCTCGCGCACCACGCCGTCGGCGAGCAGGCGGGCCCGCTCGGTCAGGGCGACGCGCCCGTCCCGCTCGACGAGCAGCCCCCGGGCCACCAGGCCCGGCACCGCCGCCCGCCCGTGGGCGTCGAGCACACCGGCGTCGAGCCCCTCGCGCAGCCGCAGCTCGAGCAGCACCCGTTCCACGCGCCGGTCCTCGGCGCCGAGCACCTCGCGGGCCTGCGCGGGGCTGCGGTCGGCCCCGATCCGGTCGGCGTACGCCGCCGGGTGCTTGACGTTCCACCACCGCACGCCGCCCACGTGCGAGTGCGCGCCGGGGCCCACGCCCCACCAGTCGCCGCCGGTCCAGTAGAGCAGGTTGTGGCGGCAGCGGGTCTCGGCCCCGCTCGACCAGTTCGACACCTCGTACCAGCCCAGCCCGGCCGCCACGAGCCGCTCGTCGGCCAGCGCGTACTTGTCGGCCAGGTCGTCCTCGTCGGGCATCGGCAGCTCGCCGCGGCGCACCCGGCGCGCCAGCGCGGTGCCGTCCTCGACGATCAGCGAGTACGCCGAGACGTGGTCGGGCGCGCAGGCCACCGCGGCGTCGACCGAGGTGGCCCAGTCGTCCTGGCTCTCCCCCGGGGTGCCGTAGATCAGGTCGAGGCTGACCTGCTCGAAGCCGGCCTCGCGGGCCCACCCCACCACGGCCGGCACCCGGCGCGGGTCGTGGGTGCGGTCGAGGACCTCGAGCACGTGGCGCACCTGCGACTGCATGCCGAAGGAGACCCGGTTGATGCCGACGTCGCGCAGCCGCTGCAGGGACTCGGCGTCGACGGAGTCGGGGTTCGACTCGGTGGTGATCTCGACGTCGGGGGCCAGCCCGAACTCCTCCGCGGCCGCGGCCACGACCGAGCCGAGGTCGTCGGGGCTCAGCAGCGTGGGCGTGCCACCTCCGAAGAAGATCGTGGAGACCGGCAGGTCGCGCTCGCCCAGCACCGCCCGGGCCCGGCGCACCTCGGCCACGGCCGCCTGCGCGTACGTCGCGCGCGACGCACCCGGCGCGCCGCCGGCGGGGCCGAGCTCCTCGGCGGTGTAGGTGTTGAAGTCGCAGTAGCCGCAGCGCACCGTGCAGAACGGCACGTGCACGTAGAGGCCGAAGGGGCGCTCCCCCAGCCCGGCGAGCGCGGCGTCGGGCAGCGAGCCGTCGGCGGGGACGGGTTCGCCGTCGAGCGGGGTGGAGGGCACCGCCCCATCCTCCCCCACGCTCCTCGCGGGCCCGCACGCAGCAGGGCCCGCGCACCCGTGGTGGGGTGCGCGGGCCCGGCGTCGCGTCGGTGCGGCCGCTCAGCTGTAGAAGCTGGCGATCTTCTCCTTGTTGTTGCTCTCCACGACGTTGCGCTTGACCTTCATCGAGGGGGTCAGCTCACCCGACTCGATGGTCAGGTCGTGGTCGAGGATGTCCCACTTCTTGATGGTCTCCCAGCGGTTCAGGCGCCCGTTGAGCTGCTCGACGTAGCCGCCGATCATGTCGTGGACCTGCTGGGAGCGGACGACCTCGGTGTAGTCCTTGCCGGCCATCCCGTTCTCCTCGGCCCAGCCCGCCACGGCGTCGGGGTCGAGGGTGATCAGGGCGACGACGTAGTTGCGCTCGTTGCCGAAGACCATGAACTGGCTGACGTAGGGGCACAGCGCCTTGAACTTGGCCTCGATGGCCGAGGGGGCGATGTACTTGCCGCCGGAGGTCTTGAAGAGGTCCTTGATGCGACCGGTGATGGTCAGGAAGCCCTCGGCGTCGAGGCTGCCCTTGTCGCCGGTGCGCAGCCAGCCGTCCTCGGTGAACGCCTGGGCGCTCTCCTCGGGCAGGTTGTGGTAGCCCTGCATGACGTGCGGTCCGCGCAGCTGCACCTCGTCGTTCTCGCCGATGCGCACCTCGGCGCCCGGCAGCGCCTTGCCGACGGTGCCCATGTGGTACTCGTCGGGGTGCCCGACGGTGGCGCCGGCGGCGTTCTCGGTCATCCCGTAGCCCTCGAGGATGAGGATGCCCGCGCTGTGGAACCACTGGGCGATCTCGGAGTTGAGGGCGGCGGAGCCGGAGATGAAGAAGCGCACCCGGCCACCGAACCGGTCGCGGACCTTGCTGAAGACCAGCTTGTCGAAGAGGCCGTGCTGCAGCTTCAGCGGCAGCGGCACCGACCTGCCCTCGCGCTTGAGCTCGTCGACCTTGGCGCCGACCTCGAAGGCCTTGTTGAAGATCTTCTCCTTCGCCCCGCCCTCGGCGGCCTGCATCATGTGGATGCGCGAGTAGGCCTTCTCGAAGATGCGCGGGGCCGCGCCCATGAAGGTGGGCTTCACGACGGCCAGGTTGTCGATGATCTTGTCGACGCGGCCGTCGATCGCGGTCGCGAAGCCGCAGGCCAGCTGCGAGGAGAGCAGCACCTTGCCGAACGAGTGGGCCATCGGCAGCCACAGGAACTGCAGGTCGTCCTCGTGCAGCAGGTCCTGGACCCGGATCGCCTCGCCCTCGTAGACCCACGAGCGGTGCACCAGGCGCACGCCCTTGGGGCGCCCGGTGGTGCCGGAGGTGTAGATCAGGGTCGCGAGCTGGTCGGGCTCGATCTTGCGGGCCGTCTCCTCCACCGCGCCGGGGTGCTCGGCCAGGTACGCACGGCCCAGCTCGGCCAGGTCGTCCATGCCGATGACCCAGTCACCGTCGGTGGTGCCGTCGAAGGTGACGACCTTGATCACCTCGGGCAGCTCGTCGCGGTGCGAGCGCAGCTTCTCCAGCTGCTCGTCGTCCTCGGCGAAGACGATCCGCGAGCCGGAGTCGCTGAGGATGTAGGCGGTGTCCTCGCTGTTGGTGCTGGGGTACACGGTGGTGGTCGCCGCGCCGGCGCACATCACGGCGAGGTCGGCGAGGATCCACTCGTAGCGGGTCCCCGAGGCGATGCCGACGCGCTGCTCGGTCTCGATGCCCAGGGACAGCAGCCCGGCCGCCAGGGCGGTGACCCGGTCACCCGCCTCGGACCAGGTCACGGACTCCCAGGTCTCGCCGACGGGGAAGCGGAAGGCCTCGGCGGACGAGGACTTGGCGACCCGGTCGAAGAACTGGACGGCGACGTTGGCGGGCATCGTGTCGACGAAGCTGGCGTCGTGGTTGGCAGGCATGGCGCTCCTGGCTGTGCTGGCGGGCGGTGCGGGCGGGCGGTGCTGATCCGTGGTGCTGATCGACTACGGCAGTAACCTAGATCACTTTGCGTACTCGCGCGTAGCAACCCCACCGAGGTCGTGACCAGATCGCGACCTGCGCCCCTCGCGGGGCGCCCCGCGGCCCCGTTCCCGTGCCCGTCGGGCACTGGTTAAGCACCCCATTTCACGCAGGAGGTGTAGAGATTGCCCGAACGGGCACAATGACAAGTGGTGACGTCTTCCATGGGGGGCGGCGTCGCCTGCCTTGGGGGGTAGTAGTTCGTGCAGCAGTCCATCCACGCACGCAGCGGTCTGTCCGGCATCGGACCGCTGCTCGTCGTCTCCGACCTGGTCGCCGTGCTGGCCACCGGGATGCTCGTCGACCGCGGCCTGTGGCCGGTCGCCCTGGGCACGGCAGCCCTGGGCCTGGCGCTCGTGGCCCGCAGCCTCGGCCTCTACCAGTCCCGTCTGGTGCTCTCGGTGCTCGAGGACCTGCCGGCGCTGCTGCTGGTCACCCTGACCGCGGGACTGATCGTCCTGGGCCTGGGCCTCGACCCGGCCGCGCCGCGCAGCGACGCCCTGGCCCGCGCCGCCTCCTTCACCGCCGTGCTGGCCGTGGTGATCGTCGCCGCGCGCACCGTCGGCTACGCGCTGCTGCGCACCGGGCGGCGCCGCGGCCACCTCATGCACCGGGTGCTCATCGTCGGCGCCGACGGCATCGGTACCCGCCTGGCCCGGGCGCTGCTCGCCGACCCGGCCACCGGGCTGCACCCGGTCGGCTTCGTCGACGACGACGTCGACCCGCGCCGCCTGCCCGCCCCGCTGCTCGGCGACCTGCGCTCGCTGCCGCGGGTGATGCGCGACCTGGGCGTCAACGACGTCGTCTTCGCCTGGGGCGCGCGCACCGACGACCAGACCATCGCCCTGGTGCGCCACTGCCAGATGATGCAGTACCAGGTCTTCGTGGTGCCGCGCTTCTACGAGGTCATGGGCCTCGACCGCGCCCGCCGCGTCGAGGTGGTGCGCGACGTGAGCCTGGTGCGGCTGCGGCGCTGGGCCGTGCGGCCCGGCTCGATGCTCGTCAAGCGCAGCCTCGACATCGCGGCCTCCGCCCTGGCCCTGGTGCTCCTGGCCCCGGTGCTCATCGGCACCGCGGTGGCCGTGCGCCGCGAGCTCGGCTCGCCGATCATCTTCCGCCAGACCCGCGTCGGGCGCGACGGCCGGACCTTCGAGCTGCTGAAGTTCCGCTCGATGGCCGCCTCGCGCGAGCAGGGCGACACGACCTGGAACATCGACACCAGCGACCGCCTGGGCCCCGTGGGCCGCTTCATCCGCCGCACCGGCGTCGACGAGCTGCCCCAGCTGTGGAACATCCTGCGCGGCGACATGAGCCTGGTGGGCCCCCGCCCGGAGCGTCCGCACTTCGTGGAGCAGTTCTCCGAGGACACCCCCGGCTACCGGCACCGCCACCGCATGCGCACCGGCCTCACCGGCTGGGCGCAGGTCAACGACCTGCGCGGCGACACCCCGATCGACGACCGGGCCCGTGCCGACAACTACTACATCACCAACTGGTCGCTGTGGGGCGACGTCAAGATCGTGATGCGCACCGTGCGCACGGTCGCTCGGCGCGAGCCCCGCAGGGACGACGAGATGATGGACCTCATCGTCGAGGCCGGGACTCCACCAGACTCAGCGAGAGCTGGCTGACCCGCCGCGCGGCCTCGGCCGCGTCCCGGGTGGCCAGCACGTGGCGCCAGCCCCGCACGCCCTCGGCGTCGGCGAGCCCCGGCTCGGTGAGGCGTCGCACGATCGCCTCGGCGAAGTCCTCGGGCCGGTCGGGCCGCACCATCGCCCCGCACTCGTAGGGCAGGCTCTCCTCGATCCCCTCGATCCAGGAGGCGATCACGCTGCGACCGGCCGCCATCGCCTCCATCGGCGCCAGCGCGGCCCCCTCGTACTGCGAGGGGAAGACCACCATGTCGGCGGCGCTGAGCCAGGTGGGGACGTCGCTGCGCGGGCCGACCATCTGCACGCCGTCGAGCCCCTCGGCCCGCGTGCGCAGCATCTCCTCGTCGGGGCCGCTGCCGACCAGCACCAGGCGAGCGTCGGGTCGGGCCCTGAGCACCGCCGGCCACGCCTCCAGGAGCACCTGCTGGCCCTTCTGGGCGCTGAGCCGACCGATGCACACCACGGTGGGCGCGTCGACCACCAGGCCGAGGGCCCGCCGCGCCTCGCGCCGCTCGTCGTCGTCGGTGAGCGTGAAGCGCTCGAGGTCGACACCGTTGGGCACGACCGACAGCGGGGCCAGCACGCCGCGCTCGCGCCCGACGGCGGCCTCGCCGTCGCTGACGCAGATCAGGTGGTCGGTCCAGCGCGCGGCGAAGCGCTCCCAGCGCCCCGCCAGCAGCGCCTTCGGGCCCCCTCCGGCGAGGAAGGACCAGCCGTGGGGCTGGAAGACGGTGGGGACCTGGCTGCGCACCGCGAGCCGGCCCACCAGGCCGGCCTTCGAGCTGTGCAGGTGCACCAGGTCGGGCTGGACGTCGTCGACGAGGCGGGAGTAGCGGGAGACCTCCTCGAGCACCGAGGGTCCGGGCTCGCGGGCGGCGTCGAACCAGCGGACGTCGGCGCCCAGGGCCCGCGCGGAGTAGCCCAGCCAGCCCTCCGAGGGGCACGCGACGGTCACGCCCCACCCGCGCTCGACCTGGTCGCGCACGTAGGTCAGCAGCACCCCCGCGGTGCCCTCGCTGGTGGGGACCGAGGTGTGCAGGACCCGGGGACGGCCGGGGTGCCGGCCGGCCCGCTGGCGGCTCAGGCCGCCCACTTGTCCTTGCTCCGCCCGACGAGGACGGCTCCCAGCAGGCGTGAGCCCGAGGCCACCAGGCGGTAGTGCACCTTGGTCAGCTCGTGGGGGCGCAGCTCGCCCTCGGTGACCGCGAGCAGCACCGCACCCTGGCTGCCCATGATGGCGGCGTCGTCGCTCTGGGTGATCGAGTTGGAGATGACCACGACCACGTCGAAGTCCTCGCGCATCGACCGGGCGGCGCCGGCGAAGCTGGTCTCGAGCAGGCGGGCGTGGGACTCCGCGCCCCAGCGGCCCGAGGAGAGCACCTCGAGCCCCTCGACCGGGCCGGGGTTCAGCGCCGAGGAGAGCGGCGCGCCGCGCAGCACCTCGTAGAGCCCGGCGGTGCTCGGCTCCAGCTGGGTGGGCCGCTTGGCGCCGGCGCCCATGCGGGCGTCGACCAGCAGCGTGCGGCGCCCGACGCCGGCCAGCGAGATCGCGAGGTTGGCGGCCAGCCAGGCGTTGAGGTCGCCGTCGGTCACGCCCGTGACCACGACCATCCCGGCCGGGTCCCCGCTGGCCTCGACCTCCATCGAGACCCGCAGCCGGCGGAAGACGTCGGCGTCGGGGGTGCCGGCGTACATCGCCAGCAGCCCCGGCTCGCGCGGCGGCTGGATGTGGGCCAGCACCGGGAGGTCGAGGACGTCCTCGACGGTGGCGGCGCTCGAGACGGTGTAGGTGCGGCGGTCGCGCACCAGGGCCGCGGACGCGGCCAGCACGAGCGCGAGCAGGCCGCCCACGCCCATCGCCAGCAGGAGGTTGGGGCTGGAGAAGGTCACCGGGGGCAGGGCCGGGTCGCTCGGCGAGAAGCGGAAGGCACCCTCGCTGGGGTCGTTGAGGGGCAGCGCGGCGGTGACGAGGTTGGCGATGTCGGCCGCGGCCTGCGGGTCGCGGTCGTCGACCTCGACCTCGATGAGGACCGTGCCCTCGACCCACCGGGCGTCGATGGCGCGGCGCAGCTCGTCGACGGAGCGCTCGACCTCGAGCTGGGAGCGGACCTCCTCGACGACGTCGGTGGAGTTGGCGTTCTCGGCCAGCGTGCCGCGCAGGGAGTCGAGGTCGTCGCCGGTGGCGCCGCCCGCGGCGGCTGCTGCGACCTCGGCGCGTGCGGTGTAGGTCTTGGGGGCGACCACGACGCCGACGGCCACGGCCGATCCGACGAGCACCATCACGAGCAGGACCAGCCAGCGCTGCCTCCACAGGGCACCGCCGAGCTCACGCATCTCCATTTCTCTTCCCCCCAGAAGAACTGCTGTCGGGTCTTCAACGACCGGTCGGTCAGGAAGTCCCGTTGCTGCTGCTGTGACGGTGGGCACGCCCTGTCGCCCGGTTGTTGCCAGACTGCCCCCACTCCTACCCCGCGGGTCAGTGACCAAACGTGCACCGGGCGCCAGTCTGCCTCGCGCCCCAAGCCCGAGCACACCCGGGACGAGTCCGGCGGCGGGTCAGGCCCGGACGCCGAGCTCGGCGTAGAGACGCAGGTAGTCGGCCCGCATGGCGGCCACCGAGAACCGGCGCCCGACCAGCTCGCGCCCGCGCTCGGCCAGCGCGGCGGCGTACGCCGGGTCGTCGAGCACCGCCGCGAGACCGTGGGCCAGGGCGTCGACCTCGCCCGGCTCGACCAGCTCGGCGGCGCCCGCGAAGGCGCTCAGCCCGCCGACGTCGCTGGCCACCAGCGGCACCCCGGCCGCCAGGCTCTCGAGCGCCGCCATCGAGAGGCCCTCGCGGTCGCTGGGCACCACCGCCACGTCGGTGGCGGCCAGGAGGGTGGCCACGTCGCTGCGGTTGCCCAGCAGCCGCACCCGGTCGCGCAGCCCCAGCCGCCCCACGAGCCGGTCGAGCCGCTCGCGCTCGGGGCCGTCGCCGACCACGAGCAGGGTGCCGCCCGCACGGCCCGCCCAGGCCCCGACCAGGAGGTCCTGGCGCTTGGGCGGCACCAGGCGTGCCACGCACAGGGCGACCTGCTCGTCACGGCCCAGGCCCAGGGCCAGGCGAGCCGCGGCCCGCGACGGCAGCCGCGGCACCGCGACGGCGTTGGGCACCACCCGCACCCGCTCGGGCGGCAGCCCGCGCAGCACCAGGTCGTCGGCGACCGGGTCGGAGACCGCCACCACCAGGTCCGACCAGCGTTCGAGCACCCGCACCGCGGGCGCGTAGTCCTCGGGGGCCAGGCCGTGGACGGTGCTCAGCACCGGCGGCCGCCCGGCCGCCAGCGTGCCCAGCCGGCCGGTCAGGGTCGCCCGCACGTTGTGGGCGTGCACCAGGTCGGGGCGCGAGCGCAGGCTCCACCACGCGACCTTGGCGCTGGCCAGGGTCAGGCGACGGCGGCCCGGCACCCGCATCGGCACGCGCAGGTGGTCGATGCCGGCGCCCTCCAGCTGCTGGGCCCGCCAGCCCACGTCGCTGGCCACGCACACCTCGTGCCCGCCGGCGACGAGCGAGGCGGCCAGGTCGGCGACGAGGGTCTCGGCACCGCCCGAGCCCATCTCGGCGATCGACATCAGCAGGCGCACGGCGCCTCCCCCGCGTAGACCGCCTCGAGGGCGTCGAGGCAGTGCTCGACGGTGTAGGCCGTGAGCACCCGCTCGCGCGCCGCCGCGCCCATCGCGGCCCGTCGGCCCGGGTCGTCGCGCAGCACGGCCAGCGCCGCGGTCACGGCGGCGGGCCGCCCCGGCGCGACCAGCAGCCCCTCGCGGCCGTGGCGCACGACCTCGCCGACCCCGCCCACGGTGGTCGCGACGACCGGCAGCCCGCTCGACAGCGCCTGCAGCAGCACCAAGGGGCAGCTCTCGGCCAGCGACGTCATCACCAGCGCGTCGGCCCGGGCCAGCACCTGCTCGGGCGCCTCGACCCGGCCCAGCACCTCGACCCGGTCCGCCAGGGCGCCGCGGCGCAGCCGCTCGACCAGCAGCCCGCGCGAGGGCCCGTCGCCGGCGAGCAGCACCCGGACCCCCTCGACCCCGGCCAGCGCCTCGACCAGCACGTCGAGCCCCTTGACCGGCTCCAGGGACCCCATCCAGGCCACCACCAGCCCGTCGGGGCGCTCCCTGAGGGCCGGCGCCGGCGCGAACCGGGCCGGGTCGACGCCGTTGGGCACCACGCGCACCCGGTCGGGGTCGAGCCCCACGTGCTCGACGGCGTACGCCGCCACCGCGGCGCTGGGCGAGACCACGACGGCCCGGCTCCAGCGGGTGCTCCAGCGCTCGCCGTGCAGGTAGTAGAGCCGGTCGCGGCGCCGGCGGGGGGCCACGCGCAGGTTGCCCCGCACCAGGTCGCTCAGGGAGTCGGGCACCCCGTGCAGGGTGTAGACGACGCGGGTGCCGGGCAGGGCCGGCGCCAGGGCCCGGCCCACCCACCCGGCGCGCCGGTCCTGCAGGTGCAGCACGTCGGGGCGCAGCGCGCGCAGGCGGCGCGCCAGGCGCACCAGGCCGCGCAGGTCGAGCTTCGAGGCGGCCGCGACGCGGTGCCAGACCACCCCGGCGCCCTCGGCCCGCGCGGTGCCCGGGCCGGGCGGGCCCACGACGTGGGAGTCGACGCCGCGGGCGGCGAGCCCGACAGCCACGTCGACCGCGTGGTCGACCGGCCCGCCGTGCTCCTGGGTCAGCACCTGCACCACCCGCGGTGCGGGGCGGGTCCCCGCCACCCTCAGTCCTCCGGGTCCGGCTCGTCGGGCTCGTCGACCAGGAGCACCGCACCGAGTGCGACCAGCAGCCACAGCGGCAGGAAGAACTGCTCGCTGAGGAAGCACGCCGCGGTCGTCGTCGCGACCAGCGCAGCGAGCACCGCCGAGGCCAGCGCCGAGCCGTCGCGGCGCCAGGCGCGCCAGGCGCCCCGCACCCCGGCCGCCAGCATCGCCACGAAGGCGGCCAGGCCGACGAGGCCGACCTCGGCGGCGACCTCGAGGTAGGTCTGGTGGGCCACGTCGAGGTCGCTGGTCGCGCTCACGGGCAGCTCCTCGAGCCAGCGCTGGTGCTCGACCCCGAAGGCTCCCGGCCCCTGCCCCAGCACCGGGGCGTCGAGCACCATCTCCCCCGCCGCCTCCCACAGCTGCAGCCGCTCGGCGACGTTCTGGTCGGCCACCGCGTCCTTGGCGGTGAGGCTCTCGGTGACCAGGTCGGGGAACAGCGCGACCACGAGGGCGGCCAGCACCAGCAGGGCGCCCAGCGCACCGGTCAGCTGCTGCAGGCTGACCTGGCGGAGCAGGACCGCCACCAGCAGCATCACCACCAGGCCGATCAGCGCGCCGCGGGAGAAGGTGCCGAGCAGGGCGAGCGCGATCAGCACCGTGGCGACGTCCCAGACGCCCGGACGCCAGCCGGGGCGGCGCACGGCCAGGGAGAGCGGCAGCGCGGCGAGCAGGAAGAACGCGAAGTCGTTGGGGTCGCCGATCGGGCCACCCACCCGCCGGTCGAGGCCCAGCGTGTAGGAGACGATGCCGGCCGCCGCGGCGAGCGCCGAGGCGCCGACGTAGACCCGGGCCAGGCTCGCCGGGGCCAGGCGACCGGCCCGCATGGTGTCGACCAGCACCAGAAGCAGGGCCAGGAAGCCGCCCCAGCGCAGCAGGGCGGTCCCGCCGTCGGGGGCGCCGTTGACGAGGGTGGAGGCGAGCAGCGCCACCGCGAGGACCGCCGCCGCCCCCAGGGCCTTGGTCCGTGGCCCGCGGTGCAGGCGCCCGCGCGCACGGCGTACGAGCCACGAGCCGATGGCCAGCGCCCCCAGCACCTTGAGGGCCCGGGGGTCGAGGGCGGCGAGGTAGTCCTCGAAGACGGAGGCCGCCACCACCAGGCCCAGCGCGACCTCGAGCCGGGTCAGCATCACCACCAGCGCGAGCAGACCGACCAGGACCGGGCCGGCGAGCGCCGGGGCCATGCCCACGGCCACGCCGCCCAGCACCGCCAGCAGGGCCGGCCCGACGACCAGCCACGGCTGGCGGGCGGCGCCGCGCTCGGGCGCCGAGGCGGGGGCGGCGGGCGAGCCCGGCCCGGCCGGGTCGTGGCCCGTGGTCGGCGGGACGGTGCCGCTCATGCCAGCACCTCCGGACGGCTCAGCAGGGCGCGTGCCGAGCGCCACGTCTGCGGGCCCACCGTGCGCAGCACGACCAAGAAGACGCCGACGGCGGCGACGGCGAGGAGGGCGACGGCCCAGACCCCGGCGGCGGCGTCGAGCCCGAGCGACCGCAGCGCCACCACCGCCAGCGCCATCGCGGCGGTGGCGACCAGGGCCGGGCGCACGTCGGCGAGGAGGCGGGCCGCGGAGGTGCCCGGCACCGAGCGCCGCGCCAGCCACAGCGCGGGCACGCCCACGGCGGCGACGGCCACGACCTGGCCCAGGGCGACGGCGGCGATGCCGGCCTCGACCACGGCCAGCAGCACCAGCGCGAGCACGAGCAGGTGCAGCAGCCGCACCCCCAGGGCGTGCCCGGGGCGTCCGGCCGCGTTGAGGACGGTGAGGCCGACCTGCAGCACCGCCAGCAGCAGCGCGTAGCCGGCCAGCAGGACCAGCACGGGCGCGGCCGGTGCCCACTCAGGGCCCAGCAGCACCAGGTCGTCGGCCACCAGGGCCAGCAGCACGCAGGCGGGCAGCATCAGCGACACGGTCACGGCGAGCGCGACCTCGACGCCCCGGGCGCGCAGCGGGCCCTGGGCGCGGCACAGGTAGGGGAAGGCGGCCCCGGTCACCACGACCGCCACCATCAGGTAGGGCATGTTGGCGACCCGGTAGGACAGCGAGTAGTGCCCCAGCGCGAGCGCCCCGAGGACCCGCGCCACGAGCAGGTAGTCGAGGTTGAGCTGCACGACCTCGAGCAGGTGGGCCCCGGAGAACGGCAGCCCGAACGAGACCAGGGCCCGGGCGTCGGCGCGGTCCCAGCCGGGGAGCACGGGCGGGTGCACGGCCCAGGCCAGCACCATCATCAGCAGGGCCTGCACGACCTGGCCGGCGACCAGCGCCATCACCCCGACGCCCTGGGCGACGAGCAGCACCGCGACGACCGCGCCGACCACCGCCGAGACGGTGTCGGGCACGATGCGGCGCGCGAAGGCCAGCCGCCGGCGCAGCAGCTCGGTGGTCACCGCGGCGACGGCCAGGCAGGGCAGCACCACGGTCAGGCCGCGGATCACCGCGGCTCCCCCGGCCTCGGCGCGCAGGGCGGAGGCGAGGCTCGGCGCCGCCACCCACAGTCCCGCCGCGAGGAGGGTGCTGGTGACCAGGCCCAGGGTGAGCGCGGTGCGTGCGGCCCGCTGGGCGTCGGCGTCGCTGCCCGGCAGGTGCACCAGCGCGCTGGCCGTGCCGAGGCCGCCGAGGATCGCCGCCACGGTGGCCACCAGGGTGCCCAGGGCCACCAGGCCCAGGGCCGAGGGTGTCAGGGCGGCCGCGAGGGCGAGGAGCACGACCGTGTGGGCGCCCTTGACCACGATGCCGTTGGTGGCCAGCCACAGCGCGCCGCGAGCGGTGCTACGAGCGGCGTCGGGGTGCGCACGCACCACTGTCACCTGACACCCCCCGGTCGTCGTCGTGCAGCAGGATCACCCCGCGGCATCCTGCTTACGTTACCCACAGAGTTTCGGACTACACATGTACGGTCATACTCTCGCCAGGCGGCGCCGTGACCTGGACGGCGCGTCTCGTCCGGGACAGGGGGATCGTGTGCGCCAGCTCGTCGTGGGAGCCGTTGCTCTCGTGCTGACCGGTCTGCTGACCTCGGGGTGCAGCACCATCCGGGCCCAGGTCGACGGGTCCACCCGGGCCGGCGAGGCCCCCGTCGAGGTGCCGCCCGTGCTCGAGACCGCCGAGTGGGCGGTCAACGACGGGCTCGTCTCGGTGGTGGTGCGCAACGACGACGTGCGCGTGCTGCGCACCGCGTCCGTCGCCCTGCGGGGCGTCGACGAGGACGGCGTGCTCGTCGGGGTGTGGGACACCGACTCGATGGCCGGGGAGAGCGTCTGCTGCACCGTGCTCGACCTCGAGCCCGACGAGGAGTTCGGGCTCTACTTCGCCATCGGCGAGGACGCCGAGCGGATCGACGAGGTCGACCTCTCCTTCAGCCAGATCTCGTGGGCCCAGGCCGGCGACCCCGCCGCCGAGCCGGTCGCCTCGGCGCTCCCGCAGGACACGGTGCTGGGTCCCGACCGCACGGTGGTCACCGCCCGCGTCGAGACCGGCGAGCAGGACGTGCCCCGGGCCCTGGTCCAGGCCGTGCTGCGCGGACGCTCGGGCCGGCTGATCGCGGTGGTCACCGGTCGCTGGAGCTGCTTCGAGGCCGGCGAGGTCCGGCGCATCCGCATGGAGCTCTTCCAGCGGGTGCCGGTCGGCACCGCCGTCGACACCGTCACCGTCGACCGGCTCGACAGCGGTCCCCAGCCCGACTGCTCCTGACGACCAGCCGCTCAGTGGCCGCTCAGTGGCCGCGGAAGAGCCAGCCCAGCGGCCGCGGGTCGCTCGGCGCCTCCTCGAGGTCGTCGGGGGTCGTGCTCCGCTCCCCCTCGACGCTCGGCTCCGGCTCGCGGTCGCGCTCCACCGAGCCGTGCAGCGCCGTGACGGCGTAGAGCGAGTCGCGCTGCTCGACGACCGGCTCGCGGTCCTCCGCGGGCTCCGACGCGACCGGCTCGGGCTCCGGCTCGGGCTCCGGCTCGACCTCGGGCTCCGGCGCGGGCTCCCGCTCGGGCTCGACGGCCACCGGGACAGTGGGCGCGGTGGCCTCGTCGAGCTCGGACCCGGCCAGCGTCAGGCCCTCGGCGGTGCGCTGGACCTGCTCGACCGTGGACCGGGCCCCCGACAGCAGCGAACCCAGGTCGCCCAGGCTCCCACCGATGTCGCCGAGCAGCCGCTCGACCCGCTCCCGCAGCTCGGCGGTCTCCGCACGCACCTCCGCGGCCACCTCCTCGCGGCCGCGTCGACGCTCCTCGTCGAGGCCGCTGCGCAGCTGCTCGGCCTCGGCGCGGGCCGCCGCGAGCGTCGCCTCGGCGCTCCGGCGCGCGTCCTCGACGAGCGAGGCGGCCAGCGCCTCGGCCTCGGCGACCATCGACTCGGCCTCGGCCGCCGCCTGCTCGCTCATCCGGTTCGCCTCGGCGACGATCTCGGAGGCCTCACGTCGGGCCGACAGCTCGGCGCGCAGCCGTGAGGTCTGCTCACCGGCCTGCGAGTCGCCGTGCTGCGCACCTGCGGGCGCGTCCTGGTTCGTGTCCGTCACTGGCCCCCCTAGCTGAGAGTCCGCCCGGTGGCGGACTCGACGGTCGACACGAGCGTACCCGCCGCGGGCGCAGTCACACCTGTTCACCGACCTCTTGTCCGGCCGGGGTCCTGCCCGGCGTCACTCCTGCACCGCCTTGGCCACGCTGAGCATCCGGGTGACCACCGCCCGGTCGGCCGCGTCGAGCGCCGAGCCGCGCTCGACGGCGTCCTGCACCACCCACAGCACCGCGAGCACCTGGCGCACGACGGTCCAGGCGACCGCCCGGTCCTCGTCGAGGCCGGCGGCGTCGACGACGGCGTGGAAGCGGCGGCGGATCCCGCCCCGCACGTCGCCCGCCAGCTCCTCCCACCGGTTCCACAGCAGCGGGGCCGGCTCCCAAGGCGGGTCGCCGCTCAGCGGCTCGGGGTCGATGGCCACCCAGTCGGTGGGGTGGTCCGGGCCCGCGGCCAGCACGTTGGCGTAGTGCAGGTCGCCGTGCACCAGCACCCCGTCACTGCGCTCGTCCCCGGCCAGGTCGCCGATCAGGGAGAGGCACTGCTCGACCATCCGGCGCGGCAGCGGCGCGGCGGGCGGCAGCGCCCGCAACGGCTCGACGTAGCGGCCGACGTGGTCGGTGAGCCGGCGCAGCCGGGGCGGGGCCGGCACGTGCAGCCGCCCGTAGAGCGCACCCACCTCCTCGCAGGCCTGCACGTCCCACAGGTCGGCGAGGTCGGTGCGCTCGAGGCGCTCGAGCAGCAGCGCCCGGCGCCGCGGGTCGGCGCGCTGGAGCCGCACCGCCCCGTGACCACCCCAGCGCTGCAGGGCCAGCGCCTCGTGCTCGGTCTCGTCGTCGGGGAAGGCGACCTTGAGCACCGCCGGCGACCCGTCGGCGTCGCGCACCGGGAGCACCACCGCGGTGTGGCCCCACCAGGTCTCGCCGGCCGCCTCGAGCGACCACTCCCCCAGCAGGTCGCCCAGCAGCCCCGGCAGCGCGTCGACGTACGCCGCCCAGGCGGGGCCGCGGTCGGCGAACGCGAGCACCGGCTCGGGGAGGGCGGGCACGCCCACGGGCTACTTCTTGGGCTTCTCGGGGGCCGGGGCGTTGGAGAGCGCGGCGACGAACGCCTCCTGGGGGACCTCGACGCGGCCGACCATCTTCATCCGCTTCTTGCCCTCCTTCTGCTTCTCCAGCAGCTTGCGCTTGCGGCTGATGTCGCCGCCGTAGCACTTGGCCAGGACGTCCTTGCGGATGGCGCGGATGTTCTCGCGGGCGATCACCCGGGCGCCGATCGCGGCCTGGATCGGCACCTCGAACTGCTGGCGCGGGATCAGGTCCTTGAGCTTGCCGGCCATCATCACGCCATAGGAGTAGGCGCTGTCGCGGTGCACGATCGCCGAGAAGGCGTCGACCGGCTCGCCCTGCAGCAGGATGTCGACCTTGACCAGGTCGGCGGCCTGCTCGCCCGAGCGCTCGTAGTCGAGCGAGGCGTAGCCCTTGGTCTTCGACTTCAGCTGGTCGAAGAAGTCGAAGACGATCTCGCCCATCGGCAGCGTGTAGCGCATCTCGACGCGGTCCTCGGAGAGGTAGTCCATCCCCTGCAGGGTGCCGCGCTTGGTCTGGCACAGCTCCATGATCGCGCCGATGTGGTCGCTGGGGCTGAGGATCGTGGCCTTGACGACCGGCTCGCGGACCTCGGCGATCTTGCCCTCGGGGAACTCGCTGGGGTTGGTCACCTCCGACTCCGAGCCGTCCTCCATCACCACGTCGTACACGACGTTGGGGGCCGTGGAGATCAGGTCGAGGTCGAACTCGCGCTCGAGGCGGTCGCGGGTGATCTCCATGTGCAGCAGGCCCAGGAAGCCGATGCGGAACCCGAAGCCCAGCGCGCCGGAGGTCTCCGGCTCGAAGGTCAGCGCCGCGTCGTTGAGCTGCAGCTTCTCCAGCGCCTCGCGCAGGTCGCCGAACTGGTCGCCGTCGATCGGGTACAGCCCGGCGTAGACCATCGGGTTGGGGTGCTTGTAGCCGCCCAGCGCCTCGGTGGCGCCGTGGTGCAGCGTGGTGACGGTGTCACCCACCCGCGACTGGCGCACGTCCTTCACACCGGTGATCAGGTAGCCGACCTCGCCCACGCCGAGCTCGCCGGCCTTGACCTGCTCGGGGCTGATCACGCCCACCTCGAGCATCTCGTGGGTCGCGCCGGTCGACATCATCTTGATCCGGTCGCGGTGGTTGAGCTTGCCGTCGACGACGCGGACGTAGGTGATGACGCCGCGGTAGGTGTCGTAGACCGAGTCGAAGATCAGCGCACGGGCCGGCTTGTCGGCGGCGCCGACCGGCGGCGGGGTCTGCTTGACGATCTCGTTGAGCAGCGCCTCGACGCCCAGGCCCGTCTTGGCGCTGACCCGCAGCACGTCCTCGGGCTCGCAGCCGACGAGGCCGGCCAGCTCGGCGGCGTACTTGTCGGGGTTGGCGCTGGGCAGGTCGATCTTGTTGAGCACCGGGATGATGTGCAGGTCGGCGCCCATCGCCAGGTAGAGGTTCGCCAGCGTCTGGGCCTCGATGCCCTGCGCGGCGTCGACCAGCAGCACGGCGGTCTCGCAGGCCTCCAGCGAGCGCGAGACCTCGTAGGTGAAGTCGACGTGCCCGGGGGTGTCGATCATGTTGAGCACGTAGGTGCCGGCCTCGGCGCCCTCGTCGTTGCCCTCCTCGACGCCCCACGGCATCCGCACGGCCTGGCTCTTGATCGTGATGCCGCGCTCGCGCTCGATGTCCATCCGGTCGAGGTACTGCGCCCGCGCCGCCCGCGCGTCGACCACGCCGGTCAGCTGCAGCATCCGGTCGGCCAGCGTCGACTTGCCGTGGTCGATGTGGGCGATGATGCAGAAGTTGCGCAGCATCGCCGGGTCGGTCTGCCCGGGGACGGGCCAGGACTTGGCAGGAACAGCAGGCACGGGGTCTCGGAGATCTCTCGGACGACGGGGCACGGGCGGCCCCATCCTTCCACGGGTGCGGTCGATCACCCGCCTCCTGGGGCCTCACTCCGGGCTGACGGCCATCTCCTTGACCTTGGCGATCGCGAAGCCCCAGCCCTGCTCCAGCGTGGGCTTGGAGGGCACCGCGATCTCGTCGGGGTTGGTGACCACGTCGAGCAGCACCGGGCCCGGGTGCGCGAGCGCACGACGTACGGCGTCGTCGAGGTCGTGGGGGTCCTCGACCCGGATGCCGTGCACCCCGACCGCCTCGGCGACCGCCGCCAGGTCGGGGTTGTGCAGGACGGTGCCGAACTCGGCCATCCCGACTTGCTCCATCTCGAGCTTGACCATGCCCAGGCGCCCGTTGTCGAAGACCACGAGCTTGACCGGCAGCTCGTGGGTCGCCGCGGTGATCAGGTCGCCCAGGAGCATCGTCAGCCCGCCGTCGCCGCAGAACGCCACGACCTGGCGCTCGGGGTCGAGGGCCTGGGCGCCCAGCGCCTGGGGCATCGCGTTGGCCATCGAGCCCAGGTTGAAGGAGCCCAGCAGGCGCCGGTCGCGGTCGATGCGCACGAAGCGCGATAGCCACGTCGTGGCCATGCCGGTGTCGGCGGTGAAGACGGCGTCGGGCGCGGCGTGCCGGTCGACCAGCCCGGCGAGCAGCTCGGGGCGGATGCGGCGGTCGGGGTTGTCGACCTTGCGCCGCAGGAAGCCGGCCGGCTTCTTCTCGTAGTCGGGGTCGACGAAGTGCTGCTGCAGGCCCTGCCAGGTCTCGTACGCCGACCGGGCGCGGTCGAGGTGGCCGCGGTCCTCGCGCCGCGCCACGTGAGGCAGCAGGGCGCCCACGGCGAGCCGGGCGTCGCCGACCACCGCGTGGTCGACCGGGTGCCGGCGCCCGATGTGGGTGCCGTCGCTGTCGACCTGCACCACGGTGACGCCGGAGGGGTAGAACTCCTTGTAGGGGAAGTCGGTGCCGATCATCAGCAGCAGGTCGCAGGTCTCGAGCGCCAGCGTGGTCGCGGGGTTGCCCAGCAGCCCCGACTGGCCGATCTCGTAGGGGTTGTCGTGGTCGAAGCCCTCCTTGCCCTTGAGCGCCACCACCATCGGCGCCCCGAGCCGGTCGGCCAGCTCGAGCACCTCGTCGCGGGCGCCCCGGGCGCCCTGGCCGACGAGCAGGGTCACGTGGTCGGCGGCCTCGATGGCCCCGGCCGCGGCCCGCACCGCCTCCGGGACCGGTGCCGCGGCGGGGAGGTCGGCGACGAAGCGGGGTGCGCTCGTGCCCTTGGCCACCTCGAGCTCCCCGACGTCGCCGGGGATGGTCAGCACCGCCACGCCACGCTGCTGCAGCGCCGCGTTGCCGGCCTGCTCGAGCAGGGTCGGCAGCTGGGCGGGGTCGGTGACGGTCGCGGTGAAGACGGCCACGTCGGCGAAGAGCACGTCGTTGTCGACCTCCTGGAAGAAGTCGCTGCCGATCTCGGGGCGGGGCACCTGGCCGCAGATCGCCAGCACCGGCGAGTGCGACTTCTTGGCGTCGTACAGGCCGTTGAGCAGGTGGATGGCGCCGGGCCCGACGGTGCCCATGCACACCCCGAGGCGTCCGGTGAGCTGGGCCTGGGCCCCGGCCGCGAAGGCCGCCACCTCCTCGTGGCGCACCCCCATCCAGCGCAGCCGGTCCTCACGCCTGATCGCGTCGGTGACCGGGTTGAGCGCGTCGCCGACGACGCCCCAGACCTCGGTGGTGCCGTGCTCGGCGACGGACTCGATGATCAGCTCAGCGACGGTGGTCATGGCTCCCACGCTCGCCGACCCGCTCCCGCGGCGTCAGGTCCGCCCGGGTGAGACACGCGGCCCTGGTGCGGGGTGTCTGCCGCGACCGGCGGCGGGCCTGGCGCAGGATGACCGGGTGGACGAGCCGCTCGACGACCTGCCCCACGGCCTCACCGCGCGCCGCCTCGAGTGGGTGCACCTGCCACCGCACGTGCGCCGGCTCGTCGAGCAGCGCTGCGGCACCGCCGTCGTCGACGCCCGCTCGTGCACCGGCGGCTTCACCCCGGGCTTCGCCTCGGTGCTGCGCGGCGCCGACGGCTCGCGCCACTACGTCAAGGCCGCCTCGGTGACCGCCCAGCGGGCCTCCGCGCTGACCTACGCGGCCGAGGCCGCCTCGCTGGCCGCGCTCGACGCAGCGTCGCTGCCCGCGCCCCGGCTGCTGTGGAGCCACGGCACCGAGCCCGGGCGGCGCCACCGCGCCGACGACTGGGTGGTCGTCGGCATCGAGCACGTCGCCGCCCGGGCCCCGCACCGGCCGTGGCGCGCGACCGACCTCGCTGCGGTGCTGGGCACGCTCGACCGGCTGGCCGTCTCCTCCGCCGCCACCGGCGTCGACCTCACCACCGTCGCCGAGGACCTCGCCGACTGGCCGGCCCGCTGGGCCGACGTCGCCGCCGCCCGCCCCGACCTCGACCGCGCCCACGTCCGCGAGGCCACCGGGCTCGCCGCAGCGCTGCCGACCGCGGTCGCCGGGCACTCGCTCGTGCACGGCGACGTCACCGACGACAACGTGCTGATGACCGAGGACGGACGGGTGCTGCTGTGCGGCTGGGCCTGGCCCGCGTTCGGCGCGCCCTGGCTCGACAGCCTGTGGGCGCTGGTGGGCCCGCGCTCCGACGGGGTCGACGTCGAGGCCGTGCTGCGCAGCACGCCCCTGCTGGCCGCGGCCCCGGCGGAGCACGTCGACACGGTCCTGGCCGCGACGGCGGCGTACTTCCTGTCCTCGGCGCAGGGGCGCTCGCCCGCGTGGTCGCCGTACCTGCGGTTGGCCCAGCGCCGCCAGGGTGAGGCATGCTGGGCCTGGCTCGGCGAACGGCGCGGGTGGTGGTCAGGCACGACCCCCCGCAGCGGCGCCGGCTCCAGGTCGGAGGATTTGGGCGGGCTCGTGCGCCGCTGATAATCTCCGATGTCGCGTGTGTGGCGCCCGTGTGCCCACCCGCGCCCCGACTCAGCACCAGACCATTCGTTCTCAACACCAGCAAAGGCATGGCCCGTGGCGAACATCAAGTCCCAGATCAAGCGCAACAAGCAGAACGAGAAGGCGCACGAGCGCAACAAGGCCGTCAAGACCGGCCTGAAGTCCGCCGTCCGCAAGTTCCGCGCTGCCGCGGAGGCCGGTGACAAGGAGACCGCTCTGGTCGCCGGTCGCGAGGCCGCCAAGAAGCTCGACAAGGCCGCCTCCAAGGGCGTCATCCACAAGAATCAGGCCGCGAACCGCAAGTCCGCGATCGCCAAGCAGGCCGCTGCTCTCTGATTCCGCGTCTCCGCCCAGCGCGGAGACCGTCTGGTCCTGAGCCGACCCGCCCGACCTCGTCGGGCGGGTCATCGGCATTTCACGACCCGTGCGGGTCTGCGCCGGGTCGGCGCGAGATCTGCGCCGGGTCAGCGCGAGATATGCGCCGGGTCAGCGCGAGATGTGCGCCGGGTCAGCGCTCGCGGAGCTCGGTGATCGTCAGGACCAGCCGCTCCATCGTGTACGACGCGTCGCTCGCGGCGCCCTTGATGTCGGCGTCGGCGCGGGCCACGGCCCGCACGGCCTCCCCCAGCGCGGCATTGGACCAGCCGCGGGCCTGCTCGCGCACCGAGCGCACCTTCCACGGCGGGACGCCGATCTCGCGGGCCAGGTCGCCCTCGCTGCGTGAGCGCGCCCCCTTGAAGCGGGCCAGGCCGCGCACGCCCCCGGCGAACGCCGAGGTGATGAGCACCGCGGGTGTGCCGCCGTCGAGGGCCCAGCGCAGCTCCTCGAGCGCCTCGAGGCGCCGCCCGGAGAAGGCCGCGTCGGCGACGGCGAAGGACTTGGCCTCGGCGCGGCCGCCGAAGTAGCGCTTGACCCGCTCCTCGGTGAGCGTCTCGCCGGGGAAGTCGTTGGTCAGCTGGTGGGCCGCGGCCGAGAGCGAGCGCAGGTCCTGGCCCACGGCCTGGACCAGGGTGGTCGCGGCCTGCTGGTCCATCCGCGCCCCCATGCTGCGCGCCTCGTTGATGACGAACGAGGGGTACTCCGACGCCTTCAGCTCGGCGGACTTCACCTCGGTGACCGGGGCGAGCTTGCGCAGCTTGGTGAGCACCCCGCTGCCCTTCTGCCCGCCGCTGTGCACGAGCACCAGCGCGACGTCCTCGGCCGGCGCCGTGCAGTAGCCGAGCAGGCCGGCCACCGACTCCTCGGGCAGGTCCTCGAGCTTGCGCACCACGACGCAGCGGGTGCTGGAGAACAGCGAGGGCGCCGAGAGCTCGCCCAGGGTCGCCAGGCTCAGCTCGGCCGCCGCGGCCTCCGAGACCTCGGCCTCGGCGTCGTGGGCGCGCACCGCCCCGCGCACCGCGGCCACGGTGCGCTCGCCGAAGAACTCCTCCTTGCCCGTCACGAGCGTGACGCGGCCCAGCACGTCGGTGGCGGAGGGGGCGCGGGGGGCGGCGGAGCGGGGCGCTGGCATGGTGCGCGCAAGCCTGCCACAGCCGACCGACACCCCCGACGGCCGCGTCAGCGCCGACTCACGCCTGTCGGCGCCCCGTCGCGCACCACCACCGCCAGGGCCCCGTCGGTGTCGGTGCGCAGCACCTGCGCGCCAGCCACCTCGAGGGCCGCGAGCAGCCCCGGGTCGGGATGCCCGTAGTCGTTGTCGGCGCCGACCGGCACCAGCGCCAGGTCGGCACCCAGCGAGGTGAGCAGGTCGAGGTCCTGGTGGCGGCTGCCGTGGTGGGGCACCTTGAGCACGTCGACGTCGAGGGCGGGCAGCGCCCGGCCCAGCGCCGCCTGGCCCGGTGGCTCGAGGTCGCCGGGCAGCAGCACCCGCACCCCGCCGACCTCCGCGAGCAGCACCACGCTCTGGTCGTTGGCGGTGCTGCCGTCGCCGGGTCCACGGCGCGGGGTGCCCGTGGTGGGCCACAGGGTCTGCAGGGTCACCTGCCCCACGCGCTCGGTCGCGGCGTACGACGCCACGCCGGCCTCGGCGCCGGCCGCCGCGGCCAGCCCCGCCACGGTCTCGACGGCCTCGGGAGGGTCCAGCAGCGGGCTGGTGACGACGCGGTCGACCCGTCGCCCCGCCAGCACCCCCTCGAGCCCGTCGACGTGGTCGGCGTGGAAGTGGGTGAGCACCACCAGCGGCACGTGCTCGACGCCCAGGTCGTCGAGGCACGTGTCGACGGCGACCGGGTCGGGCCCGACGTCGACGACCACGGCGCTGCCCTCCCCCGCCCTGAGCACCACCGCGTCGCCCTGGCCGACGTCGCAGACGACCACCACCCAGCCGGCCGGCGCGAAGGCCGCCGAGGGCGGGCGCACCACCACGACGAGCCCCGTCACCAGGCACAGCAGCAGCGTCGGCACCGGCCGCGACAGCAGCCGCGGCGCCAGCACGGCCACGAGCAGGCTGAGCGCGCTCAGCAGCGCGAGCGCGACCACGCCGGTGCCCCAGTCGACCGCCGCGGCCGGCAGCGCGGCGCCCCGCTCGGCGACCGCCACGATCCAGCCCACGCACCAGGTCGCCACCGTGCCGAGCACCCGGCCCAGGGCCGGCACGACGAGTCCCATGAGGCCACCGGCCAGCCCGACGACGGTGGCCGGGCCGACCACAGGGGCGGCCAGCAGGTTGGCGGCCACGGCGACCAGGCTCACCTGGCCGGAGAGGCCGGCCACGACCGGGGTGCAGGCCAGCTGGGCGGCGGCGGGCACGGCGACCGCCTCGGCGAGCCAGCGCGGCAGCCACCGGGCCAGCGCGTCGCGCCACCCGGGCGCGAGCAGCATGATGCCCGCGGTGGCCAGCACCGACAGGGCGAACCCGGCCGAGACCGCCAGCCCGGGCTGCACCAGCAGCAGCCCGGTCACCGCCACCCCGAGGGTGCGGGGGCCGCGCCGGGCCCCGTCGGTGCCCAGCGCCACCAGCGCCACCGCGCCCATCACCGCGGCCCGCAGGACGCTGGGCTCGGTGCGTGCCAGGAGCACGAAGCCGACGATGCCCGCGGCCCCGACCAGCAGCAGCCAGCGCCCCCGCACCCCGGCCCCGCGCGCCAGCCACAGCAAGCTGCCCACCACCAGGGTCAGGTTGGTCCCGCTCACCGCCAGCAGGTGGGTCAGCCCGGTGGCGCGGAAGTCGTCGGCGACGGCCAGGTCGAGCCCGACGTCGTCGCCGTCGACCAGCGCCGGCACCAGCACCCGCTCGGGCGCGGGCCGGTGGGCCACCGAGTCGCGCAGCGACTGCCGCACCGCGCCGGCCCCGCGCCACCAGAGGTCGGGCGGGTCGCGGACCTGCGGTGCGCCGGTCGCGTGCAGCAGGGCGGCCAGGTCGTCGCCGTCGGCGACGCCCAGGCGCCCGTCGGCGACGACGGTGGCGCCCAGCGGCACCTCGCCCCACTCGGGTGGGGCGAGCACCAGCACCGGCGCGCGGAGCGTGTGGGCGCTGCCCCGGCCCTCGACCTCCCGCACGCTCGCCCGCAGCCACACGCCGTCGGCGTACGGCCCGGTGAGCGGGCGGGGGTCGCCGGTGATCGTGGCGACGACCCGCACCACCGCGCGCTCGGCGGCCAGGTCGGCGAGGGGGCCGTGGCCCACCTGCTCGTCGCGCAGGCTCGCACCCAGCCCGACCGCGAGCAGCACCACCAGCAGCAGCGCGCCGGTCAGCGACGCCCCGCGCCGCGCCCGCCGGTGCAGCAGCCCGACGCCGGCCCCGCCGACGAGCGCGGTCAGCGCGAGCACCGTGGCGGGGGCCAGCGAGCCCAGCAGCCCTCCGGCCCAGGCGGCGGCGCCCACCAGCGTCATCCGCAGGTCGGCGCCCGGCGCCGTGGGTTCCTCCGCGTTGGCGGACGGCCGCCCGAGGATCACACCGTCACGAGCGGGGCGAGCTGGGCGAGGGTGGCCTCGCCGATGCCGTCGACCTCGAGCAGCTCCTCGACGGCCGAGAAGGCGCCGTGCTCGGTGCGCCAGGCGAGGATCGCGCCGGCGGTCACCGGCCCGACCTGCGGCAGCGTCTCGAGCAGCGCCTGGTCGGCGGTGTTGAGGTCGACCAGGGGCGCCCCCGGGGTCCCCGGAGCGGGCGCGGCGACCCCGGGTGCGACCGGCGCCGCGGCACCGCCGGGGACCCCGACCAGCACCTGCTCGCCGTCCACCAGCACCCGCGCCAGGTTGAGCCCGGCCAGGTCCACCCCCGGTCGGGCTCCCCCGGCGGCCTCCAGCGCGTCGACCACCCGTGAGCCGGCCGGCAGCACCGCGATGCCGGGTCGCCGCACCTTGCCGGCCACGTCGACGGTGACCTGCCCCTCGGGGCTGCCGGCCTCGACGTCGGGCTCCTCCTTGGGCGGCACCAGGTCGACCAGCGGCTCCGCGACCTCGGCGACCTCGGCGACGGTGGTGAGGCGGGTGCCGCTCGGCTCGGGGTCGGAGCGCACCACCCACCACGAGGTGACCGCCAGCCCGGCCGCGACCAGCAGCGCCACCACGCCCAGGTGCGCCGACGACAGCAGCGCGCGACCACGCACCGTCGGGGGCACCAGGTCGTGCGCCGCCCCCAGGACCGCCGGGCGCGGTCGCACCCGCCGCGCCGCGTGCCGCCCCGGCACGGGCACCGGCTGCGACACCGGCGCCTGCGGGAGCGGCTCCGGTGCCGGCGCACCGCCGGGCGGGGCCACGACCGGGCGGATCCGCGTGTGCGGCGCCCACCAGTCGTCGTCGGCGTCCAGCTCGTCGTCCGCGGCGGGGGCCGGCGCCGGTCGTACGGCGTCGAGCTCGGCGCCGAGCTGGGCCAGGCGGCGAGCCACCGCCTCCTGGTGCTCCGGGTTGGGTCGTCGGCTGCGCATGCGGGCAACCTAGGCAGCGCGGACCGACCCCCTCGGCGACCGGCACCGCGCTGTGCACGAGCCCCCGCGAGGCCGTCCCTGTGCACGCCTCGTGGCCCGCCGCACGCCGACCCGGCCCGTTCGAACCGGCCGGCTCGCGGTCAGGGGTGGAGCGGGGCGACGCAGACGGCGATCATGCCGGGCCCGACGTGCGCGCCCAGGACCGCGCCGAGCTCGCCGCACCACAGCTCGCGCCCGCCGAGGTTGTCGGCGAGGCGCTCGCGCAGGTGGTCGGCGAGCGCACCGGCCCGCTCGGGGTTGGCCAGGTGGGCGACGTAGACGTCGACCTGCTCCTCCCCCGCGGCCTCCACGGCCAGCTCCTCCAGGCGCGCCAGGGCCCGGGCCGAGGTGCGCACCCGCTCCAGCGAGGCGACCCGGCCGTCCTCGATGCGCAGCAGCGGCTTGACCGCCAGGGCCCCGCCGAGCAGCGCCGCGGCCGCTCCGATCCGCCCACCCCGGCGCAGGTACTCCAGGGTGTCGACGTAGAACAGCGAGGCGGTCGCGGCGGCGCGGTCACGAGCCGCCTGGGCCGCCTCCTCGGCCGTGCCCCCGGCGGCCGCGACCCGAGCGGCGGCGAGGGCGGCGTAGCCGGTGCCGATGCCGACCTGGCGGGTGTCGACGCAGGTCACCGGCAGCGGCGCCTCGCGGGCCGCGAGCTGCGCGGACTCGAAGGTGCCGCTCATCTCGCCCGACAGGTGCACCGAGACGACCGCCGACGCGCCCTCGGCGTGGGCGCGCTCGTAGGCCTCCAGCATCACCGCGGGCGAGGGCCGCGACGTCGAGACCGGCGTGTACTCGCGCAGCGCCTGCGCGACCCGGTCGGGGGTGGCGCCCTCGGCCCCCTCGTCGAGGACCTGCGCACCGATGACCACCTGCAGGGGCACCACGACGACACCGTGCTCCACCACCGCCTGCTCGGGCAGGCTGGCGGTGGAGTCGGTGACGACGACGACCGGGCCCGTGCCGGCGCTGGTCCCGGGGGTGGAGGTGCTCACGGGCACAGGGTCTCAGACGACGATGTTGACCAGCTTGGGCGCGCGCACGATGACCTTGCGCACGACCGCCCCGTCGAGGGCGCGCTGCACGTCGGCGTCGCCCATCGCCAGCTGCTCGAGGTCGGCCTCGGAGATCTCCGGGGAGACCTCGAGGCGCGCCTTGACCTTGCCCTTGACCTGCACGACCGCGGTGACGGTCTCCTGCACCAGCAGCGACTCGTCGACGACCGGCCAACCGGCGCGGGCGACCGTGGGCTCGTGGCCCAGGCGCTCCCACATCTCCTCGGCGACGTACGGCGCCACCAGCGACAGCAGCACCGCGACGGCCTCGACGGCCTCGCGCACCGCGGGGTCGGCGCCGCCGGGGCCCGAGTCGATGGCCTTGCGGGTGGTGTTGACCAGCTCCATGGTGCGCGCGACCAGCACGTTGAAGCGCTGGGTCTCGACCAGCTCGGTGGCCTCGGCGACGGTGCGGTGGACGGCCTGGCGCAGCGCGGTGTCGCCGCCCTCCGGCGCGGTGCCGGGCTCGCTGGTGACGTCGCCGGAGAGCCGCCAGGCGCGCTGCAGGAACTTCAGCGAGCCGCCGGGCGACATGTCGGCCCAGTCGATGTCGGCCTCGGGCGGGCCGGCGAAGACCATGGTCAGGCGGATCGCGTCGACGCCGAAGGCGTCGATCATCTCGCCCAGGTCGACGCCGTTGCCCAGCGACTTCGACATGCCGCGGCCCTCGTTGATGACCTCGCCCTGGTTGAGCAGGGCGCTGAAGGGCTCGGTGAAGTCGATCATGCCCATGTCGTGCAGCACCTTGGTGAAGAAGCGGCTGTAGAGCAGGTGCAGGATCGCGTGCTCGACGCCGCCGACGTACTGCGCGGCCGGCATCCAGTCGCGCACCGCCTGCGGGTCGAAGGGCCCGTCGGTGAACTGCGGGGAGCAGTAGCGGAAGAAGTACCACGACGAGTCGACGAAGGTGTCCATCGTGTCGCTGTCGCGCTTGGCGTCGCCGCCGCAGGTCGGGCAGGCGACGTTGACCCAGTCCTCGGCCGCGGCCAGCGGCGAGACGCCCTTGGGCTTGAGGTCGGAGCCCTTGAGGTCGGGCAGCTCGACGGGCAGCTGGTCCTCGGGGACGGGCACCTCGCCGCACTGCTCGCAGTGGATGATCGGGATCGGGGCGCCCCAGTAGCGCTGGCGGCTCAGCAGCCAGTCGCGCAGGCGGAAGTTGACGGTGCCGGTGCCGGTGCCGCGCTCCTCCAGCTGCTCGATGATCCGCGCGATCCCGGCGGTCTTGTCGCCCAGCCCGTCGAGCGGGCCGCTGTTGACGTAGGTGCCGTCGCCGGTGGTGGCCTCGTAGGTCTCCTCCGGGTTCGGCTCGCCGGTGTCGACGACGCGGCGCACCGGCAGCCCGAACTCCTTCGCGAAGTCGAGGTCGCGCTGGTCGTGCGCCGGCACCGCCATGATCGCGCCGGTGCCGTAGTCGGCCAGCACGTAGTCGGCCGCCCACACCGCGATCTGCTCGCCGGTGACCGGGTTGGTGGCGGTGACGCCCAGGTCGACGCCGGTCTTGGGCCGGTCGGTGGCCAGGCGGTCGATGTCGGAGGAGCGCCGCACCTCGTCGACGTACGCCGTCAGCGCCTCGGCGCGCTCGGGCGCGACGATCTCGGCGGCCAGCTTGGCGTCGGCGGCCACGACCATGAAGGTCGCGCCGTGCAGGGTGTCGGGGCGGGTGGTGAAGACCGTGACGGTGCGGGTCTCCCCCGAGGCCAGCGTGATGTCGAAGTCGACGTGCGCGCCCTCGGAGCGACCGATCCAGTTGCGCTGCATGGCCAGCACCTTGGAGGGCCAGGTGGCCTCCAGCGGCTCCATGTCGTCGAGCAGGCGCTGGGCGTAGTCGGTGATCTTGAAGTACCACTGCGACAGCTCGCGCTTGGTGACCACGGCGCCGCAGCGCTCGCAGGCACCGTTGACGACCTGCTCGTTGGCCAGCACGGTCTGGTCGTTGGGGCACCAGTTGACCGGCGAGAACTTGCGGTAGGCCAGCCCCCGCTCGCGGAACTTCAGGAACAGCCACTGGGTCCAGCGGTAGTACTCGGGGTCAGAGGTGTTGAGCCGGCGCGACCAGTCGAAGCTGATCGCGTAGCGCTTGAACGACTCGGCCTGGGTCTCGATGTTGGCGTAGGTGAAGACGGCCGGGTTCTCGTCGCGCTTGATCGCGGCGTTCTCGGCGGGCAGGCCGAAGGAGTCCCAGCCGATCGGGTTCAGCACGTCGTGGCCCTGCTGCCACCAGTAGCGCGCCACGACGTCGTGCAGCGCCATCACCTCGGCGTGACCCATGTGCAGGTCGCCGGAGGGGTAGGGGAACATCGTCAGCGCGTAGCGCTTCTCGGCGCCGGGCGCCGCGGAGCCGGCGCGGAACGGGTCGAGCTCGTCCCAGACCTTGCGCCACTTGTCCTGCACCGCGACGACGTCGTACGTCGCCGCCTCGGGGGCGCCGTCGTCGTTCCGGTCGGTGGGTCGCTCGCTCATCTGGGTCTCTCTTCACGTCTGGTGGCCGGCGTGTGGGCCGCCGCTGGTCCGGGCACAAAAAAACCCCTCGGGGCGAGGGGCAGCCGCGTCGAGGTCGTCGACGCGGCTAGGCAAGGAGCAGGGCGTGCTGCATGGGCCCACTCTAGCGCCCGTCGCCCGGCAGGCGGAACCAGCCGGGCGACGGGCGTCGTGCAGGTGCTGCGGGCTCAGCGGTCCCGGAAGGCGACGACGACCGAGGGCCGCGGGAAGTCGTCGCTGTGCGGCCAGGTGGAGGCCTGCTTCTCGAAGGTGGCCCCGTCGACCTCGCCCGGGTGCTGCACGGCGACCCACAGCGAGCGGTTGTCGTCGGTGACGAGCGGCCCACAGGCCTCCGCACCCCGCGGCACCGTCAGGAACTGGGTCACCCGGCCGCGCTCCGCGCCGGCGACCGGCACCCGGAAGACGCCGTCGTTGGAGCCCAGCGCGTTGCCGTCGGTGGAGATCCACAGGTTGCCGCGGTCGTCGAAGGCCACGTTGTCGGGGCAGGAGATCGGGCTGACCTGCGACTTGTCGAAGCCCGCGAAGTAGGTCTCGGGCGCCTCCGGGTCGCCGCAGACCAGCATCAGGTCCCAGGTGAAGGCGAGGGCCGCGTGGTCACCGCCGGCGGGGGTCAGCTCGAGCACGTAGCCGTTGCGGTTGCCGGAGGCCTGGGTGAGCGGGGCCCCGATCGAGGAGCGCACCATCGAGGAGGTCAGCGGGTTCGCCTCGTCGGGCGGGAAGGTGCTGCCGCGCTGGGAGTTGTTGGTCAGCGCGACGTAGACCCGGCCGTTGACGGGGTTGGGCTCGACGTCCTCGGGCCGGTCCATGCGGGTGGGCGCGACCTGGTCGGCGGCCAGGCGGGTCCACAGCAGCACGTCGGCGACGCTCATGCCGGGCACGAACGAGGTGGTCTCGTCGCAGAGCGGGATCCACTCGCCGGTGCCGTCGTGCTGCCCGTCCTCGGTGCCGTCGCCGACGAGCTTGGCCACGGACAGGGTGCCGGCGGTGAGCAGCGTCTTGTTGTGTCGGCGCGCCTTCGCCGAGGGCCCCCTCCGCATCGCGTCGCGGGAGACGAACCGGTAGAGGTAGTCGCCGCGCTCGTCGTCGCCCATGTAGGCCACCACGTGCCCGTCGTCGGTCAGCGCGACGTTGGCGCCCTCGTGCTTGAAGCGGCCCAGCATCGTGTGCTTGACCGGCGCCTCGTCGGGCTCGTAGGGGTCGAGCTCGACGATCCACCCGAAGCGGTGCGGCTCGTGCGGGTCGGCGGCGAGGTCGAAGCGGTCGTCGACGGCGCTCCAGCCGCGCCCCGACCCGGTGATGCCGTAGCGGGCGTAGGCCTCGGTGTAGCGCGGGTCGAGGCTCTGGCCCTCGGGCAGGTCGAAGTACTGGTTGAAGTTCTCCTCACCCGACAGCACGGTGCCCCACGGGGTGTGGCCGCCGGCGCAGTTGTTCAGCGTGCCGAGCACGGTGGTGCCGCTCGGGTCGGCGCTGGTGCGCAGCCGCTCGTCGCCGGCCGCGGGACCGGTCAGCGTGAACGGGGTGTCGATGTGGACCCGGCGGTTGTAGCGGGCCTTCTTGAGGCTCTTGACCCGGCGCCAGGAGCCGGCGCGCGAGCCGCGGCGGATCTCGACGACCGACATGCCGTGGTTGGCCATCGCGATCGCGGCGACCTCGGTGTCGCTGTAGAGGCCCGTGGGGAACATCAGGGCCTCGTCGGTGTACTCGTGGTTGACCACGAGCAGCGAGCGGTCCTTGCGGTCGCGCTTGGCGTCGCGCAGCGGCAGCACGCCGACGTAGTCGCAGTTGTAGCCGAACTGCTGCTTGGCGGCCTCGGGGGTCTGGCGGCGCACGTCGAAGGCGGGGGCGCCGGCCACGACGCCGTCGCCCCAGCGGATCACCACGTCGTGGGCGAAGCCCGAGGGGGTCACGACCGCGTCGCGCTTGTTCGGCGGCACGGGGGTGAACGCGGCGCGGGCCAGGTCGCCGGAGACCGGGCGGCCCGCGGCGGCGGGCCCGGCGGGCTCCGCGGCGGCCGGGGCCACCGCCGCGGCGGCGAGGGTACCGCCGAGCACCATCACGCCACCGCCGGCGACCGCGCCGCGCAGCACGGCGCGACGGGCGACGGCCTTGGTGATCTCGTCCTGCACGTGCCCGTGGCCGGTGCGGTTGGGCTCGGGGTGGTCGCAGGCGTTGCCGCAGCGGTACTGGCAGGTCATGAAGCTCCGGCCGCCGTGGCGCAGGCCGGTGGGGGCGAGCGGCAGCAGCGTCCGGGCGCCCGGGGAGGTGGCCGGGGAGGTGGCCGGTGAGGCGCCCGGGGAGACGGCGGGGCGGGCGGGGGTGCAGGTCATGGCGGGTGGCTCCTGGGTCGTGGGGGTCCTACGCGCCAGCGAACCTAGGGACGCTGCGGGAGCCCGCCGCGACGGTGCGGTGACGCGTCGCCGTCGGCCGGGTGAACGCCGGGTGCCGGGCCGCGGCGCGCCGCGCCGGGTGGGCGCCCGGTCCAGCGGCGGTGGGCGTGCACGAGCGCCGCGGGCTCGGCGTACCCCAGGCGCGCGGCGACCTCGGCGACCGGCAGGCCGGCGCGGAGCAGGTCGGCGCCCAGCGATCGGCGCACCTCCTCCAGCAGCGCGCGGTACGACGTGCCGCTGGCGGCGAGCTGGCGGCGCAGGGTCCGGTCGGTGCGGCCCAGCGCCGCGGCCACCACCGGCATCGGCGCCCCGTCGGCGAGCCGCTGGGTGATCAGCACCCGCACCTCCTGGGGCAGCCCAGTCGCACTGCGCCGGTCGGCGGCCAGGTCGCGGCACACCGCCTCGGCGAGCTCGCGCCGGTGGGCGTCGCCGCCGGCCAGCGGCCGGTCGAGCTCGGTGGCCGCGAAGCGCAGCACGGCCCGGTCGGGGCCGACCTCGAGGTGGGCGCCCACGCCGCCGGGCACCAGCGAGTCGAGCACGGTGCGCACCGCCGTCGCGTCGCGGGCCACCAGGAAGGCGCGCACGTCGCGGGGCAGCGAGGAACCGTCGAGGACGGCCACGACCTCGTCGTCGACCAGCTCGACCCGCAGCACCACGAACGCGTAGCTGAGGTCGAAGAAGCGCTGCGTCACGTCGGCCACGTCGAGCACGGTGCGGCTGGTCATGAGCGCGAAGCCCAGCGCGCCGAACGAGCCGACGTCGTACGACGCCCCGACGGCCGCGCCGTCGTCGGGGACCCGGTGGCGCAGCGCCCGGACCACGCGCAGCTCCTGCGCCGCGGTCACCTCGCGCACTCCGCCGGGGCCCAGGTCGTCGAGGTGCAGGCCGGTGCCCATCAGCAGCGCGGCCGGGTCGAGGCCCCTGGCCCGCGCGTGCCGCAGCAGGTGGCGCACGCCGTCGGCGGAGCGGGGCACGTCCCAGCCGGCCAGCCGGTCGGGCGACGGCGCGGTCGACGACATGTCCGCGATTATCAAGTCTGTTGCGGCCGATGTCTCCCCCGCCCGCCTCGACCGACCTAGCGTCCAGGGCATGAGCCCGTCCCCCTCCCCGGCCAGCCCGTCCCCCGCCCCCACCGCCCGGTCGCCGCGCGTCGTCGTGGTCGGCGCCGGCTTCGGCGGGCTGGGCGTCGTGCACGCCCTGCACGAGCAGGGCGTCACCGACGTGACCGTGCTCGAGCGGGCCGACGAGGTCGGCGGGGTGTGGCGCGAGAACACCTACCCCAACGCCGCCTGCGACGTGCCCTCCCCGCTCTACTCCTGGTCGTGGTCGCCCAACCTCGCCTGGGGCCGCCGCTACTCCCCGCAGCCGGAGATCCTCGACTACATCCGGCGCACCGCCGCCGAGCACGGCCTGCTCGACGCGGTGGTCACCGGCACCATCGTCACCGGCGCGCGCCACGACGGCGAGGCCTGGCGGGTCTCGACCGAGGTCGCCGGCGCGGCGGGGCCGACGTACGACGCCGACGTGCTGGTGCTGGCCACCGGCCAGCTCTCCGAGCCGGTGGTGCCGGACCTCCCGGGCCGTGACGACTTCGCCGGGCCGGCCTTCCACTCCGCGCAGTGGCGCCACGACGTCGACCTGCGGGGCAGGCGGGTCGCGGTCGTGGGCACCGGCGCCAGCGCGATCCAGTTCGTCCCCGGCATCGCCGACGACGCGGCGGCGATCACGGTCTTCCAGCGCTCGGCGCCGTACGTCGTGCCCAAGCCCGACCAGGCCTACTCGAAGCGCCACCACGCACTCTTCCGGCGCCTGCCCGGCACCCTGGCCGCCGAGCGGCGCGCCGTCTTCTGGCTCACCGAGCAGCTCAACGGCGCCCTGGCCGGCGAGAGCCGGGTGTCGAAGCCGCTGACCCGGGCGCTGGAGGCGGCCTGGCGCGCCCACCTGCGCCTCACCGTCAAGGACGCCGGCCTGCGCGCGCGGCTGGTGCCCGACTACCCGCTGGGCTGCAAGCGCCTGCTCTTCTCGAACCAGTGGTACCGCACCCTGGACCGCGACCACGTCGACGTGGTCACCGGCGCCGTCGAGCGCGTGGAGGCCGGCGGGGTGCGGACAGCCGACGGCACCCTGCACGAGGCCGACGTGCTGATCTGGGGCACCGGGTTCGCGGCCACCGACTTCCTGCGCGGCCTCGACGTGGTGGCCCCCGACGGGCGCAGCCTGGGCGAGGTGTGGGCCGACGGCGCCCGCGCCCACCTGGGCATGGGCGTGCCCGGGTTCCCCAACCTGTTCAGCATCTACGGGCCCAACACCAACCTCGGCGGCAGCTCGATCATCGCGATGATGGAGGCCCAGGCTGGGTACGTCGCGCAGGTCGCGCGCCGCCTGGCCGACGGTGGCGCCCGCGCGCTCGCGCCGCGCCCGGAGGTCTGGGAGGCCTTCGACGCCGAGATGCAGTCGCGCCTGGGCGACAGCGTGTGGGCGGGCTGCACCAGCTGGTACACCGACGGGTCGCGGATCACCACCAACTGGCCGGGCCTGGTGGCCGAGTACCAGCGCCGCACCGCCACCGTCGACTGGTCGGAGCTGGAGGAGGTCGGCTGACCGGCAGCCGAGCGGCCCGCGCACCCGCCGGTCGGGGTTGGTACGGTCCACCTGCCAGTCACGCCTCCCCCGGGAGGCTCAGGGAACCCGGTGCGACTCCGGGACTGACGCGCAGCGGTGTGGGTGACGGGCGGGACACGTGGCACCTCCGGGTGCCGCAGCCACTGGGCTCCGGCCCGGGAAGGCGTCCTGGCCCGGTCGAACCCGAGTCCGAAGACCTGCTGGCCCTCACGGCAGCCGCCGGGAGGTCACCCACGGGCTCCGCGCACGGGCCCCGACCTCGAAGGAACCGATGGTCGACGTCGCCGTCCCCCAGACCCACTCCCCCGCCTCCCCACGCTCGCGAGCAGACCGGTGCCCGGGGGTGTCGCGCCCCTGGCCCGCCGACGACGGCGCCCTGGTGCGGCTGCGCCTGGTGGGCGGGCGCGTGCCCGCCGCCGCGCTGCGGGCGCTGAGCCGGGTCGCCCAGGAGCACGGCGACGGCCGGCTGCACCTGACCGGCCGGGCCAACCTGCAGCTGCGCGCCCTGCCGTCGTACGACGACGGCGCGCGCACGGCGCTGCTGCCCGAGGTCGTCGACGCGATCCGGGCGACCGGTCTGCTGCCGGCCCCCGCCCACGACCTGGTGCGCAACATCGTGGTCTCCCCGCAGACCGGGCTGGCCGGCGGCCGCGCCGACCTGCGCCCCGTGGCCGCGCGCCTCGACACCCTGCTCTGCGCCGACCCGGCCCTGGCCGCGCTGCCGGGGCGGTTCCTGCACGTGCTCGACGACGGGCGCGGCGACGTGGCCGGGCGCGGCTGCGACCTGGGGCTGGTGGCGCTCGACGACCGCACCGCCCAGCTGCGGGTCGGGGACGCGTGGGGCGAGGTGCTGCCCCTCGACGACGCCCCCGCCCGGCTCGTCGACCTGGCCCGCGCGTTCCTCGCCGCCCGCGGCAGCAGCCCCCAGGCGGCCTGGCACGTCAGCGAGCTGGCGCGCCCGCTGGCCCCGCCCAGCCCGCCGGACGAGCGGGCGCTGGTGCGCAGCGCGCCGCCGGCGTACGGCGTGGTGGCCGGCGGGTGGCACCAGGAGGCGGTCGACGGCGTGCTGGGCGCCGCCGACGTCGACGCCCTGGTCGACCGCGCGGGCGGTCCCGACGGCGAGCTGGTCGTCACCCCGTGGCGCGGCGTGCTGGTGCCGGAGGTCGCGCGATGAGCCGGCTGGTCGCGCCGCCGCGGCGCTACGACTACATCAGCGACGGCCCGGCGATCTACGTCGACTCCTTCGCCACGATCCGTCGCGAGGCGGACCTGTCGGGCGTGCCGGCCGACGCGGAGAAGCTGGCCGTGCGGATGGTGCACGGCAGCGGCCAGGTCGACCTGGTGCCCGACCTGGTCATCCACCCCGGCCTGGTCGCGGCCGCCCGGGACGCGCTGGCCGCGGGCGCCCCGGTGCTGTGCGACGCGCGGATGGTGGCGATGGGCGTCACCGCGAGCCGGCTGCCGGCCGGCAACGAGGTGCTGTGCCACCTCACCGACCCCGAGGTGCCCGACCTGGCGCGCCGGTGGGGCACGACCCGCACCGCCGCGGCCGTCTCCCTGTGGGAGCCGCGGCTGGAGGGGGCGGTGGTCGCGATCGGCAACGCCCCGACCGCGCTGTTCCACCTGCTCGAGATGATCCTCGACGGTGGTCCGCGGCCGGCCGCCGTCATCGGCTGCCCGGTGGGCTTCATCGGCGCCCGGGAGTCGAAGGAGGCACTGGCCGTCTTCGGCGACGAGCACGGCATCGACCTGCCGTTCGTGACGGTCCGCGGCCGCCGTGGCGGCTCGGCGATGGCCTCCTCGGCCGTCAACGCGCTGGCCCAGGAGCAGGAGTGAGCGGGCGGCTGTACGGCGTCGGGCTGGGGCCCGGCGACCCGGAGCTGGTGACGCTGAAGGCGGCCCGGCTGATCGGGGCGGCCGACGTGGTCGCCTACCACGCGGGGGTCGGCAAGCAGTCCAACGCGCGGCGCATCGCCGCCGACCTGATCCCGGCGGGCGCGGTCGAGGAGGAGCTGCGCTACCCCGTCACGACCGGCGCGACGAGCCACCCGGGCGGGTACGCCGGCGCGCTGGCCGACTTCTACGCCGAGTGCGGCGAGAGGCTGGCCGCCCACCTGGAGGCCGGGCGCGACGTGGTGGTGCTCGCCGAGGGCGACCCGTTGTTCTACGGGTCGTTCATGTACCTGCACGACCAGCTCTCGGAGCGCTTCGAGACCGAGATCGTGCCGGGGGTGCCGGCGTTCGCGGCCGCTACCGCGGCCACGGCCACGCCGCTGGTGCGCCAGACCGACGTCCTCACGGTGCTGCCGGGAACGCTGCCGAAGCCCGAGCTGGCGCGCCGGCTCGCCGACACCGACGCCGCGGTGATCATGAAGCTCGGGCGCACCTTCCCGGCCGTGCGCGAGGCGCTCGCCGAGGCCGGGCGCCTCGACCACGCCCTGTACGTCGAGCGCGCGGCGATGCCCGAGCAGCGCTGGCTGCCGGTCGCCGACGTCGACCCCGCGACCGTGCCGTACTTCTCGCTCGTGGTGGTGCCCGGCGACTCGCTGTCGGGTCAGGGGCGCCGGGCGCCGCGGGTGGCGTCGGAGGTCGTGGCTGACCGTGCGGCGCCGGCTGCCGAGCTGCTGGTCGTGGGGCTGGGGCCGGGGCCGGGGCGGTGGCTGACCCCGGAGGTCGAGTCGGCGCTCGCGGAGGTCGACCACGTGGTCGGCTACGCGCCGTACGTCGCCCGGGTGCCGCAGCGCCCCGGCCTGACCCGGCACGCCTCGGGCAACACCGTGGAGGTCGACCGGGCCAGGTTGGCGCTCGAGCTGGCCTGCCGCGGGGAGCGGGTGGCGGTGGTCTCGGGAGGTGACGCGGGGGTCTTCGGGATGGCCTCGGCGGTCTTCGAGGCGGTCGACGCCGACCCGGCGCTGGCCGACGTGCCGGTCAGGGTGCTGCCCGGTGTCTCGGCGGTGCAGGCGGTGGCGGCCCGCGCCGGGGCTCCGGTGGGCGCCGACTTCGCGGTCGTGAGCCTGTCGGACCGGCTCAAGCCCTGGTCAGTGGTCGAGAAGCGGCTGCGCGCGATCGCGGAAGCCGACCTGGTCCTCGCTGTCTACAACCCCGCCAGTCGATCGCGCACCGAGCAGGTGGTGACGATGCAGAAGGTGCTCCTCGAGCACCGCTCACCCGACACCGTCGTGGTCGTCGGGCGCGACGTGGGCCGCGCCGAGGAGTCGCTCGAGGTGACCACCCTGAGTGCGCTCGACCCCGAGAGCATCGACATGAAGTGCCTGCTGCTCGTCGGGGCGACCTCGACCCGCGTGGGCGCCGGCGGCGCGGTCTGGACGCCCCGGTACGTCGACGATCAGGCGGCGGGCGTGTAGTCGTCGTCGAGGACGATCTGCAGGCGGGGGTGGAGGACGTCGACCCTTGGTCGTGAGGGTTCGGGTGTGACTGGTGGGTCGCCGGGTGGGAGGTCGGGTGCCCTCGAGCGGACCTGGTGGCCGGTGGGGGTCGTGGTGATCACGGCACCGTCGTGGGTGGTGGCGGTGAAGCCGGGTGCTTCCTTGGCCTGGTTGCAGGCCTCGCACAGCCCTTGGCCGTTGGTGGCGCTGGTGGGGCCGCCGGCGTGGTCGGGGACCACGTGGTCGTGGTGCCGGATCGGGGCGTCGCACCACGGGGTGCGGCACGACTGGTCGCGCAGGTCGATGAAGAGCCCCAGGCTGGCGGGGAAGGTGCGTGCCCGGGAGTCCATCGCGACCAGGGCCCCAGCGCTGGTCGTGTAGAGCCTGCGCAGCGTCGCCTGCGCGTCGGCGATCGCGGTGGCGACCAGCTCGCGGGCGAACCCGGCCGGCACCGGCCCGTAGCCGGCCACCCAACCCGGCTGGTGGCCACCACCGAGGAGGGTGGCGTCGGAGATCGTCAGGTTCACCGCCACCGGGACCGCCGGCGGGCCGGAAGCTGGCGCCGGCTCGGCGGACCGGGTGAGCACGGAGGCGACCAGGGTGTCGGCCATGACCTGCCCGCGAGAGCGCTCGTCGCCACTCGCACGGGCGGAGTCGGCGGCCCGGGTCAGCGCCGCGTACGCAGCGACCCCTTGGGCGACCGGGAGCAGCGCGGTCAGGTAGGTCATCGTGTCGGGGGCCGGTCGCAGGGACACGTACCGCTCGCCCTCGGCCTTGCGGGAGCGCTTCAGCGCGGCGTGCGGGTCGAGCTCGTAGGCACGGGCCCGGGCAGCAGCGACCAGCCGCTTGTCACCCCAGCCGTCGGTGGTCTCGGGGTCGGCCATCAGCTCCGCGTCGACCCGGCGCCGGTCCTCCAGCGTCAGGCACGCGGTCTCGCGGGCCAGCAGGGTCGCACGCCACTCGCCGCACCAACCCGCGCGCATCGCAGCCAACGTGTGCGGCATCTCCGCCACCAGGATCTTCGCCAACCCCAAGTGGCGAGCACCCCGGTTCGGCGACTCGCGCCGCGCCAGCCCGACCTGCGAAGCCACCCCGACACCCTGCCGGTCCTCACCCAGACCGGCCGCGGCGTGCCGGCGACGTACGACCTCGTCGAGACGAGCCGTCAGCTCCACCTGCAGCGCGTCGAGCCGGCACTTCTGCTCCTCCGCCGCCCGCAGCGCCTCGACCAGCTCGACCTCAGTGAGGTCGGCCGGGTCGAGACCGGGAGCCGGAATGGAAAGCATGTCGACACCTTAGTCGAACACATGTTCGATAGCAAGAGGCGCGGCACAGATGGATGGGCTCCTCCCGCCGCTTCTGGCCCGCGTGACTGACGGACACACGCGCGCCGTACAGGACCACCACCCCGACACCCTGTGGCTCGGGACCGCTTCTACGGGGCCGGGACATCTTGGCCCTTACTTGGCGTGTCCTGTTTTCCAGTCATCGAGGCCCGCGAGAAACGCACTCTCATCAGCGTGAGGCGTTCTGCGTCAACTGCTGGGGCGGGTCCCTGGATCGTCGTCGGTCCCTGCATAGCGGTAACGGAGCTAGGGCTCGGCAGCGTGTGATCGGGTTGTGGCGACGACGAGCCGGGGCGGCCTGTGATGAGCGACGAGATACCTCGAGGGTTCTCAATGCCGCAGAAGGCTCGCCCCGACCCAGCTAGTGGACGCACGACGCGTCAGTTCAGGCAGCCACCTCCGTGAGCATCGTGGACTTGCGTCGGGTGCCGTGCGTGGCGATGTCGGGATCCCAGGCCTGGCCAGTAACGATCACGGCGTGGAGCTGACGCAGGATCGCGCCGGCGAGGACCGTCTGGGCCTGAGTGGGCTTGAGCTTGTTGTTCTCGCGGGTGGTGAGGTGTCGATAGCGGTCGGCATAGACGGGGTTGCTCTTCACCGCACCCCAGACCGCTCGCCAGGCTGCGGTCCGTAGGTGCGGTCGGCCGGCCCCGCTCAGGTGGCTGCGTCCGGCGAAGGTCCCAGACATGCGTTGGCGCGGTGCGAGTCCGGCGTGCTTGACCACGGCGCGGGAACTGATGAAACGGCGCAGGTCGCCTGTCTCGGCGAGGATCGCGGCAGCCCCGACCGGGGAGAGACCCTTGATGGAGCAGGCCAGCTCGGTCAGCTGCAGGTCGTCGAGTATCGCGACCATCCGGGCTTCGGTGTCGGCCAGCTTGACCCGGGCGGTGTCCCAGTCCTCGATGATCCAGGCGATCCGCTCGAAGGCGCCCAGGCGGTGCTCGATCACGCCGGCGGGGTCGGTCAGGGCGGCATAGAGCTTGCGCAGGATCCGTAGGCAGGGCCGGAGTTTCCCGCGGCGGGTCAGCTCCTTGCGGACCGCGTGCTCGAACCGGGCCGGGCCCAGTCGTCGGGTGCGGGCGAAGTCGCCGCCGTCGCGGGTCATGATCACGTGCATGGCGCAGAGCCACGTGGCCGACTTGAACGGCTGCTGGGCGGTGGCGACGGCGGCGGGCCAGACGCACTCGAGCAGGTCGCGGATCTGCTGGACGCAGGCGACGTGTTCATCGAGGAGCTGCTCGCGGCGCACTCCGAGATGGCGCAGTCGCCCCCAGGTCTCATCGACCGGTTCGGGCAGGTAGCAGCGCAGCTGCGCAGTCAGCCGGGCGATCAGCACCGCGTCCTTCTCGTCGGTCTTGTCGGGGGTGAGGTCCTCGCTCTTGCGGGCCCCCGAGGTCAGCATCGGCTGCACGCAGACGAAGGACATTCCCCGCTCGGCAGCCAGCTGGCCCAGTACCCGCCACCGGTGCCCGGTGGGTTCGCTAGCCACCGTGACCCCGGCATAGCCGGCCCGGGTGCTGCGCTCAGCGGCCCAGTCCAGCGCCGCGCCGGGATCCCAGGCCTTGCACCGGAACGTACGCCGGGCCAGGACCTTGGAGTCGTGGTCGGTCACGACCACCATCTGCTTGCGTTCGGCCAGATCGATCCCGACGATCGCGTTCGTCACCGGTACCGCTGCCCGCAACTTCTCGAGCCGTGCGTTCCGGTTGCGATCGCCCCTCGACACGCCACTACCGTGGTTCATGAACGTCCTCCTGTCTGTGATGGGACACCAAGCCCGACAAGCGCATCAGGGGGACGTTCCCTACGCCAGACCGAAGACGCTCAACGTCTCCCTATGCCGCGAAGCGCTCGGCCGTGCCGAGATCCGGGCGTCTGGTCTCGTGAGTCAGGAACGCGTCTTGAACAGCCGAGAAAGGCCCACAGCGAGAGCACCCACGAGCAGCCCAACCACTGCGACGACAGCGAAGACGATCAGCACATTCCCGACGAACGCCACCGCCGACACGTCCGTTGGGTGTTCCCATGGCGAGGACAGGCCCAGCCGGTACGGCAAGGGTGAGTCCAGCGAACTCTGGTTCTGGTGAATCCAATCGAACGGCCAACCCAGATCGACGCTCCGCTGGCCCACTCGCGTAGCGACAAGGTCCGTGTCACGAAGCGCTGCCACGAGGACGACACCGAGTGAGACCGCGAAGGCGGGGATCGCCCCGAACGCCGTCGCCATGACCGCCCAACGTCGACGGCCACTAGGAGTCGCGTCCGAGACGTCGCTAGACGAAGTCACCAGTTGCTGCACCCACGAAGTAAACCACCCGGTTCTGCCGCTAGTGGTGCGCCCTCGTAGCGAGATACGTGCGTTCCTACGCGGGCGCACGAACCTCGACCGTCGAACCTGGCTGACGTTAGTTCGTGGATCACGATCACGGGCGATACTCCGGGCATGAGCATCTCGGAACGGTCCACTATCGACGAGACGCATGCGTCCGGGACCAGGGCAGAATGGACAACTCGACGCGTCGTTCTCGCTGCCGTTCTCGCACTGCTCCTCGTATCGCTCGGCTACGTCGGCGGTGCTCGTTCGCCGTGGATGGCTCACCACCCTTCAGTCGTCAGCGGCACCGCGAAAAGGGTTCCAGCGAACGTTCCCTACGCCTACTTCCAGCCGGACGACGGTGACAAGATCGCCTTCCGACTCGACGACGTCGCGTGGGAATCCGGGGACAGGGTCGGCTCTGGGAACATCCCGCCCTGCCTGCGAGAAACGGGTGAAAGCGTGCCCGTACACGCGGGGGTCATCGAGGTGGCCCGCCCCTATGGTTCCGGTTCCTATCGGCAGGTCCTGTCAGTAACGTGCCTCGACTGACCGACTCCGCCGCGATTCGCTGGACGGATGCAGGAGGCACGCAGCCGACCCGGCGTGGGACCGCTCGCTCAGTCGCGGGCCGCCCGGTAGCCCCACTCGAGGGCGCTCTCGCGCGAGCGCGCCCGACCACGCAGCCGGATGGTCGCCCGCGGCCCGCCCTTCGTACCGCCCCCGGCGGCCCGACGGGCGCCGGCGACGACGTGCACGCGCTGCGCGAAGACCACGTAGCGAGCGTCCTCCTCGGGGCTCCCCGCCGGGGTCACGTCCACCGCGAGCCACAGCCCGTCCGGCTCGAAGCCGACGACGGCCTTGCCCGTGCCGGGGCGCTCCCTGCTCACGGCGGAGGAGGTGAGCTGGAGGTCGAACTCGACCGCTCGGGCGTGCGCCCCACGGGTCCTGCGCAGCAGCTGCGTCGCCTCGACGAACGCCCGCTCCTCCGAGGAGATGACGCCGGCTGCGATCCACGGCGCCCGTGGGCCCGCGGCGTCTATCCCGGGTCGGACCTTGTCCCCGTTGACCCAGACGTCTCCCCAGCTCATCCACGCATCCTCCCACTGGCCCCGGCCCGGTCCGGAGGAGGTGCCGATCCGTCGACGGGGCCGCTCCGGGACCCCGGCCGGTGGCTCGACACCAGTCCACCCAGCCACGTGGTCGTGATGGGCCGCGTGGAGGACCAAGCCGCGCAGATGACGCAGAGTGTGGAGCCCCGGCTGAACCTGGTTCAGCCGGACCTCCACACTTCCGCCCGCCCCACTCAGGACGCGAGCGGCGCCTACGACGTCGTCCGCTCCCGCGCCGCGTCGTAGAGGTAGGACTCCCCGCCGTCGCGCGCCAGCGCCCGCCCGACCAGGATCACCGCGGCCTGGCGCAGCCCGGCCTCCTCGACCCGGTCGGCGATGTCGCCGACCGTGCCGCGCAGCAGCAGCTCGTCGGGCTGGCTGGCCCGGTGCACCACGACGACCGGGCAGTCGCTGCCGTAGTGCCCCGCGACCTCGGCCATCAGCTCGCGGGTGCGCGTGATCGCCAGGTGCAGCACCAGCGTGGCGCCGGTGGCGGCGTACGCCGCCAGCGACTCGCCCTCGGGCATGGCGGTCGAGCGTGCCTGGGTGCGGGTCAGCACCACCGACTGCGCGACCAGCGGCACCGTCAGCTCGCGCCCGGCCAGCGCGGCGGCGGCGGCGTACGCCGGGACGCCGGGGGTGACGTCCCACGCCACGCCGGCCGCGTCGAGACGCCGCGACTGCTCGGCCACCGCGGAGTAGAGCGACGGGTCGCCCGAGGTCAGGCGCACCACGTCGAGGCCGTCGCGGGTGGCGGCCACCATCTCGGCGACCATCGTGTCGAGGTCGAGGTGCTGGGTGTCGACCAGGCGCGCGCCGTCGCGGGCGTGGGAGAGCACGGCGGCGTCGAGGTAGGTGCCGGGGTAGAGCACCACGTCGGCCGCGCCGATCAGCGCCGCGGCGCGCAGGGTGATCAGGTCGGCGGCGCCGGGTCCGGCGCCCACGAAGTGCACGGTCACGATGGCTCCTGGCTGGTCGGGAGGGGCTTGGTCCACGCCCACTGGGTCACGGCCCGGGCGGGGGTCCAACCGGTGAACGAGCCGAGCGCAGCGGCGTGCTCGACCGAGGTGCGGGTCAGCTCACCGCCGTGCGCGGCGTACGCCGCCGCGAGCACCTGCTCGCTCTCGAGCGTCACGCCGTGCACCACCAGCCGCCCACCCGGGCGCAGCCGGTCGCGGCACAGGTCGAGCAGGCCCCGCGCAGTGGCACCGCCACCGACGAAGACCGCGTGCGGGTCGGGGAGGTCGGCCAGCGCGTCGGGGGCCCGCCCCGGCACCACCTCGAGCCCGGGGACGCCCAGCCGCGCGGCGTTGCGCGCCACGCGCTCGGCACGGGCGCCGTCGGCCTCGACCGCGAGCGTGCGGCAGGTGGGGTGGGCGCGCATCCACTCGATGCCCACCGACCCCGCGCCCGCACCGACGTCCCACAGCAGCTGGCCGGGCTGGGGCGCCAGCCGCGCCAGGGCAGCCGCCCGCAGGTCGCGCTTGGTGAGCTGGCCGTCGTGCTCGAAGGCGTCATCGGGCAGCCCCGTGGCCCACGAGCCGACCACGGGCCCGCGCAGGTCGAGGGCGACGACGTTGAGGGCCGGGACGTCCGGCGGATCGGCGGCCCAGGCCCCGACCGTGGCGTCGACCCGCGCCTCACGCTCCCCACCGAGGTGGCTCAGCACGCTGATCGCCGAGCCGGCGTACCCCCGCTCGACCAGCAGCCGCGCCAGCACCGACGGCGTGGTGGCGTCGGAGGAGAGCACCAGCAGCCGGCGGCCGGGCGCGAGCTGGCGCAGGACGGTCTCGGGCCGGCGGCCCACCACGGAGACGACCTCGACCGTCTCGGCCGGCCACCGCATCCGGGCCCGCGCCAGCGCCACCGACGACACGGCCGGGTGCACCTCGACCGCCTCGGCGCCGAGCAGGCCGACCAGGGTGCCGGCGATGCCGGAGACGAACGGGTCGCCGGAGGCCAGCGCGACGACGCGGCGCCCGTCGTGCTGCCACAGCAGCGCAGGCAGCCCGTCGCGCAGCGGCGAGGGCCAGGCCACCCGCAGCTGGTCGACGTCGGTGGGCAGCATCGCCAGGTGGCGCTGCCCGCCCAGCACCACGTCGGCCTCCAGCACGGTGCGCCGCTGCGGCTCGGGGAGCCCCTCCCAGCCGTCGTCGCCGACGCCGATCACGACGACGGTGGACGGGCTGGGTGGACTCACGGGCGCTGACGCTATCGTGACGCCGAAGCCACGAGGTGCCCCGAGGCCCGGTCGAGACAAGCCGACGCGGAGGGGAGAATCTGGGAAGCCGGTGAAAGTCCGGCACAGGCCCGCTGCGGTGACCTGGAGGGTGCGAGAGCACCGGTCCAGGAAGTCCGAAGACCGGCCTCGAGGCGCCTATCCGATGGCGGACGAGCGGGAGCCTCCCATGCCACAGCAGTACCCCTTCTGCGCCGTTGTCGGCGCTGACGACCCCGACGGTCCCTTCGGCGAGATGGCCCTCGCCCTCCTCCTCACCACGATCTCCCCCGAGGTCGGCGGCGTGCTGGTGCGCGGCGAGAAGGGCACCGCCAAGTCCACGATCGTGCGGGCGCTGGCCGAGGTGCTGCCCCGCATCGACGTCGTCGCCGGCGACCGCTTCTCCAGCGACCCGCGCGACGACACCCACCTCTCCCCCGACGGCCCCTTCGCCGCCGACGCGCCCGTCGAGTCGCGCCCGGTGCGCCTGGTCGAGCTGCCGGTCGGCGCCACCGAGGACCGGGTGCTCGGCTCGCTGCACCTCGAGCGCGCCCTCTCCGAGGGCCGCACGGAGTACGAGCCCGGCCTGCTGGCCCGCGCCCACCGCGGGCTGCTGTACGTCGACGAGGTCAACCTCCTGCACGACCACCTCGTCGACGTGCTCCTCGACGCCGCCGCGATGGGGCGCGCCACCGTGGAGCGCGACGGCGTCTCGCTGACCCACGCCGCGCGCTTCGTGCTGGTCGGGACGATGAACCCCGAGGAGGGCGAGCTGCGCCCGCAGCTGCTCGACCGCTTCGGGCTCAGCGTCGAGGTCGCCGCGCCCCGCGACCCGGCCGTGCGCGCCGAGGTGGTGCGGCGCCGGATGGCCTTCGACGCCGACCCGGCCGGGTTCACCACGTCGTACGCCGCCGCCCAGGCCGCGCTGACCGAGCGGGTGCGCACCGCCCAGGAGCTGGTGGCCCACGTCGAGCTCACCGACGCCGGGCTGCTGAAGATCGCCGAGGTCTGCGCCGCCTTCGACGTCGACGGGCTGCGCGCCGACATCGTCACCGCCCGCACCGCCGTCGCGCACGCCGCCTGGCAGGGCCGCGACCGGGTCGTCCTCGACGACATCCGGGCCGCGGCCCGCCTGGCGCTGCCGCACCGGCGCCGCCGCAACCCCTTCGACGCGCCCGGCATGGACGACGACCTGCTCGACCAGGTGCTCGGCGACGACCTCCCCGAGCCGCCCGAGCCGCCCGAGCCCGAGCCGGACCCCGAGCCGGACCCCGACGGCCCCGGCGACCCCGGCAGCCCCGGCAGCCCCGACAGCCCCGGCAGCCCCGACAGCCCCGGCGGCCCCGACGGGACGTCATCCGCTGGGGACGAGGGGACGTCCCGCCCGGATGACGTCCCGCAGGACCCCGCGCCCGTCGGCGACTCCCAGGCCGCCGCCGGCTCCACCGTGGCCTCGGGCCAGCCCTACCGCACCCGCCTGCTCACCGCCCGCGGCACCGGGGCGGGCGAGGCCGGGCGTCGCAGCCGGGCCACGACCGAGCGCGGGCGCCGGGTCGGCTCCTCGGCCACCGGCAGCGGGTCGGTGCACCTGCTGGAGACCCTGCGCGCCGCCGCGCCCCACCAGGCGGCCCGGGGCCGCGACGGCGGCCGGCTGCTGCTGCGCCCGCCCGACCTGCGCTTCGCGACGCGGGAGGGCAAGGAGTCCAACCTGGTGCTCTTCTGCGTCGACGCGTCGGGCTCGATGGCCGCGCGCCGCCGGATGGAGGAGGTCAAGACAGCGATCCTCTCGCTGCTCCTCGACGCCTACCGCCGCCGCGACAAGGTGGGGCTGGTGACCTTCCGCGGTGCCGCCGCCGAGCTGGCGCTGCCGCCCACGCACTCCGTCGACGTCGCCGCCCGGCGCCTGGAGGAGCTGCCCGCCGGCGGACGGACCCCGCTGGCCGAGGGACTCCTCGAGGCCGGCCGGGTGCTCGCCGTCGAGCGGCTGCGCGACCCGCGGCGCCGGCCGCTGCTCGTGCTGGTCACCGACGGCCGCGCCACCAGCGGCCCCGACGCCGTCGACCGCTCGCGCCGGGCCGCCGACCTGCTCGCCGCCCAGGGGCTCTCGAGCGTGGTCGTCGACTGCGAGAGCGGGGCGATGCGCCTGGGCCTGGCGGGCGTGCTGGCCGGCCACCTGGGTGCCGAGCACCTGCCGGTGGGCGAGGTGAGCGCCGAGGCGCTCGCCGACGTCGCGCGCGCCGCGTGATGGCGGCGCCCGAGCCCTCCCCGATGTCGCTCTACGAGGCGATCGAGCGACGCCGCGACGTGCGGGCCGAGTTCACCGGGGAGCCGCCCGACAACGAGACGCTGACCCGCGTGCTGGGCGCCGCGCACCGCGCCCCCAGCGTGGGGATGAGCCAGCCCTGGGACTTCATCGTGGTCCGCGACCTCGCCACCCGCGAGCGCTTCGCGGCCCACGTCGCCGACGAGCGGGCGTCGTACGCCGCCGGGCTCGACGCCGAGCGCGCCGCGACCTTCGCCGGGATCAAGGTCGAGGGCATCCGCGAGGCCGGCCTCGGCGTGGTCGTCACCCACGACCCCGACCGCGGCGGGCCGCAGGTGCTCGGCCGGGCCACCATCGACGACACCGGCCTCTACTCGACCTGCCTGGCCGTCCAGAACCTCTGGCTGGCCGCCACCGCCGAGGGGCTGGGCGTCGGCTGGGTCTCCTTCTACCGCGAGCAGCACCTGCGCGACCTGCTGGGCATCCCGCCCCGGGTGCGCCCGGTCGCCTGGCTCTGCGTCGGCCGCGTCAGCGGCCTGCACGACGTCCCCGACCTCGAACGCCACCGGTGGCGCAGCCGCCGCCCGCTGGCCGAGGCCGTCCACCACGAGAGATACCGGAGCTAGACATGCCGCAGGGCCGACCCACGACCGTCCCCGACGACGGGCTCACCACCGCACAGCGCCGCTCGCTGCCGCTGCTGATGGTGCACACCGGCGACGGCAAGGGGAAGTCGACCGCCGCGTTCGGCGTCGCGCTGCGCGCCTGGAACCAGGGCTGGGACGTCGGCGTCTTCCAGTTCGTGAAGTCCGCCAAGTGGCGCATCGGCGAGCAGACCGTCCTCGAGCGCCTCGGCGAGCTGCACGAGCAGACCGGCGAGGGCGGGCCGGTGACCTGGCACAAGATGGGCGCCGGCTGGTCGTGGAGCCGCAAGGAGGGCTCGACCGAGGACCACGCCGCCGACGCTGCCGAGGGCTGGGCCGAGGTGAAGCGGGCGATCGCCGAGGAGCGCCACGACCTCTACGTGCTCGACGAGTTCACCTACCCGATGGAGTGGGGCTGGGTCGACGTCGACGACGTCGTGACCACGCTGCGCGACCGCCCGGGGCGCCAGTACGTCGTGGTGACCGGGCGCCGCGCGCACCCGGCGCTGGTCGAGGCCGCCGACCTGGTCACCGAGATGACCAAGGTCAAGCACCAGATGGACCGCGGCCAGAAGGGCCAGCGGGGCATCGAGTGGTGAACGAGCCCGCCTCCTCGCGCCTCCCCCGCGTCGTGGTCGCCGCCCCCGCCACCGGGGCCGGCAAGACCACGGTCGCGACCGGGCTGATGGCCGCGCTGGCCCGGGCCGGTCACGAGGTCTCGGGCCACAAGGTCGGCCCCGACTACATCGACCCCGGCTACCACGCGCTGGCCTGCGGGCGGCCCGGCCGCAACCTCGACCCGCACCTGGTCGGCGAGGACCTGCTCGCGCCGCTGCTCCTGCACGGCGCCCGGGGCGCCGACGTGGCGGTGGTCGAGGGCGTGATGGGCCTGTACGACGGCCGGGTCGGCACCGACGGCTTCGCCTCCACCGCGCACGTCGCGGGGCTGACCCGCTCCCCCATCGTGCTCGTCGTCGACATCTCGCGCTCCTCGCGCTCGATCGGGGCGGTGGTGCACGGGATGGCGACCTACGACCCGGGCGTGCAGGTGGCCGGGGTCGTCCTCAACAAGGCCGGCTCCCCGCGGCACGCCCGCGAGGTCGTCGACTCGATCGCGCCGACCGGCATCCCGGTGCTCGGCACCATCGGCCGCGACCAGGCCGTCGAGGCGCCCTCGCGCCACCTCGGTCTGGTGCCGGCGGCCGAGCGGGGCCTGGCTGCCGAGTCGCTGGACCGCCTGGCCGCCCAGGTAGCCGAGCAGGTCGACCTCGAGGCGGTGCTCGCGATCGCGCGCAGCGCCCCCGACCTGGCGGCCGCGCCCTGGGACCCTGCCGAGCAGGTCCGGCCCCCCGCGGGCGCCACGCCCACCGGTCGACCGGTCGTGGCCGTGGCCGGCGGGCGCTCGTTCACCTTTCGCTACACCGAGACCGACGAGCTGCTGCGCGCCGGCGGCTGCGAGGTGGTCACCTTCGACCCCGCCACCGACACCGCGCTGCCGGCCGGCACCCGCGGCCTCTACCTGGGCGGCGGCTTCCCCGAGGTGCACGCCACCGCCCTGGGTGACAACGCCGCCCTGCGCGCCGAGGTCGCGGCCGCCGTGGCCGCCGGGGTGCCGACGGTGGCGGAGTGCGCCGGGCTGCTCTACCTGTGCGAGAGCCTCGACGACGTGCCGATGGTCGGCGCGGTGCCGGCAGCCGCGTCCATGACCGAGCGGCTGACGCTGGCCTACCCCGAGATGACCGCCGCCTCCGACTCGCTGCTGACCCGCGCCGGCGAGCGGGTCACCGGCCACGAGTTCCACCGCACCCACGTCGAGCCGGCCGCCGGGCCCGCGCCGGCGTGGAGCGGCGAGGGGCACACCGTCGGCTTCACCAGCCCCAGCCTGCACGCGGCGTACCTGCACGTGCACTGGGCCGGGCACCCGCACCTCGCGCAGCGCTTCGTGGACGCGGTGCACCGTGGCTGAGGCCCCGCCCACCGATCCGCTGCGCCACCACGGCGACGTGGAGGTGCGCGGCAGCGACCTGCTCGACCTGGCCGTCAACGTCTACCCCGGCCCGCGGCCGGGGTGGCTCGACGCCGCGCTGCGCGCCAGCCTCGACGACGTCGGCGCCTACCCCGACCCGACCCGCGCCGAGCGGGCCGTGGCGGCCCGGCACGGCCGCCCGGCCTCAGAGGTGCTGGCCACCGCGGGCGCCGCCGAGGCGTTCTCGCTGGTGGCCCGGCTGCGGCCCTGGCGTCGCCCGGTGGTGGTGCACCCCCAGTTCACCGAGCCGCACGCAGCGCTCGAGCAGGCCGGCCACCGGGTCACCAGCGTGCTCACCCGGGCCGCCGACGGGTTCGCCCTCGACCCCGCAGCGGTGCCGGACGACGCCGACCTCGTCGTGGTCGGCAACCCCACCAACCCGACCGGGCGGCTGCACCCGGTCGACGACCTGCTCGCCCTGCGGCGCCCGGGCCGGCTGGTGCTCGTCGACGAGGCGTTCATCGACACCGTGCCCGACGAGGCCGGGACCCTGGCCGGGGCACCGGCCGAGGGCCTCGTGGTGCTGCGCAGCCTGACCAAGCACTGGTCGATCCCGGGCGTGCGGGCCGGGTACCTCCTCGGCACGCCCGACGTGGTGGCCGCGCTGCGCCGCGAGCAGGTGCCGTGGTCGGTCTCCACCACCGCCGCGGCCGCGATCGAGGCCTGCTGCACGCCGCTCGCGCTGGCCGAGGCGGAGCGTCGAGCCCGCACGATCGCGGGCTGGCGGACCCACCTGGTCGACTCGCTCACCGCCCTGGGCACCACCACCCTGCCCTCGCGGACGTCGTTCCTGCTCGCCCGCCTCGGCGAGGGCGGGCGCGAGCGGCTGCGCGCGCAGGGTGTCGCCGTACGCCGCTGCGACACCTTCCCCGGCCTCGACGCCGGGTGGGCGCGCGTCGCGGTGCGGCCCCCCGACGTCACCGACCGGCTCGTCGCCGCCCTGCGCGCCGGCCCCGCCGCTCCAGCCCCCAGTCCAGCCCCCAATCCAGCCCTCAGCCCAGCCCCGAGTCCAGGAGGACCCGTGACCGCTTCCCTGCCCGTCCCCGCGCCGCACGCCCCGAGCGCCCGGGCCGCCGCCGAGCGGCTGGCCGGGCTGGCCGTCCCGGCCGGCGCCCTGGGCCGCCTCGGCGAGCTCGGCGCCTGGCTGAGCGCCGTGCAGGGCCAGGTGCCGCCGCGCCCGCTCGACGACGTGCGCCTGGTGATCTTCGCCGGTGACCACGGCGTCGCCCGGCACGGCGTCTCGGCGTACCCGCCCGAGATCACCGCCGCGATGGTGCGCACCTTCGTGGCCGGGCGCGCCGGCGTCAACGCCCTGGCCGGCGCCCACGGGGTGCGGGTGCGGGTGCTCGACCTCGGCGTCGACGACGACCTCGACGGGCTGCCCCCGGAGGTCGGCGAGCACAAGGTCCGCCGCGGCAGCGGCGCCATCCACCTCGAGGACGCCCTCACCGCCGCCGAGACCGCGCAGGCGCTGGCCGTGGGGCGACGGGTCGCCGCCCGCGAGGTCGCCGACGGGGCCCAGCTGCTGCTGAGCGGCGACATGGGCATCGGCAACACCACCCCCGCTGCGGCGCTGGTGGCGGCCGGCCTGGGGCTCGGGGCGGGCGACGTGGCCGAGGTCGCGGGCCGGGGCACCGGCGTCGACGACGCGGGCCTGGCCCGCAAGCGCGAGGTGCTGGGTGCCGCGCTCGAGCGGGCCGGGGAGCGGGCCGCCGACCCGGTCGAGACGCTCACCGCGCTCGGCAGCGCCGACCTGGCCGCGACCGTGGGCTACGTCCTGGGCGCCGCCGAGGCCGGGGTGCCCGTGCTGCTGGACGGACTGATGTCGGTGTCCTGCGCGCTCACCGCCGAGCGGATCGCCCCCGGCACCGCCGCCTGGTGCGTCGCCGGGCACCGCTCCCCCGAGCCGGCGCAGACGCTGGCGCTGGCCAGCCTGGGGCTCGACCCGCTGCTCGACCTCGGGATGCGGCTGGGCGAGGGCAGCGGCGCGGTCGCGGCGGTGCCGCTGCTGCGCAGCGCCGTCGCGCTGCTGCGAGAGGTCGCGCTGCTGAGCGACCTGGGCGACCTGGTGCCCACGGATGCCTGACTCCTGGCGCCTGGCGCTCGGCACCCTGACCGTGCTCCGGGTGCCGGCGCCGCGCGCCGTGACCCCCGTGGTCGCCGGTCGGGCGATGCTGCTGGCTCCCCTGGCGGTCCTCCCGCTGGGCCTCGTCGTCGCCGTGGTCGGCCTGGTCGGAGCCCGCCTCGCGCTGCCTCCGCTCGTCGTCGCGCTGGTCGCGGTGGGCGCGCTCGCCGCCGGCAGCCGGGCCCTGCACTGGGACGGGCTCTCCGACGTGGTCGACGGGCTCACCGCCTCCTACGACCCCGCGCGCTCCCTCGCGGTCATGAAGTCGGGCACCTCAGGGCCGGCCGGCGTGGTGGCGACGGTGGTGGTGCTGGGCGTGCAGGCCGCTGCGCTGGCGCCGCTGCTCACCACCGCCCGCGGGGCGCTGGTCGCCGGGCTGCTGGTCTGTGTCTCCCGGGCCGCGCTCGGCTGGTGCTGCCTGCGCGGGGTCCCGGGCGCGCGCCCCGACGGTCTCGGGGCGGCGTACGTCGGCACGGTCGGGCCGCTGCCCGCCGCCGCCGTGTGGCTGGTCGCGGCCCTCCTCCTGACGCTCGCCGCGGGCTGGTCGGGCCTGGTGGCCGGGGTCCTGGCGGCGCTGGTGGTCGCGGCGCTGCTGCACCGCGTCGTGCGCCGGCTCGGCGGAGTGACCGGCGACGTGCTCGGCGCCGCCGTCGAGCTCTGCCTGGCCACCCTGCTCGTGGGCGTGCTCGTCGGAGGGCCGCCGAGCGGAGGTGTCGGGTGAGCCCCTCAGAGCCGCAGCACCCGGCCGGCCACCACCAGGTGCACCTCGTCGCAGGCCTCGGCGACGCGCTGGTTGGCGAGGCCGAGCAGGTCGCGGAAGAGCCGGCCCGACCGGTGCGCGGGCACCACGCCCAGCCCCACCTCGTTGGTCACCAGCACCACGTCGTGGGGGCAGTCGCGCAGCGCCGCCACGACCGCGGCCAGCCGGGCCTCGACCAGCGCGACGACGTCGTCGGAGGAGCGCTCCCACGCCTGCTCCTCGTCGAGCAGGCCGGTCACCCAGGTGCCCAGGCAGTCGACGAGCAGCGCGCGGTCGGCGCGGGTCAGCGCGCCGGCCAGGTCGCGGGTCTCGAGCGTGGTCCACGACGCGGGTCGGCGCTCCCGGTGCCTCGCGACCCGCGCCGCCCAGTCGGGGTCGTCGTCCTCGGGCGCCGGGCCCGGCGCGACGTAGGTGACGGGGGCGGTGCCCACGAGCGACCCCACGAGCGACTCGGCGTGACGGGACTTGCCCGAGCGCACGCCGCCGGTGACCAGGACCTTCACGGGAGCCTCCAGTGCTGAGCAGATCGGTGGGGATGGTGCTGGGGGTCGGCCTCGACCGCGTGCTGGCCGACCCCGCACGATGGCACCCGGTGGCCGGCTTCGGCACCCTGGCCGCCCGCCTCGAGCAGACGACGTACGCCGACCGGCGCGCGGCGGGCGCCGCCCACGTGCTGGTGCTGGTCGGGGGCTGCGTAGCGCTGGGGGCCGTCGCCGAGCGGGCCACCCGCGACCGGCCGGTGCCGCACGCGCTGGTCACCGCGGCCGCGACCTGGACGGTGCTGGGCGGCACCACCCTGGGCCGGGAGGCCGCCGAGGTGGCGCGGCTGCTGGAGGCCGGGCGGCTCGACGACGCCCGCACCCAGGTGGCGCGGCTGGTGGGCCGTGACACCCGCACGCTGGAGGCCACCGACGTGGCCCGGGCCGCGCTCGAGTCGCTGGCCGAGAACACCTCCGACGCGGTGGTGGCCCCGCTGGTGCTGGGCGCGGTGGCCGGGGTGCCGGGGCTGCTCGGCTACCGGGCCGCCAACACCCTCGACGCGATGGTCGGGCACCGCAGCGCCCGCTACGCCCGCTTCGGCTGGGCGGCGGCGCGCCTCGACGACGTGCTCAACCTGCCCGGCTCGCGGCTCACCGCGGCCCTGGCCACCGTGCTCGGCGCCGACCCGGCGGCGAGCGTGCGGGCCTGGCGGCGCGACGCCGGCGCCCACCCCAGCCCCAACGCCGGCCCGGTCGAGGCCGCCTTCGCGGGCGCGCTGGGGGTGCGGCTGGGCGGGCGCACCGTCTACGGCACCGGCGCCGAGGCCCGGGTCGAGCTGCGTCCGGTGCTGGGCGCCGGGCGCGCCCCGGCCGCTCACGACGTGGCCCGGGGGCGCCGGCTGGCCGACCGGGTCGGGGTCGGTGCGCTCATCGTGACGGCAGCCGTCGCAGCCAGGCCAGCGCGCCGTCGACGTCGCTGACCGTCGGCACGCCCGGCGGCGGCGCCGGGCGGCGCACGACGACGGTGGCGACCCCGAGGTCGGCGGCGGCCCGCATCTTGGGCCAGGTCAGCGCCCCGCCGGAGTCCTTGGTGACCAGCACGTCGGCACGGTGCTCGCGCAGCAGGTCACGCTCCCCCGCCTCCTCGTAGGGGCCACGGCTGCGCAGCAGCGTCCAGGTCGGCGGCAGCGGCACCTCGGGCTCGTCGACCACCCGGGCCAGCACCGCGTGCTCGGCCAGCGGACCGGTGAAGGCGCCGAGCTGCTGGCGCCCGACGGTCAGCACCGGGCGCTGCCCGAGCCGGGCGGCCGTGGCGGCCGCCTCGTCGTGGCCGTCGACCCAGTGCCAGCGCCCGGTCGGGTCGCTCCAGCCGGGGCGCTGCAGCCGCAGCAGCGGCACGTCGACCGCGGCGGCGTGCGTCGAGATGGTGGCGGCGAAGGGGTGCGTCGCGTCGACCACGGCGTCGTACGCCGCGGCGTACGCGCGCAGCGCCTCGGCGCCCCCGAAGCCGCCGATGCGCACCCGGCCCACGGGCAGGCGCGGCCGCACCACCCGCCCGGCCAGCGACGACTCGACGTCGACGCCGGCCTCGACCAGGGCGGCGGCCAGGGCCCGCGCCTCGCCGGTGCCGCCGAGCAGCAGCACCCTCACGGCTGGGCTCCCGGCGCTCCCGGCGGCAGGAACGGCAGCCCGGCGGGCGCCCCGTCGAGGGCCAGCGCGAGCAGCGCGTCGACGTCGAGGTGGGTCTCGACGAGCTCGCCGAGCAGGTCGAGCCGGCGCTCGCGGGCGGCGGGGAAGGACGCCGTCGACGCCACGCCGAGTGCCCGGCGCAGGTAGGCGGCGCGGTGCGCGTCGTCCTCCAGGGCACCGTGCACCATCGTGGCCGTCACCGCCCCGAGCTCGCGCTGGCCCTCCAGGCGCCCGTGGTGGATCTCGTAGCCGGCGGGCTCGTGGCGGCGCAGCACCTTCTCGGGGGTGAAGGCGGTGACGGCGTCGAGCAGCCCCAGCCCCTCGACGTCGGCGCCCGCGGGCCCCTCGACCCCGTGCGGGTCGCGGATCCGCCGGCCGAGCATCTGGGCGCCGCCGCAGATGCCGAGCAGCGGGCGACCCGCCGCGACGTGGGCGTGCAGGGCGGTGTCGAGGCCGCGCCCGCGCAGCCACGCCAGGTCGGCGAGGGTGGCGCGGGTGCCGGGCAGCACCACCAGGTCGGCGTCGGAGAGCGCCTGCGGGGTGGAGGCGAAGACCACGTCGAGGCCGGGCTCGAGGCCGAGCGCGTCGACGTCGGTGAGGTTGGAGATCCGCGGCAGCCGCACCACGACCACCCGGGCGGTCGGCTCCCCCGCGCCGGCGCCGGGGCGGGCCCGGCGCCCCTCCAGGTCGAGGGCGTCCTCGGAGTCGAGCCACAGGTCCGGGCTCCAGGGCAGCACGCCGTAGGTGCGACGACCCGTCGCGGCCTCCAGCTGGGCCAGGCCCGGGCGCAGCAGCTCGAGGTCGCCGCGGAACTTGTTGACCACGAAGCCCGCCAGCAGCGCCTGGTCCTCCGGTGCGAGCAGCGCGACCGTGCCGAGGAACGCGGCGAAGACCCCGCCCCGGTCGATGTCGCCGACGACGACCGTGGGCAGGTCGGCGTGCCGGGCCAGGCCCATGTTGACGTAGTCGCCCGCGCGCAGGTTGACCTCCGCCGGGCTGCCGGCCCCCTCGGCGACCACGACGTCGTGGCGCCCGGCCAGGTCGTCGTACGCCGCCTGGGCGGCGCGGGCCAGGTGGGCGCGCCCGGTGGTCCAGTCGCGCGAGGACACCTCGCCGGCGGGCCGGCCCAGCACCACCACGTGGCTGCGCCGGTCGCTGCCGGGCTTGAGCAGCACCGGGTTCATCGCCGGTTCCGGCTCGACCCGCGCGGCCAGCGCCTGCACCCACTGGGCGCGCCCGATCTCTGCGGTGCCCCCGTCGAGGTGCGCCACGACCATCGAGTTGTTCGACATGTTCTGCGCCTTGTACGGCGCCACGGCCACCCCGCGGCGGGCCAGGGCGCGGCAGAGCCCCGTGGTGACCACGCTCTTGCCGGCGTCGGAGGTGGTGCCGGCGACCAGCAGGCCGCCCATCAGGCGACCGCCTCGGCGGCGAGGGGGAAGGAGTGCAGCAGCCGGCACCCGTCGGCCTGCCACCACTGCAGGTCGACCCGGTCGACCCGGGTGCGCACCGGCAGGCGCCCCGCGAGGTCACCGGCCACGGAGCCGACGGTGACCCGCTGGCCGACCTGCTGGCCGACCCGGGTGGGGCCGGGCCCGACCTGGTCGAGGCTGAGGTGCGGCTCGACCGCGCCGTACCTGCCCTCGTAGGGCGGGTGCTGGGGGTAGGCCTCGGCGAGCAGGCCGGTCAGCGCGGCGAACCGCCCGTGCGGCTCGGGGCGCAGGTGCACCAACCCGTTCGGGAAGACGTCGACCTCGCCCAGCCGGGCCTCGAAGGTCGGCACCGCGGCGAGCAGGGCCGCGACCCGCCCGAGGTCGGCGTCGTCGGGCGCCGGCACCCACGGCGCCAGCACGGTGACGTGGGCGTGCACGAACGTCGGGTCGCTCGAGACCCACGCCGGGTCGTACTCGTGGGTGCGGGCCCGCACCCAGTCGTCGAGCGCGGGCACCGGCACGGCGAGCACGGTGTGACCGCCGGTGGGCTGCCCGCTCACGGGGCGTCCCCGGCCGGCGCCCGCAGCAGGTGCAGGTCGAGCACCCAGCCGTCGTGGGCGCGGGCCCGCTCGCGGGCGGCCTCGATGTCGGCGAGCACCTCACCGACCCGCCCGGCGACCAGCTGCTCGCCGGGCGCGCCGAGGTTGGCCCCCCACCAGATCGACCAGTCGGCGAGCGCGGGGTCGGCCAGCGCGTCGAGGCGACGGTTGAGCACGACGACGACGTTGCGCTGCCCCTGGGCGAGCGCCTCGGCGAACCGGCGGGCGGTGGTGACGTGCAGCGGGGCGCCGACGTCGTGCAGCACCAGGCGGTGCCGGGCGGCGAGCAGCTGGAGGCTGCTGATGCCGGGCACCACCTCGACGGCCAGCGGCAACCGCTCCTGGAGCCGGTCCAGCAGCCGCAGCGTGGAGTCGTAGAGGCTCGGGTCGCCCCACACCAGCAGCCCCACGTCGCCGGGGTGCGTGGCCAGGGCGGCCTCCCACGCCTCGGCCCGCGCGGCGTGCCAGGCGTCGACCGCCGCGTCGTAGTCGACGTCGTCGTGCCGCGCGCGCGGCGGGTCGTCGAGCACGACCAGCTCGACGCCGTGCAGGTCGCAGACCTCGCGGCGCACCGCGAGCAGCGGGTCGTCGGCGGACTTCACGAAGGCGAGCACCACGTCGACGGTGTCGATCGCGGCCGCGGCCTCGACGGTCACGTGCTGCGGACCCATCCCGATGCCGACGACGACCACCCGGCGGGCCGCCGTGGCGGTCCCGCCCGGCGCCTTAGCCACCGGCGCGGTCCTCCAGGTCGCCCTCGAGGTCGAGGTAGACCGCCTGCATCCGCGCCAGCGTGTCGGCGTCGGGCGACTCCCACAGCCCGCGGTCGGCGGCCTCGTGCAGCTTCTCCACGATGCCGCGCAGCGCCCACGGGTTGGAGCGGCGCATGAACTCCTGGTTGGTCTCGTCGAGCACGTACTCCTGGGCCAGCGACTCGTACATCCAGTCGTGCACGACCCCGGCGGTGGCGTCGAAGCCGAAGAGGTAGTCGACGGTGGCGGCGAGCTCGAAGGCGCCCTTGTAGCCGTGGCGCTGCATGGCGGTGATCCAGCGCGGGTTGACCACCCGGGCGCGGAAGACCCGGTTGGTCTCCTCCTGCAGGGTGCGGGTGCGCACCGCGTCGGGGCTGGTGGAGTCGCCGACGTAGGCCTTCGGGTCGGAGCCGGTGAGCGCGCGGACGGTGGCGACCATCCCGCCGTGGTACTGGAAGTAGTCGTCGGAGTCGGCGATGTCGTGCTCGCGGGTGTCGATGTTCTTGGCCGCGACCTGGATGCGGCGGTAGGCCGTGCGCATGTCGTCGGCGGCCGGGGCACCGTCGAGGCCGCGGCCGTAGGCGAAGCCGCCCCAGGCGGTGTAGACCTCGGCCAGGTCCTTGTCGTCGCGCCAGGAGCCGGACTCGACGACCTGCAGGATGCCGGCGCCGTACGAGCCCGGCTTGGAGCCGAAGACCCGGGTGGTGGCCCGGCGCCGGTCGCCGTGCTCGGCCAGGTCGGTCTCGACGTGGGCGCGCACGAAGTTCTGGTCGGCCGGCTCGTCGAGGTCGGCGACCAGCTGCACGGCGTCGTCGAGCATCGCCACGACGTGCGGGAAGGCGTCGCGGAAGAAGCCCGAGATCCGCACGGTGACGTCGATGCGGGGTCGGCCGAGGTCCTCCAGGGGGACGACCTGCAGCTCGGAGACGCGGCGCGAGGCCTCGTCCCAGACCGGGCGCACGCCCAGCAGCGCGAGCACCTCGGCCACGTCGTCGCCGGAGGTGCGCATCGCGCTGGTGCCCCACACCGACAGGCCCACCGAGGTCGGGTAGGCGCCGGTGTCGTCGAGGTGGCGCTGGAGCAGCGAGTCGGCCATCGCGACGCCGGTCTGCCAGGCCAGCCGGCTGGGCACGGCGCGCGGGTCGACGGTGTAGAAGTTGCGCCCGGTGGGCAGCACGTTGACCAGCCCGCGCAGCGGGGAGCCGGAGGGGCCGGCCGGCACGAAGCCGCCGTCGAGGGCGTGCAGCACCGCGTCGAGCTCGTCGGTGGTGCAGGCCAGCCGGGGCACGACCTGCTCGGCCGCGAAGCACAGCACCCGGCGCACCTCGGGGTCGTCGTGCAGTGCTGCGACCGCGGCCGGGTCCCACCCGGACTCCTCCATGGCCAGCACCAGGGCACGGGCCTGCTGCTCGGCGGCGTCGACGGCGCCGGTGTCCTCGTGACCCTCCTTCAGCCCCAGGGCGACTCGCAGGCCGGGCACCGCCGCGGACTCGCCTCCCCACACCTGGGAGGCGCGCAGGATCGCGAGCACCAGGTTGACCCGGGCCTCCCCGTCGGGCGCCTGGCCCAGCACGTGCAGGCCGTCGCGGATCTGGGCGTCCTTGATCTCGCAGAGCCACCCGTCGACGTGCAGCAGGAAGTCGTCGAACTCCTCGTCGTCGGGGCGCTCCTCGAGGCCGAGGTCGCGGTGCATCTCCGCGGCGTGCATCAGCTGCCAGATCTCGCCCCGCACCGCCGGCAGCTTGGCCGGGTCCATCGCGGCGATGTTGGCGTGCTCGTCGAGCAGCTGCTCGAGGCGCGCGATGTCGCCGTAGGTCTCGGCGCGCGCCATCGGCGGGATCAGGTGGTCGACGATGGTGGCGTGGGCGCGCCGCTTGGCCTGCGCGCCCTCCCCCGGGTCGTTGACCAGGAACGGGTAGACCAGCGGCAGGTTGCCGATCGCGGCGTCGGTCGCGCAGGAGGCCGAGAGGGCCGCGTTCTTGCCGGGCAGCCACTCCATCGACCCGTGCTTGCCCAGGTGCACGACCGCGTGCGCGCCGAACCCGCCGGACTCCGGCGACGCCTCCAGCCAGCGGTACGCCGCCAGGTAGTGGTGGCTGGGGGCCAGGTCGGGGTCGTGGTAGATCGCGACCGGGTTCTCCCCGAAGCCGCGGGGCGGCTGGATGAGCAGCACCACGTTGCCGGCGGTGATGGTGGCCAGCACGATCTCGCCGGCGGCGTTGGTGAAGAGGGTGCCGGGCGCCGCGCCCCACGCGTCGGTGATCTGCGCGCGCAGGTCGGCGGGCAGGTCGGCGGTCCACGCGTCGTACTGCGCCGGGGTGATCCGCACGTGCGCGTCGCTGAGCTGGGCGTGGGTCAGCCACTCCTCGTCCTGCCCGCCGGCCGCGATCAGGGCGTGGATCAGGGCGTCGCCGGCCTCGGTGTCGTCGCCGAGCTCGAGACCCGGGATCTCGCCCGGCGCCCCGAGGTCGTAGCCGGCCTCGCGCATCCGGCGCAGCAGGCGGATCGTGGAGACCGGCGTGTCCAGGCCCACCGCGTTGCCGACCCGGGAGTGCTTGGTCGGGTAGGCCGAGAGCATCAGCGCGACCTTGCGCTCCGCGGGCGGCGTACGCCGCAGCCGGGCGTGGTTGACCGCGATCCGGGCCACCCGGGCGCAGCGCTCGGCGTCGGCGACGTAGCGCGGCAGCCCGTCGGCGTCGACCTCCTTGAAGGAGAACGGCGCGGTGATGATCCGCCCGTCGAACTCGGGGATCGCGATCTGGGTGGCGGAGTCGAGCGGGGTGACCCCGTCGTCGCTGGCCTCCCACTCCGCGCGGCTGCTGGTCAGGCACAGGCCCTGGAGGACGGGGATGTCGAGGGCGGCCATCCGCTCCACGTCCCAGGCCTCGTCGTGCTCGCCGGCGCTGGCCGAGGCCGGGGTGCTGCCGCCGGCGGCGAGCACGGTGACCACGAGGGCGTCCAGGGTGCCCAGCGCGTCGTAGAGCGCGTCGGGCGCCGCGCGCAGCGAGCCCGCGAAGACCGGGACGCCGACCGCGAGCCCGGTCGCGTCGACGGCGTCGGCCAGCGCGTGGGCGAAGGCGGTGTTCCCGCTCGCCTCGTGGGCGCGGTAGTAGAGGATGCCGACCCGCGGCAGGTCGCTGTCGACGTGCGGGCGGGCCCACCCCCACTGCGGCAGCGCGACCGGGGGCTCGAAGCCCTCGCCGGTGAGCAGCACGGTGTCGGAGAGGAACGCGTGCAGCTGGGCCAGGTTGGCGGGGCCGCCCTCGGCGAGGTAGCGGTGTGCCTCGGCGGCCACGCCCATCGGCACCGAGGAGAGCTCCATCAGCTCGGCGCTGGGCTGCTGCTCCCCACCCAGCACGACGGTCGGCACGCCGGTCGCTGCCACGCGGGTGAAGCCCGAGCAGAGGTCCTGGGGCGAGCCCAGGACGCGCCCGACGACCAGGTCGCAGCCCTCGATGGTCTCGGCCATCGACTGGTGGCCCGGCCGGGCCGGGTTGGCCACGACGTAGTCCGCACCGCTGGCGCTGGCCGAGAGGAGGTCGGTGTCGGAGGTGGAGAGCAGCGCGATGCGCGCGCGTCGGTTCATCGTGTTTCTCCTCGGGGTTCTCGCCCCTGGTCGGCGGAGGTCCCGTGGCCAGTGTCTGGCTTCGCCCGCTGCTCCCGCAGCGGGCTCACAGTGGCGGAACCGCCCCGGACTTCGGCATCGCTGCCGGCACCGGGTTCCTGGTCACCACGAGACGTGTGCGGCCACCCTAGTCCCCTCGACGGGCCACGGCGGCGCGGCAGCCGCTGCTCGGTCACGGGCGCGCCCGCGACGAGGTGGTGCGCGACGACCAGGGCCGCCGCGGCGTCGTCCACGCGGCCGTACCAGACGTCGTCGGGCTGCACCGCGACCACCGGGGCGTGGTTGCAGGGGAACAGGCAGCCGGTCTGGGTGACCAGCACGTCGTCGTCGCCCTGCCCGTGCTCGACCAGCGCCCGCGACAGCGCGGCGGCGGTGGCCTCGGAGCCGCGCGCGGTGCACCGCGGGCCGCGGCACACCAGGACCTGGTGGCGGTGGCCGGGCACGTCCTGCCAGGCCGCGGAGGCCAGGTCCGCCTCCCGGCCGGTGACCGGGCGGACCGCTCGCCCCAGCACCGTGGGCAGCTCGCCGTCATGACGCAGCAGCTGGGCGGCCACGGTGATCGCGGGCCGGTGCCCCGACCGCTCGCGCCACCAGTGCCCGGCGACCCGGCGCAGCCACGACGCGCCGGGGCCGCTCGCGCCCAGCCGCACCCCGACCAGCACCACCCGCTCGGCGCCGAGGTCGGCCAGGCGGGTCAGCTCGCGCGAGAGCGACGGATCGCCCACCTGGAGGAACGCCACGGTGGCGGGCCGGTCACCGGCCAGTGCCGCGACCCGGTCGGCCAGGGCGACCTCGTGGGCCGACATGCCCACCAGCACCAGGTGCTCGGCCCCTTCGTCCGCGCTCACCGGGCCTCCTCCACGGGTCGGGCGGCCCCGAGCACGCCGTTCCACCGCACGTGCGGGGCCGGGCGGCGGGGGTGGTCCTCGACGTCGACGTCGACCCCGTAGACGTCGGCGACCAGGTCGGGCGTGAGCACCTCGGAGACCGGCCCGGCGGCCCGCACCCGCCCGTCGTCGAGCACCACGACGTCGTCGCAGTAGGCCGCGGCCATCTCGAGGTCGTGCAGCGCAGCCACCGTGGTCAGGCCGCTCGCGCGCACCCGCTCCAGGAAGTCGAGCTGGTGGCCCAGGTCGAGGTGGTTGGTCGGCTCGTCGAGCAGCAGCAGCGACGGCTCCTGGGCCAGGGCCCGGGCCAGCTGGGTGCGCTGCCGCTCACCGCCGGAGAGCCGGTCCCACCCGCGCTCGGCGAGGTGCTCGACCCGCACCGTCCGCATCGCCCGCTCGACCGCGTCGGCGTCGGCGCCGCGCAGCGGCCCCGCGCCCCACCGGGAGCGGTACGGCGTCCGCCCGAGGCCCACGACCTGGCGCACCGTCAGCGACAGGGCGGTCTCGGCGTGCTGCTCGACCAGGGCGATCCGGCGGGCCCGGAGCCGCGCGGGCATCCGGTGCACGTCGACGCCGTCGAGGCGCACCAGCCCGTCGTCGGGACGGCGCAGCCCCGCGACCATGTGCAGCAGCGTCGTCTTGCCCGAGCCGTTGGGGCCCAGGAGGCCGGTCACCCGGCCCGGTCGGCAGCGCAGGTCGACGGCGTCGAGCACCGGCGCCCCGCGCCCCGGCACGCGCAGGCCCACGCCGAGCGCCTCGAGCGCCGGCGCGCTCACGCCGCCACCCGGGTGCGCCGCAGCAGGTAGGCGAAGAAGGGGGCGCCGACCAGCGCCGTCACGACCCCGATCGGGATCTCCTGACCCTGCACCAGCGAGCGGGCCAGCGTGTCGGCCCACACGAGCAGCACCGCGCCGAGCAGCGCCGCGAGCGGCAGCAGGAGCCGGTGCTGCGGCCCGGTCACGAAGCGCACCACGTGCGGCACCACCAGGCCCACGAAGCCGATCGCGCCCGAGAAGGCGACCAGGCAGGCCGTCACCAGGGCGGTGACGACCATCAGCACCCAGCGCAGGCGCTCCACCTCGATGCCCAGCGAGCGGGCCGAGGACTCACCGAAGGCCAGGGCGTCGAGCTGGCCGGCCATCGCCACGAAGACCACCGTGGAGACGACGGCGACCGCGCCCACGGTCGCCGCGGTGCCCCAGCGCAGGCCGGCCACCGACCCCAGGGTCCAGGTCAGCACACGGCGGGCCGCGTCGGAGTCGCCGGCCAGGATGACGACCATCGAGGTGTAGGCGCCGCACACCTGCGCCGTGGCCACGCCGGCCAGGACGGTGCGTCCGGGCGAGAGGCTGCCGCCGCGACCGGCGGCCAGCACCAGCACCAGCACCAGCGCCCCGAGGGCGCCGGCGAACCCGGCCGCGGCCACGGCGGCCGAGCCCACCAGCCCCACGACCGGGACACCGAGCACGATCACGGTGACCGCCCCGACCGCGGCCCCGCTGGAGATCCCGAGCAGGTAGGGGTCGGCCAGGTCGTTGCGGGTCAGCGCCTGCAGCACCGCGCCGCAGCAGGCCAGCGCCGCCCCGATGGCGGCGGCCCCGAGCACGCGCGGCATCCGCAGCTGCCAGACGATCTGGTCGTCGAGCAGCCGCACGTCGAGGCCGTCCGCGCCCAGCCGGCGCGCCACCACCTCGACGACCGTCGACAGCGGGACCGGGACCGCCCCGATGCCCAGCGCCGCGGCCATGCTCAGCAGCAGCAGGGCCGCCGTGGTCAGCAGCGCGAGGGTCGAGAGGGCCGGTCGGCCCCGTCTCACGAGGCGTCCAGGCCCGCCAGCTGGGCGGCCACCGAGACGGCACCGTCGACCAGCCGCACCCCGGCGGTCGACTCGGAGAACGCGACGGTGACGAAGCGCTGCTCACGCACCGCCCGCAGGGTGCTGAGCACCGGGTCGGCCTCCAGGTAAGCGATCTTCTCCTCCGCGCTGGACCAGGAGGCGTCGGCGAGCACGACGACGTCGGGGTCGGCGGCGACGACCTCCTCCCAGCTGGCCTCGACCCAGCTGCCCGGCTGGTCGGCGAAGACGTTGCTCGCACCCACGGCGTCCAGCACCAGCTGCGGCCCGCCCGCGCCCGCCCCGACGTACGGCGCGCGGTCCCCGGAGTCGTACCAGAGCACCTCGAGCCCGGCCCCCGCCTCCTCGGCGGCGAGCTCGGCCAGCCGCTGCTGCTGCTCGGCGCGCAGCGCCTCGGCCCGGTCGGGCACCCCGAACGCGGCCGCCACGGAGTCGACCTCGTCCCACACCGCCTCGAAGGACGCGTCGGGACGCAGGTCCTGCTCCTCGCAGCCGAACGGCGAGAGGTAGGCGGCGGTGCCGGTGCGCTCCAGCTCGGCCCGGCTCCCGGCCGCACCGGCGTCGAAGGCGCTGGCGTAGGCGCCGTACACGAGGTCGGGCTCCACCGCGAGCAGCTCCTCGCGGGTGGGGTACTCCGGGGACAGCACCGGCACCGCGTCGTACGCCGCCGCCCAGCGCTGCGGCACGGCGTCGTCGAGGTAGGCGGTGCCCGCCAGCCGGTCCTCGACGCCGAGCGCGAGGGCGACCTCGGTGGCACCCTGGTTCATCGTGACCGCCCGGCGCACGGGGCTCGCGATCGTGCTGGTGTGCCCGCAGCTGGTGACCTCCACCGGGAACCCGGTGGCCTCGGCCGCGGCGCTCGCCGGCGGCTGCGGGGCCCCGGCGCACGCGGAGGTCAGCAGGGCCAGCGCGAGCGCGGCCGTGGCCGCCAGCGGGCGCCGGCTCGTCGTGGGGTGGGTGGACACGGACCGGCAGGGCCTCATGGGTTTCTCCTCGGGGTTCTCGCCCCTTGCTCGACGGAGGTCCCGTGGCCAGTGTCTGGCTCGCCCGCGGTGCTGCTGCGGGCTCACAGTGGCGGAACCGCCCCGGACTTCGGCATCGCTGCCGGCACCGGGTTCCTGGTCACCACGAGACGTGTGCGGGCAGCGTAGCGCCGTGGCGCCTAGGCTCGGCGCGGCAGGTCCACGCAGCGGTCGACCTCGACCGTCCGTCCCCCCACGAGGAGAGTCTCTTGATCTTCATCACCGCCCGGTTCCGCATCAAGCCCGAGCACGCCGAGGCCTGGCCCGAGATCTCGCGCGAGTTCACCGAGTCGACCCGCGCCGAGCCGGGCTGCCTGTGGTTCGACTGGGCGCGTGCGCTCGACGACAGCGACGAGTACTTCCTCACCGAGGCCTTCGCCGACGGTGACGCCGGCGCGGCCCACGTGCAGTCCGAGCACTTCCAGAAGGCCACCCGCGAGCTGCCGGCCTACCTCGTCGAGACCCCGCGCATCGTCAGCACCGAGGTCGAGGGCACCGGCTGGTCCGAGCTCGGCGAGATGCGGGTCGGCTGAGGCTCGAGCGGCACCGATGAGCACTCCGTTCGACACGCTCGGTCCCGACCTGGTCACCACCGACCCCGACCTCGTCGCGTCGTACGCACGCGACGAGACGGCCCTCGGGGTGAGCGGCGGGGCCGGGCCGGTCGCCGTCGTGAGCCCCCGCACCACCGCCGACGTCGCGGCGGTGCTCGCCATCGCCCACGAGCACCGGGTGCCGGTGGTGGTGCGCGGCGCCGGCAGCGGCCTGTCCGGCGCCGCCAGCGCACCCGAGGGCTCGGTGGTCCTCTCCACCCGGCGCCTGACGCGGGTGCTCGAGGTCGACCCCGACGAGCGGCTGGCCGTGGTGCAGCCCGGGGTCGTCACCGGCGACCTGCGCGCCGCCGTCGCCGAGGTCGGCCTCTTCTACCCGCCCGACCCCGGGTCGGTGGCCTTCTCCACCATCGGCGGCAACGTCGCGACCAACGCCGGCGGCATGTGCTGCGTGAAGTACGGCGTCACCGGCGACTTCGTGCTCGGCCTCGAGGTGGTGCTGGCCGACGGCACGGTGACCCGCACCGGTCGCCGGACCGCCAAGGGCGTGGCCGGCTACGACCTCACCGCGCTGCTGGTCGGCTCCGAGGGCACCCTCGGCGTCGTCACCGAGATCACCCTGCGGCTGCTGCCGGCGCCGGCGCCCGCCCGCACGCTGGTCGCGACGTTCCCCGGCCTGGCCGCCGCCGGCGCGGCGGTCGCCGCCGTGACCCGGGCCGGGCTCGACCTGTCGATGCTCGAGATCATGGACCGCACCACGCTCGACGCCGTCGACGAGCTGACCGGGATGGGCCTCGGCGCCGACGGCACCCCGGCGGCGATGCTGCTGGCCCAGTGCGACGGCGAGGACGCGCCCGCCGTGCTGGAGCGGATGGCGGCGCTGTGCGAGGACGCCGGCGCCGAGGACGTCGTGGCGGCCGACGACGCCGCCGAGGGCGAGGCGCTGCTCGAGGCGCGGCGCCAGGCGCTGCCGGCGCTGGAGCGGCTCGGCGACTGGGTCCTCGACGACGTCTGCGTGCCGCGCGGACGGGTGGTCGAGCTCCTCGAGGCCGTCGAGCGGGTGGCCGAGCAGGAGGCGCTGACCATCGGCGTCTTCGGGCACGCCGGCGACGGCAACATGCACCCCACGATCGTCCACGACGCCGCCGACCCGGCCTCCGTGGCCGCCGCGACGCGCGCCTTCGACGCGATCACCGCCGCCGCCCTCGAGCTCGGCGGCACCATCACCGGCGAGCACGGCGTGGGCAGGCTCAAGCGCGACTGGCTGGCCCGCGAGCTCGACCCCGGCGCGATGGCGATGTCGCGGGCGGTCAAGGGGGCGCTGGACCCGCTCGGCATCTTGAATCCTGGGGCTGTGCTGGGCTGAGCTCGGCCTGCGGCCGCCTGCCGCTCACGCCTCGCCTCGGGATCGCCGAGTCGTCGCTTCTTCCCGTCCCCCGCTTCGCTCCTCCCGGGAAGGAGCGACGACTCGGCTCCTCTGCACAACGACGAAGACCCCCGGCTCAGCGCTTCCGCGCTGTGCCGGGGGTCTTGCGTCGTTGTGGAGCTGAGGGGACTCGAACCCCTGACCCTCTGCATGCCATGCAGATGCGCTACCAGCTGCGCCACAGCCCCAACTCGTCTGCCTCCCCGTTGCCGGTGAGCGACCTGCGGAACATTAGCCGACGCCCACGACGATGTGAAATCGGGGGTCAGGACACCGTGCGGTTGTAGGCCTCGAGGCGCAGCACGCCGTCGCCGGCGTGCTCGCGGAAGACCACCCAGCCGCAGTTCCCGACTCCCTGGAGGGTCGCGAACTGCTGCTCGGGCCAGCCCAGGAGCGCCCCCGTGGCGACCCGGATCGCCGCCCCGTGCGAGACCGCCAGCGCGGTACCGCCCGCGGGGGTCGCCCGCAGCAGCTCGCCGAGCGCCTCGCCCATCCGCAGGCCCACCTCGGCGGCCTTCTCGGCCCCCGGCACCACGTCGTAGCCACCGGCCCGGAACGCCGAGAACTCCGTCGCGTCGAGCGCGCGGTACTCGTCGTGGGTGAGGCCCTGCCGCTCGCCGAGGTGGAACTCGCGCAGCCGTGCGTCGTACGACGCCCACGACGGCTCGCGGCCCAGCTCGCGCAGCACCGGCGCGACGGTGGCCCGGGCACGGGCCAGGTCGGAGCACCACACGACGTCCGGGCGCAGCGCGGCCACGACGGGCGCGGTGCGCGCCGCCTGCTCGCGGCCGGTGTCGTCGAGGTCGACGTCGAGCTGGCCCTGGATCCGCCGCTCGCGGTTGGAGGCGGTCTGGCCGTGCCGGAGCAGGACCAGGGTGCGGCTCACGCCGGGTCGCGGGGAGCGCTGGGACCCGTGGCGTCGGCCGGCAGCTCGATGACCGGGCAGTCGCGCCACAGCCGCTCGAGGGCGTAGAACTCGCGCTCCTCCTCGTGCTGGACGTGCACCACGATCTCGCCGTAGTCGATGAGGACCCAGCGCCCGTCGCGCTCGCCCTCCCGGCGGATCGGCTTGGCGCCGATCTCGCGCAGCTTGTCCTCGACCTCGTCGACGATCGCCTTGACCTGGCGGTCGTTGGAGGCGGAGACGAGGAGGAAGGCGTCGGTGATGGCCAGCTGCTCGCTGACGTCGTAGGCGAGGAGGTCCTGGCCGAGCTTGTCGCCGGCGGCGCGCGCCGCGGCGTGCACGAGCTCGATCGCGTGGTCGGTGGCGGTCATGAGTCTCCGAGGTGGGTCGTGGCGGCGCCGGGGGCGCCTGGGTAGAGGTCGTGCTTGGCGATGTACTGGACGACGCCGTCGGGCACGAGGTACCACACCGGCTCGCCACGCTGCGTGCGCGCACGGCAGTCCGTGGACGAGATGGCCAGTGCGGGGATCTCCACCATCGTGACACGGTCGGCCGGGATCGACCGCAACGTCTCCTCGTCCATCTCGTAGCCGGGCCGGGTGCAGCCCACGAACTGGGCGAGCTCGAAGAGCTCGTCGGCGTCGCGCCAGGTGAAGATCTCGGCCAGCGCGTCGGCGCCGGTGATGAAGTAGAGGTCGGCGTCGGGCAGCCGCTCACGCAGGTCGCGCAGGGTGTCGATGGTGTACGTCCGCCCGCTGCGGTCGATGTCGACGCGGCTGACGTTGAAGCGCGGGTTGGCCGCGGTCGCGATCACCGTCATCAGGTAGCGGTGCTCGGCCTCGGTGACCTGCCGGTCGGCCTTCTGCCAGGGGTCGCCGGTGGGGACGAAGACGACCTCGTCGAGGTCGAACCACGCCTGGACCTCCGAGGCCGCCACGAGGTGCCCGTGGTGGATGGGGTCGAAGGTGCCGCCCATGACGCCGACCCGGCGTCGACGCGTCACGAGCCGAGGCTCAGCTGTGCTCGCGGCCGTTGCCGAACCCGAGCAGCGCGGCGAGCAGGCCCAGCATGATCACCAGGACCAGCAGCCCGACGCCGTAGGACACCAGGTGGTCGACCTCGTGCTCGGCCTCGGAGGCGAGGACGACGGTGCTCTGCAGGATCTGGGCCGCGGTCATGGCCACAGACTACCGCCCGGGCCGCCCCCGCCCGGCACCGCCTCAGCGCACGTGCCCCTCGCCCGTGACGACGTACTTGGTCGAGGTCATCTCGGGCAGCCCCATCGGGCCGCGGGCGTGCAGCTTCTGGGTGCTGATCCCGATCTCGGCACCGAAGCCCAGCTCTCCCCCGTCGGTGAAGCGGGTGCTGGCGTTGACCAGCACCGCCGCCGAGTCGACCGAGGCCACGAAGCGGCGCGCGGCCGACTGGTCCTCGGTGAGGATGGCCTCGCTGTGGGCGCTCGAGTGGCGGCGCACGTGGGCGATCGCGGCGTCGATCGAGTCGACGACGGCCACGGCCAGGTCCAGGGAGAGGTACTCGGTGTCCCAGTCGTCGTCGGTGGCCGGGACGACGCCGGGCAGCGCCGCGGTCGCGGCGTCGCCGTGCACGGTCACCCCGGCCTCCTGCAGCGCGGAGACGACGCGGGGCAGGAAGGTCTCGGCGAGGTCGGCGTGCACGAGCAGCGTCTCGGCGGCGTTGCAGACGCTGGGGCGGTGGGTCTTGGCGTTGAGCACCACCGCCAGCGCCTTGTCGAGATCGGCGGCGCGGTCGACGTACACGTGGCAGTTGCCGACCCCGGTCTCGATGACCGGCACCGTCGAGCCCTCCACCACGCTGCGGATCAGCCCCGCTCCCCCGCGCGGGATCAGCACGTCGACGCGCCCGCGGGCGCGCATCAGGGTGGTGACGCTCTCGCGGGAGTCGGCGGGCACCAGCTGCACGACATCGGGCTCGAGGCCGGCCCCGGCCGCCGCTCCGCGCAGCACCTCGACGATCGCGGCGTTGCTGGCCGCGGCGCTCGAGGAGCCGCGCAGCAGGACCGCGTTGCCCGACTTCACGCAGATCCCGGCGGCGTCGGCCGTCACGTTGGGCCGGGCCTCGTAGATCATCGCGACCACGCCGAAGGGCACCCGCACCTGGCGCATCTCGAGGCCGTTGGCCAGGGTGCTGCCGCGCACCACCTCCCCCACCGGGTCGGGCAGGCCCGCGACGTCGCGCAGCCCCTGGGCCATCGCCTCGACCCGCTCGTGGGTCAGGCGCAGCCGGTCGACGATGCCCGCGGGCGTGCCCGCCTCCTCCGCCCGGCGCACGTCGTCGGCGTTGGCGCCCAGCACCGTGCCGGCGGCCGCGACGAGCGCGTCGGCCATCGCGTGCAGCGCCGCGTCCTTGGTGGCGCGCGTGGCCTGGGCGAGGCCGTGGCTGGCCTCGCGGGCACGGTCGGCCAGGACGAGCACGGGGTCGGTGGGGGCGTCGCTCATGACGCGATCGTAGAGGCCGCGCCGGGTCCGGCCCCGAGGCCTCCTAGGCTGCGGACATGCGCATCGTGCTGCTCGGCGACAGCCACCTCGACCGGGTCCGCCGCGACCTGCACCGGCTGGCCCCCGAGCCCGGGGTCGAGGTCGTCAACGCCGCCGTGGGCGGCTCGTTCGCCTTCGAGCTGCGCGGGCAGGCCGACGGGGTGCACCTGCGCCCCGAGGACGCCGTGGTCGTCTCGGTCGGCACCAACGACGCCGCCCCCTGGAAGGCGGTGCCGCCCTACGACTTCGAGACCAACCTGCGCGAGCTGCTCGACCACCTGGCCGACCTCGGCACCACCCGCCTGGGCCGCCTGGTCTACGTCACCCCGCCCGGGGTCGACGAGGCCCGGCTCGGCGGCCCCGGCGACCGCACCAGCGCCGTCGTGGCGTCGTACGCCGCCATCGGCGCCCGGCTCACCACCGAGGCCGGCGGCCGCGTCGTCGACGCCCTGGCCCTGCTCGCCCCGCTCGGCGCGGCGGCGTACCTCGACGACGGCGTGCACCTCACCGGTGCCGCCTACGACCTCCTGCTGCCCGCCGTCGCCGACGCCCTGCGCTGAGACCGGGTCGTGGCCTGGGTCGTGGGCCGGGTCGTGGCCTGGGTCGTGGCCTGGGTCGTGGCTCGGGTCGTGGCCTGTGGCCGCGCCATGGCGCGTCCTCGACCACACGACCGGGACCACGACCCGGACCACGACCCGGACGCGGACGCCGAAGGGCCCCGACCACGTCGTGGTCGGGGCCCTCGGTGAGGTGAGCCGGGGGCTCAGCCCTTGCGCTGGTTGATCTTCTCGGTGGCGGCCGGGAGCACGTTGTGCAGGTCGCCGACGACGCCGAAGTCCACGAGCTCGAAGATCGGGGCCTCCTCGTCCTTGTTGACCGCGACGATCGTCTTCGAGGTCTGCATGCCGGCGCGGTGCTGGATCGCACCGGAGATGCCGTTGGCCACGTAGAGCTGCGGCGAGACGACCTTGCCGGTCTGGCCGACCTGGAAGCTGTGCGGCATCCAGCCGGAGTCGACGGCGGCACGCGAGGCACCGACCGCGGCGCCGAGCGCGTCGGCCAGGCCCTCGATCGGGGCGAAGTCGCCACCGGTGCCACGACCGCCCGAGACCACGATCGCGGCCTCGGTCAGCTCGGGGCGGCCCGAGGCCTTGCGCGGCTGGGCGGCCACGATCTGGGCCTTCTTGGCCGAGTCGGAGATCGTCGCGGCGAACTGCTCGACGGTGCCGGCACCGGCGGTCTCCTCGGGCGCGGCCGAGTTGGGCTTGACCGTGATGATCGGGGTGCCGTGGGTGACCTTCGCCTTGACGGTGTAGCTGCCGGCGAAGACCGACTGGGTGGTCACGCCGCCCTCCTCGACGTCGACGGCGTCGGTGATCAGGCCCGAGCCGGTCTTGATCGCCAGGCGGGCCGCCACCTCCTTGCCCTCGTAGCCGGAGACCAGGAGCACCGCGGCGGGGCTGGTCTTCTCGACCAGCTGCTGCAGGGCCTCGGCCTTGGGGGCCACCAGGTAGCCCTTGATCTCCGCGTCGTCGACGACGTAGATCTTCTCGGCCCCGAAGGCCGTGAGCTTCTCGGCCGCGGCCGAGGCCGCCTCCGAGCCGCCGAAGACGACGGCGCTGGGCTCGCCGAGGCGCTTGGCCAGGGCGAGGAGCTCGAACGTGGGCTTCTTGACTGCGCCGTCGACGTGGTCGACGACAACCAGGACTTCAGACATCTCGGACGCTCCTCAGATGAACTTCTTGGAGGCGAGGAAGCCGGTGAGCGCCTCGGCGCCCGACCCGTCCTCGTCGGTGACGATCTCGCCGGCGGTGCGCGGCGGGCGGGCGGCGGTCTCCTCGACCTGCGACCACGCCACGGACAGACCGACCTGGTCGGCCTCGACGCCGATGTCGGCCAGCGACCAGGTCTCCATCGGCTTCTTCTTGGCCGCCATGATCCCCTTGAAGGAGGGGTAGCGGGCCTCGCCGGTCTGGTCGGTGACCGAGAGCACCAGCGGCATCGTCGCGCCGATGACCTCGGTGGCGGTGTCGCCGTCGCGCTTGATCCGCACCTGGTCGCCCTGGGCCTCGATGACCGAGGCGAAGGTGACCTGGGGCAGGTCGAGACGCTCGGCCAGCATGGCCGGGACGACCGAGCCGGAGGCGTCGGTCGAGGCCATGCCGCACAAGACGAGGTCGACGGGCTTCTCGGCGCCGGCCTTCTCGACGGCCTTGGCCAGCACCAGCGACGTGGCGATGTAGTCGGAGCCGGCGATGGCCTCGTCGGAGACGTGGATGCCCTTGTCGGCACCCATCTGCAGTGCCTTGCGCACGGCGTCGACGGCCTTCTCGGGGCCCACGCACAGCGCGGTCACCTCGGTGTCGTCGCCGGCCTTCTCCTTGAGCTGCAGCGCCTGCTCGACGGCGTACTCGTCGAGCTCGGACAGCAGGCCGTCGACGCCCACGCGGTCGACGGTGTTGTCCGACTCGAACTGGCGGTCGGCGGTGGCATCGGGCACGTACTTCACACAGACAACAATGTTCATGGGATCTGGCCCGGTCAGGGCCCCTCCTGTGCACTCGGTGGTCTCGGCGAGGTTACCCGCGAGTCGGGGTCCGCGGTACAGCGTCCGCGGTTGGGTATCTCACATGTGTGACAGCGGCGCTGTCACGGTCGGGCCGGCTGCTGGGCCGGTGGGTCAGGGCTTGACGACGCGCTCCACGAGGCGGCCGACGACCAGGTAGGCCACCGCCCCGAGGCCCCAGTTGAACAGCGCGTTCTTGGTCTCGGCGTTGGAGCCGTCGAACTCGCGGATGCCGTTCTCGCGGGAGAAGACGCCCAGGTCGACGCCGTCGGCGAGGTCGAGCACGAAGGAGACCAGGCCGTTGTCGCGGTTGGCGTCGATCGCGATCAGCAGTGCCCCCACGGCCAGCACCATCGCGAGCAGCACGAAGACCGCCCACAGGGCGGTGGCCACCTTGGCGCGCACCACCGCGGTGCTCGTGCCCCCGCGTCCGCGCTTGGCGGGCGCGGCCGCCGCGGTCGTGGTGTCCTGCTCGGCCACCTCGACGCTCTTCTTCGATCTCTTCAGTGCCACGCGGCGCTCCTTGGAGGTCCGACCCTGACGCTCAGCTCCCGGTGAACTGAGCCTTGCCCGGTCCGTTCTCGACGAAGGATGACATACCGACGGTCCGGTCCCGGGTGGCGAACAGCGACGCGAACTGCATCCGCTCGATCTCGAGGCCCGTCTCGAGGTCGACCTCGAGGCCGCGGTCGATGCACTCCTTGGCCGCGCGCACGGCGTACGACGCCGCGCCGGCGAACTGGCGCGCCCAGGCGGTCGCCTCCTCCAGGACGCTCTCGTCGGGCACCACCTTGTCGACCAGGCCGATGGCCAGCGCCTCGTCGGCCTTCACGAAGCGGCCGGTGAAGATGATGTCCTTGGCCTTGCTGGGCCCGACCAGGCGCGAGAGCCGCTGGGTGCCGCCGGCGCCGGGGATGATGCCGAGCAGCACCTCGGGCTGGCCCATCACGGTGCGCTCCCCCGCGACCCGGACGTCGGCGGCCAGCGCGAGCTCGCAGCCGCCGCCGAGGGCGTAGCCGTTGACGGCCGCGACGACCGGCTTGGGGATGCGCGCCACCGCGGTGACCGCGGCCTGCAGCGGCCCGGAGCGCTTGACCATGTCGGTGTGCGACATGCCGGCCATCTCCTTGACGTCGTTGCCGGCCGCGAAGACCCGCTCGCCGCCGGTCAGCACGACGGCCTTGACGTCGTCGCGCTCGACGACCTCGGCCACCACCGCGGTGAGCTCCTGCTGCACCTGGATGGAGATGGCGTTCATCTTCGGGCGGTCCAGGCGGATGGTGGCGACACCGTCGGCCACCTCGAGACGCACGAACTCGGCTTGATCGGCCACGGGCACAACCTCTCTGGTCGGTGAGGATCGATGCTGTGCGCGGTGCGCACCCGGGCATCGTGCCACTGGCGCGACCGGTGCTGGGAGACTGGTGCGTGTGACTCCTTCGACGTGGACCCACCTCGGCCAGACATCCCAGGTCTGGCCCGGGCGCAACTGGCCCCTGGGGGCGACCTGGTCGGCGGAGTCGACCAACTTCGCGGTCTACGCACCGGCGGCCACCGAGGTGTGGCTGTGCGTCTTCGAGGAGGCGCCCGACGGCGGCGAGGTCGAGGTCCGCCACCAGCTGACCGAGCAGTCCCTGGGCATCTGGCACGGCGCGCTGCCCGGGGTCCGCCCCGGCACGGCGTACGGCTACCGCGTCGACGGGCCGTGGAAGCCGGCCGAGGGCCTGCGCTTCAACCCCGCCAAGCTGCTGCTCGACCCCTACGCGCAGGCCACGACCGGTGACCTGGTGCCCGAGCAGCCCGCCTTCGCCTACGTGCTGGGCAGCCCCGAGGTGCGCGACGACCACGACTCGGCCGGCCACGTGCCGCGCGGCGTGGTCGTCGACCCGTCCTTCGACTGGCAGGGCGACGTCCCGATGCGTCGCCGCTGGCGCGACACCGTGATCTACGAGGCGCACGTCAAGGGGCTCACCGCCCTGCACGACCGGGTGCCCGAGCACCTGCGCGGCACGTACGCCGGGCTGGCGCAGCCGGCCGTGACCGACTACCTGCGCGACCTCGGGGTGACGGCCGTCGAGCTGCTGCCGGTCCACCAGTTCGTCTCGGAGCCGTCGCTGACCGAGCGCGGCGCCACCAACTACTGGGGCTACAACTCCATCGGCTACTTCGCCCCGCACGCGGCGTACTCCTCCTCCGGCGAGCGCGGTGAGCAGGTCACCGAGTTCAAGGAGATGGTGCGCGCGCTGCACCGCGCCGGCATCGAGGTGATCCTCGACGTGGTCTACAACCACACCGCCGAGGCCGGCCCGCTGGGCCCGACGCTGAGCTTCCGCGGCCTCGACGACCGCGGCTTCTACAAGCGGGTGGCCCCGGTGCCCGACCCCAAGACCGGCGCGGTGACCTTCGACGACACCTACTGGGACGTCACCGGCTGCGGCAACACCGTCGACTCCAACAACCCGCTGGCGCTGCGGATGATCCTCGACTCGCTGCGCTACTGGGTCACCGAGATGCACGTCGACGGCTTCCGCTTCGACCTGATGTCGGCGCTGACGCGCACCGGCTACGACATCGACATGAACTCCGACCTGCTCGTCGCGATCGGCCAGGACCCGGTGCTGCGCCACGTCAAGCTCATCGCCGAGCCGTGGGACGCCTCCATGGACGGCTACCTGGTCGGCGGCATGCCGCCGCCGTGGGTGGAGTGGAACGACCAGTACCGCGACGCGATCCGGGACTTCTGGCGCAACCACAACCACGGCACCCACGCGGTCGCGACCCGGCTGGCCGGCTCCTCCGACCTCTACGCCGACGACGGGCGCTCGGCGTACGCCTCGATCAACTTCGTCACCGCCCACGACGGGTTCACGGTGCGCGACCTGGTCAGCTACGAGCACAAGCACAACGAGGCCAACGGCGAGGACAACCGCGACGGCACCGACAACAACCGCTCGTGGAACCACGGCGTCGAGGGCGAGACCGACGACCCGGCGCTGCTCGCGGTGCGCCGACGCCAGGCCGCCAACATCATGGCCACGCTGTGCCTGTCGAACGGCGTCCCGATGATCACCGCCGGCGACGAGCGCGGGCGCACCCAGCGCGGCAACAACAACGCCTACTGCCAGGACAACGAGCTGTCGTACGTCGACTGGCGCCCCGACGACGCCTGGCTCGACGTCTACGAGGTGACCCGGGCCGCGCTCCGGCTGCGCCGCGAGCACCCGGCGCTGCGCCAGCGGCACTGGTTCGAGGGCCGGCCCACGATCCGCGGCGGCCCGAAGGACCTGGCCTGGCTGCACCCGAGCGGGCGCGAGATGACCCCCGACGACTGGCACGACCCCGAGCTGCGCACCGTGGGGATGTTCGTCTCGGGCTCGCCGCTGCGCGCGCCCGGCCCGCGCGGCGAGCAGCAGGTCGACGCCTCGTTCATGGTGTGGTTCGGCTCCGGCTGGCTGCCCCAGCGGGTCTCGCTGCCCGAGAACGACTGGGTGCAGCGCGGCGAGGTGGTGCTCTCCACCGACGCGCGGCTGGCCGTGGGCACCGTGGTCGAGGCCGGCGGCGAGCTGACCGTCGGGCGGCGCAGCGTCGTGGTGCTGCGCAGCACCGCCCCCTGACGGCGGGTCGTGCCCCCGGGCGTGGTCCGGCGACCACGCCCGGGGGCACGACTCGTCAGAGCGGCAGCGCGACGACGCCGAGCTCGGCGTCGGAGGCCAGCAGCGGGTGCTGCGGCAGCACCCGCACGGTGTAGCCGAACGCCCCGGCGTGGGCCAGCGACACGTCGCCGTCGAAGCGGAAGCGCCCGCCGCCGTAGGTCTCGGCGAGCGCGAGCTCCTCGCGCTCGGCGTCGAGGATCGCGTCCTCGGCGTCGGCGCGGCCGTGCACCAGCTGCACGGTGACGTCGTCCGGGTCCAGCTCGCCCAGCGAGACGAAGGCCCGCGCCGAGAGCACCGAGCCGACCTCGGGCGAGTCGCCCACCCCGCTGCTCTCGACGTGCTCGACGCGCACCGAGGGCCAGGCGGCCAGCACCCGGCGCTTCCAGGCCGCCAGCTCGACGGCACCCGCGTAGTCGCTGTTGAGCGCGCGGGCGTGACCGGTCGCGGGCGCGTAGAGCTCGCGCACGTAGTCGCGCACCATCCGGGTCGCGAGCACCTTGGGGCCCAGCGACCTCAGCGTGTGGCGCAGCATCTCGACCCAGCCGGTCGGCACGCCCGCCTCGTCGACGTCGTAGAAGCGCGGTGCGACCTGGTTCTCCAGCAGGTCGTAGAGCGCCGAGGCCTCGAGGTCGTCGCGGCGGTCGGCGTCGTCGAGCCCGTCGGCCGACGGGATCGCCCAGCCGTTGCCGCCGTCGTACCACTCGTCCCACCAGCCGTCGAGGATGGAGAGGTTGAGGCCGCCGTTGAGCGCGGCCTTCATTCCCGAGGTGCCGCAGGCCTCGTAGGGCCGCAGCGGGTTGTTGAGCCACACGTCGCAGCCGGGGTAGAGCGGCTGGGCCATCGCGATGTCGTAGTTGGGCAGGAAGACGATGCGGTGACGCACCTCGGGGTCGTCTGCGAAGCGCACCATCTCCTGGATCAGCCGCTTGCCGCCGTCGTCGGCGGGGTGCGACTTGCCGGCGATGACCAGCTGCACCGGCCGCTCGGGGTCGAGCAGCAGCCGCTTGAGGCGCGCGGGGTCGCGCAGCATCAGCGTGAGGCGCTTGTACGACGGCACCCGGCGCGCGAAGCCGATGGTCAGCACGTCGGGGTCGAGCGCGGAGTCGATCCAGCCGAGCTCGGCCGGGGCCGCGCCCCGCTCGACCCACGAGCGGGCCAGGCGGGCCCGGGCGTCCTGCACCAGGCGCAGGCGCAGCTCGCGCTTGACCGCCCACATGCGCCCGGCGTCGACGGTGTCGGCGGCGGCGAAGAACGCACCGGTGTCGTCGGAGTCGGGGTCGGCCCCGTCGGCCAGCCCGAAGACCTCGCGCGCCACCCAGGTCGGGGCGTGCACCCCGTTGGTGATCGAGGTGATCGGCACCTCGGCCTCGTCGAAGGCCGGCCACAGGCCCTGGAACATGCCGCGCGAGACCTGCCCGTGCAGCAGCGAGACGCCGTTGGCCCGCTGGGCCAGCCGGAAGCCCATCACGGCCATGTTGAAGACGCCGCTGTCGCCGCCGGCGTAGTCCTCGGCGCCCAGCGCCAGGATCCGCTCGAGCGGGACGCCCGGGGTGGCGCCGGCCTCGCTGAAGTACTGCTCGACCAGGGTGCGGTCGAAGCGGTCGATGCCGGCGGGCACCGGGGTGTGGGTGGTGAAGACGGTGGAGGCCCGGCCGACCTCGAGGGCGGTGTCGAAGTCGAGCCCGGGCCCGTCGGCCGCAGCGGTCAGCTCGCGGATCCGCTCCAGGCCCAGGAAGCCCGCGTGGCCCTCGTTGGTGTGGAAGACCTCCGGCTCGGGGTGCCCGGTCAGCCGCGAGAAGACCCGCAGCGCACGCACGCCGCCGACGCCGAGCAGCAGCTCCTGGCGCAGGCGGTGCTCGGAGGTGCCGCCGTACAGGCGGTCGGTGACGTCGACGTAGTGCTCGGGGTTGCCCTCGACGTCGGTGTCGAGCATCAGCAGCGGCACCCGGCCCACCGAGGCGACCCAGATGCGCGCGACGAGGTCGGGCCCGCCGGGCATCGCGATCGAGATGGTGGCCGCGGCGCCGTTCTCCTCGCGCAGCAGCGAGATCGGCAGCTCGTCGGGGTCCAGGACGGGGTAGGTCTCCTGCTGCCAGCCCTCGCGCGAGAGCGACTGGCGGAAGTAGCCGTGGCGGTAGAGCAGCCCGACACCGATGATCGGCACGCCCAGGTCGCTGGCGGCCTTGAGGTGGTCGCCGGCCAGGATGCCGAGGCCGCCGGAGTACTGCGGCAGCACCGCGGTGATGCCGAACTCCGGGGAGAAGTAGCCGATCGCGCGGGGCGCGGCCCCGCCGGTGGGCCCGGTCAGGGTGCCGGCGGCGACGCGCTTCTGGTACCACCGCTCCCCCTCGACGTACGCCGCCAGGTCGGCACGCGCCGCCTCGAGCCGCGCCACGAACGACGCGTCGGCGGCCAGCTCGTCGAGCCGCTCGGCGCCGACCGAGGCCAGCAGGCGCACCGGGTCGTGCCCGGTCGACTCCCACAGCTCGGCGTCGACGGCGGCGAAGACGTCCTGGGTCGGCGGGTGCCAGGACCAGCGCAGGTTGCCGGCCAGCTCGCTGAGGGCGCCCAGGCGGGCGGGGAGGACGGGGTGGACGGTGAATCGTCGGATCGCGCGCACCCGCTGACGCTAGCGCCTCGTGGAACGATCCAAAAAGTCTCTGCGCCGTATTTCTTCCCGGTCACGAACCTGTCACGGCGTCAGGTTCGTGGGCCACCACGCATAACCGCCGGCACGCGGTGGCGTTGAGAGGGCCATGACCACGAACCCCGTGCGCAGACGCCGCCGCAGGACGGCGGCGTTGGCCCTGGCGACCGCCACCTTGGTGCCCGGCCTCGCGCAGCTCCCCGCCCTCGCCACCAGCGGCCCTGCCGCCCCGAGCACCTTCTCCCTCGACGACGTCGTGACCATCGGCGACTCCGTGCCCGGTCTCTCCGACCTCGACGCGCGCGGCACCGCCCTGCCCACCCTGGCCCAGCGCCGGGTCGCCGACGCCCTGGGCGCCGTCAGCGTGCGGTGGAACGACTTCGGGACGCCCGCCTCGATCCTGCCCGCCGACGGTGTGCTGGCCCGCGCTGCCTTCCCGGGCGCCGGCGCTGCGAACGCCGAGAAGTCGGCGCGCGCCTGGCTCGAGGCCAACGCCGCCGTCTTCGGGATGGACGCCACCCAGATGCGCGGCCTCGAGCTGGTCAACGCCCAGGAGCTCGCCGTCTACGACGACGCCCCGCACCCCGGGTACGCCGTGCTGCTGCGCCAGCGCTTCGGGGACCTCACCCCCGCCCTCGGCTCGATGGTGACCGTCGGGGTCGCGCGCGGCGAGATCGCCTACGTCTCCTCCTCGCTGGTGCGCTCCGGCACCGAGCTCGACGCCTCCGCGACGAAGCTCAGCCCCCAGCAGGGCTGGCTGGCCGCCGCCCGCAACGTGGGCCGCGACCTGACCGCCTCGGCCGTGGCCGACATCGTCCGCGACGTCACCGAGGACTGGACCGTGCTGACGGTGCCCGGCTTCGCCCAGCCGCAGCAGGTCCGCCTGCGCGCCCTGGCCAAGGCCGACGGCACCGTGCGCCCGGTGCTGGAGGCCAACGTCGTCGACAGCGACGCGGGCGACGCGTTCGCCTACACGCTGATGGTCGACGCCGTGACCGGCGAGGTGCTGCACCGCGAGAACAAGGTCGAGCACGACCAGGTCAACGACGTCTTCACCGGCGCCTTCACCGGCGACCAGTGCGGCCCCGTGCACGACTTCGAGCTGGCCGACGACAAGACCCGCACCATCAACGCGCTCGGCCTGAGCACCCCCGCCGACGACATCACCGTCAAGATCTTCGGCCCCGGCAAGGAGCTGCTCTTCACCCAGGACCTGCTCACCAGCCCCGAGCTGGCGACGTACTCCTCGGACAAGCTGAAGGCCGGCATCTACGGCGTGCAGGTCTGCCCCTTCGACTCCGCCTCCGCGGTGAGCGGCACCTACTCGCTGCTGCTCTCCACCAGCGACCAGAGCGCCCCGTCGACCGGCGGTCAGCTCTTCTCGCCGGCGTGGCGCTACTTCGCCGCCAACCCGGCGATGAGCTCGGTCAACAACGACTCGACGCCCACGAACTCGGTCATCGGCTGCTGGATCGCCGGTCCCGAGTGCACGCTGCCCAGCGGCCCCTTCAAGAACGTGGCCGCCACCTACCCGTGGGACGCGCTGGACGCCACCGGCACGACGACCGCGACCACCGTCGGCAACAACGCCAACACCCACGAGGCGTGGGCCAGCCCGCTGACCCCCGGCGGCCTGCTGCAGGCCCCGGTCTCCCCCACGCGCCAGTACACCGGCGAGTTCACCGACGCCTGGAACAACTCCGGGTGCAGCCCCAGCGAGCTGGTGCCCGGCGGCAACGACATCGAGTTCTCGACGCAGAACCTCTTCGTCTCCCACAACCGGATGCACGACTACAGCTACTACCTGGGCTTCACCGAGGCCAACTACAACCTGCAGCTCGAGAACTTCGGGCGCGGCGGTGTCGAGGGCGACCAGGAGATCGGCAACGTGCAGGCCGGCGCCCTCAGCGGCGGCCAGCCGACGTACCTGGGCCGTGACAACGCCAACCAGATCACCCTGCAGGACGGCGTGCCCGGCATCACCAACCAGTACCTCTTCCAGCCGATCGCGGGTGCGTTCTACGCCCCCTGCACCGACGGCGGGCTCGACATGGGCATCGTGGGCCACGAGTACACCCACGCCATCTCCAACCGCATGGTCGCCGGGCCCGACGAGGGCCTGACCTCCGCGCAGGGTGGCGCGATGGGCGAGTCGTGGGGCGACCTGGTCGCCGCGGAGTACCACTTCAGCCACGGCTACAAGAACGGCGGCAACGTCTGGGCCGTCGGCGTCTACGCCACCGGCAACAAGCGCACCGCGATCCGCGACTACGCCATCAACAAGAACCCGCTGAACTACAGCAACGTCGGCTTCGACACCACCGGCCAGCAGGTCCACGCCGACGGCGAGATCTGGAGCGGCACCCAGTGGTCGGTGCGCCAGGCCCTGGTGAAGAAGCACAACCGGCAGTTCCCCTACAAGGACAAGGCGCTGCAGCTGCGGTGCGCCCAGGCCACCGAGGACGCCAGCCCGCTGGCGCCCCAGTTCTGCCCCGGCAACCGCCGCTGGGTGCAGCTGATGTTCGACGCCTTCCTGCTCCAGCAGGGCGCCACCTCGATGCTCGACGCACGTGACGCGATGCTGGCCGCCGACCGGATGCGCTTCGGCGGCGAGGACACCAAGGTGATGTGGAAGGCCTTCGCGCAGCGCGGCATGGGCAAGGACGCCTCGACGCCCGACGCCGACTCCGAGCACGTCAAGGGCGGCTTCGCCTCCCCGAAGCAGCGCAACGGCACGGTCACCTTCAAGGCCTCGCGCGGCGCCGGCAAGATCTACGTGGGCGACTACCAGGCCCGGGTCACCCCCGTCGCCGACACCTCGCCGAAGTCGAAGCTCGACGCCACCGTCTCGATGGTGCCCGGCACCTACCGGATGCTCTACACCTCCGGCAAGGGCGGCTTCAAGCGGTTCACGCTGCGGGTCAAGGCCGGCGAGCGCAAGACCGTGCGGCTGACCAAGCAGAAGAACCTGGCCGCGGCCGCGAACGGCGCGAAGGTCATCGACGCGACCCCCGGCTCGCTCAACACCGCCCACCTGATCGACGGCAAGGAGTCGACCAACTGGGGTGCGGTCACCGAGACCAACGTCGACGAGTCGAAGCCCTTCGTCTCCGTCGACCTGGCCAAGGGCACGCACACGATCCGTCGCGTGCAGGTCAGCGCCCTGCTGACCCCCGCGCCGGCCTCGGGCGACACGATCCCGCTGGCCACCGACGAGGACCCGGCCTCCGGCTCGCGCTTCACCGCGCTGCGCCGCTTCGCCATCGAGGTCTGCACCAGCGGTTGCGACTCGGACAAGGCCACCTGGAAGCGCGTCTTCACCTCGAAGGCCGACGCCTTCCCGGCCGGGCGCCCCCGCCCGGTCGCGCCCGACCAGACGATGCGCTCGTTCAAGATCGGGAAGACCCGGGCCGCCGCGGTGCGCCTGGTGACCCTGGAGAACCAGTGCACCGGCACCCCGGGCTACTCCGGTGAGCAGGACAACGACCCGCTCAACGACACCGACTGCGCCACGGCCTCCGACCGCGGCACGATCGTGCACGCCTCGGAGCTGCAGGTCTTCTCCCGCTGACCCGACGCTCCACCGCACCACCGCCGAGCCGGCTCGTTCGAACGAGCCGGCTCGGCGCATTTCGTACGTCGAGCAGCAAGGACCCCACCGTCGGTCGAGCAGCGAGGGCACCGCCGTTGGTCGAGCAGCGAGGGCCGGAGGCTCGAGCGTCGCCGAGACCCCTTGAGTCACGGCACGTCCTCAGCCAGGGGACGCCGACACCGGCCCCGCGCGAGCGCGGGCAGGTCGTCGTACCGTCCGTCGATCAGGGCGATCCGCTTCGCCCGGCTCCATCCCTGGATCCGCTTCTCATAGGCGTAGGCCTCGTCCCTCCGCTGGAACTGAACCGCCCAGACCAGCCGCACCGGACGACGTCGACTGGGTGTGGTGTACTCAGCTCCCTCTCCGCGGTCGTGCTGGCTGATGCGGCGCTCGAGGTCGGTGGTGCTGCCGACGTAGAACGAGCCGTCGGCGCACTCGAGGATGTAGGTCCAGGCCATGGCATGGACGCTGTCCTGATCCACGGCTGGGCGCTCCAGGTGGCGGCGAGGCTCAGGACAGCGCTGCGGCTCAGCGGGGCTGTGCAGGACAGGTGGGCCGGTCACCGGGTCTCGGCGACGCTCCTCGCTGACGCTCCTGTCCGTCGGTCGAGCAGCGAGGGCCGAAGGCTCGAGCGTCGCCGAGACCCCCTCAGCCCCATGGCGTACGACGAGTGGGCACGTCACCGGGTCTCGGCGACGTTCGTCGCTGGCGCTCCTCACTGCTCGACCAACGGCGGGAGTCCTCGTCGTACGACGAGCGGGCACGTCACCGGGCCTCGACGGGCACGCGTCGCTCGCGCTCCCCCCGTAGGTCGAGCAGCGAGGGCCGAAGGCTCGAGCGTCGCCGAGACCCCCGCCACCACACGGCGTACGGCGGGCGCGCCACTCACCGGGTCTCGGCGACGCTCCTCGCTGGCGCTCCTCACTGCTCGACCAACGCAGTCTTCGTCGTCGGTCGAGCAGCGAGGGCCGAAGGCTCGAGCGTCGCCGAGACCCCGCAACCACACGGCGTACGGCGGGTGCGCCACTCACCGGGTCTCGACGACGTTCGTCGCTGGCGCTCCTCACTGCTCGACCAACGACATCGGTACGGCCCGCGGGCACGTGACCGGGTCTCGGCGACGTTCGTCGCCGGCGCTCCTCACTGCTCGACCAACGGTGGCACTGCCGGGGCTCGGGGGTGCTGCCGGGTGGTGCTCGTCACTGCTGGATGCGTGGGTCGTGGGTCTCTCACCCTGGTGGCGGCTTGCAGGTGGGGGCGTGGGCCGGAAGGGTGGAGGCATGGTCGGACGCATCCCTGTCATGGACGTCACGCCGCTGGTCGACCTCGGTCGACAGCCGGCGAAGGCGACCGTCGGTGAACCCTTTCCCGTCGCCGCCACCGTGTTCCGCGAGGGGCACGACAAGCTGTCGGCGGAGGTGGTGCTGACCGGGCCCGACGGGCGCCGCGCCGCACCGGTGCGGATGCGCAAGCTGGCCGATCCGCCCGACCGCTACCTCGCCTGGGTGACCCCCGACGCGGAGGGCGCCTGGACCTTCGAGGTGCAGGCCTGGTCGGACCCGCTGGCCACCTGGCAGCACGCGGCGGGCCTCAAGATCCCTGCCGGCGTCGACGTGGAGCTGATGTTCACCGAGGGCCGCCTGCTGCTCGAGAAGGTGCTGGCCGAACTGCCGAGGGTCGACCCCGCCCGCGAGGTGCTGGGCGCCGCGGTCGCAGCCGCCCAGGACACCTCGCGGCCCGCCGAGGCCCGGCTCGCCGCGCTCCAGGACCCCGCCCTGCTGGCGGTGCTCGAGGAGCACCCCATCCGCGAGCTGATCAGCGTCGAGGGCCCCTTCCCGGCGTACGCCGACCGCGAGCGCGCGCTCTTCGGCTCCTGGTACGAGTTCTTCCCGCGCTCCGAGGGCGCCACCCGCGACGAGAAGACCGGCAAGGTCACCAGCGGCACGCTGCGCACCGCGGCGAAGCGGCTCGACGCGGTCGCCGAGATGGGCTTCGACGTCATCTACCTGCCGCCGATCCACCCGATCGGCGAGGTCAACCGCAAGGGCCCCAACAACACCCTGACCCCGGGCCCCGACGACACCGGCTCGCCGTGGGCGATCGGGTCGAAGGACGGCGGGCACGACGCGATCCACCCCGACCTGGGCGACTTCGACGACTTCGACGCCTTCGTGGCGCGGGCTCGTGGGCTCGGCCTCGAGGTCGCGCTCGACCTCGCGCTCCAGGCCGCGCCCGACCACCCGTGGGTCACCGAGCACCCCGAGTTCTTCACCACCCGCGCCGACGGCTCCATCGCCTACGCCGAGAACCCGCCGAAGAAGTACCAGGACATCTACCCGGTCAACTTCGACAACGACCCGGAGGGCATCCGCCGCGAGGTGCTGCGGATCGTGAAGCTGTGGATGTCGCACGGCGTGCGGATCTTCCGCGTCGACAACCCGCACACCAAGCCGGTGGCCTTCTGGGAGTGGCTGCTGGAGGAGGTGCGCCGCACCGACCCCGACGTGATCTTCCTGGCCGAGGCCTTCACCCGCCCGGCGATGATGCGCGGGCTCGGCGCGGTGGGCTTCCAGCAGAGCTACACCTACTTCACCTGGCGCACCGCGAAGTGGGAGATCGAGGAGTACCTCACCGAGCTCGCCACCGAGACCGACCACCTGATGCGGCCCAACTTCTTCGTCAACACCCCCGACATCCTGCACGCGTTCCTGCAGTACGGCGGCCCGGCGGCGTTCAAGATCCGCGCGGTCCTGGCCGCCACCGGCTCCCCGACCTGGGGCGTGTACGCCGGCTACGAGCTGTACGAGCACGTGGCCGTCAAGCCCGGCAGCGAGGAGTACCTGGACTCGGAGAAGTACCAGATCCGCATCCGCGACTGGGAGGGCGCCGAGGCCGAGGGCCGCACCCTCGCGCCGTACCTGACCCGGCTCAACCAGCTGCGCCGCCAGCACCGGGCGCTGCAGCTGCTGCGCACCGTGGTCGTCCACGGCAGCGACGACGAGAACGTGCTGGTGTTCAGCAAGCAGGCCGTGGCCGGCGACCCCACCAGCGACACCGTGATCGTGGTGGTCAACCTCGACCCGCACGCCACCCGCGAGACCACGGTGCACATCGACCTGCCGAGCCTGGGCATGGACTGGGGCGACTCCTACGTCGTCCACGACGAGATCACCGGCGAGGCCTGGAGCTGGAGCCAGCACAACTACGTGCGCCTCGACCCCCACCACGAACCCGCTCACGTGCTGAGCGTCAGGAGGACCGCGTGAACGACCCCCACCCCACCTCGCAGGACCACGGGGCGCAGGTCACCCACGCCGACGGGCCGCCGCTGGGCGACGACCCGGTCGTCGACGGCCACACCGACTCCGGTGTCGACGTCGGCCACGCCGCGCACGCGACGCCCGACTGGTTCAAGTCGGCGGTCTTCTACGAGGTCCTGGTCCGCTCCTTCCGCGACTCCAACGGCGACGGCACCGGCGACTTCCGCGGCCTGGTGGAGAAGCTCGACTACCTGGAGTGGCTCGGCGTCGACTGCCTGTGGGTGCCGCCGTTCTTCCCCAGCCCGCTGCGCGACGGCGGGTACGACGTGGCCGACTACACCGGGGTGCTCCCGGCGATCGGCACGATGGAGGACTTCCACTACTTCCTCGACGCCGCCCACGAGCGCGGCATCCGCGTGATCATCGACTTCGTCATGAACCACACCAGCGACCAGCACCCGTGGTTCCAGGCCAGCCGCTCGGACCCCGACGGGCCGTACGGCGACTTCTACGTCTGGTCCGACACCGACGAGCTCTACCAGGACGCGCGGATCATCTTCGTCGACACCGAGCCGTCGAACTGGACCTGGGACCCGGTGCGCCAGCAGTACTACTGGCACCGGTTCTTCCACCACCAGCCCGACCTGAACTTCGACAACCCCGCCGTGCACGACGCGATGATCGAGGCGATGAAGGTCTGGCTCGACATGGGCCTGGACGGGTTCCGCCTCGACGCGGTGCCCTACCTCTACGAGCGCCCCGGCACCGACGGGGAGAACCTGCCCGAGACCCACGAGTTCCTCAAGAAGGTGCGCCGCATCGTCGACGAGGAGTACCCCGGCCGGGTGCTGCTGTGCGAGGCCAACCAGTGGCCCCAGGACGTCGTGGAGTACTTCGGCGACTTCGAGTCCGGCGGCGACGAGTGCCACATGGCCTTCCACTTCCCGGTGATGCCGCGCATCTTCATGGCGGTGCGCCGGGAGTCGCGCTACCCGATCTCGGAGATCCTCGAGCAGACCCCCGCGATCCCGCACAACTGCCAGTGGGGCATCTTCCTGCGCAACCACGACGAGCTGACCCTCGAGATGGTCACCGACGAGGACCGCGACTACATGTGGTCGGAGTACGCCAAGGACCCGCGGATGAAGGCCAACATCGGCATCCGCCGGCGCCTGGCCCCGCTGCTCGACAACGACACCAACCAGATCGAGCTGTTCAACGCGCTGCTGCTGAGCCTGCCCGGCTCCCCCGTCCTCTACTACGGCGACGAGATCGGGATGGGCGACAACATCTGGCTCGGCGACCGCGACGGCGTGCGCACCCCGATGCAGTGGACCTCCGACCGCAACGCCGGCTTCTCCTCGGCCAACCCCGGCCGCCTGGACCTGCCGGTGGTCCAGGACGCCATCTACGGCTACGAGTCGGTCAACGTCGAGGCGCAGATGGAGAACCCCTCCTCGCTGCTGCACTGGACCCGCCGGATGCTCCAGGCCCGCCGCCACCACCCGGCGTTCGGCCTCGGCGAGTTCCACGACCTCGGCGGCTCGAACTCCACCGTGCTGTCCTACGTGCGCGAGCACACCGACGAGGACGGCCACGAGGACGTGATCCTCTGCGTCAACAACCTCTCGCGCTTCCCCCAGCCGGTCGAGCTCGACCTGCGCCGCTTCGAGGGCCGCCGCCCGATCGAGATCATCGGCGGCGTGCCGTTCCCCGAGATCGGCGAGCTGCCCTACCTGCTCACGCTCGCCGGCTACGGCTTCTACTGGTTCCGGCTCACCACGCCGGAGCACCACGAGGAGGGTCAGCTGCTGTGAGCGACCAGACGAGCACCCCCACGAGCGGCGACGGCCTGCCCGCCGCCCCCGACCCGCAGGTCTTCGTCGAGTACCTGGCCCGCACCCGCTGGTTCGGCGGCAAGGGCCGCCCGCTGGCCGTCACCGGCGTACGCCGCGTGGGCACGGTGCCCGGGGCGGTGCCGGGCGGGCCGCTGGTCCTGCTGTGCCTGGCCGAGGTGACCTACGACGACGTGGGGCCCGAGGCCCCCGACAAGGTGGAGCACTACCAGGTGCCGATCGCCCTGTACGGCGAGGCGCAGGAGCGGCTCGAGCACGCCCACATCGCCACCTGGGAGGACCCCGCGCGCGGCCGGCTGCACGGCTACGACGCCCTGCACGACCGCGAGGCGATGGCCTGCTGGCTGCGCTCCTTCGACCGGGCCGCGACCGAGCCCGGCGGCAACCTGGTCGACGACGACAGCTCGTTGGCCTTCCACCGGCTGCCCGGCCACGACCTCGACCTCGAGACCCACTCGACGCTCTTCTCCGGTGAGCAGTCGAACTCCTCGGTGGCCTTCGGCGAGGACGCGCTGATGAAGGTCTTCCGCAAGGTCACGCCGGGGGTCAACCCCGACGTGCAGGTGCACGAGGTGCTGAGCCGGGTCGGCTCCCCCGACGTCGCCGCCCTCTACGGCTGGCTCGACTGGGTCGACCCCGAGCAGCGCGGCGGCGACGACCACACCGACGACCCCGGCTCGGGCGGGGTGATGCAGCTGGCGATGCTCCAGCAGTTCCTGCGCACCGCCTCCGACGGCTGGGACCTGGCGCTCTCGAGCGTGCGCGACCTCTTCCGCCAGCCCGAGCTGCACGCCTCCGAGGCCGGCGGCGACTTCGCCGGCGAGGCCACCCGGCTGGGCCGCACGCTGCGCGAGGTGCACGCCCTGATGGCCGAGCACTTCCCGACCTCGACGGTGCCCGGCGCCGACGTGGCGGCGACCATGGCCGGCCGGCTGCCGCCGGCGCTGGCCGCGGCCCCCGGACTCGAGCAGCACCGCGCCGGGCTGGAGGCGCTCTTCGCCCGGGTCGGCGACCTGGGCGAGGTCCCGGTGCACCGGGTGCACGGCGACCTGCACCTGGGCCAGACCCTGCGCACCGCGCTGGGCTGGAAGATCGTCGACTTCGAGGGCGAGCCGGCCAAGCCGCTGCACGAGCGGCTGCTGCCCGACTCCCCCTGGCGCGACGTCGCCGGGATGCTGCGCTCCTTCGACTACGCCCCGCGCGTGGTCGAGCGCACCTGGGCCGAGGACGACCCCGAGGGCTCGGAGGTGCGCGCCGCCAAGGCCGCCGAGTGGGCCAACCGCAGCAAGAACCACTTCCTCTACGCCTACGCCGAGGGCGACATCAGCGACCAGCAGCGGACCCTGCTCGACGCCTACGTCGCCGACAAGGCCGTCTACGAGACCGTCTACGAGACCCGCAACCGGCCGACCTGGGTGGACATCCCGCTCCAGGCCGTCGCCGAGATCGGAGCACCATGACCCCGCAGCAGCCCGTGAGCACCACCGCCAAGCCCGTCAGCCACGACGAGCTCGACCAGCTCGTGCGCGGCGAGCACGGCCACCCCCACGCCGTCCTCGGCCCGCACCCCCACGAGGGTGCGGTCACGGTGCGCGTGCTGCGGCCGCTGGCCTCCTCGGTCACGGTGTGCGGCGAGTGGGGCGAGACCCCGCTCGACCACGAGCACCACGGCGTCTGGGTGGGGGTGCTGCCGGTCGCCGAGGTGCCGGCGTACACGCTCTCGGTCAGCTACGAGGGCGAGCCGTGGGACTCCGACGACCCCTACCGGTTCCTGCCCACCCTGGGCGAGATGGACCTGCACCTGATCAACGAGGGCCGCCACGAGCAGCTGTGGACCGTGCTCGGCGCGCACGTGCACCACTACGACGCCCCCGGCACCCCCGGCGGCAGCGTCACCGGCACCTCCTTCGCCGTCTGGGCGCCCGCCGCGCGCGGCGTGCGGGTCAAGGCCGACTTCAACTCCTGGGACGGCCGCGAGCACCCGATGCGCCAGCTCGGCACCTCGGGCGTCTGGGAGCTGTTCGTGCCCGACGTCGGCAGCGGTACGTCGTACAAGTTCGCGGTGCTGGGCCCCGACGGCCAGTGGCGCGACAAGGCCGACCCGATGGCGGCCTGGGCCGAGAAGCCCGCGAGCACCGCCTCGCGCGTCTTCGAGTCCTCCTACACCTGGGGCGACGACGCCTGGATGACCGCGCGCGCCGAGAAGGCCGCGGTCGAGGCCCCGATGAGCGTCTACGAGGTGCACCTGGCCTCGTGGAAGAAGAACTACGACCAGTCGATGTGGTCGTGGGAGCAGATGGCCGACGACCTGGTCGCCTACGTCTCCGACCTCGGCTTCACCCACGTCGAGATGATGCCGGTGATGCAGCACCCCTTCGGCGGCTCGTGGGGCTACCACGTCACGTCGTACTTCGCCCCCGACGCCCGCTTCGGCGACCCCGACGGCTTCCGGCTGCTGGTCGACCGGCTGCACCAGGCCGGCGTCGGCGTGATCCTCGACTGGGTGCCGGGCCACTTCGCCACCGACGAGTGGGCGCTGGCCCGCTTCGACGGCACCCCCCTCTACGAGGACCCCAACCCCCAGCGCGGCTGGCACAAGGAGTGGGGCAGCCACATCTTCAACTTCGGGCGGCGCGAGGTGCGCAACTTCCTCTACGCCAACGCCGTCTACTGGTGCGAGGAGTTCCACGCCGACGGCCTGCGCGTCGACGGCGTGGCCTCGATGCTCTACCTCGACTACTCCCGCGAGGAGGGCGAGTGGAGCCCCAACATCCACGGCGGGCGCGAGAACCTCGAGGCCGTGCAGTTCCTGCAGGAGATGAACGCGACCGTCTACCGCCGGGTGCCCGGCGTGGTGACGATCGCCGAGGAGTCGACCTCGTGGCCGGGCGTGACCCGCCCCACCGAGCACGACGGCCTGGGCTTCGGCTTCAAGTGGAACATGGGCTGGATGAACGACTCGCTGGCCTACATGGCCAACGACCCGGTGCACCGCGCCTACCACCACGGCGAGATGACCTTCTCGCTCGTCTACGCCTTCTCCGAGAACTACGTGCTGCCGATCAGCCACGACGAGGTCGTGCACGGCAAGGGCTCGATGCTGCGCAAGATGCCCGGCGACCGCTGGCAGCAGCTGGCCAACCTGCGCGCCTACCTGGGCTACATGTGGGCCCACCCCGGCAAGCAGCTGCTCTTCATGGGCACCGAGATGGGCCAGGAGTCGGAGTGGGCCGAGGCCCGCGAGCTCGACTGGTGGCTGCTCGAGCACCCCGAGCACCGCGGCGTGCAGAGCCTGGTGCGCGACCTCAACCGCACGTACGCCGACACGGCGGCGCTGTGGGCGCGCGACCACTCCCCCGAGGGCTTCATGTGGCTCGACGGCAACGACGCCGGGCGCAACACCTTCTCGTTCGTGCGCCGGGCCCCGGGCGAGCCCGACCTCGTGTGCGTCTCGAACTTCTCGGCCGTGCCGCACCACGGCTACCGGCTGGCGCTGCCGTCGGTCGGTGAGTGGGACGAGGTGCTCAACACCGACGCCGAGGGCTACACCGGCTCGGGCGTGGGCAACTACGGCGCCGTCACCGCGGTCGAGGGCGAGCACCACGGGCAGCCGGCGCACGCCGAGATCTCGGTGCCGCCGCTGGCGACCGTGTGGCTGCGGGCGCGCGCCTGAGCGCCCGCGGCTGCGGCGCGAGGTGCCTGGCTAGGGTGGCGGCGTGACCCACGAGCACCCCACCCTCACCGACGGCACGGTCACCCTGCGGCCCTCGGCGCCGACCGACCACCCGATGGCCGTCGACAAGGACGCGGCGCTGGCCTTCACGGTCGTCGTCGACGACGAGAGCGTCGGCAGCCTGGTGGTGGTCCGCAAGGACGCCACGACGGTGTGGCTCGAGGGCGGCCTCGACGACGCCCACCGGGGCCGCGGCTACGCGACCCGGGCGCTGCGGGTGCTGGTCGACTGGTCGCTGACCGCCGAGCACGAGGGCGGCCTGGGCGTCTCCCGGGTCGAGTCGCGCATCCCCGTCGACGCCGAGGGCGCCCTGCGGGTGGCCACCCGCGCCGGCCTGCGCCGCGAGGGCGTCGAGCGGGTGGTGCCCGGCGAGAGCACCACCGAGGGGTACGTCGTGCTGGCCCGGCTGGCCACCGACCCGCCGCTGAGCGAGCCCGGGGCCTTCCGCGCGCTGCTCAACTCGTTCCTGCCCCGCAAGCGCGCGATCAGCCAGATGCTGGTGCGCGACCACGACGGGCGGGTGCTGATGTGCCAGCTGACCTACAAGCAGGACTGGGACCTGCCCGGCGGCGTCGTCGAGGTCGGCGAGTCGCCCCAGGTCGCGGTGGCCCGCGAGGTCACCGAGGAGCTGGCCCTCGAGATCCCCGCCGGCCGCCTGCTGCTCACCGACTGGCTGCCCACCTGGGGCGGCTGGGACGACGCCATCTGCCTGGTCTTCGACGGCGGCGAGCACGACGCCTCGATCACCGAGCAGATCGTCGAGCAGGTCCGCGAGATCCGCAGCGCCCGGTTCTGCACCCTCGCCGAGGTCCACGAGCACGCCGCCGAGTTCACCGCACGCCGCATCGAGGCGGCGCTGGCCAGCGCGGCGGGCTCGCCCGGCGCGGCGGCGTACACCGAGAGCGGGCGCAGCCACCCCGACCCGGCGCATACTTCACGCTGACCCGGCGCAGACTTCACGCTGACCCGGCGCATACTTCGCGCTGACCCGGCGCAGATCTCACGCCGACCCGGCGCGGAGCACCTCGGCGAGCACGTCGGTGTCGGCACGGGCGGCGTCGACGACCACCACGCCGGCACGCGGCGTGAGCTCGTCGTAGAGGCGGGCCATGGCCTCCAGCACCACGAGCGGCTGGTCGCCCGGCTTGCGTACGGCGGCCGCCCGGGCCTCGACGCGCAGCAGCACCGCCACGTCGGGGCGGGGGAAGCCGCGGCGCAGCAGCCACTCGGCCACCCGGTGGCGGCCGTAGCGCAGGCGCAGGTCGACGAGCGCGTCGAGCAGCCACCGGTCGCAGACCACGTGCACGCCCGAGCGCCGCAGGTGGCCCGCGTGCCGGGCCGCGCGCACGCTGGACAGCGCGACCGCCAGCACCCACACCCCGTCGAGGAGCCCGCCGCGGCGCTCGACGGCCGCTCCCGCAGCCCCGCTCGCCTGCCCGCTCGGCGCCTCGGCGCTCCCGCCCTGCGGGTCCTCGACGGCCACCGACACCCAGCGGTCGCGGCGCAGCAGCCGCCGCGCGACCCGGCCGACGTGCACGAGCAGCCCGAGGTCGGCCCCCACCCGCGTCCAGTGGACCAGGGCGGCCTCGTCGAGCCGCTCGAAGTGGTCGAGCAGGGCCAGCGACGCCGTGGACTTGCCGGCGCCGTCCATGCCGCTGAGGGCGATCATCCGCGGACGCGCGACCGGGGGCGTCGCGGGCCTCGTGACGGGCTCACCGACCAGCCGGGTGCGGGCGGCGCGGCGGGCGCGCGCCGAGCCGGCCAGCGCCCGGGCCACCTCCTGGGCGCCCAGGTGCTCCGCCGTCGCCGGGTCACCCGACCACGCCAGCCCCGCGATCCGGCCCAGGGCCGGGTCGACCGCCCGCGCGGCGGCCAGGACCTCGGCCGCCTCCCCGGAGGCCTCGAGCACCGAGCGCACCCGGGTCGCGCAGCGCGACCACGGGCGTCCCGCCACCGCCTCCGCAGCGTGCACCAGCACCCGGTCGACCGGGGCCGCCACGAGCAGGCCCAGCGTCCCCGGCGCCGCGCGTCGTCGTACGTCGGGCAGCGGCGGGTACATCGCCGGCCACGCGTGGTCGGCCAGCACGTCCACGACCACGTCGAGGTCGGGCAGTCGGCGCCACAGCACCCGGCCGGGGTCCTGGGGCGCCGGGACCAGGCCGGCCGCGCGCAGCGCCCGGGCCACCGGGGCACCGCCGCCGGGCAGGACGACCACGTCGAGGTCGTTGCCGGTCAGGTCCTCGCCGCGCCACAGCAGCAGGTGCGTCCCCACGTCGCGAGTGATCCCCGCGAGCACGAGCTCGACCGCTGCCGGGTCCATGTCAGTGCTCGGCCTCGGAGCGCCGGTCGCGCCACCGCATCGTGGCGCGCAGCGCGAGCGCCGGGGCGAGTGCCACGCGACCGCGCAGCGGCACGACCAGCGTGTCGAGCTGCCGGCGGTCGGGGTAGAGCATCGTCGAGGGGCTGGCGGGGTCCTCGACCGAGCCCGAGTCGATCCACCCGAGCGCGGGGTCGTCGTGGAAGGCCTCGAGCACCGCGACCTCGAGCTGCAGCCCGGGCGAGGTCGAGGCGAAGGCCTCGTCGAAGGCGGTCTTGACGTGGAAGGCACCGTCACCGCCGACCAGCACGCACAGCGCCGCCACGACCGTGTCGCCGCCGCGCAGCTCCCACAGCTGGGCCCTGCCGCGGGCCGCGGCCTCGACGAAGGTCTCGGTGAAGGCGGCCCCGCGAGCCGGGTCGGCGGCCAGCGCGGTGCCCGACTCGCCCTTCCAGCCGGCGGCCTCCAGGGCCAGGAAGCGCGCGACGGCGGCCTCGGGGTCCTCGGCGGACCGCTCCTCCAGCCCGACCGGGGCGCCGAGCTCGCGCTCGAGGCGCCGTCCCCAGCGCCCGAGCCGGCGCCGGCGCGACGAGCTCAACCGCCCGTCGAGGTACGTCGGCTCGGCGCGGCGGTGCACCACCGGCCGGTCGGTGCAGGCCAGCTCCACCGGCGCCGCGCGTGAGGCGAGGGCGCCCTCGAGCGCCGTACGCACCGGGCCGTCGCCGGGCAGCTGCTCGAAGGACAGCCAGCCGCTCGCACCGGTGGCGAGCCGGGCGAGGGCGCTGCGCCAGGTGGCCTCGGGGTCGGGGCTGTCGAGCAGCGGGGTCTCGAGGAAGCAGTCGTCGTGGCCCCAGGCCCGGTAGGTCGGCACGGGGACCCGACGGTAGGAGCGCGAGCGGAGCACCGGCAGCGCCAGCTCGAGCGTGCCGCCCCGCTCGACCACGAGCAGCTCGGCGTCGGCGCCGGCGGGCAGGTGCCGGGCGGCCGCGAGCACCGGGCCGGGCTCGACGTAGGGGTTGGGCTCGACGGCTCGACCGGCCAGGTCGTGCCAGGCGTCGCGCAGCGCGGTGTCGACGTCGCGCAGCGGCACCAGGCGGGCGCGTCGACCAGGTCCGTCAGCCATCGCGCCACCTGTTCCGGAGCACCGCCAGCACCGGCCCCGGGTCGCGCAGCCGGGCGTGCGGGTGCACCGAGCCCGGCGCCTGCGCCAGCGTCGACAGCACGTCGCGGGCCAGGCCCCCACGGCGCTCGACCCGCGCCCGTGACAGGTCCTCGAAGAACGACTGGAAGCGCACCCCCACCCGGCCGGGCCCGGCCGGGGTGACGTCGTCGCCGAGCGCGGCCCGCGCCCACAGGTCGGGCAGGGCGACACCGCTGCCGACGGCCAGCGCGAGGCTGCCGTAGAAGCGGCCGTTGAGGTCGATGAGCTGGGGCTCCCCGCCGGGCGCCGTCATGAACTGCAGGTTCGCCAACCCCCACCAGCCCAGCTCCGCGAGCAGCCGTCGTACGCCGGCGAGCAGGTCGGGGTCGACGGGGACGGTCACGGCCCGCGAGCTGGTGAGCCGCCCCGAGAGCCGCGGGCTCCACTGCTGCACCGCCCCGAGCAGGCGCCCCTGTCGGTCGACGACGACGCTCAGCGCCGAGAGCCGACCGTCGACGACCTCCTGGAGCAGCGGCTCGCCGCCGGCGGCGCTCATCAGCCGCGCCACCTGCTGCGCCTCCTCACGACCGACGCACACCCGGGCCATCAGGTGGCGCGCGCTGCCACCGGCGGTGGGGTCCCAGTGCAGCCGGGCCTTGACCACGACCGGGCCGTCGACCGTCTCCAGCGCCTCGGCGGTCGCGGTCACGGTGCGCGGCGCCGAGAGCCCGACGCGCTGGGCCGCCTCGACCAGGGCCAGCTTGTCGACCGCGGCCACGACGTCGGCGTGCTCGCCGTAGGGCACCACGCACCCGATCTCGTCGCGGCGGGCCGAGACCAGCAGCACCTCGATGTCGTCGGCGCCGAAGACGACGTCGTAGCCGTGCTCGGCCACCAGCCGCGCCAGCGCGGCGACGAAGGCGTCGGGGTCGGCCTCGGGGGGAGGCACCTCGTGGTCGTGGCGCACCGCGCGCGAGTACGTCGGCCGCCCGTGCGAGGCGGCCACCCCGACCTCCCAGCCGGCTGCGCTCAGCGAGCGCGCCGCGGCCAGCACGTGCACCCCGCCGCTGTGGACGATGAGGGCACGGCGAACGTCCGGACCGGACGCCCCGGTCCGACCTGAGGAAGGGAGCACGGCGACATCCTTCCAGAACTCCCACCACCCCGGCGCGATCGAGCGCGCTGAGGCCGGGTCGGTGCGACTTCGGGCCGGGTCAGCGCGACATTTGCGACGGGTCAGCGGGAGGTTTGCGACGGGTCAGCGCGAGGTTTGCGCCGGGTCAGCGCGAGGTTTGCGCCGGGTCAGCGCGAGGTTTGCGCCGGGTCAGCGGGAGATATGGGACGGGTGAGGAGGTCGCGGGCCAGGACGGTGGCGCCGACGACGGCGGCGGGCATCACCGCCACCGCGCCGAGCGGCACCAGGAAGCACGCCTGGGTGGCCATCCCGAAACCCAGCACCCGCGCCCGGTGCCCGCGCAGCAGGTCGCGGCGCTGCACCCGGTCCATGCCCCGGGCCTCCAGGGGGCGGGCCAGCAGCTCCCCGGCCAGCAGCCAGCCGGAGACCGCGAGGCCGGCCACGGCGCCGACGACCGCGCCGACGACCGGCAGCAGCCCCACGAGCAGCACGCCCAGGGCGGTCGCCAGCCCGAGCGCGACCAGCACCAGGGAGTCGGCGATCGAGCGCCAGGCCGAGAGCCCCGAGGTCGGCACCGGTCCGCCGAGCCAGGCCTCGGTCTCGCGCCAGATCCGGGCGTAGAAGGGGTCCCCGACCGTCAGCGTGGCGGCGGTGAAGGTGACCGAGGTGAGCACCAGGAAGCCGACCAGCACCAGCAGCCCGAGCCCCAGGCGCAGCAGCCCGCGCAGCGCCTCGGCCCACCCGTCGGCGAACGGCGTGGCCCAGGCGACGAGGTCGCCGAGGTTGACCAGGAGCGCGACCAGCGCCGCCAGGACCACCAGCAGCACCAGCAGCGCGGGCACCGCGCCGAGCAGCATCAGCCCGGGCCGGCGCCGCCAGGTCGCCAGCCCGCGCCCGACGTACGCCGCCCCGGCGACGCCGTCGAGCAGGGCCATGACCTCGGGCCTGCTCAGAAGAGGGCGTTGGCCAGGTTGCCGCGCCCGCGCAGCACCCGCTCGTCGTCGTTGCCGACGGCGGCGAAGAGACCCAGGAGGTGCTCGCGGGCCTTGGTGCGGTCGTCGCCGCTGGTGCGGCGCACGAGGTCGACCAGGCGGTTGAAGGCGTCCTCGACGTGGCCGCCGGCCAGGTCGAGGTCGGCGCAGAGCGTCTGCGCCTCGACGTCGTCGGGGTTCGCCGCCGCCGCGGCCCGCGCGGCGTGCAGGTCGACGCCCTGGGTGCGCTGCATGACCTTGGCGATCGCCAGGCCGGCGACGGCCTCGGCGTCGGCGGGGTTGGCGTCGACGAGCTTCTGGTACTCCGCGACCGCGAGGTCGATGTCGCCCGAGCCCAGCGCGTCCTGGGCGGCGGCGTAGCGGGGGTCGACCTGCTCGGCCTCGCCCTCGTCGCCGGCCGGGGCGCCCGCACGCGGCTGGTGGCGCCCGGTCATCCCCTGCGCGGTGAGCTGCTGCACGACCTGGGTCAGCGCGCCCCGCAGCTCCTCGAGCGGCACGACGTCCTGCAGCAGCGGCGCCGGGCGGCCCTCGAGCACGGCCACCACGTAGGGCAGCGACTGGACCTGCACGGCCTGGGCGATCTGCGGGGAGGTGTCGACGTCGACGAGGCCGACCAGGAAGCGGCCGTCGAACTCGTCGGCCAGCGTCGCGAGGTCGTCGGCCATCTGGCCGCTCTCGGGCAGCTGGGTGCGCGAGTAGAAGGCCAGCAGCACCGGGGCGGTCATCGACGACTCGATGGTGGTCTGGAAGTTCTGCTCGTCGACCTGCACGGCGTAGGCCCCCGCACCACCGGCACCACCGGCGCTGCTGGCGCCTGCGCCGGCACCGGGGGCGCCGGGGGCGCCGGGGGCGCCGGGCTGGGCGGGCGGCGCCTGGGCGGGGCGCTTGAGGGCGGAGAGGTCGATCGCACCGGGACGGGAGAACGGCTGCTGCGTCATGTCCCCCATGCTAGGGATCCTGTGGCGGCGCGCGCGGACCGGTCCGGGCCCAGGCTCGACGCGGCGGCGTGGGAGGCGCAGTCTCGTAGGCATGCTCCGCGTGCGGGTCCTGGGAGAGCGCAGCGCCGTCGACGACGAGACCGGCGAGGTGCTGACCCGTTCGTCGCGCACGATCGCGCTGATCGCCTACCTCGCGCTGCACCCGGGCAGCCCCCAGCCGCGCTCCCGGATCGCCGAGGCCTTCTGGCCCGACTCCGCCCAGCAGCAGGCCCTGACCAACCTGCGGCGCGAGCTGCACCAGCTGCGCCGGCTCCCCGGCGCCGACGCCTCGGTGGTCGTCACCGCCACCGACCTGACCTGGGTCGGGACCGGGGAGGTCGCGGTCGACCTGGTCGAGCACCTCGCCGGCCGGGCCCGCGCCCTCGACGGCACCCACGACGACCCCGACACGCTGCTCGCCGAGGGCCAGCGCGCCCTCGCGGCGTACGGCGGCGACCTGCTGCCCGGCCTGTACGACGAGTGGGTGCTGACCCAGCGCGCCGGCCTGGTCGACGGGGCCCGCGAGCTGTGCGGCGCGCTGGCCGTGGCCGCCGGCGCGGCGCGACGCTGGGACCTGGCGGTGCGGGCCGCCCGGCGGCGCATCACGCTCGACCCGCTCGACGAGACCGCCTACCGCGACCTGATGCGGCTGCAGGCCGAGCAGGGCGACCGGGCCGGGGCGCTGGCTACCTTCCACCGCTGCGCCGACGTGCTGGAGGAGCAGCTGGGCGTGCGGCCCGACCCGGCCACCTGCGAGCTGCGCGACCGGCTGGTGGCCGACCGGGCCGCCGCCGAGCCGAAGCCCCCGGAGCCCACCTCGGTGGGCCTGGTGGGGCGCGCCGACGAGCTGGCGTGGCTCGAGCGGGCGCTGGAGGACGCGGCGCGCGGCTCGGTGCGCACCGTGCTGGTCACCGGCGAGCCCGGCGTCGGCAAGACGCGTCTCGTCGACGAGCTGGTGCAGCGTGCCGCGGCGGCGGGGGCCTGCGTGGCCGGCGCCCACTGCTACGCCCACGCGGCCCCGCTCCCGCTGGCCCCGGTGGCGCAGTGGCTCGCCGAGCCGGCGCTCGAGCCGTGGCTGGCGGCCCTGCCCGCCCCGTGGCGCGAGGAGGTCGACCGCCTGCTGCCCGGCGGCGGGGGCAGCGCCGACGGCGGCGGCGGCCGCGGTGTCGTGGACGCCTGGCGACGCCACCGGTTCTCCCGCGGCCTCGCCGAGGCGCTGCGCCCGCCCGGGCGCGTGGTCGTGCTGGTCCTCGAGAACGCGCAGTGGTGCGACCTCGAGACCCTCGAGCTGCTCGGCCTGCTGCGCAGCGACGACCCGCGCCGCCCGCTGCTGCTGGTGCTGACCGCCCGCAGCGGCGACCTGGGCGCCGGTCCCGGCCTCGACGGCTGGGTACGCCGTGCGCGCGCGGCAGCCCCGGTGCGGGAGCTGGCCCTGCGGCCGCTGGGCCCCTCGGCGAGCGCCGCCCTGCTGCGGCGCCTGTGCCCCGGGGCCTCGACCGAGCAGGCTCGGCTCCTGCACGCCGCGACGGGGGGCTTCCCGCTGCACCTGGTCGAGGCGGTGCGGCGCGACCCGGGGCTGGTGGACCTCGACGTGGCCTCCCCGGACCTCGGCGAGCTGCTGCGGAGCCGCTTCGACGACCTCGACGCCGAGTGCCGGGACGTCGTCGACCTGGCGGCCGCGGTCGGGCGCGACGTGGCGCTCGACCTGCTCGTGGCCGCCTCCGACCTCTCCCCCGAGGCGGTGGTGCGTGCCGTCGACGAGCTGTGGCGCCGGCGGATCCTGACGGTGCACCGCGAGCGCTACGACTTCTCCCACGACCTGCTGCGCCGCGCGGCGTACGACCAGCTGACGCCGGCGACCCGCTGGCTGCTGCACCGCCGGGTGGCGGCGGGGCTCGAGGAGCTGCATGCCGGCGACCTCGACCCGGTCGCCGACCAGCTGGCCGAGCAGTACGCCCGGGCGGGAGCCACCCGTCGTGCCTGCGAGCTCTTCCAGCGCGCGGCGCAGCTGGCCGACTCGGTCTACGCCCACGCCGACGCGGCCCGGCTGCACCGGCGCACGGCCCGCCTGGTCGCCGACCTGCCGGCGGGCCCGGGCCGCGACCGGCGCGAGCTGCGCGCCCTCTCCGGTCTGGCGCGCTCGCTGAACGCCTCCCGCGGCTACTCCGACCCCGAGCTCGCCGCCACCCTGACCCGGGCGGTCGAGCTGGCCGAGCACGCGGGCCTGCTCGACGCCACCGTCGACGGCCTGGTGGGCCTGTGGGCCGCGCGGTTCGTGCAGGGCGACATCCCCCGCGCGCACGGGTTGGCCGAGCGGGCCCTCGCCCTCGTCGAGCCGGGCCGGCCGGGCGACCCGGACAGCGACCTGCTTCGCTCGCAGGCGCACTTCGCCTGCGCCGGCTCGCTGCTCTCGCTCGGCGCGCCGGGCGAGTCGCTGGTCCACTTCGAGCAGGCCACCACCCTGGGGGCCGACGAGGCGTCGCTCAGCATCGGCAGCCACCCCGCCGTGCACGCCCACGCCTGGTCCGCCCACGCCCACTGGCTGCTCGGCGACGCCTCGTCGGCCGGGCGGCGGGCCGAGGAGGCGGTGGCCCGGGCCCGCGCCCTCGCGCACCCCTACAGCCTGACCATCGCGCTCGGCTACGCCGCCCTGACCCAGCAGCTGCTCGGCGACACCGACGGGCTGCTGGCCTGCACCGACGAGCTGGCCGAGCTGTCCGGCCGCCACGGCTTCGCCTACTACGCCGACTGGGGCGAGCTGCTCGCCGGGTGGGCCGCCGACGACGGGGCCGGCACCGCCCGGATGGAGGCGGCCCTCGCCCGGCTGCGCCGCATCGGGGCCTTCACCCGGATGCCCTACTGGCTCGACCTGGTGGCCCAGCGCACCGGCGACCCGCACCGGGCGCTGGCCCTGCTCGACGCCGCCACCGTCAGCGCGCGCACCCACTCCGACGTGTGGTGGCTGCCCGAGGTGCTGCGCCGGCGCGCCGGGCTGCTGGCGCCGGAGCAGGCGACTCCGCTGCTCGAGCAGGCCGCCGCCCTGGCCGCCGAGCACGGCAGCGCCGCGCTGCTCGAACGCTGCCGCGACTCTCTCGCCGCGACGCGAACGCTGGCTGAACGCCCCGCTCCCTAGCGTCGGCCCCGACGGGCACCGGCCCGTCCCGACGACGTACCAGGAGACCCGAGATGACCACGACCGCACCCACCAGCCCCGGCACGCGCGCCGACCGTCCTCCCTGGGAGGAGCTGACGGCCCTGCTGCGCGGCCCGCTCGTGCTGCCCGACGACGACGCCTACGACGAGGTCCGCGCCGTCTACAACGGCATGATCGACCGCCGGCCGGCGGCACTCGCGCGCTGCCGCGACACCGTCGACGTGGTCGCCGCGGTGGGCTTCGCCCGCGAGCACGGCCTCGACCTCGCCATCCGCGGCGGCGGCCACAACGCCGGCGGGCTGGGGGTCTGGGACGACGCCCTGGTCGTCGACCTGTCGCTGATGCGCTCGGTGCGCGTCGACCCGACCACGGCCACGGTGCGCGTCGACGGCGGCTGCACCTGGCAGGACGTCGACCACGCCACGGTCGGCTTCGGCCTGGCCACCCCCACCGGCTTCCTCAGCTCGACCGGCGTCGGCGGCCTGACCCTGGGCGGCGGGGTCGGCTACCTGAGCCGCCGCTACGGGCTGACGGTGGACAACCTGCTCTCGGCCGACGTGGTGCTCGCCGACGGCCGGCTCGTCACGGCCGACGCCGAGCACCACCCCGACCTGTTCTGGGCGCTGCGCGGCGGCGGCGGCAACTTCGGCGTCGTCACCTCCTTCGAGTTCCGCTGCCACCCGGTCGGCGAGGGCGGCGTGATCATCGGCGGCCCGGTGCTCTACGACATCGGTGACACCGCCGAGGTGCTGCGGTGGTACCGCGAGCTGCTGCCCTCGCTGCCCGAGGAGCTCAGCGGCTGGTTCGGGGTGATGACCATCCCGCCGGCCGCGCCCTTCCCCGAGGAGCTGTGGGGCCGCAAGGCCTGCGGCATCGTCTGGTGCTACACCGGCCCGCACGACCGCGCCGACGAGCTGCTCGACCCGGTGCGCTCCTTCGGCGAGCCCCTCGTGGTGGGCATGCACGAGATGCCCTTCAACGTGCTCCAGTCGGCCTTCAACGCCCTCTACCCCGCCGGGCTGCAGTGGTACTGGCGCGCCGACATGTACGAGTCCATCAGCGACGAGGCCGTCGACGTCCACAGCAGGTACGGCGAGGCGCTGCCGACCGGGCACTCCACGATGCACCTCTACCCCATCGACGGGGCTGCGGCGCGGGTGCCGCAGGACGCCACGGCGTTCGCCTACCGCTCGGGCGGCTGGGCGGGGGTGATGGTCGGGGTCAGCCCCGACCCGGCGGACAACGCCGCGATGACCGAGTGGGCCAGGAGCTACTGGTCCGAGCTGCACCCGACCTCGGCCGGCGGCGCCTACGTCAACTTCATGATGGACGAGGGCGAGGACCGGGTCCGGGCGGCCTACCGCGGCAACTACGCGCGCCTGGTGCAAGTGAAGACGGCCTACGACCCGACCAACTTCTTCCACGTCAACCAGAACATCCGCCCGGCCGGGGCCTGACCGGGCGGCGGGCCGCGCCGGGCACCCGGGCCGCCGCTCAGGCGGCGCCCAGGCCCCGGTGGGTCCAGCCGGCGGCCCGCCAGGCGACCGGGTCGAGGGCGCCGCGGGCGTCGACGACCGCGCGGCGCTCGACCACCGCGCCGAGCCGGGCCGGGTCGAGCCCGCGGAACTGGTCCCACTCGGTCAGCAGCGCGACCACGTGGGCGCCCGCCGCGGCCTCGAGGGCCGAGTCGGCGTACTCCAGCTCGGGGTGGGTGCGCCGGGCGTTGTCGAGGGCCTGCGGGTCGACCACCACCACCCGCGCACCCTCCTCGTGCAGCCGACGGGCCACGTCGAGGGCGGGCGCGTCACGCACGTCGTCGGAGTGCGGCTTGAAGGCGGCCCCGAGCACGCACACGCGCACCCCGCGCAGGTCGCCGCCGGCGGCCTCGCGCACCAGCTCGACGGTGCGCCCGCGCCGGCGCTGGTTGATGTCGTCGACCTCGCGCAGGAACCGCACGCTGTGACCGGTGCCGAGCTCCTCGGCCCGGTGGATGAAGGCCCGGATGTCCTTGGGCAGGCAGCCGCCGCCGAAGCCCAGGCCGGGCTTGAGGAACCGGCCCCCGATCCGGTCGTCGAGGGAGAGCGCGGCCGCGAGCTGGTGCACGTCGGCGCCGGACGCCTCGCACACCTCGGCCATGGCGTTGATGAAGGAGATCTTGGTGGCCAGGAACGAGTTGGCGGCCACCTTGACCAGCTCGGCGGTCGCGAGGTCGGTGACCACGCACGGCACCCCGGCGGCCAGCAGCGGCGCGAACGCCGCCTCCAGCCGCTCGCGGGCGTCGTCGGAGGTGACGCCCAGGACGAGCCGCGAGGGACGCAGGGTGTCCTCGATCGCGTGGCCCTCGCGCAGGAACTCGGGGTTCCAGGCCAGCCCGGCCGCCTCGCCCGCCGGGGCCAGGGCGGCCAGCGTCGCGGCCAACCGCTCGGCCGTGCCCACCGGCACCGTCGACTTGCCCACCACCAGGCAGGGGCGCTCGAGGTGGGGCGCGAGCGCGGTGACCGCGCCCTCGACCTGCGAGAGGTCCGCGCCCATCGAGCCGGGCAGCTGGGGGGTGCCGGTGCAGACGAAGTGCACGTCGCCGAAGGCCGCCACCTCCGCGACGTCGTCGGTGAAGCGCAGCCGCCCCGAGTCCAGGGCCTTGCGCAGCATCTCGGGCAGGCCGGGCTCGTGGAAGGGGACCCGTCCGCCGGCGAGGGCCTCGAGCCGGTCGAGGTCGCGGTCGAGGGCGAGCACCTCGTGCCCGAGGACCGCCATGCAGATGGCGTGGGTCGCGCCGAGGTAGCCGGTGCCGATCACGGTGAGTCGCATGGACCCCACGGTGGGCACCGGTGCCGACGTCTGCGGAGCGGTCTCGTGGAGGGCCGGTGAACGGGCGCCGAACGCTTGCGGCGCCGGGTCGCCCGGCGTTGCCGCAGCGTTCACCGAGGTGTGCGCCACCGGCCCCCGGGCGCCCCTAGCGTCGGGCCGTGCCCGCCACCACGACCCCTCGTGCGGTCTCCTCCCTCACCACCCTGCGCCTGGGCGTCGTCGGCTCGGTGCTCGTGCTCCTCGGCGGTCTCGTGATCAGCGCCGTCCCCCGCAGCTCCTGGGTCGCCGACCTCGCCTGGCGGCACTCGATGCCCGGGCGGATGAGCGGTCTCGTGGTGGTGGTCGGCGGCCTCGGGCTGCTCAGCGCCGCCTGGGTCCGGCTGTGGCGGGCCGCCGGGCACGGGCACGCCGACCTGCACGCCGTGCGCCGCGCCACCGTGCTGTTCGTCCTGCCGCTGCTGGTGGCCCCTCCCCTGTTCAGCCGCGACGGCTGGAGCTACGCGGCCCAGGGCGAGCTGACCCGGCTGGGGCTCTCCCCCTACACCTGGGGCCCCGGCGTGCTCTCCGGGCCGGTCGTCGAGGCCGTCGACCCGCGCTGGCTGGCCACCCCGACGCCGTACGGCCCGCTGCCGCTGCTGTGGGGCTCGGGCACCGCGCGGCTCGTCGACTCCCCCTGGGCGATGGTCGTCGGGCACCGGCTGCTGGCCCTGGTGGGCCTGGCGCTGCTGGCCTGGGCGCTGCCGCGGCTGGCGGCCTGGACCCGCCACGACCCCGCCTTCGTCTCCGCGCTGGTGCTGCCGAGCCCGCTGGTGCTCGCCCACGGGGTCGGCGGCCTGCACAACGACCTGCTGATGGTGGGCCTGGGCGCCGCAGCCCTGGTGGTCGCGGCCGAGCGGGGGTGGGTGCTGGGAGCGGCCACCGGCGGCCTGGCCGCCGCGGTGAAGCTGCCCGGCGGGCTGGTCTGCCTCGGGGTGGTGCTGGTGACCCTGCACGCCGGGGCCGGCCTGCGCGAGCGTCTGGGCCGGGTGGCCCAGGTGGGGCTGGTCAGCGTGGCGGTGCTGGTCGGGGTCGGCGTCGTGGCCGGGACCGGGAGCGGCTGGGTGCACGCGCTCGGGGTCCCCGGCACCGTGCACACGCCGCTGGCCCTCAGCGCGACCGTCGAGCTGCTGCTGCCCGGCACCCGGCTGCTCGCCCAGGTCGTGGCGGTCGGCCTCGTCGTGCTGCTGGCGCTGGGCGCGCCCACCGGCGACGGCGCGGCGGCGCTGCGCACCACGGCCCTCGCCCTGACGGCGACGGTCCTGCTGAGCCCCGTCGTGCACCCCTGGTACGCCCTGTGGTGCCTGCCGCTGGCGGCGGCCTGCCACCTGCGGGGGCGGGCGCTGGCGCTGCTGCTGTGGTTCTCCTTCGCCCTGGGGATCACCGCCCCGCTCGACTCCGAGCTGCGCGGCCTGCACGTGGCGATCGCGCTGACCCTGACCATGGTGGTGGGTCTGGCGATCGCGCTGACCTGGGCGGTCAGGCCGTCCGGCCTGCCGGCTCCCCGGCGGCCGGCACGTCCCTCGCTGCCGGCCTGAGGCCGGCGTGCACGGCGAGCATGTCGTGCACGGTCCGGTCCCAGCCGAAGACCTCGGCCCGGGCCCGGGCGGCGCTGCGCACCACGTGCTCGGGCCGGGCGGCGAGCGCCAGCACCGCGTCGGCCAGGTCACCCGCGCCCGGGCGGCCCCAGGCGCCGCACACGTCGTCGACGAGCTCGCGCGCGCCGCCGTACGACGCCGTGACCACGGGGGTGCCGCAGGCCAGGGCCTCGAGGACCGCCAGCCCGAAGGTCTCGCCGGGGCAGACCGAGAGCGCGACGTCGGCGCGGCCGAGCCGCTCGGCGAGCGCGCGGCGGCCCGCGACGTGGCCGTGGAAGGTCACCGGGGCCTCGGCGGCCAGGGCGACCAGCTCGTCGCGGTGCGGCCCGGTGCCGTAGACGTCGAGGCGCACCGGCACGCCGCGCCGGTGCAGCTCGACCGCGGCACCGACCGCGAGGTGCGGGCTCTTCTCCCGCGAGAGCCGGCCGGCGTGCACCAGCCGCAGCACCGCTCCGCGCCCGGCGCGGTCGTCGGGCGGCGTGAAGGTCTCGAGGTCGACGCCGAGCGCGACGCGGTGCAGCGTCGTGCCGGCGGCGCCGGCCACCTGCTGCAGCTCGCGGCGGGCGAAGTCGGAGGTCACCACGATCTCGTCGAAGCTGCGCGCCAGCACCCGGTTGAGCACCGAGACCGGGGCGGTGATGCCGGGGCCGCCGACCTCGCGGCCGGTGCGCAGGGAGAGCATCGCGTCGAGGCGCTCGTGGGAGAACAGCACCGAGCGCACGCCGCGCCGGCGGGCCCAGTGCGCGACCGGCCACAGGGTCGCCTTGTCGGAGACCTCCACCGAGGTCGGCGCGAACTGCTCGAGGACCTCGCCGACCCGCCACGGCTCGACGATCAGCCGGTAGCCGCCGCCGACCCTCGGGGCGCGCAGCTGCACCACGTCGCCGTGCTCGGTGGCGGTGCGCCGGTCGCGCGGGCCCGGCACCACGAGCAGGCGTGGCACGCCGGCCGCGGCGTAGCCGGCGCCGAGGGTCTGCACGGCGGTCTTCATGCCCCCGGAGGCGGGCCCGACGAAGTTGGCCAGCTGGGCGATCCGCACCCTCAGGCCGCCGATCGGTGCGCGGCGGGGCGCAGCACGGCTCGGTAGTGCTCCTCGACGAGCTGGCCCACGACGGCCGCCCAGCTGCGCTGGGCCACCTCGCCGGCGGCCCGGGCGGCCAGGTCGGCGCGCAGGGCGGGGTCGGCGACGAGCCGCGCGACCTGCTGCTCCAGGCCACCCGCGCGGCGCGGGTCGTAGAGCAGCCCGGTGCGGTCGTGCTCGACCAGGTCGAGCGGTCCTCCCGCGGCCACGGCCACCACCGGCACCCCGCTGGCCTGGGCCTCCTGCACGGTCTGGCAGAAGGTCTCCGACTCGCCGGGGTGGACGAAGACGTCGAGGCTGGCGAAGGCGCGGGCCAGGTCGGCGCCACCGAGCATGCCGGTGAAGACCGCCCCGGGCATCCGGCGCTCCAGCGCCTCGCGCTCGGGGCCGTCGCCGACGACCACGACCCTCACCCCGGGCAGGCGCGAGACCTCCACCAGGCGACGCACCTGCTTCTCGGGGGCCAGGCGGCCGACGTAGCCCACGACGCACTCGCCGTCCGGCGCCCACCGGGCGTGCAGCTCCTCGCTGCGGCGGGCGGGGTCGAAGAGGTCGAGCGAGACCCCGCGGCGCCACAGGTGCAGGTCGCCGACACCCATCGCCCGCAGCTGGGCGTACGACGTCGTCGAGGGCACCAGGGTGCGGTCGACGCGGCGGTGCAGCCGGCCCACCCACGCGCTGGCCAGCAGGTCGGCGCGCACCCGGTAGTGCCGCGCGAAGCCGGCGACGTCGGTCTGGTAGACGGCGACCGTGGGCACCCCGAGGCGGCGCGCGGCGCGCAGGCCGACCGCCCCGAGGGCGATCGGCGAGGCCAGGTGCACCACGTCGGGGCGGAAGTCGGCCAGGGCGCGGTGGACGGCAGCGTCGGGCAGCCCGATCGGGAAGGAGCGGTAGGTCGGCAGCCCCACCGAGCGCACCCGCACCACCGGCACCCCGTCGTACGACGACGGGCCGGGGCCGGGCGCGACGATGATCGCCTGGTGGCCGGTGCGGCGCAGGTGGTCGACGACCTGGCGCACGGTGTTGGTGACCCCGTTGACCTGGGGCAGGAACGACTCGGTGACCACGGCGACGCGCATGGCCCCACCCTCGAGCGCCCGGGTTGACGCAGCAGGAGCGGCGCGGGGGCGGGCGGGTGATCAGTCGGTGAACGCGGAGAGCAGGTCGTCGGCAGCGGTGTAGGGGTCGGTGCTGCCCTGCGCCACGGCGGCAGCGAGCTCGTCGAGCCGCTCGCTGCGCCCGACGTCGGCCCAGCGGCGGCGCAGCGTGGTGACGGCGATCGCCTCGACCTCCACGCGCGCGCGGCGGGCCCGGCGGCGGCCCAGGGCCCCGGTGCGCTCGGACCACTCGCGGTGCCGCTCGATCTCGGCGACGACGTCGTCGACGCCCTGGCCGGCCGAGGCCACGGTCTTGACGATCCCCGGGCGCCACGCGTCGTCGGGCCGCTCGCCCAGCGACAGCATCGAGCGCAGGTCGCGGCGCACCCGGTCGGCGCCCTCGCGGTCGGCCTTGTTGACGACGAAGACGTCGCCGATCTCGAGGATCCCCGCCTTGGCGGCCTGGATGCCGTCGCCCATGCCGGGGGCCAGCAGCACGAGGGTGGTGTCGGCGGCCGCAGCCACCTCGACCTCGCTCTGGCCCACGCCGACGGTCTCGACCAGCACCACGTCGAAACCGGAGGCGTCGAGCACCCGCACGGCCTGCGGCGTGCTCCAGGCCAGGCCGCCCAGGTGGCCGCGCGAGGCCATCGAGCGGATGTAGACGCCCGGGTCGGAGGCGTGGTCCTGCATCCGGATCCGGTCGCCGAGCAGCGCGCCGCCCGAGAAGGGCGAGGAGGGGTCGACCGCGAGCACCCCCACCCGCTTGCCGGCGGCGCGCAGCGCGCCGACCAGGGCGTTGGTCGAGGTCGACTTGCCCACGCCGGGCGAGCCGGTGATGCCCACGACCTGGGCCCGCCCGGTGTGCGGGGCCAGGGCGGCCATCACCTCGCGCAGGGCCGGGGACTCGTCCTCGACCAGGGAGATCAGCCGTGCGACGGCCCGGACCTCGCCGGCGCGGGCGCGCTCGACGAGGTCCGGGACGACGTGGTCAGCTCGTCGGGACACGCACGATCAGGGCGTCGCCCTGGCCGCCGCCACCGCAGAGGGCGGCCGCACCGACGCCGCCGCCGCGGCGCTGGAGCTCGAGGGCGAGGTGCAGCACCACGCGGGCGCCGGACATGCCCACCGGGTGGCCCAGCGCGATGGCGCCGCCGTTGACGTTGACCTTGGACTCGTCGAGGCCCAGGCTGCGCGCCGACTCGATGCCGACGGCCGCGAAGGCCTCGTTGAACTCGACCAGGTCGAGGTCGGCGGGCGAGATGCCCTCCTTCTCGCAGGCCTTGGCGGTGGCGTTGGCCGGCTGCATCTGCAGCGTCGAGTCGGGGCCGGCGACCATGCCGTGCGCACCGATCTCGGCGAGCCAGGTCAGGCCGAGCTCCTCGGCCTTGGCCTTGCTCATCACGACCACGGCGCAGGCGCCGTCGGAGATCTGCGAGGCGGACCCGGCGGTGATGGTGCCCTCCTTGGCGAAGGCGGCGCGCAGCTTGCCGAGCGACTCGGGGGTCGTCTCCCCGCGCACGCCCTCGTCCTGCGCGACGACGACCGGGTCGCCCTTGCGCTGCGGGATCTCGACCGGCACGACCTCGTCGTCGAAGACGCCGTTCTTCCACGCCTCGGCGGCGCGCTGGTGGGAGCGGGCCGAGAACTCGTCCTGCTCCTCCCGGGTCAGCTTGGTGCCCTGGGCGTTGCACTGCTCGGTCAGCCCACCCATCGCCTGCTGGGTGGCCTGGTCGAAGAGGGCGTCGTAGGCCATCGAGTCGACCAGCGGGACGTCGCCGTACTTGAAGCCCTCGCGGGACTTGGGCAGCAGGTGCGGCGCGTTGGTCATCGACTCCATGCCGCCGGCCACGATCACGTCGGCCTCGCCGGCGCGGATCATCTGGTCGGCGGTCGCGATCGCGTTGAGCCCCGAGAGGCAGACCTTGTTGATCGTGATCGAGGGGACCGAGGCGGGCAGGCCCGCCAGCAGGCCGGCGGTGCGGGCCGGGTTCTGGCCGGCACCGGCGAGGATGACCTGGCCCATGATCAGGTAGTCGACCTGGTCGGCGCCCACGCCGGCCTTCTCGAGCGCACCCTTGATGGCCACGCCGCCGAGGTCGGCGGCGGTCTGGCTCTTCAGTCCGCCGAGCAGGCGGCCGATCGGGGTGCGAGCACCCGCGACGATGACGGTTCCGGACATGTTTCCTCCAAGGACGACGACTGCGGGCGGGTCGGCAGTGGTGCGGACCACGCCTCCCAGCGACGATACCGACGAGTCACTTCGCTGGGTACCGGCCGCCGGCCACCGGTCGTGAGGCACACGTCACAACTGCGCCCGGACCGTTGTCGCGGGGCGGTGCGGCGTACGACCATGCTCGCCATGACCTCCTCCCCTGCCCCGAGCCCCGGCGAGAGCGACGGCCCCCTGGGCGTGCCCGGCCACCTCTTCACCGCCATCGACCACGTCGGCATGGCGGTCCCCGACCTCGACGCGGCGATCGCCTTCTACCGCGACGTCTTCGGGATGCGGCTGGCCCACGAGGAGGTCAACGAGGAGCAGGGCGTGCGCGAGGCGATGATGGCCGTGGGCGACTCCACCTCGTGCGTGCAGCTGCTCGCCCCGCTCTCGCCCGCCTCGACGATCGCGAAGTTCATCGACCGCAACGGGCCCGGCTGCCAGCAGGTGGCCTACCGCGTCACCGACGTCGAGGCCGTCAGCGCGCTGCTGCGCGAGCGCGGCCTGCGAATGCTCTACGACGAGCCGCGCCGCGGCACCTCCGACAGCCGCATCAACTTCGTGCACCCCAAGGACGCCGGCGGCGTGCTCGTCGAGATCGTCGAGCCGGCCGCCGGGCACTGAGCCACCACCGGCCCACGATGAGCCGTGGGTCACACCGGGTCGACCCCGAGGTTACTCGGCAGTAATCTTCGCGACCAGCACCCCGCACCACCACCCGCGACACCCCGCCCCAACCCACCAGGAGCCCACGTGCAGCACATCCTCGACGCGATCATGGCGGGCGACACCGCCCCCGGAGACTTCGCGAACCTCGACCTGCCCGAGTCCTACCGCGCCGTGACCGTGCACGCGGACGAGGTCGACATGTTCGAGGGCGTCGCCACCCGCGACAAGGACCCCCGCAAGTCGCTGCACGTCGAGGACGTGGCGCTGCCCGAGCTCGGCCCGGGCGAGGCGTACGTCGCGGTGATGGCCTCGGCGATCAACTACAACACCGTGTGGACCTCGATCTTCGAGCCGGTCTCGACCTTCGGCTTCCTCAAGCGCTACGGCCGCCTCTCCGAGCTGACCAAGCGCCACGACCTGCCCTACCACGTGGTCGGCTCCGACCTGGCCGGCGTGGTGCTGCAGACCGGCCCGGGCGTGACGAAGTGGCAGCCCGGCACCGAGGTCGTCGCGCACTGCCTCTCGGTCGAGCTCGAGGACGCCGAGGGCCACGACGACTCGATGATGGACCCGCAGCAGCGGATCTGGGGCTTCGAGACCAACTTCGGCGGTCTGGCCCACATCGCGCTGGTCAAGTCCAACCAGCTGATGCCCAAGCCGGCTCACCTGACCTGGGAGGAGGCCGCCTCGCCGGGCCTGGTGAACTCCACCGCCTACCGCCAGCTGGTCTCCCGGAACGCCGGGCAGATGAAGCAGGGCGACAACGTGCTGATCTGGGGCGCCTCGGGCGGCCTCGGCGGCTTCGCCACCCAGTACGCCCTCAACGGCGGTGCCGTGCCGGTCTGCGTGGTCTCCAACGAGGAGAAGGCCCAGATCGCGCGCTCCATGGGCGCCGAGCTGATCATCAACCGCTCGGAGGAGGGCTACAAGTTCTGGAAGGACGAGCACACCCAGGACCCCGCCGAGTGGAAGCGCTTCGGTGCCAAGATCCGTGAGCTGACCGGCGGCGAGGACATCGACATCGTCTTCGAGCACCCGGGTCGCGAGACCTTCGGCGCCTCGGTCTACGTCACCCGCAAGGGCGGCACCATCACCACCTGCGCCTCGACCTCGGGCTACATGCACGAGTACGACAACCGCTACCTGTGGATGAACCTCAAGCGCATCGTGTCCAGCCACTTCGCCAACTACCGCGAGTCGTGGGAGGCCAACCGCCTCATCGCCAAGGGCATGATCCACCCGACCCTGTCGCGCACCTACTCGATGGACGAGGTCGGTCAGGCCTCCCTGGACGTGCACCACAACCTGCACCAGGGCAAGGTCGGCGTGCTGTGCCTGGCCCCCGAGGAGGGCCTGGGCGTGCGCGACACCGAGATGCGCGAGAAGCACATCGACGCGATCAACCGCTTCCGCGGGGTCTGAGCCCCAGCACCACCAGCACCACCAGCCCCGTACGACGCTCGACCAGCGGCCCGCCTGCAGCTCCTGCAGGCGGGCCGCCTGCGTCACGCCAGCGTGAACACCGCGCGGCCTCCGGCACTCACAGCGCCTTCTCAGGCGGATCCGGGGGTGGCGAGGTGTGCTCCGGGGGCGGCATCGGCCAAGATGAGCACCGGGAGCACGCCGACTCGGGCGATGCGTCACCAGTTCCTCCCCCCAGCGCGGCAAGAAGGGTTTTCTCGATGAGCGACCAGGGCCTGTCCATCTTCGACGACGAGCCGGAGCGCCCTGCGGGCGACGCCGACAAGACCCAGGTGATCCCCACCGTCGGCAGCGACGCCAAGAGCGGCGCGAGCGGCGCCGCTCCAGCCCCCCGCAGCACCCCCGCGACCGCGCCCCGCGGGGCCGCCGCGGGCGGCAGCGCCGGCACCGGCAGCAGCGGCGGGGCCGCACGCACCGACACCCCGACCTTCCCGACCGTGCGCCGCGGCGGCTACGACGCCGCGGTCGTCGACACCAAGGTGCGCCAGCTCGTCGGCGAGAAGAGCGGGCTCTCCAGCGCGCTCGCCGAGTCGGAGCGGCGGGTGGCCGAGCTGCAGCGCGAGGTCGCCGCGGCCCGCGAGGAGCTCGCCGAGGCCGAGCGGCCGTCGTACGCCGGGCTGGGCGGGCGGGCCAGCTCGATGCTGCGCCTGGCCGAGGAGGAGGCCGCCGAGATCCGCGACACCGCCGAGCGCGACGCCGAGGAGATCCGCAGCCAGGCCACCCGCGACGCCCAGGCGATCCGGGCCGACGCCTCCCGCGAGGCCGAGGACATGCGGATGGTCCAGCTCAAGGAGCTCGAGGAGCACCGCACCCGCATCCTCGCCGACGCCCAGCAGGAGCTGAGCCTGGCGCGCAGCGAGGCCGCCGACGTGCTCGCGGCGGCGCGCCGCGAGTCCGACCAGCTGCGCCTGGCCGCCGAGCAGGAGTCCACCGAGATGCGCACCTCCGCGCAGCGCGCGGTCGAGCAGGCGCGCGCCGCGGCCGACCGCGAGGTCCAGGAGGCCCGACGCACCCTCGCGGTGGAGAAGGAGCGCCTGGCCCGCGAGGCCACCGACCACCACAACACCGCCATGGCCGAGACCCAGCGCCTGGTCGCCGAGGCCGAGCAGCGCGCGAGCGCCGCCGAGGAGCGCGCCGCGCAGGCCACCGCCCAGGCCACGCAGCACCGTGAGCAGGCCACCAAGGAGTCGGAGGCGATGCTGGGCCGCGCCCGGCGCGAGGCCGAGCAGATCGTGGTCTCGGCCCGCACCCAGTCGGAGTCGATCAGCTCGACCAGCACCGCCGAGGCCGAGCGCGAGCTGGCCAAGGTCCGCGCCGAGGTCGAGCGGCTGCGCAAGCGCCGCGACGGCATCACCGCCCAGCTGGCCTCGCTGGCCGACCTGGTCAACGCCTTCGGCGACGACGAGGAGACGCAGACCGGCTCCACCTCGTGAGCGACGCGGCCGCCGAGGAGGCGACCGTCGAGGAGCAGGGGCACGACGACGAGGCGTCCGACGGCTCGGTCTCCTCGGAGGACCTCGGCACCCCTGGCCCCCCGATCGACCGGCGCGCGCCCTTCTACCTGGGCTTCTTCGGCGGCCTCGGCGCACTGACGGCCTGGTGGCTGGGCACGACCCTGCTCTCGATCAGCAGCACGCTGCTGCTGGTGGTCGTCGCGCTGTTCCTGGCGGCCGGGCTCAACCCCGCCGTCGAGGCGCTGGTGCGGCGCGGGCTCAGCCGGTCGATGGCCGTGCTGGCCGTCATCGTCGCCTTCCTGGTCGTCGTGGCCCTGTTCACCGTGGCGATCGTCCCGGTCATCACCGACCAGGTCGCGGCCATCGGCCAGAACGCGCCCGGCTGGTTCGACCAGCTGCAGAGCAACGAGCGCGTGCAGCAGCTCAACGACGAGTACCAGGTCATCGACAAGGCGCGTGACTACGTCGCCGGCGGCGACTTCGTGGGCACCCTCTTCGGGGGCGCGCTGGGCATCGGGCTCGCGGTGCTGGGGGCGCTGTTCAACGCCTTCATCATCATCGTGCTGACCCTCTACTTCCTGGCCTCGATGAAGGCCACCACCGCCGGGCTCTACCGGCTCGCTCCGGCCTCGCGCCGCGACCGGGTCAGCAAGCTCGGCGACCGCGTGCTCGCCGGCATCGGCGGCTACGTGTCGGGCGCCTTCGTCGTCGCCCTCGCCGCCGGGCTGTCCTCCCTGATCTTCCTGTTCATCGTGGGGCTGGGCGAGTACGCCGTCGCGCTGGCCTTCGTGGTGGCGCTGCTCGACGTCATCCCGATGATCGGCGCCACCATCGGCGCGGTCATCGTGACCGCCATCGGCTTCGCCACGGACCCGACCATCGGCCTGGCCTGCCTGGTCTTCTACGTCGTCTACCAGCAGGTCGAGAACTACGTGATCTACCCGCGGGTGATGTCACGCTCGGTCGACCTGCCCGGCGCGGTCATCGTGATCGCGGCGCTGGTCGGTGCCGCCCTGCTCGGGGTCGTGGGCGCCCTCCTCGCCATCCCGACCGCGGCCGCGATCCTGATGCTGGTGCGCGAGGTCTTCATCCGCCGCCAGGACGCCGCCTAGCCGCGAGCCGGCGCCAGTTCCTCGCCGAGCCGGCGCCAGTTCCTCGCCGACCCGGCGCCAGTTCCTTGCCGAGCCGGCGCCGGCTCCCGGCTCGGGGTCAGGCGCCGGGGTAGATCCGGAAGCCCTGCATGCGCGTGTGGCTGAAGGACTCGTAGAGCCCCGACGCCGAGTCGGTGATCAGGTCCATCCGCAGGGTGCCGGTCGCCTGGAAGACCGCGACCACCAGCAGCCGGGCGATGCCGCGGCCGCGGTGGTCGGGGTGCACCGCCACGAACCCGAGGTGCGACTGCAGGACACCGTCGCCGAGCGCCTGCGCCCAGCCCACCAGCTCGCCGTCCACGTCGGCGACGTACGCCTCGGCACCCGGCGCGGTGCAGACCCGGTGCACGACCCCGGCGTCGGTCAGCGAGGGCCACTGCACGGTCGTGGAAAGCCGAGCGATCGCCTCGGCGTCGCGGCGGTCCTGGTCGCGGTAGGGGCGGATGTCGGCGGTCGCCATACCGAGCACCCTAGGACGATCGCGTCGACGGCCTCAGCGCTGGTCGCGGTTCTCTCCCCAGCCGAAGCGGCTCTCGGCCACGAAGTCGACGAGGTTCGACCGCAACCGCTCCTGCCACTCCTGGGGGGTCGTCTGCGGCGCGATGCCTTGGACGACGAAGTCGCGGAAGATCTCACCCCGCGCATCGAGGTGCAGGACCACCGACCCGTCCAGATCGTCCGAGAGGCTCAGCTCGAGCGAGCAGATCTCGTCTTCCGCGAGGACCGACCGCAACGCCGGCAGCACGACAGTGGTCGACGCCTCGAGGAGTCCCATCACGGGAGCACGCCTGACGACGACGCTGCCTGGCCGGCGCGTGCCCGGTGCCGGTCGACGCGTCCTTGCCAGGTCAGCACCAGTAGCGGCCCGACGACCGGCACCAGGAGCAGGGTGAGGACGCCCACCAGGCCGTGCGGCACCCTCAGCCTGCCTCTCAGCACCTGGAGCACGACGACGAGCAGCAGCAGGGTGTGGGCCACAGTCAGCATGCCGAACACCAGCTCGGACGCGTGGGGCATGAGCGGATTCATCTGCTCCCCTGGCTGGGACATGAGCACTCGCAGACCTGGAAGGGACGATTCGGCCACATGCTAGCCACCGACCTGCTCGACGACTGATCTTCTTTCCAACACTCTTTCACAGTCTCGAACAAATGTTCGACAAAGCGCCTCATGCGTGGGAGAATGATGTGCATGAGGCTGCTCCAGCACCCCACCAGCGACCGGGCCCCCGGCCCGGGTGTCGGGGTGCCCGCCAGCCTTGCTCCAGCCCCTGAGTCGGGTCCTGTCGCGGCGGCGGTCGCGGCCGCGCGTGCTGCGATGGCGGCTGCTCGCGACGGGGATCTGCGTCGGCAGCCGGTCGAGGACCTCGCCGTGCTGGTCCAGGCACTGTCCGCGCTCGAGGCGGAGTCCTCCGCGCTGCTGGGTGAGGTGCTCGGGGAGGCCGAACGACGCCAGGTCGCCGATGCTGAGGCCGCCACCGGCACCGACGCTTGGGCGGCCGCGCTGACCGGCCAGTCCCGTGAGGTCCTCGCCGGTGGTGCCCGGGTGGCGGAGCTGCTCCGCAGCAAGTACCACCACGCCCGTCAGGCGTACGCCACCGGGGCGATCACCACCCGCCAGGTCCGCGTCATCGTCGCCGCCGCCGAGCAGGCACCCCTCGAAACCACTCCCGAGCAGCTCGCCGCCGCCGAGGAGGTCCTGGTCAACAAGGCCACCGGCGTCGGCACCCGCACCGGGCGGCCGATGAACCCCAAACGGCTCCGCCAGGCCGCGAGGCGGATGCTCGACGTCGTCGACCGCGACCTCGCCGACCAGCACGAAGCGATCATGCTCGGCCGCGAGTCACGGCGAGCCAAGCACGAGACCTACCTCGCGCTGCACGACAACGGCGACGGCACCTACTCCGGCAAGTTCACCATCCCCGAGCTCCACGGCTCCCTGCTCCGCACCGCCATCGAGACCCTGTCGGCACCCCGCCGCCTCAACAAAGCGCGCACCGGCCCAGAGGGCGAGAACATCTCCGGCTACGACGAGTCCGCCCCCACCGGCCCCGACCACGGCCTGTCCGGCTGGGAGGTCGCAGGCAACGCCCTGTGCGAGCTCATCGAGCACCTGCCCACCGACGGCTGGAACGGCGCCAACGCCCTCACGCTCCTGGTCACCATGACTGCCGAGGACCTCGCCCGCGACCTCGCCGCCACCGGTGACCTCGACCCCGCCACCTGGCCCGACTGGCACGGACCCCACGAGACCGGCACCGCCAAGCTCGACACCGGCACCCGCACCGCCGCCGGGGACCTGCGCCGCCTGGCCTGCGAAGCCGGCCTCGTCCCCGCCGTCCTCAACTCCCAGTCCGTTCCACTCGACCTCGGCAGGACCAAACGGCTCCACACCCACCACCAACGCAAAGCGCTCTTCCTGCTCTACGACACCTGCGCCATCGGCACCTGCGAGAGACCCTTCGCCTGGACCGAGACACACCACCTCACCCCCTGGGCCCACCACGGCGACACCGACCTCGACGACGCACTCCCCCTCTGCTCCTGGCACCACCACCGAGCCCACGACCCCCGATGGCACCTCACCCAGCACCCACTCCGAGGCTGGGAGCTGAAGGCACGCCGGCGGGTCAGGTGACGACGGGCTCCGGCCGCACGGTGCGCGACTCCCCCAGCTTGACCACGACCACGCCGGCGAGGACCAGCACGCCGCCGACGAGCTGGACGGCGCGCGGGAGCTCGTCGAGCAGCAGCCAGGCGAAGACCACCGCGGCCAGCACCTCGGTCAGCGCCACGAACGACGCCAGCCGCGAGCCCAGGCGCCGCCCGGCGGCGATCCCACTCGTGTAGGACAGCCCGGCGGTCACCAGGCCCAGCAGCAGCACCGGCACCCACCAGGCGACCTCCCCGACGGCGTACGTCGCCGGGGCGGTGCCGGCGGTCATCGGCATCAGCCCGACCAGGCCCAGCGTGCCGAGCACCAGTGAGCCGACGACGAGCCCGCCGGCGGCCAGCGCGAAGGGCGGCAGTCCGTTGTCCTCGTCGGCCGAGATCACGAAGTACGTCGCCGCGCCGACCATCGCCCCGAGGCCCCAGGCGACGCCCGGCAGGCTGATGTCGGCGCCGGAGGCCACGTCGAGCACCAGCACCAGGCCTGCGGCCGCGAGGCCGGCGCCGAGGAGGGTGACCGCCCCCGGGCGCTGGCCGTGGCGCAGCCACAGCCAGACCACCACGGCAGCGGGGGCGGTGTACTCGATCAGGAGCGCCGGCCCGACCTGCATGTACTGCACGGCCGAGAAGTAGCAGAACTGGGCGCCGGCCACGGCCAGCACGCCGTAGGTCACCACCAGCCCGGCGTTGCGGCGCAGCAGCGCCCAGCGCCCGCGCAGGGACAGGAGCCCCAGCGGCAGCACGACCGCTGCCGCGATCGCGACCCTGATGAGCACCGTCGCGCCCGGGCTCCAGCCCGTGTCCAGCAGACCTCGCGCCAGGGCGCCCGAGAGCCCGAAGGACAGGGCGGAGACCAGGGCGAAGGTCAGCCCGGCCCCGAGGCGGGACGTCGCCGCGGCGGGCACCGGCGCGTCATGAGTCAAGGTCGTCATGGGTCATGACGCTAGAGCCTCGTTTGGTAACGTGTCAACGTGGTATTCGCTCATGACACCGAGATGTCCCTGCAGTCCGCCGTGGTCCTGGCCAACACCGCCCTGGAGCCGGACACGCTGACGACGATCGAGGAGCTCGACGACTTCTTCACCTCCTACGAGTACAGCGGCCGCCACGAGCGCACCCTCGAGGAGCTCGAGCAGGTGCGCGCCCTCCGGCCGGTCCTGCGCGCGCTGATGCTGGCCGAGCGCGACGACGCCGTCGAGATGGTCAACACGATGCTCGCCGACGCCGGGGCGGTGCCGCGCCTGGTGCGCCACGAGCCGTACGACTGGCACATCCACGCCTGCGACCCCGACGCCGACCTGGTCACCCGCCTGACCGTCGAGACCGCCATGGCGATGATCGACGTGATCCGCACCGACGAGATGTCGCGCCTGGGCGTGTGCGCCGACGACGACTGCGACGGGATCGTGCTCGACCTCTCCCGCAACCGCTCGCGCCGCTTCTGCTCGACCACCTGCGGCAACCGCAACGCGGTCGCCGCCTACCGCGCCCGGCAGAGCGACACGGCGTGAGCGACACGGCGTAACCGACACCCGCGCACCGCGTTGGAGGGGCGTCCCCACCGAAAGGCTCCTCCATGACGCCCCCGCGCCACCGCCTGCTCGCGCTCACCAGCGCCGCAGTCCTCTCGCTCTCCGTCCTCGGCCCCACCGGCGCCGCGGCCGAGGGCTCCGCCTCCACCACTGCTCGGGCCGCTGGCACCGACGCCGCCGTCGAGCGCCTCGCCGCCACGCGCCCCGGCCTGACCCGGCTCGCCGCCACACCGACCACCACTCGTCGTGAGCGCGCGGTCGTCACGTTCGCGGCCGTGCCCACCACCGCCCAGGTCACGGCGCTGCGCGCGCTCGGCCTGGTCGTCCAGCCGATGCGCGAGCTGCCGCTCGCGCTGGTCGAGGGGCCGCGCACCGCGCTGCTGGCCAGCGTGCTCGAGGGTGTCGGCCTCGACGTCTACCCCGACGAGCAGCTGAGCTACCACGACACCGCCTCCAGCGACGTCGTCTCCTCGAGCCCGGAGGCCGCCGCCGCCCTGCGTCGCAAGGGCCTGACCGGCAAGGGCGTCACCGTCGGCATCGTGGACTCCGGGTGCGACGGCACCCACCCCGACCTGACCCAGCGGATGGCCTACAACACCATCCTGGTCAGCCCCGAGTACGTGAACGCCGGCACCGACCCGATGCTGGTCGTGCCGACCACCGGCTCGCCCTACGACAACACCGACCTCGGCTCCGGGCACGGCACCCACGTCGCCGGCATCGTGGCCGCCGACGGCACCACCGGCGCCGAGCACATCGGCGTGGCACCCGATGCGAAGCTCGCCTGCTTCGCCATCGGCGCGGTCATCACCACCACCGCCGTGGTGACCGCCTACGACCACATGCTCGCCGACGACGACCTCTTCGACATCGACGTCGTCAACAACTCCTGGGGCAACAGCTTCCGCCAGTACGACCCGGCCGACCCCGTCAACGTCGCCACCCGGGCCGTCACCGAGCGCGGTGCGGTCGTCGTCTTCTCGGCCGGCAACTCCGGCAGCGACGACGCCGAGGCCAGCGTCTCCCCGTTCAACCAGGCGCCCTGGGTGATCTCGGTGGCCGCCAGCGACCTCGACCGCAAGCGCGGGGGCTTCTCCTCCAACGGTCTCGAGCACGACAACCTGCGTGCCGTGCCGATCGGTGAGGACGGCCACACCGTCTTCCGTGGCGACCGCTTCGGCTCCACCTCGCCCGACCTGACGGCGCCCGGAGTGTCGATCTCCTCGTCCTGCGACAGCACGGGCAGCGTCATCGGCCCCTGCCCCCAGGGCGGCAACGCCTCGGCGTCGGGCACGTCGATGTCCTCGCCCCACATCGCGGGCGTGGCAGCGGTGCTCGTGCAGGCCAACCCGCGCCTGAGCCCGCTGCAGGTGCAGGACGCCCTCAAGGCCACGGCCACGCCGGTGACCGGCGACGCCGGCCGGGTGCTGTCGTACCAGATCGGCTACGGCCACGTGAACCTCGACAAGGCCGTGCGCCTGGTCCAGGGCAAGAAGGGCAAGCGGCTCACCCGCGCGATCGCCAAGCGGCTGCGCACCGCCGACCGCCGCCTGGCCCGTGAGGACGCCTGGAGCGTGCGCCGCAGCGACGTGTGGCAGGACGACGCCCCCGTCGTCGCCCTGGGCGGCTCCTACTCCGCCACCCGCGAGGTGACGGTCGGACGTCGCACCGACGCCCTCAAGGTCGCGCTCGTCTACCCGACTCCGGGCACCGCCGCCAACCTCGCGCTCTACACCGCTACCGTGCGGGACGCCGACGGCGAGCAGGTCGCCCAGACCACCACCGAGATCGGCTACAGCACCGGCAGCGCCTCCGCGCTCGTCGAGGACCTGGCGCCCGGGCGCTACACCGTCGAGGTGAGCGGCGAGTACTCCGTCTCCGACCCCGACACGATCGACAGCGACTCGCTGAACGGCCGGGTCGTGTTCCTGCAGGTGGCCCAGCTGCGCGCCCGCGGCTGAGACACGGTCGTCGTCGACGGCGAAACGCCACCACCAGCCCGCCCCCGGTGCCACACTTGGCGCCGGAGAAGGGGGACCCGGATGCGCGTGCTCGTCGTCGACGACGACCCGGACCTGTCGATGCTCATGCAGCTGGTGCTCTCGCGCCAGGGTGGGCACGAGGTCGACACGGCCGGCGACGGCATCGAGGCGCTCGCACTGCTGGGTGCGACGCAGTACGACGTCGTGGTGCTCGACTGGAACATGCCACGTCTCGACGGGCTGGGCCTCTGCGCAGCCATCCGCGGCGAGATGCGGCGCCCCGACCTGCCGCTGCTGATGGTCACCGCCCTGCCCGACCACGCCACGGCCCGGGCCGCGGGCATCGACCAGGTGCTGGGCAAGCCCTTCAGCACGTCCGCGCTCCTGGGCGCGGTCGACGGACTGGCGCAGCCCGCCTAGAAGTCGAACAGGTCGCCGAAGCCCTCGCCGATCTCGCCCAGCCCCTCGCCGATCCCCTCACCGAGGCCGCCGAGCGCGTCGAAGCCCCCCAGCCCGCTGAAGAGCAGGCCGGCGAACATCCAGTCCATCGGTGAGAACGCGCCGTAGTAGCCCTGCGCGTAGGGCTGGTAGGCACGCCCGCCCTGCCAGTACGGCACCCGGCGGGTGCCCACCATCACCTGGCGCGCGTCCGGCTCGGCGCCGGCCAGCACGCGCTCGGCGTCGAGGGCGCAGGCGGGCACCTCGCGGCGGGTGCCACCGGCCGGCGTGAAGGCGACGTCGGTCGTCGACAGCCCGTGGCGGGGGTCGAAGAAGCAGGGCGGGCGCCGGGTCGGGAGCGGCAGCCCGTGCACGCGCGCCTGCACGCAGGCCACGGCGTAGCGCCCGTCCTCGATGATCTTGGTGACGTCCTCGACCTGGCTCGGCTCGGTGATGGCGTCCCCGGCCGTCTTCGCGGCCTCGTAGGCGTCCAGCGCGCGCTGGTAGTCGGCGTTGGCCCCCGCGTCGAGGTGGTGGCCCGCCATCTCGGCGTCGAGGTCCTGCAGCTCGGTGCCGAGCGCGGTGACGTCCTCGAAGACGAGCTGGCGCACCGGCGCCAGCTCGGCGGCCCTGGCCTGCTCGGCGCGGCGGCCGCTGAGCCGGACCACCCACCCGAGCAGGCCGACACCGGCGGCGAGGGCCAGCAGGACGAGCAGCAGGTCGATCATGCGCTCATCCTACGGACCCCGCCACCGGCGGACCGGCCCAGCGAACCGGCCCAGTCAGGAGCTGCTCAGCGCACGCTGTAGTCGCGGAACCCGCGCTTGGTCTTGCGGCCCAGGTAGCCCGCGGTCACCAGGTGCTCCAGCAGCGGGGCCGGGGCGAAGCCGGGCTCGCGGAACTCCAGGTAGAGCTCGCGCTGGATGGCCAGCGACACGTCGTTGCCGACCACGTCGAGCAGCTCGAAGGGGCCCATCGGCAGCGCGCAGCCCTGCTTCATCGCGGTGTCGATGTCGTCGGCCGTCGCGTAGTGCGCCTCGAGCATCTTGACCGCGTCGTTGAGGTAGGGGAACAGCAGCGCGTTGACGATGAACCCGGCCCGGTCGGCGCACGAGACGGCGACCTTGCCGATCTTGGCGCACAGCGCACGCGTGGTCTCGGCGACGTCGTCGTCGGTGGCCACCGTGGAGACCACCTCCACCAGCTTCATGATGGTGGCGGGGTTGAAGAAGTGCATGCCGATGACGTCCTGGGGACGCGAGGTGACCCGGGCCATCTCGATGATCGGCAGCGACGAGGTGGTGGTGGCCAGGATCGCGCCGGGGCGGCAGATCTCGTCGAGGTTCTCGAAGAGCGTGGTCTTGATCGCCAGGTCCTCGGCGATCGCCTCCACGACGAGGTCGACCTGCGCGAGGTCGTCGAGGCTGGTGGTGCCGGTGACGCGGGCCAGCACCTCGTTCTTCTGCTCCTCGGTGGCCCGGCCGCGCTGGATCTGCTTGTCGAAGTTCTTGGTGATCATGGCGCGCACCCCCTCGACCTTGGCCTCGGCCCGGCCCACGCAGACCACGTCGTGGCCGGCCTTGGCGAAGACCTCGACGATGCCGGCCGCCATGGTGCCGGTGCCGACGACGCCGACGGTGCGGATGTCGTGCTTGAGCTGCGGGGCCTGGTCGGCCGACGGGGTAGCGGCGTCCGCGACCACGGTCGGGCTGTCGGGCGCCTCGTAGGTGTAGAAGCCGCGCCCGGTCTTGCGGCCCAGCAGGCCGGCGGTGACCATCTGCTTGAGGATCGGGGTCGGCGCGTGCAGCCGGTCGCGGCCCTGGCGGTACATCGTCTCGAGGATCTCGTAGGCGGTGTCGAGACCGATCAGGTCCAGCAGCGCCAGCGGACCCATCGGGTAGCCGCAGCCGAAGCGCATCGCGGCGTCGATGTCCTCGCGGGAGGCGTACTTGCCCTCGAACATGGACGCGGCGTGGTTGAGATAGCCGAAGAGCAGGGTGTTGGCGATGAACCCCGCCTTGTCGCCGCAGACCACCGGGCTCTTGCCCAGCCGCGCCAGCACGTCCTGCACGTCGGCGAGCACGGTGGGGTCGGTGACGACGGTGCGCACGACCTCGACCAGGCGCTGCACCGGCGCGGGGTTGAAGAAGTGGATGCCGACCACGCGACCGGGGTGCGAGGTCGCGGTGGACAGCTCGGTGACCGACAGCGAGGAGGTGTTGGTGGCCAGGATCGTCGTGGGGGCCACGATCGAGTCGAGCTCGCGGAAGATCTGCTGCTTGGTGGCCACCGACTCCACCACGGCCTCGATGACCAGGTCGGCGTCGGTCAGGTCCTTGAGCGAGGTGGTGGTGCGGATGCGTCCGAGCAGGTCGGCGGCCTCCTGCTCGCTGAGCTTGCCGCGCGCCACCGCCCGGCCGGTGGAGGACTCCAGGTGCCGGCGTCCGCGGGCCACGCCCTCGTCGTCGAGCTCGACGCCGACCACGTCGAAGCCGTGGCGGGCGAACACCTCGGCGATCCCGGCGCCCATCGTGCCGAGGCCGACGACCCCGATGGTGGTGAGCTCGCGGGAGGGGGTCTCGGGTGTGGCGCCGGTCTCAGGGGAGGTCGTCATGGGCGGCATCATGGCACGCACTCGGCGTGCGCACCGTGGCGTACTTCACTCGCGAGTAACGTGATGCCGGACATACCGACGGACAGGTGGTCAGCGGCGTCCCAGCGCCAGCTCCATCACGACCCGCTCCCCCGCCTCGTCGAGCCCCAGCGCCCGTTCGCGCTCCCGGAGCTCGGCCAGCACCCCGGTCGGCTCGACCACCTCGAAGCCGAGGCGCGCGTAGAACGGCGCGTTCCAGGGCAGGTCGCGGTAGGTGCACAGGGAGAGCCGGTCGAAGCCGCTCCAGCGCGCCTCCGCCGCCGCCGCCGCGACCAGCCGGGCCCCGGTGCCGCGACGACCGTGCTGCGGCAGCACCGAGAGCTGCTCGAGGTGCGCGCGTACGCCGTGCCCGTCGGGCAGCAGCACCACGTGGGCGAAGCCGACCACCTCGCCGGCCGACGAGGCGACCAGCAGGTGCCCCGGCTGGTCGGCACGCTCGCCGCCGCTCGGGGCCGGGGACGCCGACGCGCCGTCCGCCTCCTCCTCGACCCCCGCCAGGTGGCGCAGGTCGGAGGGGCGGGCGGCGCGGACGGTGATCAGGTGGTGGCTCGCTCGTCGCGGGGCACCTCGGAGATCTCGCCGCTGCGGCGACCCTCGCGCCACTTGACGACCTCCTCCTTGACCTTCGGCAGCAGCAGGTAGCAGCCGAGCAGGTTGAAGATCGCGCAGACGAAGAGCATGCCGTCGGCGAAGCTGAGCACCGAGCCCAGGTTGACGACCGCACCCAGCGCGGTGAAGACGCAGAAGATGATCTTGAAGGCGTTCTCCTTGGCGCGGCTGCGGCCCACGAGCGTGGTCCAGGCCTTGAGCGTGTAGTAGCTCCAGGTGATCAGCGTCGAGAAGGCGAACAGCGCGACGGCCACGGCCAGCACGTTGTCGAAGCCGGGCAGGAAGGAGTCGAAGGAGCGCGAGGTGAGCACGACGCCGGTGTCGCTGGTCACCGACTCGCCGTCGGCGGCGCGGGCCAGCAGGTCGTTGTAGAGCGGGACGTCGGCGATGACGATGGTCAGCGCGGTCGCGGTGCAGACCACGACGGTGTCGATGAAGGGCTCGAGCATCGCGACGAAGCCCTCGGAGACGGGGTGCTTGGTCTTGACCGCGGAGTGCACGATCGGTGCCGAGCCGACGCCGGCCTCGTTGGAGAACGCCGCGCGCTGGAAGCCCACGATGAGCACGCCGAGCGCGCCGCCCGTGACGCCCTCGGGGTTGAAGGCGCTGGAGATGATGGTGCCCACGGCGTCGGGGATCTGCGTGACGTTGCCGAAGATCACCAGCAGGCAGGCGCCGATGTAGAGGATGCCCATCACCGGCACCAGCTTGGAGGTGACCCGGGCGATGGAGCGGACGCCGCCGATGATGACGAGGCCGACCAGCGAGGCCAGGATGATGCCGAAGATCAGGGCAGCGCCGTCGGAGGCCAGCCAGCCGTCCTCGCCGCCGGTGATCTCGACCGCCTGCGCGTAGGTCTGGTTGGACTGGAAGGCGTTGCCGCCGAGGGCGCCGAAGAGGATCAGGGCCACGGCGAAGATGCTGACGCCGATCTTGCTGGCCGCGGCACCGAAGCGCTCGAAGGCCACCGGCAGGTACTTGAACGGCCCGCCCGTGACCGTGCCGTCCTCGTGCACCTCGCGGTAGCGCACGCCGAGGGTGCACTCCACGAACTTGGTGCACATGCCGAGCAGGCCGGCCAGGATCATCCAGAACGTGGCGCCCGGGCCACCGACGGTGACAGCGACCGCGACACCGGCGATGTTGCCGAGCCCGACCGTGCCGGAGACCGCGGAGGACAGTGCCGCGAAGTGGGTGACCTCGCCGGGGTCGCTGGCCCGCGAGTACTTGCCGAGCACGAGGTCCTTGGCGGTCTTCAGCGAGGTGAACTGGATGCCGCGGAAGTAGATCGTGAAGATGGTGGCCGCGGCCACCAGCCAGAACACGATCAGCGGGAAGGAGTAGTCCCCGAGCGGGACGTTCCAGAAGATCACGTCTGTCACGGCGGTCGCGATGGGCTCGAAGGCGTCGTTGATCGCCTTCTCCACACCGCCGAGGAAACCGTCGGACTCCGCTGCGAGCGGGATCAGCATGGTCGTCATAGCCGTTAACTCAACCCGACCAGACCTGTGAGCGCAATCACCCACACCGCCCGGGCCCGGACCGAGGAGCGACCGGCAGGTAGGTTCTGGGTCCGTGAGACTCGTCGTTGCCCGCTGCCAGGTCGACTACGCCGGTCGGCTCACCGCCCACCTCCCGATGGCGACCCGGGTGCTGATGATCAAGGCCGACGGCTCGGTGCTCGTGCACTCCGACGGTGGCTCCTACAAGCCGCTGAACTGGATGTCGCCGCCGTGCACCCTGACCGAGGGGCACGACGAGCACGGCACCGCCGAGTGGGTGGTGACCTCCACGAAGACCGGTGACAGCCTGCGCATCCTGCTCGAGGAGGTGCACAGCGACTCCTCCCACGAGCTCGGCGTCGACCCCGGGCTGGTCAAGGACGGCGTCGAGAAGCACCTGCAGGAGCTGCTGGCCGAGCACCCGGCCACCCTCGGCGAGGGCCTGGTGCTGGTGCGTCGCGAGTTCCCCACCGCCATCGGCCCCGTCGACCTGATGTGCCGCGACTCCGAGGGCCGGTCGGTCGCGGTCGAGATCAAGCGCCGCGGCGAGATCGACGGCGTCGAGCAGCTGACCCGCTACCTCGAGCTGCTCAACCGCGACCCGCTGCTGGCGCCGGTGCGCGGCATCTTCGCGGCCCAGGCCATCAAGCCGCAGGCACGGGTGCTGGCCACCGACCGGGGCATCTCGTGCGCCGTCGTCGACTACGACGCGCTGCGTGGCATGGACGACCCCGAGGCGCGCCTGTTCTAGCGTCCCGGGCCCGACCGGGCCCCGTAGGGTCGCGGGCGTGCTGATCTTCCACATCGCCACGGCCGCCGACTGGGCCGCCGCGCGGGCCGGCGGGGCCTACACCACCTCGACGCGCGGGCGCACCCTCGAGGAGGAGGGCTTCATCCACGCCGCGCGGGCCGAGCAGTGGCGAGGTGTGCACGCGCGCTACTACGCCGACGTCGACGAGCCGCTGGTGCTGCTCGAGATCGACACCGACCGGCTGCGCAGCGACGTGGTGCAGGAGCCGGCCGTCCCCGGGGGCGCCGAGACGTTCCCCCACGTCTACGGCCCGATCGAGCCGTCGGCGGTGCTGCGTGCGGTGCCGGTGCGCGACGCGCTCGCGGCGACGTCCTTCAGCGCGCTGTTCCTGCGCGAGCTGATGCGGGCGGCGCTGCTGGGCCTGCTGGTGGTCGCCCTGGCCGCGGCCGGGGCGCTCCTGCTCGACGGGACCCTCGGGGGCTGGGGCGTGCTGGTGGGTGCCGTCGCCGGCGCCGGGCTGGGTGTCGCGGTGGCCGTGGCCCTCGGTCGGCGCGACGCGAGGGCCCGGCGCGGCTAGATCCGCTCGAGCCGTCCGAAGGTCGGCGGCTGGCAGACCCGGCAGGCCTGCAGGGTGCTGCCGGCGACGTCGGTCAACGGCACCAGGTGCGCCTCCGCACGCGCCTCGGGCAGCGCGCACTCGACGCGGTGGTAGGACTCGCTGCCGGCGACCACGTAGGAGTCCAGGCCCGCGCCCGCGGCACCCGCGTCGGCCCCCTGGCGCTCGACGGCCAGCGCGACCCGCTCGACGGCGGCCTCGAGCCGGGCCATGTCGGTGCGGAAGTTCTGCACCAGGATCATGGCGGCCCCCACGACCACCACCGCGATGCCGACGATGCCGCCCGAGATCAGGTACGGGAACTGGGCCGGCACGTAGTCGGTGCTCGCGGCACCGTTCCAGCCGAAGAAGATGATCAGCAGGCCGAGGAGGGTGAGCAGCACTCCGAGCTGCCCGCCGAGACGACCGAGGTTGTTCTGCATGGTGGCTCCTAAGCTCCGAGGTAGGCCTCTCGGAGGTTGACGTTGCGGATCTGCTCCCCCACGGCGGTGTGGAGCACGGTGCCCTTCTCCATCAGCAGGGCGCGGTCGGCGAAGGGCAGCGCCCCCGCGTTCTGCTCGACCATCAGCACGGTGGTGCCGCCGTCGCGGATGCGCGAGGTGACCTCCCAGACCGTCGTGGCCAGCGCCGGGCTCAGGCCCAGCGACGCCTCGTCGATGAGCAGCAGGCGCGGGCGCGACATGAGCGCCCGGCCCACGGCCAGCATCTGCTGCTCCCCGCCCGAGAGGGTGCCGGCCAGCTGGTCGGCGCGCTCCACGAGGCGGGGGAAGTAGTCGAGCACCAGGTCCTGCTGCTCCCGCACGGCCCGCGGGCTGCGCCGCTGGCTCCACGCCCCCAGGCGCAGGTTCTGGCGCACCGTGAGCCGCGGGAAGACGCGGCGCCCCTCCGGGCACAGCGAGATGCCCTGCTTGACCCGGGCCGAGGGCGAGCGCCGACCCAGCGAGCGACCGTCGAGGCGGACCTCGCCGGCCTGCGGGCGCAGCAGCCCGGCGATCGTGTTGACGGTGGTGGACTTGCCGGCGCCGTTGAGGCCCAGCAGCACGCACACCTCGCCCTCCTCCACGTCGAACTCGACCTGGTGCAGCACCGGGTGCGGGCCGTAGCCGACGACCAGGCCGCGGACCTCGAGCAGGCTCATCGGGGTCCTCCCACCAGGGTCATCGTGTCGGTGTCGGTATCGGTGTCGGGTTGTGGTGCGGGCGCGGGGTCCGGCTCGGGCTCGGTGCCCAGGTAGGCGCGCGCCACCTCGGGGTGGCGGCGTACGTCGTCGGGCTTGCCCTCGGCGAGCACCTCGCCGAAGTTGAGGCAGTAGACGTAGTCGGAGACCCGGGTCACCAGCGGCACGTGGTGGTCGATCATCACGATGCTCAGGCCGAACTGCTGGCGCAGCTCCAGCAGCGTGTCGCCCAGGGCGTGGGCCTCCTCGGGCCCCATCCCCGAGCCCGGCTCGTCGAGCAGCAGCAGGTCGGGGTCGGTGGCCAGCACGGCCGCGATCTCGACCTTCTTCAGCACGCCGTAGGGCAGGTCGGCGACCCGCTCCTCCCCCACGTGCCGCAGGTCGAGCAGCTCGAGGATCAGGTGGCTGCGCTCGCGGATGCGGCGCTCCTCGCCGAAGGTGGTCGGGCCGCCTGCGATGCCGGCCCACGGGTCGTAGGAGACCTGCAGGTGCTGGGCGGTGGCGAGGTTCTCGCGCACCGTGGCGTTCTTGACCAGCCCGACGTTCTGGAAGGTGCGCCCGATCCCGAGCGCGGTCCGCTTGTGCACCGGCAGGCCGGTGATGTCGCGGCCGCGGTAGGCGACCCGGCCGGCGGTCGGGCTGTAGAAGCCGGTGATGCAGTTGAAGAGCGTGGTCTTGCCGGCGCCGTTGGGACCGATGATCCCCACGATCTCCCACTCCCCCGCCCGCAGGCTCACGTCGTTGAGGGCGGTGATGCCGCCGAAGCGGATGGTCAGGTTGCTGATCTCAAGCACGGACATCGGTGACCTCCACGTCGTCGACGCGACCGGCGTGCCGGTCGAAGCGGTGCCCGGTGAGCCAGAGCCGGATCGGCGCGACCTGCTGGCCGATGCCCCCGGGGTAGAGCGTGAGCGTCAGGACCAGCAGGACCGGCCCGACCACCAGCGAGACGAACTCGGTGGGCAGCCCCAGCAGGCCCTCGAAGAACCCCTCGAGGCCGAACATCGCGACCAGGGCACCCTCCTCGAGCAGCGCGAAGAACACCGCACCCAGCACGACCCCGGTGCGGCTGCGCAGCCCGCCGACGACGGTCATCAGCACGAAGAGCAGCGCCAGGCGGAAGTCGAACGAGCTCGGCACGATGACCTCGTCGTGGTGGGCCACCAGCGAGCCGGCCACGCCGGCGAAGAGGCCCGAGACGGCGAAGGCCACCAGGATGTAGGCACGCACGTCGATGCCGTACGACGACGCGACTCGCGGGTTCTCGCGCAGCGCGGCCATGGCGCGGCCGGCCTTCGAGGCCGTCAGGCGCCAGTCGATCCACAGCACCAGCGCCAGGAACGCCAGGCACAGGTAGTAGTAGCGGTAGCCGCTGGTGAAGAAGTCCGGGCGCGGGGCCGGCTTGCCGCCCTCGCCGCCGGTCAGCGAGGTGATCCCGAAGAGGGTCTCCTGCGCGAACGAGCCGTAGGCCAGCGTCACCAGGGCGAAGTAGAGGCCGGTCAGGCGCAGCGAGACCGCGCCGAGCAGCACCGCCTGGACCGCCCCGAAGAGCGCGGCCACCCCGACGGCGAGGAAGAAGCTGAGCTGGAGGTTGGTGACGATGTAGGCGGAGGCGAAGGCCCCGACCCCCACGAAGGCCTGGTGGCCCAGCGAGATCTGGCCGCAGTAGCCGAGCAGCACGTTGAGCGACAGCGCGCCGATGGCGTAGATGACGGCCAGCGAGGCGACGTCGATGTCGGTGACCCCGACCTCGAAGGGCGACAGGACGTTGAGCGGCAGGGCCAGCACGACCCACGCCAGCACCGCCCAGACCAGGCCACGCGCGGTCCAGCCGGCCCGGCTGGGCCGGAAGCGCGGCTCGGGGGCGGCGACGGGCGTCGTCTCGGGCTCGGCCGGGACGGCCGGCAGCACCTGGGTGGAGTCGCTCATGCCGTCGCCGCCGCTCGGGGGACGAAGATGCCGTGCGGCTTGACCAGGAGCACGACCAGAAGGAAGCCGAAGAGGAGCATCGCCCGGGCGCCGGGGACCTCGATCATCACCGAGAGCGTGCCCATCTGCTCGACCACGCCGACGGTCAGGCCGCCGGCCACGGCACCGGGCATCGAGCGCATGCCCGCGAGCACCGCCGCCATGAAGCCCGGCAGCAGCGCCCGTCCGGCGCCGAAGCTGAGGAAGCCGGCGGTGAAGGTCAGGTTGGGGCCGGACAGGATGCCGGCCAGGCCGCCGAGCAGGGCGGCCATCGCCCAGGTCAGCATCGAGACCCGACGCACGCTGATGCCCACGAGCTCGGCCGCGGTCGGCTCCTGCTGCGCGGCCTGGATGGTCAGCCCCGCGGGCGAGCGGAAGAACAGCGCCAGCAGCACCGAGGCCACCACCAGCACCCCCAGGGTGATCAGCTGCTGCACCGTGACCGGGGCACCGATCACCGGCACCAGGAAGAAGGAGTCGACGATGCGCGGCATGGTCATGATCAGCGTCTCGTTGAACTGCCAGAACTGGATGCCGATGGCGGCCAGCGCCACGCCCGCCGTGCCCACCAGGACCGTGACCCGCGAGGCGTTGCGCAGCGGGTGCACCACCAGCCGCTCGGTCAGCAGCCCCATCGCGACCGCGACCCCGAGGCCGAAGGCGATCGCCCAGGTGTAGCTCCACCCCCACAGCGTCAGGGCGGCGTACGCCGCGAAGAGCCCGGTGGTGCCGAACTCGGCCTGCGCGAAGTTGAAGACGCCCGAGGCCCGGAAGACCAGCACGATGCCCAGCGCGACCAGCGCGTAGACGCAGCCCTGGAGGAGGCCGGTGACGATGGCGACGCCGACCTCCTGGCCCAGCCCGCTCATGGCCGCTCGTTGCGCCGGACGGTGACGAACTCGTTCTTGTTGCAGTCGGCCCGCAACAGGTTCATCGCCGTGCCGCCGAACCGGCTCGAGAAGCTGGTCGGCGGGTAGACGCCGGGGTTGAAGTTCTTGGTGCGGGCGATGGTGCCCATGAACGACTCGCGGGTCAGGTCCTTGCCCGTGGCCCGCAGGATCGCGCCCACCATCTCCTCGGCGCCGTAGATCGCGGCGCCGATGTCGTCGGGGGCCGAGCCGTTGCGCTGCTGGTAGGCCTGCACGAACGTCTTGTTCTGGCGCATCACGTCCATGCCCGGGAAGGGCGAGTAGAACAGCGACCCGCTGACGTTGGGGCAGCCGACCGAGGCCACGATGTTCAGACCGTTGGTCAGGCCGGGGCCGATGAAGGTCACCGAGCAGGCCATCGACTTGAGCACGTTGAGGAACGAGCTGGGGCTGGCGTTCCAGAGCACCACCTTGGCGCCGCTCTGGCAGATCGAGGTGCCGACCGCCGGTGCGTCGCTCGTGGTGTTCTTGGGGATCCGGCGCGAGAGCACCAGGTTGCCGCCGGCCACCGACTTCACCGCGCTGTCGGCGCGGGAGTAGAAGTTGTCGAGGCTGTCGTTGTCGGCCACGATCACGCCGACCTTGTCGCCGCCGAACTCGCTCTTGACCAGCTTGGCCAGCAGCGGCACCTGCTGCTCGTAGGTCAGCGACAGCGCGAAGTACGTCGACAGGTTGGCCAGCGGACCGAGGCCGGGGCGGGTCTCGTGGACGCCCGCCGACAGGTAGGGCACCCCCACCGCGGAGGCGTAGCGGGCGCACGCGTCGATCTGGTCGGCGCCGGCGCCCCCGATGAGCAGGAAGACCTCCTCCTGCTCGACCATGGTCTTGCACACCGACCGGGCGCGGTTGGGGTCGAACCCGTCGTCCTCGAAGAGCACCTCGACCTTGCGGCCGTTGATGCCGCCGGCGCGGTTGACGGCGTCGAAGTAGACGCCGACGGCGTTCTCGAAGGAGGCCTGCGGGATCGCGGCCGCACCGGTGACCGGGGCGTGCACGCCGATCTTGATGGTCGAGGAGGTGACGCCGGTGCTGTCGCCGCCGGAGGTGCCGCCGGGCTCACCGGGCAGCGGCGAGCCCTCGTCGCCGGGACCGCCCGAGCCGCCGGTCCCACCGGTGCCGGAGTCCCCCGAGCCGCCGCTGCCGGAGCTGCCACCGGAGCCGCCGGACCCGCCCCCGAAGCCGCCGGACCCGCCGCCCGAGCCGCCGAGGTCGCCCCCGCCGGCACCGGAGAAGTCGCCGCCCTCGCCGCCGGGCGCGCCGAAGGCGTCGCCCGCTGCGCCCTGCTGCACCTGGCCGCCGGCGTAGACCGTGCCCACGCCGGCCTTCTGGCCGCAGCCGGTGGCCGTGAGCGCGAGGACGAAGCCCAGCGCGGCCACGCGGCGCGCGCTCGTGCGCCCGCCCCTCATCGGGCGACCTTGGTCAGGGCGAGGGTGCGGGTCTCGCGCAGCCGGTCGAGCGCACGGCTCACACCGCGCCGGTTGGCCGCGGGGTCGGGCCGACCGGCGGGACCCAGCGCGAGCATCATCAGGTAGGCCAGTCCCAGGACCAGCGGCAGCAGCACCACGGTGCTGCGCGGCAGGCCGGAGTACCAGGCCGGCATCGCGGAGACGGGTGCTGCCGCCGCGTCGAGGTCGCCCTCGACGCTGCCGCCCGCACCGTCCGCGCCGGCACCCGGGTCGGAGGAGCCGGGCGCACCCAGGTCGCCCAGGTCGCCACCACCACCGCCGCCACCGTCGTCGAACCCGCCCAGGCCCTCGGTGCCCGTGGACCCACCGAGGGAGCCGCCACCGCCGTCCGAGGAGCCGGTCGTCCCGCCGCCGTCCGTCGAGCCGCCGTCGGTCCCCTCCCCGCCGGGTACGGCGTCGGGTGCGGTGGTGCGGACCTCGAGGCCCACGCCGTCGGCGCCCGGGCCCGCGAAGGAGACGTCGAAGGTGACCGGGGCGTCGGCCTGCTCCACCAGGACCACGGAGCGCGAGCCGACGAAGTCGGTCTCCAGCCACCCGGCGGCCACCTCGGTCAGGTCGAAGCTCCAGCGCCCGTCCTCGTCGCGCTCACCGACGGCCGAGGCCAGCTCGCAGTCGTGGGCGGGCCGGTTCTTCCACGCGGCGCCCTGCCCGTCGGCCCAGAAGACCTCCGTCACCGGGCAGGCGACCAGGGCAGCCACCTCGGCGCCGAGCGCCGCGGCGGGCTCGCCCGACTCCTGCAGCACCATCTCGAACCGGTCGATGCTCGAGCCGGGCTCGGCCTCGAAGGAGAACTCGATGGCCGAGAGCTTGGCGGTCTCCCCGAGCAGCGCGGCGACCGGCATCGCGCCGGCCGGCGTGTTCGGGGAGGGCGGCTGCGGGGCCGCGACGACGCCGGTGTCCGGCGGCGGCTCGTTGGCGACGTACCACCACCCGGTCTTGACCACGGCGGCACCGCGCAGGGTGCCCGGCTCGAGGCCGGCCTTCTTCGCGCGCTTCTGCTTCTCGGCCGTGCGGTCCCGGCCCGCGCGGCGCGGGGTCGCCTGCTCGGCGTCCTGGGCCGCGGCGCCGGTGGCGGCGGCCGCCTCGGGCAGCGGTGCGGCACCACCGGGGTCGGCTGCGGCGGCCAGGCCGGGCAGGACGGTGATGACAAGGGCCGGCAGCACCGGCAGCACGAGTCGGGAGAGCGACACGGGAGGCTCCTGGCAAGGGGACGGGGGCGGGGCGACGTCGGGGGACGTCGAGGAGATGAACGACGCCACCCGGGCCGGGTAACGCCCGTCACACCCGGAATCGCCGGATACCGGCCCAGGAGCCGTGGTGGTCCAGACCGTCCACCCCCTGAGACGGCTCTCAGTTGACGGGAGCGCCCCGGGTCAGCCGACGAGCGAGGTGACCTCGTCGGCGCAGCCCCAGCTCAGGGTCACCCCGGCCCCACCGTGGCCGTAGCAGTGCACCACGTCGCCCTCGCGCTCCAGGCGGACCGACGGGCGGGCCGGGCGCAGCCCGACCCGGTGCCCCAGCACCCGCGCGCCCGCCAGCTGCGGCACCAGCCGGGTGGCCCGCGCCAGCACCTGCTCGGCGACCAGCGGGTCGGGGGTGCGGCTCCACTCCCCCTCCTCGGCCGTGCCGCCGACGACGACGTCGTGCTCGCGCGGCACGACGTACGTCGGCCCCTCGCCGTCGATCACCCAGCGCGAGATCCCCACCTGCGCCAGGCGCACGACCTGCCCCTGCACCGGCACCACGGTGCGGTCCGAGGCGAGCAGGCGCGAGCCGATCCCGGCGCACGACACCACGACGTCGACGCCGCTCGCGGGACCGGGCTCGGGCAGGGCGGAGAGGTTGAGGCGGGTCACGGTGCCGCCCAGCTCGTCGACCCGGGCCAGCAGCCACCGCAGGTAGACGGGCATCTCGACCACGGGTGCGGCGAAGGACCACCCGTCGGCGTAGCCCGCGGGCGGCGAGGACAGCCTGGTCAGGTCGGGCACCGCGGAGCGCCACCACGGGTCGGGCGCGGGCAGCCGCACCAGCTCGTCGCCCTCCTGGACGCGCACCCCCGTGCCCGGCACGTCGGCCAGGCGGACGAGCTCGTCCAGGCACGTGGCCGACCAGGCGGTCACCCGCTCCTGGGGCAGTGCCCGGTAGGGGTACCAGATCGCCGCCGCCACGGCGCTGGTCGTCTCCAGCGGCAGGTCGCGAGCCACCACGTCGACGCGGTGTCCCGCCTCCAGGAGCCGCACGGCGCAGCTCAGCCCCACGACGCCGGCACCGACCACGACCACCCTGCCCATGGCAGGAGTCTGGCAGGAAGGCGCCGCCCGCGGGGGCGCACAGCGTGACGTCGCACACGTCACATACCGATGGTTTGTGAGCGCGGCTCCTATTGACATACGTTCAACGCCATGAGGCCCACCCTGCGCACCCTGCTCGTCGGACTACTCGTGGGCGCGCTCAGCGGCGCCGTCGTCGGCGCGCTCGCCGGACAGGCCGCCGCCGACGGCACCGGGGGCTCGACGGTGATCTCGCGAGGGGTGGCCTTCGACCTGGTCAACACCAACGACACCCACCTGCTGTGCCTGCCCGACGGCGACGACTACGTCGTCGAGGCCCGCCTGATCGGCCCCCGCGACGAGGTGCTCGGGCGCGCCGGCTCGCGCCGGATCAACGTGCTCGTGCACGACGCGGGCACCGGCGGCTGGTTCTGGGGCATGGACTCCCCCCGGCGCTACGACTACGCCCGCCAGCTGGCCCGCCGCGGCGAGACGTCGCTGGTGCTGACCCGGCTGGGCTACGACGAGAACGGGCTCGGCTCCGGGCGCGACACCTGCCTGGGCGCCCAGGCCACGATGCTGCACCAGGTCGTGCAGCACCTGAAGTCGGGCAGCTACCGCTTCACCGGCGACGTCGGCACGACGACCCCGCACGCGGGTCACGTCGTGGTGCACGGGCACGGCGTCGGCGCCGCCGTGGCGCAGCTCGAGGCCTCGACCTTCGACGACGTCGAGGGCCTGGTGCTGATGTCGTGGACCGACACCCAGTTCACCAGCCGCGCCATCGCCGAGGCCACCCGCCAGGGCACCACCTGCCTCTCCGCCGACTACGCGAGCTTCGGTGAGACCCGCGCCGACTACCGCGACCTGCTCTTCGCCTCCGCGCCCGCACGGGTGCAGCGCCAGGCCGCGCGCCAGCGCAACGACGTGCCCTGCGGCGACGTGCTGAGCCTGGGCGCGATGGTGACGTCGCTGACCCTGGGCACCGGGGACATCGAGGCGCCGGCCCTGCTCCTCTTCGGCGACCAGGACGTCCGCACCCGTGCGGGCGCCGCCGAGCGCCAGGCCGACCGGTTCCGCTCCAGCGAGGCGGTGCGCACCCGCACCTTCAGCGGCGCCGGCAGCGCGCTGCCGCTCGAGCGGTCGGCTCCGCGGGTGCGGCGCGAGGTGCTGTCCTTCCTGGCCACCACCCGCGGCGGGCGCGACTAGGAGCCGGCGGCGCGGGGCGCGGTGGGGTCGTCGATCCCGGCGTCCTGCTCGCGCGCGACGTACTCCTCGATGTCCTCGACGTCGTCGAGGTTGCGTCGCACGACGGCCAGGAGGTCCGACATGGTCGCGATCTCCTCGACCTGCTCCTTGATGAACCACTGGAGGAACTGCTCGGAGGCGAAGTCCTGCTCCTCGCGCGCGGTGCGCACCAGGTCGTAGATCTGCTCGGCGACCTGGCGCTCCTGCTCCAGCGCCAGGGCGACCGGCCCCACGACGTCGTCGAAGGAGCACTGCGGTGCCGGCACGCCGGGGATGACGACGGACGCGTCGGTGTCGAGCAGGTACTGCATCATCATCATGGCGTGGTCGCGCTCCTCCAGCGCCTGGGCGTAGAAGAACGCCGCCATCTGCGGCATCGTCTCGGCGTCGTAGTGCACGGCGCAGGCCAGGTACTGCTGGTGGGCGGCCAGCTCGTGGCCGATCTGGGCGTTGAGCTGGTCGACGAAGCGCGGTGCGGGCACGGGGTTCCTCCGGAGGTCTGGCAGGTGAGGGTGGCGGGTGGCGGGCGACCCCGCAGGTCAGGCCGAGGCGGCCAGCTGCTTCTTGGTCACCTTCGAGCCGTCGAGCCGCACGAGCCGGCGCTTCTTGACGGTGTAGCCGGAGGGAAGGGTGCCCTCCTTGAGCATGCGCAGGGGGCAGCGGCCGCACTTGCTGCGCGACTCGCAGCACTCGGTCTTCGGCAGGCGGACCACGGTCGCGCCCTTGCCCTTGCCGCCCTTCTTGCCCTTGCTCTTGCCCATGCAGGCACGGTAGCACGCAGTTAGGTGAGGCTTACCTGCTCGCTCAGCGGTCGGTCGGCAGGTCGTTGGCCCGGCGGATCACGTCGACGATGCCGCCCATGATCTCGGTCAGGCCGAAGTCCTTGGGCGTGTAGACCGCTGCGACACCCTGCTCGGCGAGCTTGCGGGCGTCGGAGTCGGGGATGATGCCGCCCACGATGACGGGGATGTCACCGGCCCCGGCCTCGCGCAGCCCGGCCAGCACCGCCGGCACCAGCTCCATGTGGGAGCCCGAGAGGATCGAGAGGCCCACGCAGTGCACGTCCTCGGCGACGGCCGCCGAGACGATCTGGGCCGGGGTGAGCCGGATCCCCTGGTAGACGACCTCGAAGCCGGCGTCACGGGCGCGCACCGCCACCTGCTCGGCACCGTTGGAGTGCCCGTCGAGACCGGGCTTGCCGACCAGCAGCCGCAGCCGCCCGCCCAGCTCCTCGCCGGTGGCCCGGACCCGCTCGCGCACGGCGGTGAGCTCGGTGCCCGCCTCCGCCACGCCCACGGCACCGGAGACCCCGGTCGGGGCACGGAACTCGCCGAAGACCTCGCGCAGGGTGCCGGCCCACTCACCGGTCGTGGCGCCGGCGCGGGCCGCGGCCAGCGTCGGGCCCATCAGGTTCTCGCTGCCCTTGGCCGCCGCGGCCAGGGCAGCCAGCGCATCGGCGACCTCCTGCTCGTCGCGCTGGGCCTTCCAGGCGCTCACCGACTCGCGCGCCGACTGCTCGGCGCGGGGGTCGGCGGTCATGATGGCGCCGTCGAGGTCGGAGGTCAGCGGCGAGGGCTCGGTGGTCTCGTACCGGTTGACGCCGACGATGATCTCCTGGCCGTCCTCGATGCGTGCGCGGCGCGCAGCGTGCGCCGAGACCAGCTCCTCCTTCATGTAGCCCGACTCGACGGCCGCGATCGCGCCGCCCATCGCCTGGACCCGGTCGATCTCGGCCTTGGCGCCGGCGACCAGCTCGGCCACCTTGGCCTCGATGACCGTGGAGCCCTCGAAGATGTCGTCGTACTCGAGCAGGTCGGACTCGAAGGCCAGCACCTGCTGCAGGCGCAGCGACCACTGCTGGTCCCAGGGCCGCGGCAGGCCCAGCGCCTCGTTCCACGCCGGCAGCTGCACGGCGCGGGCGCGGGCGTTTTTGGACAGCGTCACCCCGAGCATCTCCAGCACGATGCGCTGCACGTTGTTCTCGGGCTGCGCCTCGGTCAGGCCCAGGGAGTTGACCTGGACGCCGTAGCGGAACCGGCGCATCTTGGGGTCCTGCACGCCGTACCGCTCGCGGGTGATCTCGTCCCACAGCTCGACGAAGGCGCGCATCTTGCACGTCTCCTCGATGAAGCGCACCCCGGCGTTGACGAAGAAGCTGATGCGCCCCACGACCTTCTCGAAGTCCTCGTCGGCCACCTGGCCGGACTCCTTGACCTGGTCGAGCACCGCGATCGCGGTGCACAGCGCGTAGGCCAGCTCCTGGGTCGGGGTCGCCCCGGCCTCCTGCAGGTGGTAGCTGCAGATGTTGATCGGGTTCCACTTCGGGATCTGGTGGACCGTGTAGGCGATCATGTCGCTGATCAGGCGCAGGGAGTGCTCGGGCGGGAACACGTAGGTGCCCCGCGACAGGTACTCCTTGATGATGTCGTTCTGGGTGGTGCCGGCCAGCTGGGCGGCGACCTCCTCGGGCGACAGGTCGGGGTTCTGCTCCTCCGCGACCACCTGGTACATCGCCAGCAGCCACATCGCGGTGGCGTTGATGGTCATCGACGTGTTCATCGACGTCAGCGGGATGTCGGCGAAGAGGTGGCGCATCTCGCCCAGGTGCGGCACCGGCACCCCCACCTTGCCGACCTCGCCGGTCGACATGACCGAGTCGGGGTCGTAGCCGGTCTGGGTCGGCAGGTCGAAGGCCACCGACAGGCCGGTCTGGCCCTTCGAGAGGTTGTTGCGGTACAGCTCGTTCGACGCCTGGGCGGTCGAGTGGCCGGCGTACGTGCGCATCACCCAGGGGCGGTCCTTCTCAGGACGCTCGAGCAGGGGTCGGTCCTTCTCCGTCATGGACAGAGGGTAGAACGGGATCTACGCGCTGGTAACCGCCTCCGGTGTGGCTTATCCGACACCGAGCGCGGGCCGGTCGACGTCGACGACCCGGATCAGGTGGGACAGGTGCAGCAGGCGGCGCACGGCAGGGCCGCACCCGCGCAGGGTCAGGTGGCCGCCGCGCAGGTCGGCGGCCCGGCTGGCCACGGCCAGCACCCGCAGCGCGGTCACGTCGGCCCCCTCGACAGCGCTCAGGTCGACCACGACGTGCTCGTGGTGGGCCAGGTGCTCGTAGACCGCCGTGCGCACTTCGGTCGTGCTGCGCACGTCGAGGTCGCCGACCAGTCTCACGGTCGCTCCGTCGGTGCTGATCTGCATGTGCCCTCCCACCCTGCCGGGCCCGCTCCCCCGATGGAACGGGACTCCGCGAGGTCGTCCTCACCCACCTTGACGCGTCAGCGGCCCGGATGGTTGCACCGAACGGGCACTTTTCTCGCGTGTCGCCCCGACCAGGGCCAGACCAGCGGTGCCCACGGCCAGCAGGGCCATCCCGGCGACGCCCTCGGGGGCGAAGATGTGGCCCACGTGGACCAGCCAGGCGCCGGGCAGCAGCGGCAGCCCCGCCAGCGCCCGCGGCCCCCGTCGCACCACCTGGTCGGACAGCAGCAGCACGACGCAGACCAGCAGCGCCCACGAGCCCACCTCGCCCAGGGGCGTGCCGATGCGGAACATCTGGCTGACCGCGGGCGGGCGGGGCACGCCGGGGCCCAGCTGGTGGGTGACCCAACCGGCGCCGATGCCGCTCACGACGTCGAGCGCGGTGTAGAAGGTCGCGTAGACGTAGGCCGAGACCCGCACCAGCCAGGCCAGCGGGTCGCTGCGCCCACGCACCAGGACCGCCAGCGCCAGCCCCACGAGCGGGAAGACCAGCAGACCCGGCAGGTGCAGGGCGTACCAGCGCCAGGCGGTCTCGTAGGACAGCGAGTGCGGGTGGAAGAGCCCGGCCACGGCCAGGCTCAGGCCCGGCAGGCCCAGCAGCAGCGGCCAGAGGAAGTCACGTCGCACGACGCGAACCTACGCACGGCCCGCTGGCGCCGCGACCACCCGTGGCTACCCTTCAGCCATGGTCAACCTGACGCGCATCTACACCCGCACCGGCGACGCCGGCGAGACCCGGCTCGGCGACATGAGTGTCACGACGAAGACCGACACCCGGCTGCAGGCCTACGCCGACGTCGACGAGGCGAACGCGCACCTGGGCCTCGCGGTCGCGCAGGGCGACCTCGAGGAGGAGGTCGTCGCCGTGCTCGTGCACGTGCAGAACGACCTGTTCGACGTGGGCGCCGACTTCTGCACCCCGGTCGTGCCCGACCCTGAGTACCCGCCGCTGCGGATCACCCAGGACTACGTCGACCGGCTCGAGGGCTGGTGCGACGTCTACAACGAGCCGCTCGAGAAGCTGCGCTCGTTCATCCTGTCCGGCGGCACGGTCGGGGCGGCGCACCTGCACGTCGCCCGCACCGTCGTACGCCGCGCGGAGCGCTCGGCGTGGGCCGCGCACGCCGAGCACGGCGAGAGCATGAACCCGCTCGCGATCACCTACCTCAACCGCCTCTCCGACCTGGTCTTCATCCTGGCCCGGCACGCCAACCGCGAGCGCGGCGATGTGCTGTGGGTGCCCGGCGGAGAGCGCTGAGGAGACGACGATGACCCCCGACCGGTTCTGGCGGCTCATCGACCTGCTCGACGGCACCGCCGACGAGGAGTCGGTGCAGCTGATCGAGGCGGCGCTGGCCCCGGGTGAGGAGGAGACCTTCGCCGACGCCGTGCTCGACCACGTCGACCGGCTGCTGGCGCGCCGCGAGGCCCTCGTCGCGCACGCCTGCGACAGCCCGTACCCGGTCGCGGCGGCGGTCGTGGCGGCCGGGCGCGAGGTCTACGAACGCGAGCTGACGCTCGACGGCCCGCTCGACCCGGCGCAGTGGCAGGCGCACGAGTCGGAGGAGCTGCTGGTGGTGGGGCTCGGTGAGCCGGACCCGTCCCGGCCCCGCGGCAGCGACCAGACCTGGGCCGAGCAGCTGGGGCTGCACCTGCAGTGGCGCTCCACCCAGGTGCCGGAGGGAGTCCTGACGAGCTGGGGCGCGGAGATCGCCGAGCTCGACGGCGTGGTCGGCGACGACCCCTCCTTCGGCCGGATCCCGACCGACGACCCGCAGTGGCACGAGGCGCTGAGCCGGCTCGCCGCCGACCCCGAGTTCCACCGGCGTCGCGAGGCCGTCGCCGACCTCGAGCTGCACGTCGTGGTGCGCGACACCGACGAGGCCACGCTGAGCGCCTACCCCGACGCCGAGGCCGCCGAGCACGTGGTGCTCGTCGTCCCGGTGGGGGCGCTGACCGCCGATGCCGACCGCGCCGAGGCCTACGTCGAGGCCGTGGTCACGATGCTCGTGTCGTTGACCGAGGACTAGGCGCCAGGCCTAGGACCCGACGACGTCGCTGCGCACTCGGGTGGCCCCGACGCTGAGCGCGGCCGGGAGCATGAGCGCGGCGACGACCAGGAGCACCTCCAGGGTGCCGATGCGGTCGGCGAGCCGGCCCAGCAGCGGCGGCCCGGCCAGGAACGCCCCGTAGCCGATCGTCGAGACCACCGAGACCCGCAGCGCCGCCCCCTCCGGGTCGTCGGCGGCGGCGCTCATGCCGACCGGGAAGCCCAGCGAGGCACCCAGGCCCCACACCAGGATGCCCAGCGCGACCAGCACGAGCGTGCCACCCAGCGCGGTCAGCAGCGCGCCCAGGAGCGCCAGCCCGGCACAGCCGAGCAGCACGGGGGCCCGCCCCCACCGGTCCAGGAGCAGGGGGCCCACCAGCCGCCCCACGGTCATCGCCACCACGAAGAGCGTGAAGCCGGCCACCCCGACCCACTGCTCGACGCCGTAGCCGTCGATGAGGGCCAGGGACAGCCAGTCGTTGGCGGTGCCCTCCACCATCGCGAAGCACAGCACCATCACCCCGATCGCGAGCGTGCGCGGCTCGGTCCACGCCGAGCGACGCACGGGACGCACCAGCGGCGAGAGGGGCTCCGCGGCCGGGGGCTGCGCCGGCCAGAAGCGGGATGCACTCCCCCAGGCCAGCACCAGCGCGACGACGCTGACCGCCAGCAGGTGTGCCAGCAGGGGCAGCCCCAGCGCCAGGACCAGCACGCCGACCCCCGCCCCGAGGATCGAGCCCAGGCTCCAGCCGGCGTGGAAGCGCGGCATGATCGTGCGGGCCAACCGCCGCTCGACCTCGGCGGCCTCGACGTTCATGGCGACGTCCCAGACGCCGATGCCGGTGCCGTGCACCAGCAGACCCGCCGCCGTGAGCGGCAGGGAACCGGCGGTGACCCCGACGGCGGCGACCGCCAAGCCGCAGGTGTCGAGGCCGGCGCCCAGGCGCACGGTGGCACCGGCGCCGATGCGGGTGATGACGTGACCGGTGCTCGGCAGCGCCACCAGCGACCCGATCGCCACCGCGAGCAGCAGCAGGCCCAGGGCCCCGTTGCTCAGGGCCAGGCGCTCGCGCACGTCGGGCAACCGCGAGACCAGCGAGGCGAAGACCAGCCCGTTGAGGACGAACGTGAGCGCCACCGCGTCGCGGGCGCGCCGGAGGGTGGGGTCGGTCCCGTCCAGGGCCCGATCAGCGGTGCGGAGCATGCGGCCATGGTGCCAGTTGACCGGTCAACCAGCCAAGCGACGAGCAGTCCCGTCGGCAGCGAGCCCCCCACCGTTGGTTGAGCAGCGAGGGCCCCACCGTTGGTTGAGCAGCGAGGGCCGAAGGCTCGAGCGTCGCCGAAACCCCGTGAGCCCACGGCGTACGGCGAGCACGGCTCTCACCGGGTCTCGACGACGCTCCTCGCTGGCGCTCGTCACTGCTCGACCAACGACGCCGAGCCGGCCCGTTCACACCAGCCGGGTCGGCGAACAGGAAGCGGGGAGCTCAGCGGGAGCCGGGCATCTCCGCTCCCGGGGGGCGGGCCTCCAGCCACGACTGGAACCCGGTCAGCGAGGAGGCGCTCATGGCCAGCTCGACGTCGCCCGCGTCGCTGCGGCACACGATGACCACGTGGTCGGGGAAGAGCGAGGACTGCTCGGGACCCTCGGTCGCGCGCCGGCGCTCGTAGGTGAGGTCGGTGCGCTGCCAGGTGCGCTTGGGGCGGGGCGAGAGGGAGAAGATGCGGAACCACTCCAGCTGCTCGCCGGAGTAGCGCCCGATGCCGAGAAGCCAACCGCGCCCGGCCCTGTCGGACCGGACGCGGTGGCTGAGCTCGAAGGTGCCGCCGTCACGTGCGATGACGCGACGACGCACGACCAGGGCGAGGCCGTAGAGGAGGACGAGCACCAGGAGCACACCGGCTGCGTCGAGCAGCCACTGCCACACCGGCATCCACGTCCCCCTGCCTGAGTCCCGACCGCGTTGAGGACATCACCTTAGCGGCACGGTCGGGACCCTGGCAGGCGGGGTCAGCCCGCCTTCTCGGCTGCCCGGATGCGCGCCTGCGCACGGCGCAGGTGCAGCTCACGCTCGTCGCCGGTGGGCATGCCCTCGGCAGCCTCCAGCGCCGCGTGCGCCTCGTCGATCTTGATCTCCTCGGCCAGCAGGGCGTGCTGGGTCAGGATCGAGACCCGGTCACCGGCGACGGAGAGGAACCCGCCGTCGACGGCCGCGTGCACGACCCCCTCGACCGCGCTGATCTCGACAGCGGCCTCGGTGAGCAGCGACAGCAACGGGGCGTGACCGGGCAGCACGCCCAGGTCACCCTCCGTCGTGCGGGCGATGACCATCGACGCCTCGCCGGACCACACGGTCCGGTCGGCGGCGACGAGCTCGACCTGCAGGCCGGTGCCGACGTCGTCCGCCATCAGAGGTTCTTCTGGATCTCGGCCCACTTCTTCTCGACGTCGTCCAGACCGCCGCACATGAAGAAGGCCTGCTCGGCCACGTGGTCGTACTCGCCCTCGGCGATCTTGTTGAACGCCTCGATCGTGTCGGCGACCGGCACGGTCGAACCCTCGATGCCGGTGAACTGCTTGGCCACGTAGGTGTTCTGCGACAGGAACCGCTGGATGCGGCGGGCGCGGGACACGATGACCTTGTCCTCCTCCGACAGCTCGTCGACACCGAGGATGGCGATGATGTCCTGGAGCTCCTTGTTGCGCTGCAGGATCTGCTTGACGCGGATCGCGCAGTCGTAGTGCTCCTTGCCGATGTACTGCGGGTCGAGGATCCGCGACGTCGAGGTCAGCGGGTCCACGGCCGGGTAGATGCCCAGCGAGGCGATCTCGCGCGACAGCTCGGTCGTCGCGTCGAGGTGCGCGAACGTGGTGGCCGGCGCCGGGTCGGTGTAGTCGTCGGCGGGGACGTAGATCGCCTGCATCGAGGTGATCGAGTTGCCTCGCGTCGAGGTGATCCGCTCCTGCAGCACACCCATCTCGTCAGCCAGGTTGGGCTGGTAGCCCACGGCCGAGGGCATCCGACCCAGCAGGGTCGAGACCTCCGAGCCGGCCTGGGTGAAGCGGAAGATGTTGTCGATGAAGAGCAGCACGTCCTGGTTCTGCACGTCGCGGAAGTACTCCGCCATCGTCAGCGCCGAGAGCGCGACCCGCAGGCGGGTGCCCGGCGGCTCGTCCATCTGGCCGAAGACGAGGGCGGTCTGCCCGAGGACGCCGGCCTCCTCCATCTCGACGATGAGGTCGTTGCCCTCACGGGTGCGCTCGCCGACACCGGCGAACACCGACACACCACCGTGGTTCTTGGCCACACGGGCGATCATCTCCTGGATGAGCACCGTCTTGCCCACGCCGGCGCCGCCGAACAGGCCGATCTTGCCGCCCTGCACGTAGGGGGTCAGCAGGTCGATGACCTTGATGCCGGTCTCGAACATCTGGGTCTTCGACTCGAGCTGGTCGAAGGCCGGAGCCTTGCGGTGGATGCCCCACCGCTCGTGCTCGGCGAGCTGCTCGCCCTCGCTGAGGTTCAGCACGTCGCCGGTCGCGTTGAACACGCGGCCGAGCGTCACGTCGCCCACCGGCACCATGATCGGCTCACCGGTGTCGACGACCTGGCCGCCGCGGACGAGGCCGTCGGTCGGCTTCAGCGAGATCGCGCGGACCATGCCGTCACCGATGTGCTGGGCCACCTCGAGGGGCAGCACCGTGGTCTCACCGTTGAGGACGACCTCGGCGGTGAGCTTGTTGTAGATCTCGGGCATGTTGTCGACGGGGAACTCCACGTCGACGACCGGGCCGATGACGCGGGCGATGCGGCCCACGCTGGCCCCGCCGGCCTGGGTGGTCTCTTCAAGCGTTGCAGTCATGTCTCTCACTCACTCCACTTATTCGGCACCGGCGTTGGCGTCGGCGAGCGCGTTGACGCCACCGACGATCTCGCTGATTTCCTGGGTAATGCCGGCCTGGCGGGCCTGGTTGGCGATCCGCTTGTACTTCTTGATGAGCTCTTCGGCGTTGTCGGTGGCCGACTTCATCGCCTTCTGGCGGGCGGCGAGCTCGGAGGCAGCCGCCTGCAGCAGGCAGAAGAAGATCCGCGACTGCACGTACTGCGGCAGCAGCCCGTCCAGGACGGCCTCGGGCGAGGGCTCGAACTCGTAGAGCGGCAGCAGCTCGGACTCGTCGGGGGCCTCCTCGCCCTCGACGACCTCGAGCGGCAGCAGCCGCACCGCGGTCGGCTCCTGGGTCAGCATCGACACGAAGCGCGTGTAGACCACGTGCACCTCGTCGACGTCACCCTCCTCGCCCTGCTCGCGCAGGAACCGCTCGATGAGCGTCTCGCCGATCTCGGCCGCGACGTCGTACGAGGGCTGGTCGGAGAAGCCGGTCCAGGTCTGCTCGACGGGGCGCTGGCGGAACTTGTAGTACGCCTCGCCCTTGCGGCCCGCGATGAAGGTGTCGATCTCCTTGCCCTCCTCGCGCAGCCGCTCGGCAAGCCTCTCGGCCTCCTTGAGCACGCTCGAGGAGTAGGCCCCGGCCAGGCCACGGTCGCTCGTCACGATCAGGACGGCGGCCCGCTTGGGGTTCTCCTCCTCCTTGGTCAGCGGGTGGTCGACGTCCGAGAACGTCGCCACCGCCGACACCGCACGGGTCAGCTCACGGGCGTACGGCGCTGCCGCCTGTGCCCGCTGCTGCGCCTTGACGATCCGGGACGCAGCAATGAGCTCCATGGCGCGCGTGATCTTCTTCATCGACTCGGTCGACTTGATCCGCGCGCGGTACTCACGCAGCGATACGGCCATGGTCAGCCCCGCTTCTGCTTGACGATCTGCTCCTGGCCGAGCTCGTCGTCCTCCATCGCCTCGGCCTCGGCCTCGTGGCCGACCTTGATCGAGCCGCCGTCGGAGGTCTCGAACTGGTTGAGGAAGGAGTCGTACGCGCTCTCCAGGCCGGCCTCGTCCTCGAACTTCTGCGTCTCGCGGATCGAGGACAGGATGCCCTCGTGCGAGCGGCGCACGTAGTCGATGAACTCCTGCTCGAAGCGGATCACGTCGCCGACGGGCACGCGGTCGAGACGACCGGTGGTGCCCAGCCACATCGAGACCACCATGTCCTCGAGCGGGTACGGCGAGTAGGCCGGCTGCTTGAGCAGCGCCATCAGGCGCTGGCCGCGGTCGAGCTGCTGGCGCGAGGCGGCGTCGAGGTCGGAGGCGAACATCGCGAACGCCTCCATGGCGCGGAACTGCGCCAGGTCGACCTTGAGCGAGCCGGTGACCTTCTTCATGGCCTTGGTCATCGCCGCACCACCCACGCGCGAGACCGAGACACCCACGTCGATGGCGGGGCGCTGGTTGGCGGCGAAGAGGTCCGACTGCAGGAAGATCTGGCCGTCGGTGATCGAGATGACGTTGGTCGGGATGAACGCCGAGACATCGTTGGCCTTGGTCTCGATGATCGGCAGACCGGTCATCGAGCCCGCGCCGAGCTCGTCGGAGAGCTTCGCGCAGCGCTCGAGCAGCCGGCTGTGCAGGTAGAAGACGTCGCCGGGGTAGGCCTCGCGGCCCGGCGGGCGACGCAGCAGCAGCGACACGGCGCGGTAGGCCTCGGCCTGCTTGGTCAGGTCGTCGAAGACGATCAGGACGTGCTTGCCGTCGTACATCCACTGCTGGCCGATGGCCGAGCCGGTGTAGGGGGCGAGGTACTTGAAGCCGGCGGAGTCCGAGGCGGGCGAGGCCACGATGGTGGTGTACTCCAGCGCGCCGGCCTCCTCGAGGGCGCCACGCACCGAGGCGATGGTCGAGCCCTTCTGGCCGATCGCGACGTAGATGCAGCGCACCTGCTTCGTCGGGTCGCCGGAGTCCCAGTTCTGCTTCTGGTTGATGATCGTGTCGATCGCGATCGTGGTCTTGCCGGTCGCGCGGTCGCCGATGATCAGCTGGCGCTGGCCGCGCCCGATCGGGGTCAGCGAGTCGATCGCCTTGATTCCTGTGGCCATCGGCTCGTGCACCGACTTGCGGTCCATGACCGTCGGGGCCTGCAGCTCCAGGGCGCGGCGGCCGGCCGAGGAGATCTCGCCGAGGCCGTCGATGGGGTTGCCGAGCGGGTCGACGACGCGACCCATGAAGCCGTCGCCCACCGGGACCGAGAGGATCTCGCCGGTGCGGCGCACCGTCTGACCCTCCTCGATCTTGTCGAAGTCACCCAGGATGACGACGCCGATCTCGCGGGTGTCGAGGTTCAGGGCCAGGCCCCGGGTGCCGTCCTCGAACTCCAGCAGCTCGTTGGCCATCGCCGACGGCAGGCCGCTGACGCGGGCGATGCCGTCACCGGCGGAGGCGACGTAGCCGACCTCTTCACGGCTCGACGCGTCGGGCTGGTAGTCGGCGACGTACTTGGCGAGCGCGTCACGGATCTCGTCCGGACGGATGGAGAGCTCCGTCATCTTGGTGCCTTCTCTCTTGTGTCTCTACGAAGTCGGGTTGGTGCGGGCGGTCAGCCGACGAGGCGGCGGCGGGCGTCGTCGAGACGGCTGGAGATCGTCCCGTCGATGACGTCGTCGCCGATCTCGACCCGGATGCCACCGATCACGGCGGGGTCGACGACCACGTTGAGGTGGACGGGACGGCCGTACTGGCGCTCGAGGGCGCCGGCGAGCCGGGCGCGCTCGTCCTCGGGCAGGTCGCGAGCGACCCGCACCGTGGCGACGCCCTGCTGCTGGGCGGCGGCGGCGACCTTCTGGTACTCGGCCAGCGCGACCGCCACCGTGCGGTAGGTGCCGGCGAGCGCCTGGGTGACCAGGCTGGTCGTGGCGGGCAGGGCCTTGTCGCCGAGGAGGTCCTCGACGAGGCGGGCCTTGTCCTGGTGCGAGCGGGCGGGGTCGGAGAGGGCGTCACGCAGGGCGGGCGTCGTCTTGACGGCCTGCCCGAACGCGAACATCTCGTCGGCCAGGCGCGAGGCCTCGCCACCGGCCGAGCGCACCAGCGCCACGACGCTGAGGTGCTCGAGAGCGTCGGCGAGGTCGCGAGTGGCCGTCCAGCGACGGCTGACCGCCGAGCGCAGCAGGCCCAAGGCCTGCTCGCTCACCTTGCCGCCGACGACCTGGCCCACCAGGCCCTGACGGGCCTCGGGGGCCACCGAGGCGTCGGTGACGAAACGGCGCAGCGCACCCTCGCCCCGCAGGGTCGTCGCGACCGAGAAGAGGTCGCGACTGACCTGCGCGGCGACCTCCGGCGAGCCGGAGACGGAGGTCTCCAGCTCACCGGTCAGCGTGGCGACGGCGTCGGCCGATGCTCCGCGGAAGTCCGAGGTCATCTCAGTTGACCCCCGGCGTCCCGGTCTCGAGGTCGGCGAGGAAGCGCTCGACGACGCGGCCCTGACGGGCCTCGTCCTCCAGGCTCTCGCCGACGATGCGACCAGCCAGGCCGGTGGCCAGCGATCCGACCTCGGCACGCAGCGAGGCGACGGCCTGCTGGCGCTCCGCCTCGATCTGCGCCTTGCCGGCCTCGACGATGCGGGTCTGCTCGGCCTGCCCCTGCGCACGCAGGTCGCTGACGATCGCAGCGCCCTGCTCGCGTGCCTCCTCACGGATGCGCGCCGCCTCGTGGCGGGCGTCCGCGAGCTGGGCCTCGAGCTCGGCGAGCTTGGCGTCGGCCTCGGCCTGCTTGGTCTCGGCCGCCGCGAGGCCGCCCTCGATGGCGGCGGTGCGGTCGGCGTAGGCCTTCTCGAAGTTCGGGACGACGAACTTCCAGATCAGGCCGAGCAGGATGAGGAACCAGACTGCGCCGAGGATGATCTCGGACAGGTGCGGGATCAGCGGGTTGAGCTCTTCCGCTGCCCGAACGGACTCAGACATGTATCACCTCGTGAGGTAGGGCGCCGAGGCGTAGGTCACTGGATGGCGAAGGCGAGCGCGATGCCGATGATCGCCAGGGCCTCGGCGAGCGCGAAGCCGAGGATCGCGATCGACTGGAGGCGCGACTGGGCCTCGGGCTGGCGGGCGACACCGTTGATGTAGGCAGCGAAGATCAGGCCCACAGCGATCGCGGGACCGATCGTGGCGACGCCGTAGCCGAGCATGTTGAGAGAGCCGGTCACAGCTTTCCTTTCGTCGTGACGCAGGGCGCGTCGTGGAGTCTCATGACTTTGTTGACCATATGAAGTTGTGGGAATCGGGGGTGCGGGGCGGGCCCGCACGGTGCGCCGGGGCGCGTGCGGCTCAGTGCTCCTCGGCGACCGCACCGGCGACGTACATCGCGGTGAGCAGCGTGAAGACGTAGGCCTGCAGGAACATCACCAGCAGCTCGAGGGCGCTGACGAGGAAGAACATCAAGATGGCGCCGACGCCGCCGACGATGTTGAGCACCGAGGGCGAGGCCTCCACCAGCAGGTACTCCCCGCCCAGGGCGAAGAGGATCAGCAGCAGGTGGCCGGCGAACATGTTGGCGAAGAGTCGCAGCGCGAGCGTGACGGGGCGCACGACGATGTTGGAGAGGATCTCCAGGGGCACGATCAGCAGCAGCATCACGCCGCTGACGCCGGCGGGCACCGCGACGTGCTTGAGGTAGCCCAGCGCACCGTGCTTCCAGATGCCGACGCCGTTGTAGAGCAGCCACGACAGCAGCGCGAGGCCGTAGGCGTAGCCCGAGTGCGAGAACGTCGGGAACTGCACGATCGGGATCATGCCGAAGTAGTTGTTCACCAGGACGAAGGTGAACAGCGCGAAGAGGTAGGGCACGAACTTCATGAAGTGCTCGGAGCCGATCGACTCACGAGCGATCGAGTTGCGCACGCCGCCGTAGACGAACTCGCCGGCGAACTGCATTCGCCCGGGGACGACGGCGGCCTTGCGCGACATCGCGTAGAAGAGCGCGAAGATCAGCACCACGGACAGGCTGATCATCACCATCGGCTTGGTGACCTCGCCGACGATCGGCGGCAGGTCGAAGTCAGCCGGCCCGGGTGGCGTGAAGCCTCCCTCGGCCATGATCACCGCAACGGTGTCAAGCATCAACGCCCTGTCTCCTTCGTGTCGCATTCGGTGCAGAAGATCGTGCCGGTGCTGCTGGTCTTGGTGGTGCTGGGGTACGGACCGGGGTTCGTGCCGGAGGTGCTCACGCTTCGTGCTCCGCGGGCTTCTCGGGTGCCCGTCCGAAGCGGACGATCACCACGTAGAAGCCGAGCACCGCGCCGAGCACGAGTCCCACCGGCAGCAGGAACGAGGTTCCCAGCCAGCGGTCCCCCGCCCACCCGAGGCCCCCGTAGAGGAGCACACCGGCGCCCAACGACCCGAACGCGGCCCAGGGGTCCGTCGACGGCTCGCTCGAGCGATCGGGGACGTGGTCGTTCGGCGCCATGGCGATCCGGACGATAGCAGTCGCGCGTCACGTCGCGTCACCCGCGTCCTGCTCGGTGCCGGCCGCCGGGCGGACCGGGGCGCGCAGGTCGTAGACCGGGATGCGCACGCGCACCGCGGCGGTGACCTGCCCGGCCATCCACGCCAGCACCACGGCCAGCAGACCGCCGAAGAGCCAGCGGCGCTCAGCGACCCCCGCGAAGGCCGGCTGCTGGGACAGCGTCACCAGCAGGACCACCACGAGCATCAGCTGGAGCGTGTAGGTCAGCAGCGCCACCATCAGCGAGGCGTGCGGCATCAGGCCGCTGACCACGTCGACGGTGACCGAGCCGAAGAGCAGCACGGCCAGGACGGCCAGGGAGCCGATCAGCGCGGCGCCCGCGGCGTCGCCGCCGGCGAGGACCAGGCCGGCGCCCGCGACCAGGAGGCCGGGCACCAGCGCCGCCGTCGCCACGGCCCCGTGCAGCGCGACCGCGCCGGGGCGGCGGTCCTGCGTGGCGGTCGTCGCGGAGGTCATCGGCGGCCGTTCTCTGGGGGGCAGACGGAGGTCGAGGCGGTGCTCGCGAACCCTGCCGCGGCACCTCGTGAAAACTATCACAAGGTGTCGGTGCCCCGGCAAGTGGAACGATCCAGGCCGGTCCGGGGGGTTGTCAGCGGGGTCCGTCGCGGGTCAGGGCGAGGGGCCGACCGGCACGGCGTGGCCCGGGCGGTGCAGCACCGGCAGCAGGAAGGTCAGGGCCACGGTCAGGGCACCTCCCCCGACCAGGGCGGCCACCACCCAGGGCCCGGAGTAGAGGCTGGCCAGCACCGTGCCGAAGGCGACCAGGGCCGCCCACATCCACATGATCAGCACCGCCCGGCGCTGCGAGTGCCCGATCTCGAGCAGGCGGTGGTGCAGGTGCTGCTTGTCGGGCGCGAACGGCGAGCGGCCGGCGCGGGTGCGGCGCACGACCGCGAGGACCAGGTCGAGCAGTGGCACGACCAGGATCGTCACCGGCAGCAGCAGCGGCAGCAGCGTGGGCGCCAGGCTCGCCTGCGACCCCGCGCCGCCCTGCGAGAGCTCGGAGCCGGCGAACTGGCCGGTCAGGGTGACGGCGCTGGCCGAGAGCACCAGCCCGATCAACATGGATCCCGAGTCGCCCATGAAGAGCCTGGCGGGGTTGAAGTTGTGGGGCAGGAAGCCCACGCACGCTCCCGCCAGCGCCACCGCCAGCAGGGCCGCGGTCGTGGCCCGCGAGGTGTTGTTGAGGCTGGTGAGCTGGTAGCAGAAGACGAAGAAGGCCAGCGCGCCCACGCCGACCACCCCCGCGGCGAGCCCGTCGAGGCCGTCGACGAAGTTGACCGCGTTGATGGTCGCCACCACCAGGAAGCCGGTCAGCAGGGCGCGCTGGGCCGGGTCGAGCGAGAAGACCTGGCCGTCGGGACCGGTGAAGAAGTAGAACTGGACCCCGAAGGCCACCAGGAAGCCGGCCGCCAGCAGCTGCCCGCCGAGCTTGGTCAGCGCGTCGAGCTCGAAGAGGTCGTCGAGCACCCCCACGGCGCAGATCAGCGCACCCGCGATGATCACCACGCCGGCGTCGCGGAAGACGAACGGGCCGCTCAGCGACAGGAACGGCAGCTCCCTGGCCACCAGGTAGGCGGCGACCAGGCCGCCCAGCATCGCCAGCCCGCCCAGGTAGGGGATCGGCTCGGCGTGCACGTCGCGGTCGCGCACGCGGGCCACGGCGCCGGTGCGCAGGGCGATCTCGCGCGCGATCACCGTCAGCAGGTAGGTGACCGCAGCGGCGACCAGGAAGACCAGGATGTACTCGCGCACGCTCGGCCGCTCAGTCCTCGGCGGTCAGGGTCGCGCCGAGGGGCTCCAGGACGGCGTTGAGCTGCTCCAGCGACAGCGCGCCGACCCGCAGGACGCGTCCCTGCGGCCCGGTCACGTCGACGATCGTCGAGGGCTGCGCCCCGTCGTCGCCGCGGGGGCTCGGGCCGGCGTCGACGATCACGTCGACGTGCTCGCCGAGCATCTCCTCGGCGGCGTCGGCGTCGGTGGCGGCCGGGAGTCCCGTGCGGTTGGCCGAGCTCACGGCCAGGGGGCCGGTGCGCTCGAGGAGCTCGCGGGTCACCTCGTGGTCGGGCATCCGCACCGCCACGGTGCCCCGGGTGTCGCCCAGGTCCCACTGCAGCGAGGTCTGCTGGTGGCACACGATCGTGAGCGGACCCGGCCAGAACGCCTCGACCAGCGCCCGCGCGTAGCCGGGCACCCGCACCGTGAGGGCGTCCAGCGTGGTCGCCGCGCTGACCAGCACCGGGGGCGGCATGTCGCGACCGCGCCCCTTCGCCTCCAGCAGGGCCCGCACCGCGGCCGGGTCGAAGGCGTCGGCGCCGATGCCGTAGACCGTGTCGGTCGGCAGCACGACGAGGCCGCCGCGCTGGACCGCCAGGCTGGCGGCGTCGAGCGCCTTCTCGCGCTCCTCGGGTGTCGAGGTCCCGTGGCGTTCCATGGGGCTCATCGTGCCAGCCTGGCCGTCACGAAGCGCGCACGCCCTGCCAGGTCGTGGTGGTCGCGCACGTCGCGCCAGCGTCCCGTGCGGCTGAGCACCTCGGGCGCCGAGGCACCCTGCAGGTCGGCGTGCTCGGCTCCCAGCACTCCCCCGGGCCGCAGCAGCACCGCGGCCCGGCGCTCCAGCACCCGCAGCGCGTCGAGGCCGTCCTGGCCGGAGAAGAGCGCCAGGTGGGGGTCGTGGTCGCGGGCCTCGGGCGAGACCGACTCCCAGGCCTCCAGCGGCACGTAGGGCGGGTTGCAGACGACCACGTCGACCGTGCCGAGCAGCTCGTCGAGCTCGGTGGCCATGTCGCCGAGGCGCAGGTCGACCCCGGTGCCGGCCAGGTTGCGCTCGGCCCAGGCGTGCGCGTCGGGGTCGAGCTCGACGGCGTGCACGTGCGCGTGCGGCACCTCGTGCGCCACCGCCTTGGCGACCGCCCCCGAGCCGGTGCACAGGTCGACGACGACCGGCTCGTCCAGGGCGAGGGCCTGCTCGACGGCCCAGCCGGCCAGCAGCTCGGTCTCGGGCCGGGGCACGAACACGCCCGGCCCCACGGCCAGCTCGACGTGGCGGAACCAGGCGCTGCCGGTGAGGTGCTGCAGCGGCTCGCGGGTCGCGCGCCGCGCCACCAGGGCGTCGTACGACGTCACGGCCCGGGGCTCGACCTCGTCGACCAGCACCAGCCGGCCGCGGTCGGTGCCGAGCACGTGGGCCAGCAGCTCGGCCGCGTCGTGCTCGGGGCTGGCGACCCCGGCGGCGCGCAGCCGCTCGACGGCCGAGGCCAGGACGGCCCGCCGCGCAGGCACTCAGTCCTCCAGCGCCGCGAGGCGCGCGGCCATGTCGGTGTCGATGCACGACTGCAGCACCGGGCCGAGGTCCCCGTCGAGCACCTGGTCGAGGTTGTAGGACTTGTAGCCGGTGCGGTGGTCGGAGATGCGGTTCTCGGGGTAGTTGTAGGTGCGGATCCGCTCGGAGCGGTCCACGGTGCGCACCTGGCTGCGCCGGGCGTCGCTGGCCTCGGCGTCGGCGGCCTCCTGGGCGGCGGCCAGCAGGCGGGCGCGCAGGATGCGCATCGCCTGCTCCTTGTTCTGCAGCTGGCTCTTCTCGTTCTGGCAGCTGGCCACCATGCCCGTCGGCACGTGCGTGATGCGCACCGCCGAGTCGGTGGTGTTGACGCTCTGCCCACCGGGCCCGCTGGAGCGGAAGACGTCGATGCGCAGGTCGTTCTCGTCGATGCTGACGTCGACCTGCTCGGCCTCGGGCAGCACCAGCACCCCCGCGGCGCTGGTGTGCACCCGGCCCTGCGACTCGGTCACCGGCACCCGCTGGACCCGGTGCACCCCGCCCTCGAAGCGCAGCCTCGCGTACGGCGCCTCACCGGGCTCGGGCGTGCCCTTGGCCTTGACCGCCACGGTCACCGACTTGTAGCCGCCCAGGTCGGACTCGGTGGCGTCGAGGATCTCCACGGCCCACCCGTGGCGCTCGGCGTAGCGGGTGTACATCCGCAGCAGGTCGCCGGCGAAGAGGGCCGACTCCTCGCCGCCCTCCCCCGACTTCACCTCGAGCAGGGCGTCCTTGTCGTCGGCCTCGTCGCGCGGCACCAGCAGGCGCCGCAGCCGCTCGGCGGCCTCCTCGCGGCGCGCGTCGAGCTCGACCGCCTCCTCGGCGAACGTCGGGTCCTCCCCCGCCAGCTCGCGGGCCGCACCGGCGTCCTCGCCGAGGCGCTGCCACTCGCGCCAGGTGCGGATCACCGCGGACAGCTCGGAGTAGCGACGGTTGAGCCGCTTGGCCAGGCGCGCGTCGGCGTGCGTCTCCGGCTCGGCCAGCCGCGCCTCGAGCTCGGCGTGCTCCCCGAGCATGCTCTCGACGGCCTCGAACATCGGTGGGCTCCTGTGCGGCTGGCTGGGTGGGCGGGCGTACGACGGCCGGGACAAATGACGAGCGCCGGTCCACCGCTGCTGGGCGGTGGACCGGCGCTCGTCAGGGTGCTACTTCTTCTTGGCGTAGCGGGCCTCGAAGCGGGCCACGCGGCCGCCGGTGTCGAGGATCTTCTGCTTGCCGGTGTAGAACGGGTGGCACTGCGAGCAGACGTCGGCACGCATGGTGCCGGAGGTCGCGGTGCTGCGGGTGGTGAAGGTGCTGCCGCAGGTGCAGGTCACCTGGGTCTCGGTGTACTCCGGGTGGATGTCCTTCTTCATGCTTCCCTCTTTCGTCGGGGCCGCCGGGTCGCCGCCGTGGTGTCCGCGGGTGCGGTGCGGTGACGTGAACCGGAGCCGGTCGTATTGTGCCAACCAACGGCGGCACCTTCCAATTCCGTGCTCGCCGGGGCTACGACGGACCGGTCTGCACCGGGAGGCGCAGCACCACCCGGGTGCCGCGGCCCTCCTCGGAGTCGATGCGCACGTCGCCGCCGTGCTTGTCGACGATGGTCTGCACGATGCGCAGCCCCAGGCCGGTGCCGGCGATCTCGTTGGTCACCGCGTTGGAGGCCCGGAAGAAGCGGCTGCCCAGCCGCTCGAGCTCGGCGGCGGGGATGCCGATGCCCCGGTCGCGCACCGACACGACGGCCATCGCGCCGTCGTCGGACTCCTCGACGAACAGCGACACCGAGACGCGGCCCTGGTCGAGGCTGAACTTCACCGCGTTGCTCAGCACGTTGAGGAAGGCCCGGCCCAGCATCGGACGGTCGGCCAGCACCATCACGGGTGCGGCGCCGAGGTCCTGCTCGAGCGAGATGCCCCGGCCCGAGGCGGTGATGGAGACGTCGGTGACGGCGTCGCGCACCAGCGGGACCAGGTCGACCGATTCCAGCGTGGTCGTCCGGTTCTCGGCCTTCGACAGCGTCAGCAGGTCGTCGATCAACGTCTTGAGCCGCGCCACGTTGCGCCGGCTCGCCTCGAGGATGCGCTCGTGGCGTGGCGTCATGGTGTCCTCGAACTCCTCGGCCACCATCTCGAGGTAGCCGTGGATCGTGGTCAACGGGGTCCGCAGCTCGTGGGAGACGTTGGAGACGAAGTCGTCGCGGGCGGTGTCGAGCACCCGCAGCTCCTCGGTCACCTTCTGCTCCACCGCGCGTGCCCGCGACTGGGCGTCGGCCAGCTCGTTGAGGGCCAGCGCCACCGAGCGCACCTCGCGCGGGCCGTCGAGGCGGGCTCGCGCCGAGGGGTCCTTGGCCATCTGGTGCACCACGGCCTCGAGCGCCACCAGCGGGCGCGACACCTCGGCCAGGAGCCGGCGGCGCGAGCGCCCGACGACCAGCCAGCCCAGCAGCGTGAGCACCGCCACCGAGCCGATGGTGGCCCGCAGCCGCCACGTCGCGTCGGCGCTCGCCTCGCGCACCCGGCTGCCGAAGAGCCCGGAGGTCTCCTGGTGGGCGGTCCGCACCTGCTCGAAGAGGCGCTGGCCGTTGCGGTAGCGAGCCATTCGGAAGGTCTCGGCACCACCCGGGGCCTGGATCCGCGGCTGCGCGTAGTCGTCGAGCCAGCGCTCCGCCGCGGCTCGCTGCTGCTGCACCAGCCCCAGCAGCCGCGCGTCGTCGGCGGCGTACTGCGCCACGACCTGCTGGTGGCCCGGCAGGCGGGCGAGCGCCTGCTGGTAGTCGTCGAGGGCGCCGGGGTCGCCGCTGCGCGCCCACGCTCCGACAGCCGACTCCAGGTCGGTGAGGTCCTGCAGCACCGACTGGTTGGCCACGGAGGCCGGCTGGAGCCCCTCGGTGAGGTCGTCGACCGCGCGCGTGGAGAGCACCACACCCAGGATCGCGATCAGCGCCAGCACCCCGAGCAGGACCGCCAGGCGGTGCAGCGCCGGGGTGACCGTCCGGGCGACGGTGCGCGGGCTCGCGCTCTCGGCGACGACCACCGGGCTCTGGCCGCTCAGACCGACCGCGACAGCAGCGCCTCGACCCGCGCAGCGAGCTCGCGGGGGCTGAAGGGCTTGGTGATGTAGTCGTCGGCACCGGAGTCGAAGCCCGACTCGACGTCGGACTCCTGGGCGCGCGCCGTGAGCAGGATGACCGGCAGGTCGGCCAGCTCCGGGTCGGCACGGATGGCCCGGATCGCCTCGAGCCCCGAGACCCCCGGCATCATCACGTCGAGCACCGCGAGGTCGGGACGCGCCGCCTGGCAGGCCTCGACCGCTGCGGCGCCGTCGGCCACCGCGGTGATCTCGTGGCCCAGGGTGGAGAGCTTGAACTCCACCAGCTCTCGGATGTCGACGTCGTCGTCAGCGACCAGGATGCGTGCCACGGTACGAGGCTTCCTCTCTCTCCGGCTGACCCTCCGGCCTCCCGAGGAGAGCCGCCAGCATGTGGGTGACAGCGTATCCACATCGCTGTCGCGACGACGGGCACACCGCCGATAAAGGTGTCGGCTCCCCGCCCGGGGGCCGCCGGTTCTGCTCAGCCGCGCGCGGCGCGGCGCGGCGCGCGCTGGAAGGCGCTGAGCATCTCGTAGTTGGTCTGGGTGCTCGTCAGCCGCTCGCGCAGCTCGCGCACCGCCTCCACGACCCCCTGGCCGGCCAGCGAGTCGAGCAGCGACTGCACGACCGGCAGCTCGCCCTCCCCCAGCAGCAGCTCGGTGTGGCGGGTGCCCGAGCGGGCCACGTCGACAGCGGGGAAGACCCGCTGCTGGGCCGCCTCGCGCGCCAGCCGCAGCTCCATGTTGGCCGTGCCGGTGAGCTCCTCGAAGATCACCTCGTCGACCTTGGAGCCGCTCTCGACGGTCGCCGTCGCGAGGACCGTCAACGACCCGCCGTTCTCGATGTTGCGCGCGGCACCGAAGAACTGCTTCGGCGGGTGCAGCGCGGTCGAGTCGACCCCGCCCGAGAGCACGCGACCGTTGCCGGTGCCGGCCAGGTGGTAGGCGCGCCCCAGGCGGGTGATGCCGTCGAGGAGCACGACGACGTCGTGGCCGAGCTCGACCAGCCGCTTCGCGCGCTCGATGGCCAGCTCGGCCACCACGGTGTGGTCGGCGGGCTGGCGGTCGAAGGTCGAGGAGATGACCTCGCCCTTGACCGAGCGCTCGTAGTCGGTGACCTCCTCGGGCCGCTCGTCGACCAGCACCACCATCAGGTGGCACTCGGGGTTGTTGGCGCTCAGCGACGCGGCGACGGCCTGCAGCACAGCGGTCTTGCCGGCGTGGGCGGGCGAGCTGATCAGGCCACGCTGGCCCTTGCCGATGGGGGCCACCAGGTCGATGGTGCGCCCGATGAGGTCGTCGGGCCCCTTCTCGAGGCGCAGCCGCTCCGAGGGGTGCAGGGGCGTCATCTTCTCGAACTCGACCCGGGTGCGGGCGGCCTCGGGGTCCGCCCCGTTGACGCTCTCGATGCGCACCATCGGGTTGAACTTCTCCTTGCGCTCGCCCTCCCGGGGCTGGCGCACCTGCCCCACCACGGCGTCACCGCGGCGCAGCCCGAACTTGCGGACCATCGACAGCGACACGTAGACGTCGTCGGCGCCCGGCAGGTAGCCGCTGGTGCGCACGAAGGCGTAGTTGTCGAGGACGTCGAGGATGCCTGCGGCCGGCACCAGGACGTCGTCCTCGAGCACGGTGGTGTCGGGCTCGTTGCGGCCCCCGCCGCCGCCTCCGCCGCCCGTGGTGCGACCCCGGTCGCGGTCGCGCCCACGCCGGCGCCGGCTGCGGCCACGGCCGTCACCGTCGTCGTCGCCCTGGTCCTGCTGGTTCTGGTTCTGCTGGTTCTGGTTCTGGTTCTGCTGCTTGCCCTGGTTCTGCTGCTTGTCCTGCTGGGACTGCTGCTGCTTGTTCTCCTGCTGCTTGTCCTGCTGGGACTGCTGCTTGTTCTCCTGCTGCTTGTCCTGCTGGGACTGCTGCTGCTTGTCCTGCTGCTGGCCGCGACCCTGCTGCTCGCGCGACCTGCCCTGGTCCTTGGGCTGCTGCTCCTTGGGCTGCTGGTCCTTGGGCTGGTCCTGCGGCTGGCGGCGCGGCTGGTCCTGCTGCGGGGCCGACTCCTGCGCGGGCTCCGGGGCTGGCTGCTCGGCGCGCGAGCGGGTGCGCTGCCGCGTGGTCGTGGTGGTGCGGGTCGCCCCGGCCGGGGTCCCGGCCGGCTCCGACGACTCGGTCGAGGACTTGCCCGACGACTGGGCAGCCTTGATGGCCTCGACCAGCTGGGCCTTCTTCATCGAACCGGCGCCCGAGATGCCCAGGCCCCCGGCCAGCGACTTGAGGTCGGCGATGAGCATCCCGTTGAGCCCCCCGGAGCGCTTCTTCGGCGTGCTGGCCTCGGTGGCGGGGACGGAGTCTTGCGTCACGTGGGTCCTATCGACGTCTCACGGAGCCGACCGGCGCGGGCCGGAGGCTGCTGGTCACTGGTCCGCGCACCGCACGGCGGTGAGGGGACGCACCGCACAGATCGCGGGTGCACGCCGGAGGAGCTGGTCGTCGGCGCGGCGCCACAGTAGCACCGGCCAGCGCCGGTGCGGCGGCACCGGTCGCCTCACAGCACCCGTACGCCGTCGGTGTCGACCGCGAGGTACGACGACCACCACCCCGCGGGGCAGCGCTCCAGCAGCGACGCCGTCAGCGCGGTGCCCGGGCCGTCGCAGAAGGCCAGCACCGTGGGCCCGGCCCCGGAGACGACGGCGGCCACGCCGTCCGCGCGCAGCTCGTCGACGAGGGCGAGCGACTCGGGCATGGCCGGGCGGCGGTAGTCCTGGTGCAGGTAGTCACGGGTGGCGCGCAGCAGCTGCTCGGGCTGCCCTGCCAGCGCAGCGACCAGCAGGGCCGCACGCCCGGCGTCGGCGGCCGCGTCGGCGTGCGGCACGCTCGCCGGCAGCAGGCCCCGGGCGGCCTCGGTCGAGACCGGGGTCGGCGGCACCATCACGACCGCACCCACCCGCGGGTCGACCGGGCAGCGCACCGCGTAGAAGCCGCCGTCGTCCTCGCTGCCCGCGACGACGAACCCGCCCAGCTGGGCCGGGGCGACGTTGTCGGGGTGCCCCTCCATGGCTGCGCACAGGTCCAGCACCGCCTCGTCGTCGAGCAGCAGCCCGCCGCCGGCGACCAGGGCGCGCCCCAGGGTGACCCCGGCGACGATCGCGGCCGAGGAGGAGCCGAGCCCGCGGGCGTGCGGGATGACGTTGTGGCAGCGCAGCCTCAGGCCGGCCGGGCGCACCCCCATGGCGTCGAAGGCGGCCTGCATCGCGCGCACCACCAGGTGCGTGGCGTCGCGCGGCACGTCGTCGGCCCCGGCGCCCTCGACGAGCACCTCGACCCCGTCGCCGACGACCTCGGCCTCGAGCTCGTCGCGCAGGTCGAGCGCCAGGCCCATCGAGTCGAAGCCGGGGCCGAGGTTGGCCGAGGTGGCCGGCACGGAGACCCGGACCGGCCCGGTGACGAAGGAGGTCATCGGGTCAGGCGAGACCGGCGGCACGGGCGGCGGCGACCACGTCGTTGTCGATGACGGTGTCGACGATGCCCGGGCGGCCCTGCTCGGCCTGGGCGACCGAGAACGCCTCGAGGGCCGTGGCGGTGTCCTTGAGGCCGTGACCGGTCACGGTGACCACGACGGTCGAGCCGGCGTAGGACTCCCCCGCCTCCAGCTCGGCCAGCAGGCCCGCGACGCCCGCCGCGGAGGCCGGCTCCACGAAGACGCCGTCGTGCTGGGCGAGCAGCCGCTGCGCGGTGAGGATCTGCTCGTCGCTGACCGCGGCGAACCGGCCGCCGGACTCCTCGGCGGCCTCGACCGCCAGCGTCCACGACGCGGGGTTGCCGATGCGGATCGCGGTGGCCTTGGTCTCGGGCTCGGGGAAGGGCTCGCCGGTCACCAGCGGGCTGGCGCCCTCGGCCTGGAAGCCGCGCATGACGGGCCGCTTGGTGGCGCGGCCGAGCTCGGCGAACTGCCGGTAGCCCATCCAGTACGCCGAGATGTTGCCGGCGTTGCCGACCGGCAGCAGGTGGTAGTCGGGGGCGTCGCCGAGGAAGTCGACGATCTCGAAGGCGGCGCTCTTCTGGCCCTGCAGGCGCACCGGGTTGACCGAGTTCACCAGGGCGACCGGGTACTGCTCGGCCAGCTCCTTGGCGATGTGCAGGCAGTCGTCGAAGTTGCCGCGGACCATGATCACCTGGGCGCCGTGCACGATGGCCTGGGCCATCTTGCCGGCGGCGATCTTGCCCTCGGGGACCAGCACGAGCGGGGTCAGGCCCGCCTTGGCGGCGTACGCCGCCATCGAGGCGGAGGTGTTGCCCGTGGAGGCGCAGACCACGGCCCGGGCGCCCTCGTGCTTGGCCACGGAGATGGCGGCGGTCATGCCGCGGTCCTTGAAGGAGCCGGTCGGGTTGTCGCCCTCGACCTTGAGGTGCACCTCGGCGCCTGTGAGGCCCGAGAGCCACTCCGAGTGCACCAGCGGGGTGCCGCCCTCGCGCAGCGTCACCGCGGGGGCGTCCTGGGGGATCTCGAGCAGCTCGCGGTACTCCTCGATGACACCGCGCCACTGGTGGGTGGCGCGGCCGGCCTCGCGGTCGAGCTGGTGGGTGCTCACTCTGCTCCTCCTTCGACGCGCATGACCGAGCTGACCTCGCGCACGCTGTCCATCTGCTGCAGGTGCTCGACCGTCGCGCGCAGCTGCGCGTCGGTGGCCTCGTGGGAGACCACGACCAGCTGGGCGTCGTCGTCGCGACCCTCCTGGCGCACGGTGCGGATCGAGACGCCGTGCTCGGCGAACGCGGTCGCGACCGTGGCCAGCACGCCGGCACGGTCGTCGACGTCGATGGCCACGTGGTAGCGGGTGCGCGCCTCGCCCATCGGCAGCACGGCCCGGTCGGCGTACGCCGACTCGCCGGCACCGGTGACGCCCTCGCGGCGGTTGCGGGCCACGGTGACCAGGTCGCCGAGCACCGCGGAGGCGGTCGGCGAGCCGCCGGCGCCGGGGCCGTAGAACATCAGCTGGCCGGCGGCCTCGGACTCGACGAAGACCGCGTTGTAGGCCTCGCGGACCGAGGCGAGCGGGTGGGTGCGCGGGATCATCGCCGGGTGCACCCGCACCGAGACGGCCTCCTCGCCGCCGGGCTGCTCGCGCAGCTCGCAGATGGCGAGCAGCTTGACCACGCAGCCCATCTCGGTCGCCGAGGCGACGTCGGCGGCGCTGACCTCGGTGATGCCCTCGCGGTGCACGTCAGAGGCGGTGACCCGGGTGTGGAAGGCCAGCGAGGCCAGGATCGCGGCCTTGGCCGCGGCGTCGAAGCCCTCGACGTCGGCGGTCGGGTCGGCCTCGGCGTAGCCGAGCTCCTGGGCCTCCTCGAGCGCGTCGCCGAAGCCGGCGCCGGAGGAGTCCATCTTGTCGAGGATGAAGTTGGTGGTGCCGTTGACGATGCCCAGCACCCGGGTCACCTTGTCGCCGGCCAGCGACTCGCGCAGCGGGCGCAGGATCGGGATCGCGCCGGCCACGGCCGCCTCGTAGTAGAGGTCGCGCCCGGCCTTGGCGGCCGCCTCGAAGAGGGTCGGGCCGTCCTCGGCGAGCAGGGCCTTGTTGGCCGTCACCACCGAGGCGCCGTTCTCGAGCGCCGAGAGGATGAGGCTGCGGGCCGGCTCGATGCCGCCGATCACCTCGACGACGAGGTCGACGTCGTCGCGGGCCACCAGGCCCTCGGCGTCGGTGGTCAGCAGCCCCTCGGGCACCTCCACCTCGCGGGCCGCGTCGAGGCGGCGCACGGCCACCCCCACCAGCTCGACCGGCGCGCCCACGCGGGCGGTCAGGTCGGCGGCCTGCTCCTCGAGCAGGCGCACCACCTGAGAGCCCACCGAGCCACAGCCCAGCACGGCCACCTTGAGCGGCTTGCCACTCTCCGTCACGACTCGATCACCTCGGGGTCATCCACGTCCGTTGCCAACAGGTCCTGCTCAGTCTCACGTCGTACGACGACGCGCGCGACCCCGTCCCGGACAGCGATCACCGGCGGACGGAGCGTGTGGTTGTAGTTCGAGGCCATCGAGCGGCAGTACGCACCGGTGCCGGGGACGGCCACCAGGTCGCCGGGGGCGACGTCGCCGGGCAGGAACTCGTCCTTGACCACGACGTCGCCGGCCTCGCAGTGCTTGCCGACGACCCGCGCCAGCACCGGGGCGGCCGCGGAGGCCCGCCCGGCCAGCGTGCAGGAGTAGTCGGCGTCGTAGAGCGCGGTGCGGATGTTGTCGCTCATCCCGCCGTCGACCGAGACGTAGGTGCGCACGGCACCGCCGTCGAGGCGCACCGGCTTGACGGTGCCGACCTCGTAGACGGTGCACACGGACGGGCCGACGATCGCGCGCCCCGGCTCGATGGACAGGGCGGGGGCCTCGATGCCGAGCCCGCGGCACTCGTGCTCGACGATCGCCGACATCTCCGCGGCCAGCTGCGCGGGCTCGGCCGGGTCGTCCTGGGTGGTGTAGGCGATGCCGAAGCCGCCGCCGAGGTCCATCTCGGGCATCGCGACGCCGAGCTCGTCGGCGACCCGGGCGTGCAGGGCCAGCACCCGGCGCGCGGCGACCTCGAAGCCGGAGGAGTCGAAGATCTGGCTGCCGATGTGGGAGTGCAGGCCCAGCAGCTCGAGCCCGGGCGCCTCGTGGACGCGGCGCACCGCCTCGAGCGCGTCGCCCGAGGTGATGGAGAAGCCGAACTTCTGGTCCTCGTGGGCGGTCGCGATGTACTCGTGGGTGTGCGCCTCGACGCCGGCGGTGACCCGCACCATCACCCGCACCGTGGTCCCCAGCCGCGTGGCGACCTCGGACAGGCGCTCGATCTCGGCGGTGGAGTCGGCGATGACCCGGCCGACGCCCAGCCGCACCGCCCGCTCGATCTCGGCGGGCGACTTGTTGTTGCCGTGGAAGCCGACCCGCTCCATCGGGAAGCCGGCGCGCTCGGCGACGGCCAGCTCGCCGCCGGTGCAGACGTCGAGGCACAGCCCCTCGTCGGCGACCCAGCGGGCGACGGCCGTGCACAGGAACGCCTTGCCGGCGTAGAAGACGTCGTAGTCGGCGAACGCGTCACGGAAGGCCGCGGCGCGCGAGCGGAAGTCGGCCTCGTCGAGGACGTACGCCGGGGAGCCGTGCTCGGCGACCAGGTCGGGCAGGGCCACCCCGCCGACGCTGAGCACCCCGCCGTCCTTGCGCGCCGAGCGCGACCAGAGGTGCTCGACCAGCTCGTTGGGGTCGGCGGGCTGGCGCAGCCAGGCGGGACCCTTGAGGGCCCCGTCGGCGTGCGCCCATCCGGCCTCGTGGGAGACGGGCACTCAGCTCACATCCGTTCCGGCGCCGAGACCCCGAGCAGGCGCAGTCCGTTGGCCAGCACCGTGCGGGTGGCGGCCACCAGCACCAGGCGGGCCCGGTGCAGGTCGTTGGGCTCCTCGTCGCCCATCGGCAGCACGCGGCAGTTGTCGTAGAAGCGGTGGTAGACCCCCGCGGTGTCCTCCAGGTAGCGCGCCACCCGGTGCGGCTCGCGCAGCTCGGCGGCGCTGGCCACGACCCTCGGGAACTCCGCCAGTGCGCGCAGCAGCTCGCCCTCCTTCTCGTGGGAGAGCAGGGCGGGGTCGAAGTCGTCGGAGCCGGGCGCGAAGCCGAGGTCCGCGGCGTTGCGCAGGATCGAGGAGACCCGGGCGTGGGCGTACTGGACGTAGTAGACCGGGTTGTCGCTGTCGGCGCGCGCCCACAGGTCGAGGTCGAGGTCGATGTTGGAGTCGGAGCTGTAGCGCGCCAGCGCGTAGCGCGCGGCGTCGACGCCGATGGCCTCCACCAGGTCGTCGAGGGTCACGACGGTGCCGGCCCGCTTGGACATCCGCACCGGCTGGCCCTCGCGCACGAGGTTGACCATCTGGCCGATGAGGATCTCGAGGTTGGTGCCCGGGGTGTCGCCGAAGGCCGCGCACATGGCGTTCATCCGGCCCACGTAGCCGTGGTGGTCGGCGCCGAGCATGATCAGGCAGCGGTCGAAGCCCCGCTCGCGCTTGTCGAGGTAGTAGGCCAGGTCGCCGGACAGGTAGGCGCCCTGCCCGTCGCTCTTGATGACGACACGGTCCTTGTCGTCGCCGAAGCGCTCGGTGGCCAGCCACACCGCGCCGTCCTGCTCGTAGACCGTGCCGAGCTCGCGCAGCCGGGTGACCGCGCGCTCGACGGCGCCGGACTTGTGCAGCTCGTCCTCGTGGAAGAAGACGTCGAAGTCGACCCCGAAGTCGTGCAGGCTCTGCTTGATCTCCGCGAACATCATGTCGACGCCCACCGCGCGGAACGCCTCCTGCGGGTCGGGCTCGCTCAGGGCGTCGGGACGCACCTCGAGCACGCGGGCGGCGATGTCGTGGATGTACTGGCCGCCGTACCCGTCCTCGGGGGTCGGCTGGCCCTGGGCCGCGGCGAGCAACGAGCCGCTGAAGCGGTCGATCTGCGAGCCGTGGTCGTTGAAGTAGTACTCGCGGGTGACCTCGGCGCCGGTCATCGTGAAGATCCGCCCCAGGGCGTCGCCGACCGCGGCCCAGCGCACGCCACCGATGTGGATCGGTCCCGTGGGGTTCGCGGAGACGAACTCGAGGTTGATCCGCTCGCCGGCGAAGGCGTCGGAGGAGCCGTAGGACTCACCTGCGGCGACGACCTGCGCAGCCACGGCGCCCTGGGCCCCGGCGGACACCGAGATGTTGAGGAAGCCCGGACCGGCGATCTCGACGTCGGCGACCCCCTCGACCGCGCCGAGGCGCTCGCGCACCAGCTCGGCGAAGGCCCGCGGGTTCATCTGGGCCTTCTTGGCCAGCTGCAGGGCCACGTTGGTGGCGTAGTCGCCGTGCCCCTTCTGCCGGGGTCGCTCCACCGTCACGCTCGCAGGGACGCCGTCCGGCAGGGTGATCGCACCCTGGTCGGACAGCGTCGTCAGCACGTCGACGATCGCGGCGGAGAGCTGTTCGGGAGTCACCCGGCCAGCCTATCGGCGCGCACGGTCGTGACCTGCATCGATGTCGGGGCCTGGGACGCCCCGTCACGGCGCCCCACCGGATTCGTCCGCCCGACCCCGTGGTTGTAGGGTGACGCCGTCCCGCAGCCGCGTGCCGTGGGACCTGCCTCCGTAGCTCAGGGGATAGAGCACTGGTTTCCGGTACCAGTGGCCGCAGGTTCGAATCCTGCCGGGGGCACCCATCGGTGAGGCCCGGGTCTACGAACGACAGACCCGGGCCTTCGTCGTCCCGCGGGCCCTTCTCCGGCCCCGCCACCCGTCCTTCCCGGGTCACCACCGGGCCCGACCACCCGTTCGTACTGGTCTGTACCAGCCCGAACGGACTACCTAACCCCACCCCCCTTCCAGCGTTTGACCTGTCGAGGGATCGCGCGACTGGTCCCCGCCGGGAGGGGAGGGTGCTCCACACGCTTCTTCCGGTCCCCCACGTCCCGCAGCGCCGCTGCGCCGATGAAAGTAGGAGAGCGTGAAGAAGTCCTTCAAGAGGGCCGCTGCGGCGTCCGCCGTCTGCGCGGTCAGCCTTGCCGGCACCCTCGCCACGAACCCCACCGCCGTCGCCGGCGAGGCCGCCGAGGCGCGCGCCAGCCAGAAGGCGATCACCGACTTCGGCATGAAGGCCCTCGCCTTCGGCACCAAGGTCTCGGTCGGCGGCATCGACATCAAGAGTCTCAAGGACTCCCTCGACATCCTGGCCTGCACCCGCAGCGCCGGGGTGGAGCGCGTCAAGCCCTCCAAGCTCAGCACCGAGCAGATCACCAGCCTGATCGCCGAGAACGCCCCCGTCGACATCGCGAAGCTGATCAGCATCTCCCCCAGCACCAGCCGCACCTCGACCTACCGCGACGGCGCCGTCACCGGCACCCGGGCGGTCAACACCATCGCCGACATCACCCTCGGCGGCGAGCTGGTGCAGGACCTCAAGATCCCCACCCTGAAGATCCAGGGCCTCAACGCGGTCGCGGACTCCTTCCACGACCCCGCCGACACCGATGGCGACGGCAACCCCTTCGGCACCGACGAGAGCTTCGGCTTCGAGGGCATCTCGCTCGACTACGAGGGCACCGTCGTCGAGGGCACCCCGCTCGCCGACCTGCTCGACATCGTCAACCAGGTCGCCGCCCCGGTGAACGAGATCGTCGACGAGCTCGTCACCCTGCTGCTCGACCAGGTCGGCCAGATCATCGAGATCCCGGGCCTGGGCTCGATCGGTCTCGGCAGCTCCTTCAGCAAGGTCGACGACACCTCGGCCGTCTCGGGCGCCAACGCCCTCAAGATCGAGGTCGACCCCAGCGACGAGGGCAACGACTCCGCGGTCCTGCTCAAGCTCGGCTACGCCCAGTCGCGCATCTCCGACTCCAAGCCCTCGGGCGTCTTCCGCTCCTCCATCATGGGCCTGGACTTCCAGGCGCTGCCGCTGAGCGACGACGTGTCGCTGCTGCACCTCGGCGGCATCGGCACCGAGTCGATCCCCTGCGAGGGCACCGGCAACAAGAAGGTCGTCAAGAGCATCGAGGGCGACCGGGCCATCCCGCTCAACATCCCGGGCCTGGGCGGCGTGGCCGTGCTGAACGGCCTGGAGTACTCCTACAAGGCCAAGCAGATGTCGCGCGGTCGCGCCCGCTCGATGGCCAAGAGCTCGCTCGGCTCCTTCTCGATCCCGGCGCTCGACCTCGAGATCACCGGCATCAGCTCCAAGCTCAACCTCCTCAGCCGTGAGGGCGAGCGCGTGCGCGGCTCCAAGAACCCCAAGTTCAAGGTCGCCGACATCCTCTACAAGGGCGAGAGCCTGATCCCCGACAACGGTCTGAAGATCGGCCAGAGCGTCGAGTTCGCCATCGACGAGCTGCAGCAGAAGGGCTTCATCACCTTCGGGCCCCGCTTCTCGCGCAACTACTACGGCGCGAAGCTCTCGGCGATGAGCGTCGACATCCCGGGCATCGTGACCCTCGACCTCGGCTGGCTCGAGTCGCAGATCTACCCGCGCTGACCCCGCTGACCGGCTAGCCCGGCCCCGCACGCGCACCCCGACCGGGGCGGCCCACCAGGGCCGCCCCGGTCGTCCGCGTCCAGGGGTGGTGCCGGGCTCAGCAGCCGCGCGGCAGGGTGGCGTCGCCCCGTGCCGCCGCACCCAGGCGCCTGGCCTGGGTCAGGTTGGGCCGCACCACGCTCATGCCGCGGATGGTGGCCACCGAGCCCCCGACGACGCAGGTGGTGATCCGCGAGGCGTCGACGCGCGCCACGGCCCGGGCCAGCCGGAAGAGCTCGCCGGGACCCAGGTCGGTGGACATGTGCTGCACGACGCTGAGCACCCCCCGCTCGACGAAGCCGGGCCGGTCGGCCTTGGCCCGGATCTCCGCCCCGATGCCACGCAGCACCCGCTGCTGGTTGGCCGAGCGCGCGAAGTCCCCGCCGGCCAGGGTCTTGCGGATGCGCGCGAAGGCCATCGCGCCGTAGCCGTTGAGGCGGATCCGGCCCTGGGCGAAGCCCTCGGGCTTGAGCGAGCTGTCGGAGAAGCGGCGCGGGTTGGTGACGGTGATGCCGCCGATGTCGTCGACGAGGTCCTCGAAGAAGGGGAACCTGGTGACCATCACGTAGTCGGGCTGGACGCCGACCATGCCGGCGACCGTGCGCCCGAGCAGCTCGGGCCCGCCGAGCACCATGGCGGCGTTGACCCGGTTGGCGGAGTGGCCCGGGATCGCCACGAACGAGTCGCGGGGGATGCCGATCGCCGACGCGGCGCCGGTGCGGGAGTCGATGCCCACCATCTGCAGGGCGTCGCCGCGCGAGCGGGTCATCGACTGCCCGGGGCGCGCGTCGGAGCCCACGGCGAGGATCCACACGACGTCGGGCGTCAGGTCGACCGCGCCCGAGCGCTGCGCGCGCACCAGCGCCACGTCGTCGGGGGCCACCTCCGGCGCCGGCACCACGACTGCGGTGGTGGCCAGGACCGCGCCCAGCAGGCCGGTGCGGAGGGCCTTCACGACGTCCCCCCGGCCCGGGGGCCGGTGACCGGCTTCGGTCCCTGCAGGACGTCGTACCCGAAGACCTTCCAGCCCTCCCGGTAGAGCATGAACAGGCGGGCGCTGACCCGCACCTGCCGGTTCACCTCGCCGCGGGTGCGGTAGTCGAGGGTGGTGCGGGCGGTGACGGCCCGGGCGGTCTCGCGGGTGGCGAGGATGTCGACGACCACGCGGCGGCGCACCGGCACCAGCGCGTCGATCCGCTCCCCGAGCCGGTGGCTGGTCATCCGGTCGAGGTCGCGGCGCGCGGCGCGCGCCGCGCCCGGGGTGAAGCCCGGGAACACGTCGCGGTAGCGGCGGCGGGGGTAGGCGGCGTCCACGAACGCAGCGTCCCACCACCGGTCGACCGCCCGGCCGACACCGGTGGCGACCCGGCGGCGCTTCAGGGGGCCAAGGCCGCCGACGACCTCGCCCACCTCGACGTTGGTGCGCACCGTGCGCGGCGCCGCACCCGCCTCCGCGGAGCGGTCCCCGCCCCCTCGTCCGGGGCGTTGCGTGCCCGGTCCGTCGTCGGTGCAGGCGACCAGGACGGGGGTGGCGGCCAGAGCCGCCACCAGGCCGGTCGCCACGGCCCGTCGGGCCCGGCCGGGGGGTGCCGAAGTCATGGTGTGGTCCTCCAGGGGTGTTAGTCCGACAACACCCTGTCCGAAAGGAGCCCCAACCTCGGCATTTGCTGGCACGGGGGTCTAGCCTTGACCACCGACTCCACCCATCCACGCGCGCTCATCGGAAGAGGCGAAGCAAGCCGTGCCGCAGTCCCCCAGCAGTTCCCCCTCCACCTCCCCCGAGGTCTCTGACGACTTCGGGGCCAACGAGTGGCTCGTGGAGGAGATGTACGAGCGCTTCAGCAAGGATCCGAGCAGCGTGGAACCGAGCTGGGCGGAGTACTTCAAGGCCAACGACAACGGCGCGACGACGGCGCCGACGGCCCAGAAGAAGCCCGAGCAGAAGACCGAGCAGAAGGCCCAGAAGTCGGAGCCGAAGCAGGCTCCCGCCGAGAAGACCCAGAAGACCCAGCAGACCGCCCAGCAGAAGCCGCAGGCCACGGGGTCCGACGCCCCGGCCCCGGTCGCGAAGCCGCGCCCGGAGTCCAAGGCCGCCGAACCCTCGAAGGGGACCTCGACCCCGATGGCCAAGGAGTCCAAGCCGCCCGCGCCCGCCGAGGTCAGCGACGAGCCGACCTACAAGGTGCTGCGCGGCGCCCCGGCCCGCACCGCGGCCAACATGGACGTCTCGCTGACCGTGCCGACCGCCACCTCGGTGCGCTCGGTCCCGGTCAAGCTGCTGTGGGACAACCGCACCGTCATCAACAACCACCTCGCCCGCGCACGCGGCGGCAAGGTGTCCTTCACCCACCTGATCGGCTACGCGCTGGTCAAGGCGCTGAAGTCGATGCCGGAGATGAACAACTCCTACGCCGAGGTCGACGGCAAGCCCAACCTGGTCACCCCGGCCCACGTGAACCTGGGCCTGGCCATCGACCAGAAGAAGTCCGACGGCACCCGCCAGCTGCTCGTGCCGAGCATCAAGGGCTGCGAGTCGATGGACTTCGCCGGTTTCTGGACCGCCTACGAGGACATGGTCAGCAAGGCCCGCGACAACAAGCTGGGCGTGCCCGACTTCCAGGGCACCACGATCAGCCTGACCAACGTCGGCGGCCTGGGCACCAACCACTCGGTGCCGCGCCTGATGACCGGCCAGGCCGCCATCATCGGCGTGGGCGCGATGGAGTACCCGCCCGAGTGGCAGGGCGCCTCGGAGGAGGCCATCGCCCGCAACGCCATCTCGAAGGTCATGACGCTGACCTCGACCTACGACCACCGCGTGATCCAGGGCGCGCAGTCGGGCGAGTTCCTCAAGCGGGTCCACCAGCTGCTGCTGGGCCAGGACGGCTTCTACGACGAGATCTTCCGCTCGCTGCGCATCCCCTACGAGCCGATCCGCTGGGGCCACGACATCGCGACGTCGCACGACGACGAGATCAGCAAGCAGGCCCGCATCCTCGAGCTGATCCACGCCTACCGCGTGCGTGGGCACATGATGGCCGACACCGACCCGCTGGAGTACCGCCAGCGCACCCACCCCGACCTCGAGATCGAGTCGCACGGGCTGACCCTGTGGGACCTCGACCGCGAGTTCGCCACCGGCTCCTTCGGCGGCACCGGGCGCCGCTTCATGCGCCTGCGCGACATCCTCGGCATCCTGCGCGACTCCTACTGCCGCACCACCGGCATCGAGTACATGCACATCATGGACCCCGAGCAGCGCCGCTGGATCCAGGAGCGCGTCGAGCAGCCGCACACCAAGCCGCCCCGCGAGGAGCAGCTGCGGATCCTGCTCAAGCTCAACCAGGCCGAGGCCTTCGAGACGTTCCTGCAGACCAAGTTCGTGGGTCAGAAGCGCTTCTCCCTCGAGGGCGGCGAGACCACGATCCCGGTCATCGACGAGCTGTGCGAGGCCGCGGCCGAGTCGGGCCTCGACGAGGTCACCATCGGCATGGCCCACCGCGGTCGCCTCAACGTGCTGGCCAACATCGTCGGCAAGAACTACTCGCAGATCTTCCGCGAGTTCGAGGGCAACATCGACCCGCGCACCGTGCAGGGCTCCGGCGACGTGAAGTACCACCTCGGCGCCGAGGGCGAGTTCGAGGCCGAGAGCGGCGAGACCGTCAAGGTCTCGGTCGCGGCCAACCCCTCGCACCTCGAGGCCGTCGACCCGGTGCTCGAGGGCATCGCGCGCGCCAAGCAGGACGTGCTGGACCAGGGCAGCGCCTACCCCGTGCTGCCGCTGCTGGTCCACGGCGACGCCGCGTTCGCCGGCCAGGGCGTGGTCGCGGAGACGCTCAACCTCTCCCAGCTGCGCGGCTACCGCACCGGCGGCACCGTGCACGTGGTGGTCAACAACCAGGTCGGCTTCACCACCTCGCCGGGCTCCTCGCGCTCCTCGCTCTACTGCACCGACGTGGCCCGGATGGTCCAGGCGCCGATCTTCCACGTCAACGGCGACGACCCCGAGGCCTGCATCCGCGTGGCCCGCCTGGCCTTCGAGTACCGCCAGGCCTTCAACAAGGACGTCGTCATCGACCTGGTGTGCTACCGCCGTCGCGGGCACAACGAGGGCGACGACCCGTCGTACACGCAGCCGCTGATGTACGACCTGATCGAGCAGAAGCGCTCGGTGCGCAAGCTCTACACCGAGTCCCTCATCGGTCGTGGCGACATCACGATCGAGGAGGCCGAGCAGGTCCTCAAGAACTACCAGCAGCAGCTCGAGCGCGTCTTCACCGAGGTGCGCGAGGCCACCGGCCAGCCCTCGGAGTGGACCACGGTCCCCGACTACCCCGAGAAGCCGACCGGCGAGGCCGACACGTCGGTGCCGCTGGAGTACCTCAAGCGGGTCGCCGACGCCTACGTCACCCCGCCCGAGGGCTTCACCGTGCACCCCAAGGTGATGCCGCAGCTGCAGCGTCGCGCCAAGGCGATCACCGAGGGCCCCATCGACTGGGGCACCGGCGAGGTGCTGGCCTTCGGCGCCCTGCTGATGGAGGGCCGTCCGGTCCGCCTGGCCGGCCAGGACTCGCGCCGCGGCACGTTCGTCTCGCGCTTCGGCACGATCATCGACCGCGTCAACGCCGACGAGTGGACGCCGCTGTCCTCGCTCACCGAGGACCAGGCCAAGCTCTACCTCTACGACTCGCTGCTCTCCGAGTACGCCGCGCTCGGCTTCGAGTACGGCTACTCCGTGGCCCGTCCCGAGGCGCTGGTGCTGTGGGAGGCGCAGTTCGGCGACTTCGTCAACGGCGCCCAGACGGTCATCGACGAGTTCATCTCCGCCGGTGAGACCAAGTGGCGCCAGCAGTCGGGCGTCGTGCTGCTGCTGCCGCACGGCTACGAGGGCCAGGGCCCCGACCACTCCTCGGCGCGCATCGAGCGCTTCCTGACCATGGCCGCCGACGAGGCTTTCGTGGTCGCGCAGCCCTCGACCCCCGCGTCGTACTTCCACCTGCTGCGCCAGCACTCGCTGGGCGAGGCGCACCGGCCGCTGATCGTCTTCACCCCGAAGTCGATGCTCAAGCGCAAGGAGGCCGCCTCGCAGCCCGAGGACTTCACCTCGGGCACGTTCCGGCCCTTCATCGGCGACGCCGAGGCGGACGCCTCGAAGGTCGACACGCTGCTCATCTGCTCGGGTCGAGTGACCTGGGACCTGATGGTCGAGCGGGCCAAGCGGGAGGGCTCGGAGCGCTTCGCCATCGCGCGCATCGAGCAGCTCTACCCGCGCCCGATCGACGACATCAAGGCCGAGATCGCGCGCTACCCGCACCTGAAGACGGTGCGCTTCGTGCAGGACGAGCCGCGCAACATGGGCCCGTGGCCGCACTACCAGCTCAACGTGTGGCCCGAGGTCGACGCCCAGGTGGAGCCGGTCACCCGGGAGGAGTCCTCCTCCCCGTCGGTCGGCACTGCGAAGCGCCACCAGGCCGAGCAGAAGGACCTGCTCGACCGGGCCTTCGCCTGAGCGGCACCCGTCATGTACTTCACGGACCGGGGCATCGAGGAGCTCGAGCGGCGCCGGGGTGACGAGGAGGTCACCCTGGCGTGGCTGGCCGAGCAGCTGCAGGCCTTCACCGACACCCACCCCGAGCACGAGAGCGCGGTGGAGCGGCTGGCGACCTGGCTGGCCCGGCTGGACGATCCGGAAGACTGACCTGTCAGATTCGGCGTGCGGGGGCGGGAGCGTGGCTAGAATCCGGCCATGAGCACGGACTCCCCCTCCTCCCCCGCACCCGACAGCCCCGCCGCGGCGTACCCGCCGGCGCCCTGGCGGATGGTGGGCCAGATGTGGGTCTCCGTCTTCCGGGTCGCCGACGACGTCGACGCCGCCCACCCGCGGGGCATCTACGGGGCCGCCTTCGTCTCCTACGAGGAGGGCAGCCCGCTGACCTACTCCGAGCTGCTCGTCGCGCGCGTGCTGCGCACCCCGGCGGGCGACCGCCGGGTCAGCATCACCGACATCTGGGTCGACTCCCCCGCGTCGGTGGCCGGCGGCCGCGGGCTGTGGGCGATCCCCAAGGGGCTGGGTGACTTCGAGTCCTCCACCTCACGGCGCGGGCCGCTCGAGCGGGCCCGGTGGTCGATGAGCACCGACGGCGCGCCCGTCGCCAGCGCCCGCTTCAGCGACCTCTCCGCCATCGCGCCCCGACTGCCGGCCCGGGGCGGGGTCTGGCAGGCGCCCATCGACGCCCACACCGTGCCGGTCGAGACCGACATGGTCGGGCGCTCCAGGCTGGCGCCCTGCACCAGCAGCTGGACCTTCGACACCGCCGGCCCGCTGGGCTGGCTGGCCGGACGCCGCTCCCTGGCCTCGTTCCGCCAGCGCGACTTCACGCTCTCCTTCGGTTGACCGCGAGCCGGCCGGTTCGAACCGGCCGGCTCGCGCTCAGTCCTCGGCGTGCCGGTGGGCGCGGCGCGCGGCCTCGCGGATCTCGAAGACCTCGGTGGCCAGGCCGCCGAGCGCGCCCGCCACGCCCCGGACCGCACCGGTGATGATGGTCGCGACCTCGCCCACGGTGCTGGCGGTGGCCTCGATGGCGCTCTGGGCGGCGTCCTTGCCGATCTCGGCGCGGCTGAGCCGCTCCTCGCCGCGCTGCTCGGGGGTCTGGCTCATGGGCCCAGTCTCACCGTGATCGGTCGCGTTGACCAGGTGGGCTGGCTCACGCCGCCGCCGGCTGGGCCGGCGCGGCCGGCTGCTGCTCGCGACCACGGTCCGGCAGGGCCAGGCGGCAGATCTTGCGGGCCACACTGACGAGCTGCCTGCCCAGGGGGCCGGTGTTGTAGGGCAGGCCGTAGCGCTCGCAGATCTCCTTGACCTCCCCGGAGATCTCCGGGTAGCGGCGCGCCGGCAGGTCGGGGAAGAGGTGGTGCTCGACCTGGAAGGACAGGTTGCCGGTCATCAGGTGGAACAGCCGGCCGCCGTCGATGTTGGCCGAGCCGAGCAGCTGGCGGTAGTACCAGTGCCCGCGCGACTCGTCGCGGCACTCCTCCTCCGAGAAGGTCGCCACCCCGGCCGGGAAGTGGCCGCAGAAGATGATGTTGAACGCCCACACGTTGCGCACCAGGTTGGCGGTCGCGTTGCCGGCCAGCGTCAGCGGGAACAACGGCCCGGTCAGCGCCGGGAACAGCAGGTAGTCCTTGAGGGCCTGGCGCCGGACCTTGCGCATGATGCCCGCGTGCAGGGCCTTGTTGTCGGCCAGGGTGCGCCGGCCCGCGACGATGTTCTCGACCTCGAGGTCGTGCATCGCCACGCCCCACTCGAAGAAGACCATCAGCAGCAGCGCGTAGACGGGGTTGCCGAGGTAGTAGGGGTGCCAGGGCTGGTCCTCGTCCATGCGCAGGATGCCGTAGCCGATGTCGCGGTCCTTGCCGAGCACGTTGGTGAACGTGTGGTGGATGTAGTTGTGGGAGTACTTCCACTGCTCGGAGGGGCACACGTTGTCCCACTCGTACATCCGCGAGCTCAGACCGGGCTCGCCCATCCAGTCGTACTGCCCGTGCATCACGTTGTGGCCGATCTCCATGTTGTCGAGGATCTTCGACACGCTCAGGGCCGCGACGGCCAGCGGCCACGCCGGCGGCAGGTAGAACAAGGCTCGACCCGCCACCTCGAGCCGGCGCTGCAGGCGCACGACGCCGTGGATGTAGTCGGCGTCCGCCTCGCCGAGGTCGGCCAGGACGCGTTGGCGGATCGCATCCATCTCGGCGCCGAGGGCGTCGAGCTGGTCCGGGGTGAGGCGGGTGCTGGTGCTGGTGCTGGTGGTCATGGGGTGTTCCTCTCGGGGGTGGAGGGTTCAGAGGTCGACGGAGCAGTCGCCGACCGGTGCGGAGACGCAGATGCGCACGTCCTCGTCGGGCCGTGAGGACTCCTCGCCGGTGACGACGTCGCGCACGGTGCCGCTGGTCTTGCGGCTGGTGCAGGTGAAGCAGATGCCCATCCGACAGCCGGTCTCGGGTCGCAGCCCGAGCGCCTCGGCCTGCGCCAGGAGGGTCTCGCCGGTGTTGGTCGCGCCCAGCCCGCTGCGGGTGAAGCTGGTCTCGCCCTGCGCAGGCCCCGCGCCGGCGGCGGTCGCAGGCGCCTTGAAGTGCTCGACGCGCAGCCGCGCACTGCCGTCGTACGCCGCCGCCACGGCCTCGACGAGTCCCGTGGGGCCGCAGACCCAGGTGTCGGTGTCGCGGAAGCCGGGGACCAGGCGGGCCAGCGCGGCCGGGCTGAAGCGGGCGCCGCCCCGAGCGGTGTGCACCAGGTGCACGTCGACGTGGTTGTCGAAGCGCGCCACGGCGGCCAGCTCCTCGGCGTAGATCTGCTCCTGGGGGCTGCGGGCGTAGTGCAGGAAGGTGACGGGACGGTTGGCCCGCCCGTCGTAGCCGTCGCGCAGCAGCGTGCGCAGCATCGACATCACCGGGGTGATGCCGGAGCCGCCGCTGACCAGCAGCAGCGGGTGCGGGGTCGGGGTGGCGGGGCTGGCGTGCATGGTGAAGTCGCCGCCCGCCTGGCTGAGGTGGAGCAGGTCGCCGGGCCGGGCCCGGGTCGCCAGGTGGCGCGAGAGCGAGGTGCGCTCGTCGGTGTCGTCGTGGGCGCGCACGGTGAGGGTGAAGCGCTCGCCCGGGGCGGAGGCGGCCGAGGAGAGGGAGAAGCAGCGCGTGGCGCGTCGGGCCCCGGGCAGGTCGACCCCCACCTGCACGTGCTGGCCGGCCCGGTGCCCGCGCCAGGTCGACGTCGGCTGCACCGTCAGCGTGGTGACCGGGTGCACACCTGTCGTCTCGGGACGGACCTCCACGACCCGGCCACGGACCTCGTGGGCCGCCCAGAGCGGGTTGACCTGCTCGAGGTAGCGGTCCACGCCGTGCGGGGACGCGAGGGCCGCGACGGCTCGGGACCGCAGGACGGTGCTGACGAGGCTCAAGGCCACCTCCGGAAGTTCGGTGAACGGGCGTACACCGAAATGGCACCATCCCGCGGCAGTGGCGTCAACGTCCGTCCCCGGTGATCCCCACCACCCGCCCCGTCGCCCGCCCCGTCACCAGCGCGGTGGGCCACGACGACCGGGCGCCGCGCCCGGCGATAGCATCGACCCGTGACCGAGACCCGTGTCGAGCGCAAGGAGCGCACCCGACGAGCCATCCTCGACGCGGCCCTCGAGCTGTGCGAGGACAGCAGCCTCGTGGCGCTCTCGCTGCGCCAGGTCGCCAAGGAGGTGGGCATCGTGCCCACCGGCTTCTACCGCCACTTCGACTCCATCGAGTCGCTGGGCCTGAGCCTTGTCGACGAGTCGTTCGCCTCCCTGCGCGCGCTGCTGCGCGACGTGCGCCGCGACGACACCTCGACCACCGACATCGTCGACGGCTCGGTCTCGATCCTCGTCGACCACGTGCACCGCCAGCGCTCGCACTTCGCCTTCATCGCGCGCGAGCGCACCGCCGGCCAGCCGGCGGTGCGCGAGGCGATCCGGCACGAGATCGAGCTCTGCGAGCGGGAGCTGGCCACGGACCTGGCGCGGCTGCCCGGCACCACCGCGTGGTCGCCGGAGGACCTGCGCATCCTCTCGGCGCTGATCGTCTCGGCGATGGTCGCCGTCGCCGAGGAGATCCTGGCCGCCGCGGGGCGGCCGGAGGCCGAGGAGCAGATCGTGCACGAGGCCCGCACCCAGCTGCGGATGGTGCTCGTCGGCGCCCTCAACTGGCGCTCGCGCACGTGAGCAGCCGTCGCTCCCAGCTCGCCGGCGCCCTGCTCGACCCCGCTTCCCGGGCGTGGTGGCGTGCGGCCGGCCGCCGCGTGGACCTCGAGGGCGAGCACGCCTGGCTCCAGGCGCCCACCAGCAGCGCCTCGCTGGTGGGCGACACCTGGCTGACCCAGGAGGCGGACCGGCTCGGCGGGCGGGTCACCGAGGGCCGCGCCGACGCCGGGCTCATGGCCGACATGGCCGCCCTCGACGGCCCCGGCTTCGCCGCGAGCGACCTGCGGGCGGAGGTGCGTGACTTCTACGAGCACACCGCGTCGTGGCGGATGGAGGTGTGGACCGGCTGGCAGCCGCTCTTCTGGCCCGGGGGCGAGCTCGTCTCCCGGCTCTTCGGGCGCCGGGTGGGCCAGCTGGCCCTGCCGATGCGGCCGCTCGACGTCGCCCGTGGGATGGACAGCCGGGTCTCGGTCATCACCGACCGGCACGGCGCCCAGCAGGCCGCCGGGTGGCTGCGCACCCTGCGCTCGACCGGCGAGTACGTGTACTCCGGCTGCTACTCCCTGCGCCGCCTGCCCGGCTCCGACCGGCCCAGCGTGCACGTCGCGTTCCCCCTGGAGCACGGCAACGTACAGGTCTTCCTGCGCCCGGAGGTGGGCCCCGGCGGGTCGCTGGTGCTCCGCTCCCCGTCGCGGACCTTCGGCGGCGACGGCTGCTACGTCACCGTGCGCCACCGCGGGCGCACCTTCGCCGCGCGGGCACCGGTGCATGAGCGCTTCCACGTCCACGTCGACGACGAGGGCGTGCTGCGCACCGACCACCACCTCTCGCTGTGGTCGGCCCGGGCGGTCTCCCTGCACTACCGCCTGGAACGGCTGGCGCCGCCCCGGGCTACCCCCGGGGCCGCACCGTCAGGTCGCTGAGCACCGCGTCGTCCGGCAGGTCGAGGGCGTGCAGCACCGCGCCGACCACGGTCGCGGGGTCGATCCACTGCGACGGGTCGTAGTCCTTGCCCTCCTGGGCGTGCACCTTCTCCTGCATCGCGGTGGCGGTGCGTCCGGGGTAGACGGAGGTCACCCGCACCCCGTGGGCCGCCTCCTCGGCGCGCAGCGAGTCGGCCAGCGCCTTGAGCCCGTGCTTGCTGGCGGCGTACGCCGACCACTGCGGGTGGGCGAAGAGCCCGGCACCCGAGTTGACCAGCACCACGGTGCCGCGCGCCGCGCGCAGGGCGGGCAGGGCCAGCCTCGTCAGCACGGCCGGCGCCACGAGGTTGACCGTCACCTGCTCCACCCAGGCAGCGGTGGACAGCTCGGCGACCGGGCCGAGCTCGACCACCCCGCCGGCGTGGACCAGGGAGTCGAGGCGCGCGGGCAGCCGGCCCTCGAGCGCGTCGACGGCACCGGGGTCGGCCAGGTCGGCGACGACCGTGCGCGCCCCGGGGTGCGCCGCCTCGAGCTCGGCGGCGCGCTCCTCGGAGCGGGCCAGCAGCCAGGTCTCGTCCCCGCGCTCACGCAGCCGCTGGGCGAGCACCTCCCCGATGCCGGAGCCGGCGCCGGTGAGCAGGTGGGTGCGGGGGCTCATCGCTGGCGCCTCCTCAGCGGGTCAGCACGATCTTGCCGAAGACGTCGCCGTCGATCATGGCGGCGAAGCCCTCGGGTGCCCGGTCCATCGGCAGGGTGCGGTCGACCAGGGGGCGCGCACCGGTGGCGTCGAGCATCGAGACCAGCGAAGCCAGCTCGTCGCGCGTGCCCATGGTGGAGCCGACCACCGAGAGCTGGAGGAAGAAGATGCGGGTCAGCTCGGCGTCGTCGAGCTGGGGACCCGAGGTGGTGCCGCTGATGACCAGGCGACCGCCGGGCTTGAGCGAGCGCACCGAGTGCGACCAGGTGGCGCGACCGACGGTCTCCATGACGGCGTCGACCTTGACCGGCAGCCGGGCGCCGGACTCGAAGACCTCGTGGGCGCCGATCTCGAGCGCCCGGGCGCGCTTGGCCTCGTCGCGGCTGGTGGCCAGCACCCGCAGGCCGGCGGCACGACCCAGGATGATCGCCGCGGTGGCGACGCCGCCGCCGGCGCCCTGCACCAGCACGGTGTCGCCCGCGGTGAGCTGGCCGCGGGTGAAGAGCATCCGGTAGGCGGTCAGCCACGCGGTGGGCAGGCAGGCGGCCTCCTCGTACGACAGCGAGGCGGGCTTGGGGACCACGTTGCGGCGCGGCACGACCACCTTGTCGGCGAAGGTGCCCTGGTGCCGCTCGGAGAGCAGCGAGCGCTTCGGGTCGAAGGTCTCGTCGCCGCTCCAGGACGGGTCGCTGACCACGGCGTGCACGACGACCTCGTTGCCGTCCTCGTCGAGCCCGGCGGCGTCGCAGCCCAGGATCATCGGCAGCGACTCGTCCTTGAGGCCCACGCCCCGCAGCGACCACACGTCGTGGTGGTTGAGCGAGGCGGCCTTGACGGTGACGGTGGTCCAGCCCTCGGGGGCGACCGGGTCGGGACGCTCCCCCACCACCAGGCCGGAGATCGGGTCGTCGGAGGAGAAGGACTCGGCGTAGACGGCGAACATGTGGGTCACGTTACTGCTCGACCGCGAGCCTGAGCCGGCGCAGGGCCAGCAGGTCCACACTGCGGGCATGGTTGCTCAGCACGACGACCGCGACCCGCTCCGCCGGGACGAAGCCGACGAAGGAGCGGTAGCCGCCGGTCCCACCGTTGTGCCACCACAGGTGGTCGGGCCGGTCGTGGCGCAGCCACCCCAGGCCGATCGTCTGCCCGCGGGTCACCCGGGGCTGCTGGGTGAGCCGGACCGCCTCGCCCAGCGGCGTCGAGCCCGGGTCGAGCTGCGCCTCGAGGTAGACCAGCAGGTCGTCGACCGTCGAGCGCAGGGCGCCGGCGCCCGGCATCCCCGCCAGCGGCCACGGGGCGGCGGGGGCCGACCTGCGGCGGTGGCCAGGCACCAGCCGGGAGCGCTGCTCGTCGCTGAGCCGGTCGTCGGTGGCGGTGTCCGCCAGGCCGAGGGGGGCGCACACGCGCTGCTGCACGAGGTCGCCGTACGACGTGCCGGTGGCGTGGGCGAGCGCCTGGCCGAGCACCCCGACGCCGAGGTTGGAGTAGTGCACGGTGCCGCTGCCGGGCGTGCGCCGCAGCCGTGCCCGGCCGAGCGCCTCGAGCAGGCCCTCGGGAGTCAGGTCCCGGTAGGGGTCGCGCCCCCGCAGCATCTCCACGCTCCCGCGCACCGCAGGGACCGGCAGCGACGGCAGGCCCGCGGTGTGGGTCGCGAGGTGGGCCAGGGTGATCTCGACGCCGTCGCGGGCGGGCACGCGCGTCCCCGGCGGCAGGAGGTCGCGCACGGGGGTGTCGAGGCTCCACTCGCCGCGCACCGCACCGTCGGCCAGCAGCAGGGCCGTGAACGTCTTGGTGATCGAACCGATCTCGTGGAGGCTGCGCCCGTCGGGGACAGCCCCCTCGCGGGCACGGCCGACGACCCGGGTCGAGCCGTCCCGTTCGCGGACGCCCACCACCAGGCCGGCCCGGCGCCGGACGGCCCGGTCGAGCGCGGCCCCGACGTCGTCGGTGCTCCCAGCCACGTGCGGATACCCCCGGGTCAGCGGCGGGCGACCCCGTCGCGGCGCGCCGCCTCGGCGACCGCGCTGGAGACGGCGCCCGGCACCCGCTCGTCGAACGGCGAGGGGATGATGTAGGTCTCGCTGAGCTCGTCGCCGACCAGCTCGGCCAGCGCGTTGGCCGCCGCGAGCTTCATGCCCTCGGTGATCCCCGTGGCGTGGACGTCGAGCGCCCCGCGGAAGATGCCGGGGAAGGCCAGCACGTTGTTGATCTGGTTGGGGAAGTCGGAGCGCCCGGTGGCCACCACGCGGGCGTACTTGTGGGCCACGTCCGGGTGCACCTCGGGCGTGGGGTTGGCCAGGCCGAAGATGATCGAGTCGGGCGCCATCCGCGCCACGTCCTCCTCGGGCACGGTGCCGCCGGAGACGCCCAGGTAGACGTCGGCGCCGGCCAGGACGTCGCCCAGCGAGCCGGTGCGCCCGGTCTTGTCGGCGGTCATCTCGGCCAGCGCGCGCTTGACCGGCGTCAGGTCGCCGCGCGAGGAGTGCAGGACGCCCTTGCGGTCGGTGACCGCGAGGTCGGTGATGCCGGCCTCGAGCAGGATCTTGGCGACCGCGACACCGGCGGCGCCGGCACCGGAGATGACCACCCGGGTCGTCGCCGGCTCGCGGCCGGTCAGCTTGAGGGCGTTCTTGAGCGCCGCGAGCGCCACCACGGCGGTGCCGTGCTGGTCGTCGTGGAAGACCGGGATGTCGAGCATCTCCTTGAGACGGTCCTCGATCTCGAAGCACCGGGGCGCCGAGATGTCCTCGAGGTTGACGCCGCCGAAGCTCGGGGCGAGCCGCGCGACGGTCTCGATGATCTGCTCGGTGTCGGTGGTGTCGAGGCAGATCGGCACGGCGTCGACGCCGCCGAACTGCTTGAAGAGCACCGCCTTGCCCTCCATCACCGGCATCGCGGCCGCCGGGCCGATGTCGCCCAGGCCGAGCACCGCGGTGCCGTCGCTGACGACGGCCACGGTGTTGGGCACCCAGGTGTAGTGCTGGGTCATGCTCGGGTCGGCGGCGATCGCCTCGCACACCAGCGCCACACCGGGGGTGTAGGCCAACGACAGGTCGGCTGCGTCCTTCAGCGGCGCGGTCGCGGCGACCTGCATCTTGCCGCCCACGTGGAGGTCGAAGACGGGGTCGCCCTCGAACGGGTGGGTGGTGGCGGTGGCCGGCTGGGGCGGCACGGGGACTGAGGACATCTCGTTGAGGTCTTTCCAGGCTGAGGGCCGTCGGGGACGGATCCGGCTCGACGGGCGGGGTGGTGCCTCGGAGCGCCGGGACCCATGCGGGGTGCGCGTGCTCGCAGTCTGGCACAGCGGACCCGCCCCTCCGAGGGGCGTCCCACCGTGCGGCGGGTCACATCCGGCCGCACCGCGGGCGCGGCCACACCCGGGCCACGACGACGCCCCGCACGTCGTCCTCCGGCACCGGGCCCCGGTGCCGCGAGTCGACGCCGACCTCCGGGTCGTCGCTGAGCAGCCACCACCCCGCGGCCCCCGACGCCGTACGCCGGCGCTCGGTGGCGCGCTTGACCGCCAGGGTGCCGTCGGCGAGCCGTGCGACGACCACGCGCCCCGGTCGTACCGCCCGCCGGTAGGAGACCAGCAGCCGGTCGCCGGGGCGCAGCCCCGGGCGCATCGAGTCCCCGCGCACCAGCGCCCAGCCCCACGGCAGCGCCCGGCGCTCGGGCCGGGGCGGCCGGCCCGCCCGAGCGGGTGGGGACGTGTGACTCACGCGGAGTAGTGTCCCAGCCAAGAGTCAGACGACGTACGAGAGGACCTGCATGTTCGCCAAGCTGTTCGCGCCCACCATCGAGGTGTCTGCCCACTGCGACCTGCCCTGCGGTGTCTACGACCCCGCGCAGGCCCGCATCGAGGCCGAGTCGATCAAGGGCATCATCGCCAAGGTCGCCGACAACGACGACCCTGACTTCCGCACCCGCGCCATCATCATCAAGGAGCAGCGCGCCGAGATGGTCAAGCACCACCTGTGGGTGCTGTGGACCGACTACTTCAAGCCCCCGCACTTCGAGAAGTACCCCCAGCTGCACGTGCTGGTCAACGAGGCCACCAAGCTCGCCGGGGCCTCCGGCGCCAAGGGTGCCCTCGACGCCGACGTGGCCGACCAGCTGCTCGCCAAGATCGACGAGATCGCCGAGATCTTCTGGGAGACCAAGAAGGGCTGAACCGCCCGCGCGGCCCGCGACGGGTCGATGCGTTTGCGAGGGCCGGGCCCGGGGTAGCACCTCGGGGCCGGCCCTCGTGCCGTCACCAGCCCCTCCTGCCCACTAGGGTGCGAGCACCCACACCCGTGAAGGACGGCTCCATGTCTGCCACCTCAGCGACCACCGGCCCGGTCGCGGACCGACCCGACGTCGAGATCCGCCTGCCCGCGGACGGCGCCTACGTCTCGGTGCTGCGCACGACCACCGCCGGCCTGGCCGCTCGGCTCGACTTCACGATCGACGACATCGAGGACCTGCGCATCGCCGTGGGCGAGGCCTGCGCGATGGTGCTGCCCGAGGCCGACGAGGTCTCCGACCTGACCGGGCAGTTCCACCTGCGCCCGGGCCAGCTGACCGTCTCGGTGGCCGTCACCGCCACGGAGCCCTCGGCCCCCGACTACGACAGCTTCGCCTGGCAGGTGCTGACCACGCTGGCCGACTCGGCCACCGTCGGCACCAGCGAGGGCCGGTTCGTGGTCACGATGGTCATGCACCCCACCGCCCTCGGCGAGGGCAGGTAGCCGGTGCCCGCCTCGCTCCCCCCGGACCCTCCGGTCGGGGTCCCGACCCTGCTGCCGGGGGAGGCGCCCCCCGACCCGCCCGAGAACGACGACGCGACCCGCCGCCGGCTGGGCATCGAGACCACCCGTCGACGCAGCGCCGAGCTCTTCCGCGAGATGCGCGACGAGGAGGCCGACGCCGCGGTGCGCGAGGGCGCCCGCGACTCGCTGGTGCACCTGCACCTGCCGCTCGTCGAGCACTGCGCGCGCCGCTTCCGCAACCGCGGTGAGCCCTTCGAGGACCTCGTGCAGGTCGGCACCATCGGGCTCATCAAGTCCGTCGACCGCTTCGACCCCGAGCGCGGGGTGGAGTTCTCGACCTACGCCACCCCCACGATCATCGGCGAGATCAAGCGCTACTTCCGCGACAAGGGCTGGGCGATCCGGGTGCCGCGGCGGCTGCAGGAGCTGCGGATGCAGATCAGCGCCGCGACCGCCGAGCTGACCCAGTCGCTTGGCCGCTCCCCCACCGCCTCCGAGCTCGCCGCCCAGGTGGGCTGCAGCGTCGAGGAGATCATCGAGGGCATCGAGTCCTCCAACGCCTACTCGACGCTGTCGCTGGACGCCACCGACGACTCCGACGACGGCACCGCCTCGATGCTCGACGCCATCGGCGCCGAGGACGCCGGTCTCGAGCACGTCGAGATCCGCGAGTCGCTCAAGCCGCTGCTGGACCGGCTCGAGCCGCGCGAGAAGCGCATCCTGCTGCTGCGGTTCTTCAAGAACCAGACCCAGTCGCAGATCGCCGAGGAGATCGGGGTCTCCCAGATGCACGTCTCGCGCCTGCTCAGCCGCACCCTCGACCAGCTGCGGGCCTCGCTCGAGACCCCCGACTGACGGCCGAGCAGTCAGTTCTGAACCACCCACCGGTCACTTGTGCACCGCGCCATGTGCAAAAGTGACCACTCGGTGGTTCAGAAGTGACCGGTCGGCCGTCAGGGGTGGGGCTCGTCGCCGAGGGCGCGCATGGTCTCGGGGTGGACCAGCCCGGCGATGGCGATGCCGCTGCTGAGCGCCAGCACCACCACGACCGCCCAGGTGCCGCGGAAGCTCCAGGCCAGGCCGAGCCCGATGAGCTGGGCCAGCAGCAGCGGGCCGCGGGCCCAGGTGGCGGTACGCGTGAGCGCCCAGGAGCAGGCCAGCAGCAGGAGACCGAAGAGCGCGAAGAAGGCGGACGTGGTCGTGCCGAGGGCCAGCCGCTCGGTGGAGAGGTTCGCAAGCTCGGCGCCCGCGAGCAGCAGCAGCACCAGCCCCTGCACTGCCCCGATCGAGGCGGCGACCACCATCGGCGCGGGCGCTCGGTCGCGGTCAGGGCTGCTCAGGGGGTCCACGGGGTCCACAGGGCAGGAGCCTAGAGGGGCGTGCACGGGACCCCGGCAGGCACCGGTAGGCAAATTGTGGGGGCTGTGACGTAGGAGACCCACCATGATGCGGCCCAGGGGGTTGTTTAACGGTCCAATCGTTGGGACGCTTGTCGCTGCGCTCGTCGACGCGTGCACCGTTGCGTGCCCGTCGCCGCAGCCTCGCAGGCCCTGCCACCCCTGGCTTGCACGTCGTACAGAAAGAGGGACACCCCAGCCATGGATTGGCGCCACCGTTCGGCCTGCCTCGACGAGGACCCTGAGCTGTTCTTCCCCATCGGCAACACCGGCCCGGCCATCCTCCAGATCGAGGAGGCCAAGCAGGTCTGCCGACGCTGCGACGTGCGCGAGCTGTGCCTGCAGTGGGCCCTCGAGGCCGGCCAGGACCACGGCGTGTGGGGTGGTCTGAGCGAGGACGAGCGCCGCGCGCTCAAGCGCCGCAACGCCCGCGCCCGGGTGCGCACCGCCTGAGGGAGCCTGCCCACCACGACTAGTCCAGGGGTACGTCGATGTCGACGCGGGTGCCGGGACCGTGCGGCACCTGCCCCAGCGTGAGGTGACCGCCGAGCTCGGACTCGACCAGCGTGCGCACGATCGAGAGCCCCAGGCTCGTCGACGACGCCAGGTCGAAGCCCTCGGGCAGCCCGTGGCCGTCGTCGTCGACGGTCAGGTGCAGGCTCGAGGCGGGTCGCTGCACGCGCACCGTCACCACGCCCTCGCGGGCGTCGTCGGCGCTCGCGTCGTAGCCGTGCTCGGCGGCGTTCTGCAGCACCTCGGTCAGCACCATCGACAGCGCGGTCGCCGACTCCGAGGGCAGCCGCCCGAAGGTGCCCTCGCGCCGCACCCGCACCCGGCCGGGGGCGGCGCTGACCTCGGTCACCATCCGGCCCAGCCGGTCGGCGATCTCGTCGAAGTCGACGTCCTCCTCGACGGCCTGGCTCAGCGTCTCGTGCACGATCGCGATCGAGCCGACGCGTCGCACCGCCTCCTCGAGGGCGTCGCGCGCCTCCGGTGAGTCGATGCGGCGCGCCTGCAGCCGCAGCAGCGCCGCGACGGTCTGGAGGTTGTTCTTGACCCGGTGGTGGATCTCGCGGATCGTCGCGTCCTTGGTGATCAGCTCCCGGTCGCGGCGGCGCAGGTCGGTGACGTCGCGCACCAGCACCAGCGCCCCGAGGTGCTCGTGCTCGGAGCGCAGCGGGATCGACCGCGCGATCAGCGCCACCCCCTCGCCGCCGAGCTCGGTGTCGCGGTGCACCCGACCGCCCATCACGGCGCTGAGGGTCTCCTCGTCGACGCGGCGCCGCGGCGGCACCAGCGACCGGGTCAGGTCGGGCAGCACGTGGCCGGCCAGGTCGCCGGAGAGCCCCAGCCGTCGGAAGACGGACTGGGCGTTCGGGCTGGCGTAGACCACCCGCCCGGCGGCGTCGACGCGCACGAAGCCGTCGCCGACGCGCGGCGAGTCGGCGTGGTCGCTGCGCTGCCCGGGCGGCGGGAAGTGGCCCTGCGCGATCATCCGGGTCAGGTCGGCGGCCGACTGCAGGTAGGCCAGCTCGAGACGGCTGGGGGTCCGCACGCCGAGCAGGTTGGTGTTGCGCGCGACCACCGCGATCACGCGGCCGCGGCGGCGCACCGGGATCGTCTCCACGCGCACCGGCATGTCGTCGCGCCACTCCGGGTCGCCCTCGCGCACCAGCCGCCCCTCGGCGCGGGCCCGGTCCAGCAGCGGGCGCTCGCCGGTGGCCACGAAGTCGCCCAGCACGTCGTCGACGTACGCCGTCGGCGCCGTCGTGGGGCGCATCTGGCCCGCGGCCCAGAAGCCCGAGCCGCTGCGGTCGGGCAGCCAGAGCACCAGGTCGGCGAAGGACAGGTCGGCGATGATCTGCCAGTCGGCCTGGAGCAGCTGGAGCCACGCGACGTCGTCGTCGTCGAGGTCGGTGTGGCTGCGCACGAGCTCGCTGAACGTCGACACGCCGACAGCCTAGGCCCGTGCCTCGGCGGGTCGGCCCGGCGACCGGTCCGCGGGTGCGTCCGGGGGTGGTGTTTGGCAAGATGTCCGCCATGTCGGCGTCGTACTGGAACCAGGTGCTCGCCGACGGTCTGACGGTCCCCGAGGACCGTCCTCTCGGGGACCTCACGGCTGAGCTCACGCGCATGCTCGGAGACCCCGACCCAGGCCGTCGGGACGAGATCGCACTGCAGACCCTCGCTGCCTGGATCGGGCGCGGGGTCTACGACGACCTCCTGGTCGGCCTGGGCGACGGGATGAGCGAGGGGCTGCGGGTCGGGATCGAGACGCCCGGCACCGACGACGTCTTCCGGCGCAGCTTCTCGGCCCTGGTGCTCGGGGTCTGCCTCGAGCGCGCCAACGCCGAGGACCTGCTCGGCCGCTCCACCGTCCTCGACTGGGGCGACCGGCTGGCCACCTGGCTGCTGCGCGAGCAGGACCTGCGCGGCTTCGTCGAGGGCAAGGGCTGGGCGCACGCCGTCGCGCACGGCGCCGACGCCATCGGGGCCCTGGGCGGCTCCCCCCACCTGGAGGCACCCGAGCTGACGGTGCTCCTCGACGTGCTGGCCGACCGGGTGCTCGCCGAGCGGCTGCCCGGGCAGCCGCCGCTCGACCACGGCGAGCTGGACCGCCTGGCGATCGCCACGCTGCGGCTGCTGCGCCGCGACCTGCTGCCGCTCTCGGTGCTCGAGCCCTGGGTCAACCGGGTCGCCACCGTCGCGACCGAGGCGATGGCGGGCCCCGTGGGCCAGGACCCCTACCCGCGGCGCAACCACGCCGAGGGGTTCCTGCGCGCGCTCTACGTGCAGCTCGCGCTCACCACCCGACCGCCCGCGGTGCGCGCCGACCTGGTGCTCGTGGTGGTCGACGCGCTGCGACGCACCAACCACGCGTTCCTCACCTGAGGACTCGTCGGTAACCTGCGTCACATGAGTGAGCAGACCACCGACCAGGGCGCCGACCGGCCGGCCGCCACCACCTCCGCGCGACCGGGTGAGGAGCTCACCGGCCATGCGGGCGTGCTCGCCACCGCCGCCGCCCGCGCCCACGGGGTCGAGACGATGTTCACGCTCTCGGGCGCCCACGTCTTCCCGATGTACGACGCCGCGGTCACCGCCGACCCGCCGGTGCGCCTGCTCGACGTGCGCCACGAGCAGACCGCCGCCTTCGCCGCGGAGGCCACCGGCAAGCTCACCCGGGTCCCGGGCCTCGCGGTCCTGACCGCCGGTCCGGGCGTGACCAACGGCGTCAGCGCGATCGCCCAGGCCCAGTTCAACGGCTCCCCCATGGTCGTCGTCGGCGGCCGCGCCCCGCAGAACCGCTGGGGCTCCGGCAGCCTGCAGGAGCTCGACCAGCCGCCGATCCTGGCGCCGGTCTCGAAGCTCGCCCGCACCCTGCCCACCGCCGCCGAGGTGATGGGGGGCATGGACGAGGCCTTCACGCTCGCCCGCTCCTCGCACCGCGGCCCGGTCTTCGTCGACGTGCCGATGGACGAGTTCTTCAACAGCGCCACCGGCGTGGTGCCCGCGGGCGGCGAGCAGCGCGGGGCCGCGCCCGACACCGACGCCATCGACCGCATCGCCGGTCTGCTGGCCGCCGCCCGGCGCCCCGTCGTGGTGCTCGGCACCGACGTGTGGGCCGACCGGGCCGAGGAGGCCGCGCTGCGCTTCGTCGAGGCCACCGGCGTCCCCGCGATCACCAACGGCATGGGCCGCGGCCTGGTGCCCGGCGGCCACCCGCTGCTGGTCACCAAGGCCCGCGGCCAGGCGCTCGGCGGCGCCGACCTGGTCGTCGTGGTCGGCACCCCGCTCGACTTCCGCCTGGGCTACGGCGTCTTCGGGGGCAAGGACGGCGCCCCGGCCGCGCAGGTCGTGCACGTGGCCGACTCCGCCGGCCAGCTCTCCGGGCACGCCGAGCTCGCCGCCTCGGTCAGCGGCGACCTCACGGCCGTGCTCGACGGCCTGCTGGGCGCGCTCGAGCGCCGCGGGCAGACGTCGTACGCCGCCTGGGTGGAGGACCTGCAGGAGACCGTGAAGGCAGCCACCGAGCGTGACCGGGCGCTGCTGGGCGCGGAGGCCGACCCGGTGCACCCCGCCCGCATCTACGGCGAGCTGGTGCCGCGCCTGGCCGACGACGCCGTCGTGATCGGCGACGGCGGCGACTTCGTCTCCTTCGCCGGCAAGTTCGTCGAGCCCCAGCGCCCCGGCGGCTGGCTCGACCCCGGCCCCTACGGCTGCCTGGGCGCCGGCCTGGGTGCCGCGATCGCCGCGCGGATCGCCCGTCCCTCGGCGCAGGTGGTGCTGCTGCTCGGCGACGGCGCGGCCGGCTTCTCGCTGATGGACGTCGACACCCTGGTGCGCCACGACCTGCCGGTGGTGATGGTGATGGGCAACAACTCCGCCTGGGGCCTCGAGAAGGGCCCGATGCAGATGCTCTACGGCTACGACGTGGCCGCCGACCTGGCGCCGCGCACGGCCTACGACGAGGTCGTCAAGGCCCTCGGCGGCGCCGGCGAGACCGTCACCGACCCGCGGCAGATCGGCCCGGCGCTCGACCGTGCCTTCGCCTCGAACGTGCCCTACCTGGTCAACATCATCACCGACGTCGAGGCGGCCTACCCGCGCGCGACCTTCGGCATCTGAGCGCGGTGCGGATCCGGCGGGCGGGGCCCGCAGACCTGGTCGTCGTCGGTGACGTCACGGCGGCGGCGTACGCGCCGTTCCTGGACGGCCCCGACGACCCGTACGTCGCGCGGTTGCGCGACGCGGCGGCGCGCGCCCGCGAGGCGGAGCTGTGGGTGGCCTCCCCCGACGACTCCGACGAGGTGCTGGGCAGCGTCACCGACTGCCCGCCCGGCTCGCCGTGGCGCGAGGTCGCCGTCGACGGCGAGGGCGAGTTCCGGATGCTGTCGGTCGCGCCCGGCACCCAGGGCCAGGGCGTGGGCGCCGCCCTGGTCGAGCACGTCCTGCAGCGCTGGCGCGAGCGCGGCGCCGACGCCGTGGTCCTCTCCTCGCTGCGGGAGATGGCCGCGGCGCACCGGCTCTACGGCCGCCTCGGCTTCGAGCGCCTGCCCGAGCGCGACTGGCAGCCCGTCCCCGACGTCCACCTGATCTGCTTCCGGAGGCACCTGTGAGCACTCCCGTAAACGCCACCACCAGCCACGAGGTCACCGAGGCCGACACCGCGCTCGCGGTGGGCTCCGGCTCGCTGCCCGTCCTGGGCACACCCCGCCTGCTCGCGTGGGCCGAGGCGGCCACCTGCGCCGCCATCGACCCCACGCTGCCCGAGGGCTCGACCAGCGTCGGCACCCGCATCGAGCTCGAGCACCGTGGCGCCAGCCCCGTCGGCGCCACCCTCGAGGTCACCGCGACCCTCTCCCACGTCGACGGCCGCCTGCACCGCTTCTCGGTGGCCGCCCGCCACACCGGCGCCTCGGGCGGCAAGGTGGTCGCCTCCGGCGAGGTGACCCGCGTGGTCGTCGACGCCGAGCGCTTCCTCTCCCGCCTCTGACCCGGCCCGGATCTCGCGCTGACCCGGCCCGGACCGGCGTACGCCGGGGAGCCGGCGCCGGCTCGGCGGGGGTGAATTCGTGCCCGGGACGGTCATTTGAGAGACTGACCCTTGGCCCAGCCACGGGTCGACCGCGATTCGGAGGAGAACACCATGGGCAAGACCGGCCGCAAGCGCCGCGCTCGTCGCAAGAAGGGCGCGAACCACGGGAAGCGCCCCAACGCCTGACAGCGCAGACACGACGAGACCCCGAGCCGGATCGGCTCGGGGTCTCGTCATGTCTGCGACGGCAGCGACCGGCCCTAGATCTTGTTGGCCACCTCGTTGAAGGTGGCGGTGAGGTTGGTGCCGATGAGCTGGACGGCGACGATGATCGCCACGGCGATCAGGCTGACCATCAGGCCGTACTCCACGGCGGTGGCGCCGCGCTCGGAGCGCTTCTCCTTGAGGTCGCCGATGAGCACGAGGGTCATCAGCTGCAGCTTCTCGATCATGGGATTCTCCTGAGGTGATGGGGCTCCGGAGGGTCCGGTGCCGGTGCTGGTCCCCCGTCCGGGGTCCCCTTGGTGCTTCCAGGTTCCCGCGGCCCGAGGGCCGGGTAGTCCAACTCCGGTACCCGGCGGCGTAGTCACTTCGGGCTATGCCGCTGCCGGTCCCGCCACGATCTCGGACGCTGCGCCGAAGGCCCCGGACACAGCGGAACCGCACCCCCGGGGAGGAGGGTGCGGCTCGGTCGGGGTGCGGCGTCAGCCGGCGACCGCTGCGGGGTCGAGGAGCAGCCCGAGACGGTGTGCGGCGGCGAGCGCCTGGGTGCGGTTGGCGACGCCGAGCTTGCGGAAGATCCGGTTGAGGTGGGTCTTGACCGTGGACTCCCCCAGGTGCAGACGATCGGCGATCTCGGTCGTGCCCGCCCCGTCGGCCACCAGCTGGAGCACCTGCTGCTCGCGGTGCGTCAGGCGGGCGCTCGGGCCGGCCGCGCTCCGGGCGAGCGCCCCCGCCAGGCTGGCGCACGTGAACGCCCGCGGCGACTTCACGGCGCGGTGCGCGGCGGCGACCACCTCGGTGCCCCGGGTCTCCTTGGTGACGAAGGCGGAGGCTCCGGCCTCGAGCGCCGAGAGCACGGCCGCGTCGCCGCCGTGCATGGTGAGCACGACGAGACCGATGGTGTCGTTGCCGGCCCGCAGGCGGCGGACGACGTCGTAGCCGCTGCCGTCCGGGAGCTCCAGGTCGGTGACCACCACGTCGGGAGCCAGGGCGCCAGCCATCGCCAGTCCCTCCGACACCGACCCGGCCAGCCCCACGACCTCGTCGTCGCCGCACCGCTCGAAGACGCGCGAGAGGCCTTGCCGGATCAGCTCGTGGTCATCGATCAGCAGCACACGCATGGTCGTCTCCTCTGCTCGGGGAACCAACGGGAGCGCCGGGCGTCGACAGCACGACGCGCGTGCCGCCCCCGGGTCGAGCGGTGACGGCGAGCTCGCCGCCGAGCTGGTGGGCGCGGTGGCGCATCGTCTCCAGCCCCAGGTGACCGGGGCGGGGCGCGGCGCCACCGATGCCGTCGTCCTCGACCTCCAGCCGCAGGGCCCGGCCCTGCCGGCGCAGGGTCAGCCACAAGGTGCTCGCGTGCGCGTGCCGGTCGACGTTGGCGACCGCCTCCTGCGCGATCCGCAGCACCTGCAGCTCGAGCTCGGGCGCCAGCCTCGGGCCGCTCTCCTCTAGCATGACGTGCACGACCAGCCCCCGGCGCGCGGCGACGCGCCGCACGAAGCCGCTGACGGCGTCGGCCACGCCGGCGTCACCGACCAGGTCCTGGTGCAGCTCGAGGACGGAGGAGCGCATCTCGTGGGTCAGGTGGGCGACCTCGTCGCGCAGCTCCCCAGCGGTGCGGACGAGGTCGGCGGAGTCGGCGAGGTCGACCAGCTCCTCGGCGAGGTAGCCGATGGCGACGGTCCGCTGGGCCAGGCCGTCGTGCAGCTCCCGGGCCAGGCGCCGGCGCTCGTCGTGGGTGGCGCCGCTGCGGATCGAGCCCGCCAGCAGCGCGGTGTCGAGTTGCAGGGACAGCGGGCCGACGCGCTCCAGGACCAGGTCGGCGTCGACCGGACCGACGGGGTCGAGGTCGCCCAGCACGAGGACACCGAACACGAGCTCGCCAGCGCTCAGTGGCAGCGACAGGTGGCACGGGCCGGTGCGCGGCCGGCGGGTGCGGGCGACACCGCGGGCCTCCGCCTCGTCGACGGTGCTCGTCGGACCGCAGGAGGAGAGCAGCCGCGGCCCGCCCTCCACGTCGGTGACCCAGATCGAGGACCGGCCGGCTCCGACCAGGGCGCGGGCCGCGTCCTGCAGCTCGCGGCAGAGCGCGTCGACGTCCACGTCCAGGGCCCGTGCGCCCAGCAGCCCGTGCAGCTGCTCGACGAGCTGGTGGGCCGCCGCGTGCGGCGCCCTGGACTCGAGCACGGAACGACGTGACCGGGTCCGGGTCGCTGCCAGGACGCCGGCGCCCAGCCCCACCACCGTCCACAGCACCAGGGGCGACGGCTCACCGGGCCCGACGCCAGCGACCGAGGCCGCGACGTGTGCCGCCACGACGGCCACCGTCGCGCCCGCCCAGGTCAGGAGCGCCGCGACCACGCCGCGGCGCATGCCGGCCAGGACCACCGGCGCGACGAGAGCCACGAGCAGCGCATCGGCACCGTGCCCCACGAGGACGACCACGACCGCCGTCACAGCGGCCTCCGCGGGTCCCTGCCACAGACCCGCGAGACGCGGCGACACATCGAGGACACTGACCGTGACGGCGACCGCGGCGAGGGTCGCCAGGGTCCCCAGCGAGGCTAGGAGCGCCCGGTCGACGAGCACCTGCCCGGTGACCAGGGCCAGCACGCAGACCCGCACCAGGACGCCCAGCCGCCAGGCCTCGGTCTCGGGCGCCGTCGCCCTGGCGACGCTGCCGCCCGGCCCGGTCATGCGAAGACCTTCGTCATGCTCATGCCGGCCGGGCCGAGCACCACGATGAACAGGCACGGCAGGATGAACAGCACCAGCGGCACGGTGATCTTCACCGGCACCTTCATGGCCTTCTCCTCGGCCCGCTGGCGACGCTTCACGCGCATCTCGCGGCTCTGGATCCGCAGCACCCGACCGACCGGCACGCCGAGCTGGTCGGCCTGGACCATGGCCAGGCAGAAGGAGCGCAGGTCGGGCAGCGTGCTGCGCTCGGCCATCGCCCGCATCGCCTCGGTACGCCCGACCCCGAGCTGCATCTCCTGGATCAGGCGGTGCAGCTCCTGCGACAGCGGCCCGGTGGTGTTCTGTGCCACCCGGTGCACCGCGGCGTCGAAACCGAGCCCCGCCTCGACCGAGATGGTGAGCAGGTCGAGGGAGTCGGGCAGCTGACGCTGGATCAACGTCTCCCGCTTCTGCCCGGTGTTGTGGAGCAGCACGTTGGGCAGCACGTAGCCGAAGGCGGCCGCGGCGGCCGTGACGGCGAGCAGCGGGAGAGGGGCACGGCCGCCGGAGACGGACCAGGCCAGCGCGAGCGCGCCGAGCACGCCGGCGCCCAGCACCTTGGTGCCGATCAGGCGCGCGACGTCCCAGCCGGCCGGGTTGCCGGCGACGTCGAGGCGGCGCTGGAGCCGCTCAGCCGTGCCGGCGCGCACCAGCCTGCGACCCAGGCCGACGAACCGGTCGCCGAGCGGGGCCAGCACCCGCTCGTTGAAGGGGCGCTGCACCTGCGAGCGCAGCGCGTCGGGCGCCTCGTCGAGCGCGTGGACGAGGGCCACGGACCGGCCCACGGCGGCACGCTCGACACTGAGCACGCCGATGACGGAGAGCGCCAGCGTGCCGGCGACCACGAGCAGCAGGGCGCCTCCGAGGAGAAGCAGCGTCGGGGACATCTCAGACCTCCACCTTGACCATGCGGGACATCGTGAACGAGCCGAGGGCCAGCAGCAGGCAGGCGATGGCGAGCAGCACCAGGCCGACCCCGGTCGTGTAGAGCGGACGCACGAAGTCGCCGCGCGTGAGGAGCAGGAAGACGAACATCCCCACCGGCAGGCAGCCGAGGATCCAGGCGGAGAGCCGTCCCTCCGAGGAGAGCGTGCGCACCTGTCGGCGCAGGAACTCGCGCTCGCGCAGGGTCTCGGAGACGGTCGTGAGGAGCTCGGCCAGGTTGCCGCCCACCTCGCGCTGGATGCGGATGGCCATCACCACCCAGGCGAAGTCGTCGCTGCCCATCCGCTCGGCCACCGAGTCGAGCGCCTCCTCGACGCCGACACCGAGCCGGTGCTCCGAGAGCGCTCGGCGCAGCTCGCCGGCCATCGGCTCCTGGCCCTCGCGCACCACCGTGTCGATGGACTGGGCCACCGACAGCCCGGCGGACAGACCGCCGGCCATCAACGACAGGGTCTCGCCGAGCTGGGCACCGAAGGCCTCCAGCCGCTTGGCGTGCTTGCGGCGCAGCCACAGCTCGGGCAGCACGGCACCGGCCAGCAGGCCCAGGACCAGCAGCACCGGGCCACCGAGCGCCATCCCGAGCGCAGCCGGGGCCAGGACCAGCCCTCCGCGCAGCAGCAGCCACTCGGCGACGGTCAGCTCGAGACCGGCGCCCGCGAGCCGCCGCCCGACGCGCTGCTCGAGGTCGGGCCGGACCAGGCGGCCGGTGAGTCCGACGGCCGAGGACCTGAGCCCCCGCCCACCACCGCTCGGCGCCGTGGTCCCGAGGTACGCCGCGAGCTGGGACTGTGCGCGGGTCGGTCCGCGGGAGGCGCCCAGGGCGATGGCCGTGACCACGAGCAGCCCCAGACCGAGCGCAGCGAGCCCGCCGACGAGTGCGGCCCGACCCACCGTCGCGGTGTCGGGGACGACCGCGGCCGGCGGCGCGGCAACGCTTCCGAGGGAGACCAGCGCCGAGTCCAGCAGCCGCGAGTCCGCGGAGTCCAGGACGGTGAGGGTGATCTCGTCGGCTGCTCCGGCCGGGCGGACGAAGGACAGCAGCACCTGACGGTCCAGGGCGTCGGCCTCGGCCGCGAACACAGCCGCCAGTCCCCCCTCGTCGGCCGCGTCGACCACGGTGCCGCCCGAACCGCCGACGAGCTCGCCGAGCAGCTCGCGGTCCCGGGGGGACTGCTCCAGGGCGACGGCGTCGATGCTCGCCCCGGTGCGCGTGAGCGCGGCGACGGCTCGAGCGAGGTCGCGCCGGCTGCCGTAGTCGCGACCGTCCGAGAGCAGCAGCACCGAGCGGGCGCCTTCCGGTCCGGTGGCGCGCGCTGCCCGCACCAGACCGTCGTGGAGCCGGGTGCCGCGCTGCAGGACGAGCGCCTCCAGGGCCTCGGCCACGCGGTCGCGGTCGGTCGTCGGGGCGACCGGTTCGCTGACCTGGCCCCCGAAGGTCACCAGGCCCACCCGGACGTCGGCGGGCACGGCCTCGAGGAAGGCCCGGGCCGCCGTACGCGCGGCCTCGGCGGGACCACCGCGCATGCTCCGGCTCACGTCGAGGGCGAGCACCGTGGTCCGCTGCACCGTGCCCGCGTCCAGGGGTTCGACGACCGCGTCCACCGGGTTGCCGTCGACCCGCACCTCGAGGCGTCGCACGAGATCGGGTGCCGCGTCGGGGCCGACGCCCAGGAGCACCGAGACAGCCGCGTCGTCGGTCTCCACCAGCTCGATCTCGACGGCCTCCGCCGCCTCCGCTCGCGCCGGGGTGGTCGGCGCCGCGGCCCAGACCAGGACCGCCAGCAGCAGGGCGAGCGACGCACGCACGTCCAGGGCCCTCATCACTGCCCCCCGCGGACGAAGAGCATCGGGTCGACGTGGATGTTGCGCTCGGCCAGGCGCTCCAGGAAGCGGGGTCGCAGCCCGGTCGACCGCAGCCGCCCCAGGGACCGCCCGTCGACGTCCCAGCCGGCGGAGTGGTCGTAGCCGAAGACCTCCTGCATCGTGATGACGTCGCCCTCCATGCCCGACACCTCGGTGACCGACGTCAGCCGGCGCGAGCCGTCCTTGAGGCGCGACTGCTGGATGACGACGTCGACCGCGCTGGCGACCTGCTCGCGGATGGCGCGCACCGGCAGCTCCAGCCCCGCCATCATCACCATCGTCTCGATGCGGGACAGGGCGTCGCGCGGGCCGTTGGCGTGCACCGTGGACAGCGAGCCGTCATGACCGGTGTTCATCGCCTGCAGCATGTCGAGCGCCGCCGCGTCGCGGATCTCGCCGACGACGATGCGGTCGGGGCGCATCCGCAGCGAGTTGCGCACGAGGTCGCGGATCGTCACCGCGCCCCTGCCCTCGACGTTGGCCGGGCGCGACTCGAGGCGCACGACGTGGTCCTGGTGCAGCCGCAGCTCGGCCGCGTCCTCGATCGTCACGATCCGCTCGTCGTGCGGGATGAAGGACGACAGCACGTTGAGGGTCGTCGTCTTGCCGGCGCCGGTGCCGCCGGAGACCAGCACGTTGAGACGTCCGCGCACACAGGCCTCGAGGAGCTTGGCGGCCTCGGCGGACAAGGTGCCGAACGCGACCAGGTCGTCGACGGTGTAGGGGTCGGGTGCGAACTTGCGGATGGTGACCTTCGACCCGTCGAGCGCCAGGGGCGGGATGACGGCGTTGACCCGGCTGCCGTCGGGCAGCCTGGCGTCGACCATCGGGCTGGCCTCGTCGACGCGGCGCCCGACCTTGCCGACGATCTTGTCGATCGTGCGCCGCAGGTGCGCCTCGTCCGCGAAGGCCGCCTCCACGGGGGTCAGCCGCCCGTCGCGCTCGACCCAGATGTCCTCGGGGCCGTTGACCATCACCTCGGTCAGGGCGGGGTCGCTGAGGAAGGGCTCGAGCGGCCCGTAGCCCAGGATGTCGTCCGCGATCTCCTGGGTCAGCCGGGCCCGGTCGGAGCCCGACATCGGGCGGTCGGTCGCGGCGACGGCCACCTGCAGGGCGGCACGCACCTGCTGCTCGAGCTCGGACTGGGTGGTGTCGGCGTCGTAGAGCTTGGGGCCCAGGCTGCGCACCAGCTCGGCGTGGACGAGCCGCTTCAGGTCCGCGAACGGGTCCCGGAGCCCGCCGGACCGGGCTCGACGCCTGCTCTCGAGCGTGCCGGTGGCGGAGCCTGCCCCGCCGGGCCGGTCCTGAGGCGGGTCGCCGAGGTGCGCGGCCTGCCCGCCCGCGGAGGGGACGTCACGGTTCCGGACCACCTGGAGACGGTCTGCCAGAGACATGTCAGCTCACCTTCCTCGTACGGCGCAGGCGGCGTGGGGCCGCGCGGTGGGAGTCGGACGGTCCGGCGGCGCCACGCCGGGCGTCGGCCACCTGGGCCGTCGCCTCGGCCAGCGAGCGCAGCGCCTTGGCGGCCGCATGCCCGGGCTGGGCGCGGACGATGACCTCGGCGCGGTTCACCGACGAGAGCACGGCCCGGTGGGCGGGCACCTCGACCAGCGCCGAGAGCCCCAGCGTGGCCTCCATCTCCGAGGTCGCCAGCCCCGCCCTGGAGTCGGTCCGGTTGAGCACCAGCCGCCAACGGTCGCGGGGCAGGTCGAGCAGGTCGAGGGTGCCCGTGGCCAGCTTGAGGCTCTTGAGCGAGGGGATGTCGGGCGTGCCGACGAGCAGCAGCAGGTCGCAGCTGTCCAGCGCCTGCAGCGCGTGGTCGTCGAAGGTGCCGCCGGTGTCGACGACCACGACGTCGAACATCCCGGCCAGCGTGCGCAGCACCTCGCCGACCGGCTCCACCGGCACCCGCTCCCCGAGGTGGACGGGGGCGGCCAGCACCGAGACCCGCTCCGAGTGCACCGTCAGCAGCGACTCGACCCCGCTGGGGTCGATCTCACCGGCGAGGCGGGACAGGTCGGCCAACGTGTGGGCCGGGCTGAGCCGCAGCAGGATGGCGACGTCGCCGCAGGTCACGTCGAGGTCGACCAGGCAGACGCGGCGTCCCTGGTCGGCCAGCGCGGCCGCGAGGTTGGTCGCCACCACGCTCTTGCCCACCCCGCCCTTGACGGAGAAGAGGGTGACCACCAGACCGGCAGCGTCCGCCCCGACGCCCACGGGCGCCGGCGCGACACCGACCGAGCGCTGCGCCGTCTCCCTGGCCCGGGCCACGGCCCCGACCAGGTCGTCGACGTCGGCGGCGGCGACCACGCTGCGCACCCCCGCACCGAGGGCCTCGGTGAGGACCCCTGTGCCGACCTCGCCGCGCACCAGCACCACGGCGAGCCAGGGGCGCAGCAGCCGCTGCTGCTCGGCGAAGGTCGTCGCCTCCGCCAGCGCCACCGAGGCCCCGAGGACCACGACCTGCTCGTGCGGGTGCGTGGCCAGGTGCCGCTCGAGCTCGCCGGTCGTGCCGAGGACGGCGCACGGGCCGTCGAGCGCTGCGCGCCACAGGTCCACCAGGGCGGCGTCCTGCTCGACCACGGCGGTCACGACGCGCTCCCGGCGAAGATCTCCGGCATGATGTCGCGGGCCGTGACGCCCCGGTTGCTGCTCACCTCGGACTTCTCGGTGCGCAGCGCGAAGGCGAGGTCGCCGTTGCGCGAGGCGTAGATGACCCGCTCGGCCTGCTCCTGGTCGACCGCGATGGTCAGGATGGTCCGCGGGATCTGCTCGGTGGTCTGCTCGCCCTCCTCGGTCGTGGTGGTCAGCGCCGCCATCGAGGTGGCACCGACGCCGATCACCTCCACCTCGGGCAGCAGCAGCCGCGTGTACGGCGCCAGCCTCTGCGTGGTGCCGTCGGCCTTGTAGACCTCCGGGTCACCCGAGGCGAAGATGGCCACCCGTGACCCCGGGGCCACGAAGCCCGCCACCCTCGCCGGGTCGGTCAGCTCCACGCTGATCGCCAGCCGGTCGTCGGGGATCGTCAGGGTCTCGCCGGAGCCGGGAGCCCCGAACTGCTGACCGATGATCTGCTGACCGGGGTAGACCGTCGCCAGCGCCACCTCGTCGTCGATGGAGGCGGAGGAGGCCAGCGCCCCCTCGACGAGGTCGTCGCGCAGCACCTCGTCCTTCGCGAGCTTGCCGGCGGCCTGCGCGTCGGCCACGGACTCGCCGGCCTCGATGACCTCCGTGGCGACCAGGACCTCGACGCGGTCCTGACCTGCCGTCGCCCGGGTCTCGATGCCCTGGACGTACAGCAGGACCATCGTGGCGCCGAGGACGGCGATGAGGAGGGCGGTACCGAAGAGGATGCTTCGTCGTGCCATGTCAGTGTCCTTCGATCATGGTGCTGGATGGGTGAGGGCCGCCGCTCCGCGTCATTCGACGAGGACCAGGACCTTGGTGCCCGAGCCGGTGTAGTCGACCTCGTCGCCGACCGCCGGTGCCGTGGGCGGCAGCGCGTCCTGGCTGAACAGCACGACGCGCACCTCCCGGATGCCCGACGGCTCGGTGACCAGGCCGTTGAGTGCGCTGATGGTGCCGGGAGCCGACCGGGTCGCTGCGAGGGACTGGTCGGTGATGAAGCCCGGGCGGAAGGCGACGACGGGCCAGGACTTCTTGCCGGTCGACGGGTCGGTGTCGACGACGGGGATCCAGAAGAAGCGGGGCGAGGCGAAGATGTCGGCCGACAGTGCGGCGGTGCCCACCGCGTTGCCGGCGACCAGGTCGCTGAGGTGCGCGCCGTTGACGACGTAGCAGCTGAGCAGGTCGTCGTTGATGTTCCTGCCGAGCACCGTGGCCGAGGTGCGGGCGTTGGTGCCGCCTCGGCTGCAGCGGTTCGTCGAGTCCCGGTCGAGCCGTCCGGGAAGTCCGCCCTTGCCCGAGACGAGACCTGCGTTCGTGGCCGAGATCTTGAGCCCGGGCTCGCTGGCCAGGCAGTTGGTGCCGTCGACCGGGGTGGACGTGGACTCGACGCTGCCCGGCTTGCCGCCGCACTCCCCCGCGGGGCTGGGGTGCAGAGCGAGCGTGGGCTCGACGCCCCGGATGATGTTGTGCTCCAGGACGAAGGACTTCGTGTCCGAGCGCGGGATGTCGATCGTGCCGAAGTTCCCCTCCAGCGAGGTGTCGCAGTAGAGCTTGTCCTCCCCGACCGTGAACCGCTGCGCCTCGTGCTGCTCCGACCACTCCCCGGCCTCGAGGACCCGGACGTACCAGGCATCGGGCACGGAGAGGACGGCCGCGGGAACCGGGACGCTGATGGTGTTCGGGCTCGTGGTCGCCGGAGCGGCCACGTGGTGGTGGGGCGGGCCGCCGGCACCGGTGAACCCGACGCCGTCGGCCTTGCCGAGGAACTTCCCGCTCAGCGTCAGCGTCATCGACGACGTGCCCTCGGGCGCCGAGGTCGGGCTGAGGCTGAACTCCGCCTTGTTGTGCGTGCTGGAGTCGGGGTTCAGCGCCGGGACCGGCGCAGCCGTGGCGCTGCCCCCGCTGTCGTCGCGGATCGTCTGGGCGCCGTAGTCGCAGCCCTGCACCCCGAAGAACGGGAGGACCGCACCGGCGGCGGGCGACCTGACCTGGGCGGCGGCCCGGGCCGCCACGTCGAAGCTGTCGTCGTCGGAGAGGACGCGGCCCAGCCCGAGCGGCACCTCGGAACGGGGCGCCCACAGCTCGACCTTCCAGTCACCGGGGCAGCGGATGAAGCCGTCCTGGTCGCCGGGGGCGCCGTCGAGGTCGATCGGGTACTGGCCGGGCACGGCGTTGCCGGCGCGGGTCAGGTAGTCCTCCGCGGCGCTGACGACCTCGGCGTTGCAGCCCGCCTCCTGGTCGAGCTCGGCGACGGCGGCCATCACCGCGATGTCGACGTCGGTCTGCAGCAGCGACTTCTTGGCGTAGGCCTGGCCGAGGTCGACCGCGAGGGCGCCGACGCCGAGGAGCACCACGGCCAGCACCGCGAAGAGGATGGCCACGGCGCCGCGGTCGTCACGACCTGCGCGACGGGTGCACCGACGGGCGCTCACGGCGCGCACCCCGCCGGGACGTTCTCGATCCGCGAGGTCGCCGACTTGTCGATGGAGGCGTCGAAGAACGGGAAGAACCCGAGGTCGATGCTCTCGAAGGTGACGTTGACCGTGATCTCGTCGCCGACGGTGGCACCCGCGGGCTTCGTGGCGGTCACGGTGGCGCCCGTGCCCGTCGGGACCCCGTCGAGCGCCTGGGCCCCGGCCGCCTGGATGCTCGCGGTCCCGCACGGGTCGACGGCGCCTACCCGTGCCGCCTCACGGGCGGCGTGGCCGGCGGCCTGCCAGGACCAGAACCAGAAGCCGAACTGCAGGATCCCGAAGACCAGGGTGAACAGGACGAGCGCGACCAGGCCGAACTCGACTGCTGCCGCTCCCCTGTCCGAGGTACGCACGACACGTCTCGACGCCATCAGATCCCCCCCAGGTCGATGTCCAGGGGTGTGACGCTAGGGGGGTCAGCAGAGACCTAAAGTAAAGTCAAGGGGTCTCTGCCCCAATTTGGTGACGGCAATGTAAAGCGTGTCTAGCCCATTTGGGGCAAGGTCTGCGCCTGGGTCAGCGCTCGGTGATCTCCACCCGTACCTGGCGCATCCGCATCATCACGCGCTCGCGCAGCTCGGCGGGCGCGGACTCCGAGCAGGAGCGGGCGACGATCTGCTTGACGGTGCGCTGCAGGTCGTACTTCTCCAGGCAGGGGTTGCAGGAGTCGAGGTGCAGGCGCACGGCGTCGCAGTCGGAGGCCTCGAGCTCGTTGTCGAGGAAGTAGACGATCCGCTCGAGGAAGTCGACGCACTCCTCGGCCGACACCTCGTCGGTGTGCTCGTGGTCGTGGGGCCGGTCCTCGTGGGCGGGGTTCTCGTGGCTGGTCATGACACCTCCCCCGGCACCGTCGAGGCGGGCAGCAGGGAGTTGGCGCGCACGTGGTCGGAGAGCATGTCGCGCAGCTGGCGGCGGCCGCGGTGCAGCCGCGACATCACCGTGCCGATGGGGGTGTCCATGATCTCGGCGATCTCCTTGTAGGCGAAGCCCTCGACGTCGGCGAGGTAGACCGCCAGGCGGAACTCCTCGGGCAGGCGCTGGAGGGCGTCCTTGACCTGCGAGTCGGGCAGGTGCTCGAGCGCCTCGGTCTCGGCGGACTTCAGCCCCGAGGAGGTGTGCGACTCGGCACGGTGCAGCTGCCAGTCCTCCACGTCCTCACCCATCGACTGCTGCGGCTGGCGCTGCTTCTTGCGATAGGTGTTGATGAAGGTGTTGGTCAGGATGCGGTACAGCCAGGCCTTGAGGTTGGTGCCGGGCTTGAACTGGTGGAAGGAGGAGTACGCCTTCGCGAACGTCTCCTGCACCAGGTCCTCGGCGTCGGCGGGGTTGCGGGTCATCCGCATCGCGGCCGAGTAGAGCTGGTCGAGGAAGGGCAGCGCGTCGCGCTCGAAGCGCGCCGAGCGCTCGGCGTCGGTCTCCGTCTCGCGGTCGACGACCTCGGGGGTCGTCGCCGGCGCGGCGTCGTCAGGGGTCAGGTCCGCGGGCGCGGGGGCCGGGGACTCGGTGGTGTCGCTCATCGAGTCCCAGCCTAGCCGCGGTGCGGTCGGTTCGAGCAGGGCCATCACGTCAGGGGGAACCAGCGGACCCCGCCGGATGTTCCCGCGGGTCAGCGCCGGGTGGCGGCCGGGTTGCCGACCACGTCGCGCACCAGCCACTCCAGGGTGGTCTCGACGAGCACCGCCAGCGCCTCGTCCTGGGTCACGTCCCCTGTCTTGAGGGTCTTGAACCCGTGGTCGGCGCCGGGCACGACCGAGAGCACCACCCCGTCGGGCAGCTCGTCGGGGAACTCCTCGGGGCGTCCCATGGTGTCGCGCTCGCCCTGCACCACCAGCGTGGGTACGCCGCACCCGAGGAGCTCGTCGAGCCGGGAGCGCTCGGGCCGGCCGGGCGGGTGCAGCGGGAAGGCCAGCGCCAGGCAGCCGGCGGCGCCGAGGTCGCGGGCGCAGCGGGTCGCGGAGCGCGCCCCGGCGGAGCGGCCGCCGACCACGAGCGGGGTGCCCGTGGCCGGGGCCAGCGACGCGAGCGCGGCCGCGGCCGCCCGCAGCCCGTCGTCGAGCGTGGGCGGCGGTGAGGCGACCTTGCGCCCGGCCAGTCGCCACGGCTGCTCGAAGCGCGCCACGCTGACGCCGTTGCCGGGGAGGGCGGCGACGAGGGCCTCGAGGTCGCGGGTGTCGATGCCGACGCCGGCCCCGTGGCTCAGCAGCAGCCGGCACCCCTCCTCGGGGGCGCGGGTCAGGACCAGGCGTCCCGGCCCGTGCGGCGTCTCGACGGTGACGCTCTCCTCCGGGGCGCTCATGCCGGCCTGCCGGCCAGGTCGTCGGCCAGCTCGTCGGCGACTCCCGCGGGCAGGTCGTCGAGCGGCAGCGGGCGCACCAGCTCGGGGCCGTTGTTGCGCACGTTGCTGACCAGCGGCGCGACCGGGTAGGCCTCGAGCCGTCCCGGCGCGGCCGGGCTCAGCAGTGCCGCGAGGTCGGCGGCCCCCGGCGCGGTGGCCGGGTCGAGCCACTGCGCCCACCGCTCGCGCTCGACCATCATCGGCATCCGGTCGTGGATGCGCCCCAGGCCGTCCTCGGCCTCGGTCGTGATCACGGTGCAGGTCCAGCGGAACCGCTCGGGGTCGTCGTCGCCGCGGGTGGGGTCGCGCCAGATCTCGTAGAGCCCCGCCATCGCCAGCACCCCGCCGTCGGCCGGGCGGATGAAGAAGGGCTGCTTGCGCGGGCGCCCCGCCGCGGTGGTCTGGGAGGTCGGGTACCACTCGTAGTACCCGTCGGCGGGCAGCAGGCACCGCCGCGAGGCGAAGGCGCGCCGGAAGGCCGGCTTCTCGGCGACGGTCTCGCTGCGGGCGTTGATCATCCGGTTGCCGATCGAGGGGTCCTTCGCCCAGGAGGGCACCAGCCCCCAGCGCAGCACCCGCAGCTGGCGCTCGGGCGGGGCCGGCTCGCCACCGTCGTCCTGCGAGCGCGGCGGGCGCTGGAGCACGGCGTAGACCTCCTTGGTGGGCGCGACGTTGTAGTCGGCCTCCAGGGGCGCGGCGATCCGCGGCTGGTCGATCTCGAACTCCTCGATGAGGTCCTCGGGCCGCCGGCTCGAGGCGTACCTGCCGCACATGCGGCCCACCCTAGACCCGGTCCGCCGCCCTCTCACCCCGTGAGGCGACCACGCCGCGCGCACGGTCGTGTAGACAAGGGGCCATGTCCTTGAGCCGCATGATCGCCCGTCCCCTGATCGCCGCCGGAGTCATCTACGGCGCCCAGAACGCCCTGCGCCACACCGACGACCTGGCGCCCAAGGCCGCCAAGGTCACCGACAAGGTGGTGCCGGCGGCCAAGAAGGCCGTGCCGCAGGCCCGCGTCATCCCCGAGGACCCGGCCACCCTGGTGCGCATCAACGCCGGCGTGCAGGTCGCCGCCGCCCTCGCCCTCGCCACCGGCCGTGCGCCGCGGCTCTCGGCCGGCGTGCTGACCGCCTCGCTGGTGCCGACCACGATCGCCGGGCACGCCTTCTGGGCCGAGTCCGACCCCGACGTCAAGCGCACCCAGCAGATGGCCTTCTTCAAGAACCTCTCGATGATCGGCGGGCTGCTGATCGCCTCCGGCGACACCGACGGCCGCCCCGGCGTCGCGTGGCGCGCGCGCCGGGTCGGCAAGGACGCGCGTCGCGAGGCCGCCCACCTGGCCGCGTCGGCCAAGCAGGAGGCCCGCCTGGTCCGCGCGAAGTCCCCGGTCGGCTGAGCAGCCGGGGTCGGTAGTCTTCGCGGGTGCCCGACGCTGCTGCCGACCCCCGGCCCGACCACCGCTCCGAGCACTGGCCCGCGCCCCGGGCCACCTCGCCGCTCACCGCGACGGTCTCGCTGCCGGGCAGCAAGTCGCTGACCAACCGCGCGCTGGTGCTGGCGGCCGTCGCCGACGGCCCGAGCGTCGTACGACGCGCGCTGCGCTCGCGCGACACGACGCTGATGGCGCGCTCGCTGAGCGCGATGGGCGCCCACGTCGACACCTCCGGCGAGGACTGGCAGGTGACGCCGGGCGAGCTGCGCGGCCCCGCCCACGTCGACTGCGGCCTGGCCGGCACCGTGATGCGGTTCGTGCCGCCGGTGGCCGCCCTCGCCTCCGGTGACGTCTCCTTCGACGGCGACCCCCACATGCGCAACCGCCCCGTCGGGGAGGTGCTGACCGCGCTGCGCGGCCTGGGCGTCGACATCGACGACGCGGGCCGCGGCGCGCTGCCCTTCACGGTGCGCGGCGGCGGGTCGGTGCGCGGAGGCACCGTCGTGCTCGACGCGTCGGCCTCCTCGCAGTTCGTCTCGGCGCTGCTGCTGGCCGGCGCCCGCTACGACGAGGGCGTCGACGTGCGCCACGACGGCAAGCCGGTGCCCTCGCAGCCCCACATCGACATGACCACCGCGATGCTGCGCGCCCACGGCGTCGAGGTCGACGACTCGACGCCGAACCGCTGGTCGGTGGCCCCCGGGCCGGTGCGGGCCGTCGACCACCTGATCGAGCCCGACCTCTCCAACGCCGCGCCCTTCCTGGCGCTCGCGGCCCTCAGCGGCGGCAGCGTCACGGTGCGCGACTGGCCCGCCAGCACCACCCAGGCCGGCGACGCCCTGCGCGAGATCCTGGCCCTGATGGGCTGCGAGGTCGAGATGGTCGACGTCCCCGACGCGAGCTCGGGCCGCGGGCTGCGGGTCACCGGCCCCGAGCGGCTCCAGGGCCTCGACTACGACCTGCACGACGTGGGCGAGCTGGCCCCGGCGGTGACCGCGCTGTGCGCCCTGGCCGAGGGCCCCAGCCACCTGCGCGGCATCGCGCACATCCGCCACCACGAGACCGACCGGCTCGCGGCCCTGGCCACCGAGCTCGGTGCCCTCGGCGCCGAGGTCGTCGAGCACCCCGACGGCCTGAGCCTGCGCCCCGCGCCGCTGCACGGCGGGGTCTTCCACACCTACGCCGACCACCGGATGGCGCACGCCGGCGTCATCGTCGGCGCCGCCGTCGACGGCGTCCTGGTCGAGGACGTCGCCACCACCAGCAAGACCTTCCCCGACTTCGCCGGCTTCTGGGCCGGGCTCCTGCGCCCCGGCGCGGACGAGCGGGGCTGAGGCGGCGGTGAGCCCGGTGCGCGGTCGCTACTCGACCCACGACCACGAGCACTACGAGCGCCCGCGCCGCCGCACCAAGCCCCGCACCAAGGAGCGACCGACCTACGACGACGCACTCGACGGCCTCGTCGTGACCGTCGACCGGGGCCGCTACACGCTGCTGGTCGAGGACCGCACCGTCACCGCCATGAAGGCCCGGCCCCTGGGTCGCAAGGCGGTCGTGGTCGGCGACCGGGTGCGCGTCGTGGGCGACACCACCGGCGACGACGGGTCGCTCGCCCGCATCGTCGAGGTGCACCAGCGCAGCACGGTGCTGCGCCGCACCGCCGACGACGACGACCCGGTCGAGCGGGTCATCGTCTCCAACGCCACCCAGCTCGTCGTGGTGACCGCGCTGGCCGACCCCGAGCCCCGTCCGCGGCTGCTCGACCGGGCCCTCGTGGCGGCGTACGACGCCCGGATGGCGCCGCTGCTGTGCATGACCAAGTCGGACCTCGCCGACCCCGAGGTGCTGCTGTCGACCTACCGCTCCCTGGGCGTCCCGTGGGTGGTGACCCAGCGCGGCGGCGACCTCGACGAGCTGCGCGAGCGCCTCGCCGGACAGATCAGCGTGATGGTCGGGCACAGCGGCGTGGGCAAGTCGACGCTGGTCAACGCGCTGGTGCCCAGCGCGCACCGCGAGGTCGGCCACGTCAACGCGGTCACCGGCCGCGGCCGCCACACCTCGACCTCGGCCTACATGCTGCGGCTGCCGCCGCTGCCGGGGCGCTCCGAGGCCGACGCCGGCTGGATCGTCGACACCCCGGGCATCCGGTCCTTCGGGCTGGCCCACGTCGAGCCCGAGCACCTCATCGAGGCCTTCCCCGACCTCGACGAGATGACCGAGGGCTGCCCGCGCGGGTGCACCCACGGCGAGGACGAGCCCGAGTGCGGGCTCGACGAGGCGATCACCTCGGGCGAGGCCGACCCCGACCGGGTCACGTCCTTCCGGCGGCTGCTGGCCGCCCGCTCCGCCTCCGACCACTAGCCTGTGGGCGTGTCCCCCGACCAGAGCCCCGCGCACGACTACACCGACGACCTGCGCCTGGCCCACCTGCTGGCCGACGACGCCGACTCCCTGAGCACCGCGCGCTTCAAGGCGCTCGACCTGCACGTGATGAGCAAGCCCGACCTGACGCCGGTCACCGACGCCGACCAGGCCGTCGAGGAGGCGATCCGACGCACCCTGTCGCGGGTCCGCTCGCGCGACGCCGTGACCGGCGAGGAGCAGGGCACCACCGGCAACAGCCAGCGCCGCTGGATCGTCGACCCGATCGACGGCACCAAGAACTTCGTGCGCGGCGTCCCGGTGTGGGCCACCCTGATCTCGCTCGTGGTCGAGGACGAGGTGGTGCTCGGCGTCGTCTCCGCCCCGCAGCTGCAGCGGCGCTGGTGGGCCTCGGCCGGCCACGGCGCCTGGACCGGCCGCTCCCTGCTCAAGGCCACTCGCATGCAGGTCTCCGACGTACGCCGCCTCGAGGACGCCTCGCTGTCCTACTCCTCGCTCTCGGGCTGGGACGAGCGCGGCCGCCTCGACGACATGGTCGGGCTGATGCGTCGGGTGTGGCGCACCCGCGCCTACGGCGACTTCTGGTCCTACATGCTGGTGGCCGAGGGGGCCGTCGACCTCGCGGCCGAGCCCGAGCTGGAGGTCTACGACATGGCCGCGCTCGACGTCATCGTGCGCGAGGCGGGCGGGCGCTTCACCAGCCTCGACGGCACCGACGGACCCTTCGGCGGCAACGCGCTGGCCTCCAACGGCCACCTCCACGAGGCCGCGATGACGTTCCTGGGCTCGTTGCCCGACGACGACGGCGGCGACGAGGACCCCGACTGGCCGCGCACCGGGCCGGGCTCGGTCTCGCCGCTGCGCGGGCGTCGCGGCGGCGACCAGCACCTGCCCTGAGCCGGTCGTCCACGACCTGGGCGGGTCCCGTGCGTGAGCGCGCTCACACTTGTACCGTCGAGGTAGCGGTCGTCGACGTCGGCGACCCCGGTCACGGAGGTGTGCACATGAGGATCGCGGACCTGTTGAGCGGCAAGCGCGGCGTCGAGGGCGTCGTGACCATCTCCCCCGAGGCCGGCGTGCGCGAGCTGCTGGCGCTCCTGGCCGAGCACAACATCGGCGCGGTCGTCGTGAGCAGCGACGGCGAGGCGATCGAGGGCATCGTCAGCGAGCGTGACGTCGTGCGCCGCCTGGCCCAGGACGGCACGGTGGTCAACAACACCGTGGGCGCGATCATGACGGCCTCGGTCGAGTGCACCGAGCCCGACGCCGACCTCGACGTGGTGATGCAGCTGATGACCGAGCGCCGCATCCGGCACGTGCCGGTGCGCGACGGCGGCGCCCTGGTGGGCATCGTGAGCATCGGCGACCTGGTCAAGCACAAGATCGACCAGCTGACCTTCGAGCGCGACCAGCTCGACTCCTACGTGCACCAGGCCTGACGCACGACATTTACCCCCCTGACATCGACACGTGTCAGTATTCACGCATGTCGATGTCTGCCTGTGCCCCTGACGACCCGCTCGCCTGCTGCACCCCGCTGGCCCGCGAGCCGCTGAGCCTGGAGCAGGCGACCTCGGTCGCGGCGGTGCTCAAGGCGGTGGCCGACCCCGTCCGCCTGCGCCTGCTCTCGCTGGTCCTGGCCCACGAGGGCGGCGAGGCCTGCGTCTGCGACCTGCAGCCGGCCTTCGACCTCTCCCAGCCCACGATCAGCCACCACCTCAAGGTGCTGCACGACGCCGGCCTCCTGCACCGCGAGAAGCGCGGGGTGTGGGTCTACTACCGGGTGCGCCCCGAGGCCATGCAGGCCTTCCTGACCCTCTTCGGCGCCGTGCCCGACTCGCTGGCCGGGACCCCCGCATGAGCGCGGTGCAGCAGGACGCCGCCGACGCCGCGGTCGGCGCGCGGCTCTCGACCCTCGACCGCTTCCTGCCCGTCTGGATCCTCCTGGCGATGGCCGCGGGCCTGCTGCTCGGCCGCGGCGTCCCCGGGCTCGACGAGGCGCTGGCCCGGGTCGAGGTCGCCTCGGTCTCGCTGCCGATCGCGATCGGCCTGCTGGTGATGATGTACCCGGTGCTGGCCAAGGTCCGCTACGACGAGCTGGGCCACGTCACCGCCGACCGGCGGCTGCTGGTCGCCTCGATCGTGCTGAACTGGCTGATCGGCCCGGCGCTGATGTTCGCGCTGGCCTGGCTGATGCTGCCCGACCTGCCGGAGTACCGCACCGGCCTGATCATCGTCGGCCTGGCCCGCTGCATCGCCATGGTGCTGATCTGGAACGACCTGGCCTGCGGTGACCGCGAGGCCGCGGCGATCCTGGTGGCGATCAACTCGGTCTTCCAGATCGTGGCCTTCGCCGGCCTCGGTTGGTTCTACCTCGACCTGCTGCCCGGCTGGCTCGGCCTGGGCGACGACGGCGCCGGGGGTGGCCTCGACGTGTCGATCTGGTCGATCGCGGTCTCGGTGCTGATCTTCCTGGGCATCCCGCTGCTGGCCGGCTTCCTGACCCGCACCCTCGGCGAGCGCACCAAGGGCCGCGAGTGGTACGAGGCGCGGCTGCTGCCGGCGATCGGTCCCTGGGCGCTCTACGGCCTGCTCTTCACGATCGTGGTGCTCTTCGCCCTCCAGGGCGAGACCATCACCAGCCAGCCGCTCGACGTGGCCCGGATCGCGCTGCCGCTGCTGGCCTACTTCGCGCTGATGTGGGCGGGCTCCTTCGTCTTCGCCATGGCGCTGGGGATGACCTACGAGCGCACCACGACGCTCGCCTTCACCGCGGCCGGCAACAACTTCGAGCTGGCGATCGCGGTGGCGATCGGCGTCTTCGGCGTCACCTCCGGCCAGGCCCTGGCCGGAGTCGTGGGGCCCCTGATCGAGGTGCCCGTGCTGGTCGGGCTGGTCTACGTGTCGCTGTGGGCCCGACGGAGGTTTTTCTCAACAGTTTCCTAAACAGCCTGTTGAGTATTAGGGTGTGGGCATGACCCAGCCCACCGAGCACGACGCCCGCGACGCCCGTGACGCCCGCCTCTCGATCGGCGACCTCGCCGAGCAGACCGGCGTCTCCCCCGCCACGCTGCGCATGTGGGAGCAGCGCCACGGCTTCCCGGTGCCCCAGCGCCTCGACAGCGGGCACCGGCGCTACCTCGAGACCGACGTCGACGCCGTGCGCCGCGTGCTCGAGAGCCGCGACGCGGGCACCCGCCTCGACGTGGCGATCGAGCGGGCGGTGCGGGCGCTGCAGGCCGACGCCGAGCCCCGCACCCCCTCGGTGTGGGCCGAGCTGCGCCGCCGCCACCCCCACCTCGACACCCACCGGCTGAGCAAGTCGACGCTGCTGGCGCTGTCGTGGGCCATCGAGGACGAGTTCGCCGCGCGCGCCGACCGCGCCCACCTCTTCGGGCTCTTCCAGCGCCGGCGCAACTTCGAGCGCGCCGAGCAGCGCTGGGACGAGCTGGCCCGGGTGGCCGCCTCGACGTTCGTCTACGCCGACTTCGACGCCGACGAGGCGCGGGCCGACGACACGACCAGCATCCGGCGCCCAGTGCGGGTGCCGCTGGCCGTCGACGCGCCCATGCGCCGCGAGTGGGCGGTGGTCGTCGACAGCGTCGACCTGCCCATCGCGCTGACGGCCTGGGAGCTGCCGGGCCAGGACGACGTCGCCAACCGCGACAAGGTCTTCGAGTCGTCGTGGACCGTCGAGCCGCGCGCGGTGCGCGACGCCGCACGCATCTGCGCCCGGGTCGCCGCCGACGCCGGCGCCGCCCAGGCGCCCTCGACGCTCTACCACCTCGCCGACGAGCCGGGCCCGGGGATGGCCGACCTGCGCTCGGTGACCACGCTCTTCAACCGGGTCGTCGCCTACGTCGACCGCGCCCCCCGCTCGCACGGGTGAGCGGCACGCAGCGCCTGCCCGCCCGGGTCGACGTCGCCGTGCTCGGCGCCGGCCTCGCCGGGCTCCAGTGCGCCCGCGAGCTGGTCGGCGCGGGGCTCGACGTCGTCGTGCTCGACCCGGCCGACGCGGTGGGTGGCCGGGTGCGCTCCGAGCACGTCGACGGCTTCACCGTCGACCGGGGCTTCCAGCTGCTCAACCCCGCCTACCCCGCCGTGCGCCGCTGGGTGGACACCTCCGCCCTGGGGCTGCAGCCGCTGCCCGCCGGGGTGGCCGCCCGGCTGGACGGCGGCACCTCCCGCGTGGCCGACCCGCGGCGCGAGCCCCGGCTGCTGCCCGCGACGGTGCGCGGCGCCCTGCCCCTGCTGCGCGGCGCGCCCGCGGCGGCACGTTGGGGCCGACCGCTGCTGACCCGCGACCACCGCGGGCTGGTCGGCCGGGCCGCCCGCACCCGGCCCGACGGGTCGCTGCGCTCGGCGCTCGACGCCCACGGGGTGCGCGGGGACCTGCGCCGCGTGCTCGACGCCTTCCTGGCGGGGGTGGTGCTCGACAACAGCGGCGAGACCTCCGACCACTTCGCGCTGCTGCTGACGCGCGCCTTCCTCGACGGCACGCCCTCGCTGCCGCGCGCCGGCATGCAGGCGCTGCCCGACCAGCTGGCCCGCGGGCTCGGCGAGCGCCTCCACCTCGGCCGGGCGGCGGTCGCGCTGCGCCCCGACGACGGCGGGGCCACGGTCGAGACCGAGGACGGCCCGGTCGAGGCGCGGGTGGTCGTCGTGGCCACCTCGGGCGTGGCCGCGGCCTCGCTGCTGGGCGACTCGGTGCTGCCGCCCCCGGCCACCCGCGGCGTCGTCACGCACTGGTGGGCGCTGCCCGGCGACCGGGTGGACCCGGGCCCCGGCCTGCTGCACGTCGACGCCCGCAGCCGCCCGACCGGCCCGCTGGTCAACACCGCCGTCGTCTCGGCCGCCGCGCCGTCGTACGCGCCGCGGGGGCAGCACCTGGTGCAGGCCTCGGCGCTCATCGGCGACGGGCGGGAGGTGCCCGACGAGGCGACGATGCGCCGCCAGGCCGCCGAGCTGCTCGGCGCCGGCGCCTCGGGGTGGGAGACGGTGGCGCGCCACGAGGTGCACGACGCGCTGCCCGCCCAGCCCGCGCCGCTCGCGCACCGCCGGCAGCAGGTGCTCGGCCCCTCGCTCGTGGTCTGCGGCGACCACCGCGACACGGCCTCGCTGCAGGGCGCGCTGGTCAGCGGCCACCGCGCCGCGGGCGCCGTACGCCGCCTGGTCGGGGCACTCGCGCACGAGCGGCGCTGAGCGTGGCCGGCACCGCGGAGGTGGCGCTGGCGCTCGTCGCCGCCGCCCACCTGGGCTTCCAGGCCACCGTCACCGCGCTGGTCTACCCCGCGCTCGCCCGCACCGGCGTGGAGCGCTGGGCGGACGTGCACGACCGGCACAGCCGTCGCATCACGCCCCTGGTGGGGCTGCTCTACCCGGCACTCGTGGTCGCCGGGGTGGGCGTGGCGCTGGCCGACCCCTCGACGGCCGGCTGGGTGGCCCTGGCCGGGGTCGCGGTGTCGGTGCTGGCGACCGCCGCGGTCGCCGCCCCCACCCACGCCCGGCTGGGGCGCCTGGGGCCACGCCCGGACCTGCTGCGCCGGCTGCTGGTCGCCGACCGGGTGCGGCTGCTCGGCGCGCTGGTCGCGGCCGCCGGGGGCGCCGGCCTGCTGGTCTGAGCCGGGGCCGGCCCCGGGGCGTCAGGAGCGCAGCGGCGCCAGGTCGGGCAGGCTCTCCAGCAGCCCGGACAGCTCGGGGGTCGCCGCCGCCTCGGCCAGCGCGTCGACGAGCGCCGCGTCGTGCACCGGGCGGGCCGCGGCGAGGGCCCGACGACCGTCGGCGGTGAGCTCGGTGTAGATGCCGCGCCGGTCCTCCTGGCACAGGATGCGGGTGAGCAGGCCCCGGTCCTCGAGCCGGTTGACCAGTCGCGTGGCGGCGCTGGGCGAGAGCGCCGCGGCGCGGGCCAGCTGCGCCATCCGCATGTGCCAGCCGTCCTGGCGCGAGAGCGCGTCGAGCACGGTGTACTCCACGACCGACAGGCCGGTGTCGGCGACGAGCTCGCGCTCGAGCGCCGACTCGATCAGCGCGTGCAGGGCGGCCAGCCGCCGCCACCCGCTGGCGCGCACCTCGACCGCGTCGTCCTGGATGCCCATGCCCCCGACTTTAGCAGCATTTGGCAACAGCACGCGTGTGCAACTACTTTAGTTGCACACGCGCTTAATTGTTTGAGCGCACCAACCTGAAGGAGCGGCTCGTGCCACTCGCACTCCTCGCCCTCGCCGCCGGCGGCTTCGGCATCGGGCTCACCGAGTTCGTCATCGCCGGACTGCTGCCCGAGGTCGCCACCGACCTGGCCGTCGACGAGGCCACCGCCGGCTGGCTGATCTCCGGCTACGCGCTCAGCGTCGCGGTCGGCGCCATCCTCGTCACCGCGGCCGTCTCCCGACTGCCGCGCAAGCGGGTGCTGCTCGGCCTGATGGTGCTCTTCGTGGCCGGCAACCTCATCTGCGCCGTCGCCCCGTCGTACGACGTGATGATGGCCGGGCGCGTCGTGGCGGCGCTGTGCCACGGCGCGTTCTTCGGCATCGGCTCGGTCGTCGCGGCCGGTCTGGTCGCCCCCGAGCGCAAGGCCGCCGCGATCGCCACCATGTTCGCCGGCCTGACCGCGGCCAACGTGCTCGGCGTGCCGCTGGGCACCCTGCTGGGCCAGCAGCTCGGCTGGCGCTCGGCCTTCTGGGCGATCACCGTCATCGGCGTCGTGGCCATGGTCGCCATCGCCGCGCTGGTGCCGGCGCGACGGGCCGACGCCGACCAGCCGCTCCCCCTGCGCCAGGAGCTGGTGGCCTTCCGCAGCAGCCAGGTGTGGCTGTCGCTGGTGGTCACGGTGCTCGGCTACGGCGGCATGTTCGGCGCCTTCACCTACATCGCCTACACCCTCACCGGGGTCAGCGGCTTCTCGAGCGGCGCGGTGCCGTGGCTGCTGATCCTCTTCGGGGTCGGCCTGGTCGCCGGCAACACGCTGGGCGGGCGCGCGGCCGACCGCTCGGTCCCCCGCACCCTGCTGGTGGCGATGAGCCTGCTGGTCGTCGTGATGGCGGTCTTCTCGGTGGGCGCGGGTTCGCAGCCGCTCACCGTGGTGGCCCTGGTGCTGATGGGCGGCCTGGGCTTCGCCACCGTGCCCGCCCTGCAGATGCGGGTGCTCCAGCACGCCGGCGACGCCCCGACGATGGCCTCGGCGGCCAACATCGCCGCGTTCAACGTCGGCAACGGGTTCGGGGCGTGGATCGGCGGGGTGACGATCACCGCCGGGCTGGGCTACGCCTCGCCGCTGTGGGCCGGCGCCCTGGTCACCACGGCCGGGCTGGCGGTGCTGATCGTTGCCGAGGCCCTGCTGTCGCGGCGGCCCGCGGCGCCCGTGGACGAGCCGGTGCTGGTGGGCAGCGCCGCCTGAGCGCCGCGCCGAGCGGCGTACGCCTCAGTCGAGGGCGTCGAAGGCCTCGGGCTTGTCGAGCAGCGAGAAGCGGCTGGCCGGCCAGACGCGGGCGAAGACCTTGCCGACCACCAGGTCGGTGCCGACCCAGGCGTCGGTGCCGTCGCAGGTGCCGGCGCTCTCGGGGTCGGGGTCCTCGGCCTGGTCGCCGCGGCGCTGCGCGCGCTCCTTCGACAGGTCGCAGGACAGGTGGAAGCTGGAGTCGGCGGAGTCGTCGCGGTGGTCACCCATCACGAAGACCGAGCCCTCGGGCACGGGGCCGGCCGACCACTCGCAGGAGGCGACCATCGGGCCGTCGCAGTCGCGGCCGTTGCGGATGAAGGCGCTGGAGTCGAGCGGCTCGCCGTTGACCAGCAGCCGGCCCTGGTCGTCGCAGCAGGTGATGGTGTCGCCGGCGACGCCGATGACGCGCTTCACCAGGTGGCCACCGGCGGGGTAGAGCCCGATGCGGCTCAGGGTGCTGGCCACGGCACCGGTGGGTCCGGCCGACTCGGCCGGGCTCAGCCAGCTGCCCGGGTCCTCGAAGACGACGATGTCGCCGCGCTCGGGCTCGCCGGTCCAGTAGGACACCTTCTGCACCAGGATGCGGTCGTTGACCTCGAGCCCGGGCTCCATCGAGCCGGAGGGGATGTAGAAGGCCTGCACCAGGAAGGTCTTGACGACCAGCGCCAGCACGACGGCCAGGCCCATCAGCAGCAGCGACTCCTGCCACAGCGGCAGCGCGTGCCGCTTGCGCGCCTTGTCGGCTGACGCTTCCTCCGGCACGTGCCCTCCCTCGCCTGGACCGGTGTCCCCCACCAGCCGCCGCAGACCCTACCTGCAGGGCACTAGGGTCGGGGCCATGGACAAGCCTGAGATCGACTTCCCCGACTTCGACCCTCCCGCCGACCTCGTGGTCACCGACGTCACCGTCGGCGACGGCGCCGAGGCCGCCGCCGGCCAGACCGTGTCGGTGCACTACGTGGGCGTGGCCCACTCCACCGGCGAGGAGTTCGACGCCTCGTACAACCGCGGCACCCCGCTGCAGTTCCGCCTCGGCATCGGCCAGGTCATCAGCGGCTGGGACCAGGGCGTGCAGGGCATGAAGGTCGGCGGGCGCCGCAAGCTCGTCATCCCCCCGCACCTGGGGTACGGCGACCGTGGCGCCGGCGGCGTCATCAAGCCCGGCGAGACGCTGATCTTCGTCGTCGACCTGCTCGGCGTCTCCTGACCCCCTAGGCTCCCTGCACCACCCCACCTGAGCAGCGGAGCCGCGTCATGGGCCACTTCGGCGACCACCAGATCTCGATCTACGTCGACGGGATGATCGGCGGCACCACGCCGTCGATCACCACCGACCTGGCTTCGCTGGAGACCGCTGCGGCCCAGGTGCTCGACCCCGCCCCGCTCGGCTACATCGTGCCGAGCGCGGGTGGGGGCTCGACGGCCCGCGCCAACGTCGCGGCCTTCGAGCGCTGGCGGATCGTGCCGCGGATGCTGCGCGACCACGCCACCCGCGACCTGTCCACCGAGGTGCTGGGCACCCCGATGGCCGCCCCGGTCCTGCTCGGCCCGGTGGGCGTGCAGACCCTCGCCCACCCCGACGGCGAGCTGGCCAGCGCCCGGGCCGCGGCCGCCCTGGGGCTGCCGTTCGTGCAGTCCACGCAGGCCGACCACTCCATCGAGCAGGTCGCCGAGGCCTCCGGCGACGGCGCCCGGTGGTACCAGCTCTACTGGCCCTCCGACCCCGAGCTGTGCGAGAGCTTCCTGTCCCGGGCGCAGGCCTCGGGCTACACGCACCTGGTCGTCACCCTCGACACCACGATGCTGGGCTGGCGCCCGCAGGACCTCGACCGGGGCTACCTGCCGTTCCTGGCCAACCAGGGCATCGCCTCCTACACCTCCGACCCCGTCTTCAACGCGCGGCTCGAGAAGCCGGCCGACGAGGACCCCACCGGCGCCGGCATCGCCTTCGCCGGCGTCTTCCCCAACCCTGGCCTGACCTGGGACCAGCTGCCGTGGCTGCGCGAGCGCTGGCCCGGGCCGATCGTGCTCAAGGGCATCCAGCACGTCGACGACGCCCGCCTGGCCCGCGACCACGGCGTCGAGGGCGTCGTGGTCTCCAACCACGGCGGCCGCCAGGTCGACGGGGCGGTCGCCTCGCTCGACGTGCTGCCCGCGATCGCCGAGGCCGTCGGCGACGACCTCTGCGTGCTCTTCGACTCCGGCGTGCGCTCGGGGCCCGACGTCCTCAAGGCGCTGGCGCTGGGCGCCGAGGCGGTCCTGCTGGGCCGTCCCTACCTCTACGGCCTCGCGCTGGGCGGACAGCCCGGCGTCGAGCACGTGCTGCGCTGCCTGCTGGCCGAGCTCGACCTGACGCTGGCCAACGCCGGCTACGCCAGCCACCGCGACCTGGGCCCGGACGCGCTGGTCCGCGGCTGAGCCCTGCCGGCGCGGCTCCTACCAGGGCAGCCCGTCGTCGTACGAAGCCTCGTCGGCGACGCGCGCCGCCTGCGGGCCCAGCCGCACCACGTCGCCCATCGCGAGCTGGCGCCCGCGGCGGGTCTCGACCTCGCCGTTGACGAGCACCTCCCCCGAGGCCACGACCTCCTTGGCCTGCGACCCCGACTCGATCAGGTTGGCGAGCTTGAGGAACTGGCCGAGGCGGATGACCGACTCCTCGCGGACGGGGACGTCGAAGGGCTCCACGGGTTCAGGCACTCCCCCAGTGAACCACCCGCGTGCCGGCCCGGGGTCAGGCGGCGGGCGTGTAGTCGTCGAGGACGATCTGCAGGCGGGGGTGGACGACGTCGACCCGTGGTCGCGTTGGTGCTGCTGTGACTGGTGGGTCGCCGGGTGGGAGGTCGGGTGCCCTCGAGCGGACCTGGTGTCCGGTGGGGGTGGTCGTGACGACGGTGCTGCCCTCGGTGGTGGCGGTGAAGCCGGGGGCCTCCTTGGCCTGGTTGCAGGCCTCGCAGAGGCCTTGTCCGTTGGTGGCGCTGGTGGGGCCGCCGGCGTGGTCGGGGACGACGTGGTCGTGGTGGCGGATGGGTGCGTCGCACCACGGGGTGCGGCACGACTGGTCGCGCAGGTCGATGAAGAGTCCCAGGCTGGCGGGGAAGGTGCGGCCCCTGGAGTCCATCGCCACGAGCGCCCCTGCGCTGGTGGTGTAGAGCCTGCGCAGGGTCGCCTGCGCGTCGGCGATCGCGGTGGCGACCAGCTCGCGGGCGAACCCGGCCGGCACCGGCCCGTAGCCGGCCACCCACCCCGGTTCGTGGCCACCACCGAGGAGCGTGGCGTCGGAGACCGTCAGGTTCACCGCCACCGGGACCGCGGGAACTGGCGCCGACTCGGCGGACCGGGTGAGCACGGAGGCGACCAGGGTGTCGGCCATGACCTGCCCGCGGGAGCGCTCGTCACCGTCGGCGCGGGCGGAGTCGGCGGCGCGGGTGAGCGCGGCGTACGCAGCGACCCCCTGGGCGACCGGGAGCAGCGCGGTCAGCCAGGTCATCGTGTCCGGTGCCGGTCGCAGGGACACGTACCGCTCGCCCTCGGCCTTGCGGGAGCGCTTCAGGGCCGCGTGCGGGTCGAGCTCGTAGGCGCGGGCCCGGGCCGCGGCCACCAGCCGCTTGTCGCCCCAGCCGTCAGTGGTCTCGGGGTCAGCCATCAGCTCCGCGTCGACCCGGCGCCGGTCCTCCAGCGACAGGCACGCGGTCTCGCGGGCCAGCAGGGTCGCACGCCACTCGCCGCACCAGCCCGCGCGCATCGCGGCCAGCGTGTGCGGCATCTCGGCCACCAGGACCTTCGCCAACCCGAGGTGGCGGGCACCCCGGTTCGGCGACTCGCGCCGCGCCAGCCCGACCTGCGAGGCCACCCCGACACCCTGCCGGTCGACGGACAGACCGGCCGCGGCGTGCCGGCGGCGTACGACCTCGTCGAGACGAGCCGTCAGCTCCACCTGCAGCGCGTCGAGCCGGCACTTCTGCTCCTCCGCCGCCCGCAGCGCCTCGACCAGCTCGGCCTCGCCACAGGCGAGATCGGTGGCGGTGGGAGCGGAGGTCATGCCCCGATTTACTCGAACGCACGTTCGATGCATAGGGGCGGAAGCAGATCTGTGGACTGTCATGTCTCACGCGATCGGGGACGGTCGAGATGATTCTCGATCACCGGCGTGGTCGTTCTCCTCGAGGACGACACCACTGACGGGAGCCTGGCACCGTGCGACGACTGATCTACTCGATGAACACGACCCTGGACGGCTACGTCGCGACGCGCGACGGCGACATCGGCTGGGGCGTGCCCGGCCCCGAGCTGCACCAGTGGTTCAACGACCGGGCCCGCGACATCAGTGCCTCGCTGTACGGCCGCAGGCTGTGGGAGGTGATGAGCGCGCACTGGCCGACCGCCGACCGGCAACCGGACGTGTCACCCGTGGAGGCCGAGTTCGCCCGCATCTGGCAGAGGACGCCGAAGGTGGTGTTCTCCTCGACCCTTTCCGAGGTCAGCGGCAACGCGCGGCTGTGCACCGGCGACGCCGTCTCCGAGATCGCTCGCCTGAAGGCCGAGGACGGCGGCCCGATGGAGATCGGCGGCGCCGGCCTCGCGGGGGCGGCGATGCGCGCCGGCCTGGTCGACGAGTACCAGGTGCTCACGCACCCGGTGCTGGTCGGCAGCGGCACACCGTTCTTCACCCCGTTGGACTCCCGGGTCCACCTGCGTCTCGTGGCGGCGAGGACCTTTCCGGGCGGCGTGACCCTCTCCCACTACGAGGCCGGTCACTGACCGGCCACTGCGCCTCGGTCAGGGCAGCAGCACGTCGAGGGTGTGGATCAGCACGCCGACCAGGCCGCCGACGATGGTGCCGTTGATCCGGATGAACTGCAGGTCGCGGCCCACGTGCAGCTCGATGCGCTCGGCGGCCTCGCGACCGTCCCAGCGCTCGATGGTGTGGGTGATGACGGTGGTGACCTCGTCGCCGTACCGCTCGACCACGAAGACGGCAGCGTCCGCGGCCGCGGAGTCGAGGCTCTCGCGCAGCCCGGGCTCGGTGACCAGGCGGTGGGCGAACCGGTCGACCTCGGTCTGCAACCGGGTGCGCACCGCACCACGGGGGTCGGCCAGGGAGTCGGTGAGTGCCCGGCGCAGGGCGTCCCACAGCGCGATGGCGGTGGCGATGACCTGCGGCTGGTCGAGGAGACGGTGCTTGAGGGCCTCGGTGCGCTCGCGGGTGGCCGGGTCCTCGCACAGGTCGTGGGCCAGCTGGCGCAGCATCGAGTCGAGGGCGGCACGGGCCCGGTGGCGCGGGTCGTCGCGGATGTCGGCGACCCAGCGCACCAGCTCGAGGTGGATGCGCGAGGTGACCCGCTCGTTGACGCTCTGCGGCGCCCACCACGGCGCCCGCTCGCCCAGCACGTCGGCGACGGTGTCGGGGTTGTCGACCAGCCACCCGTGCAGCTCGTCGAGGACCAGGTCGATCACCCCGTGGTGCAGGTCGTCGCGCATCGCCTCGGACAGCAGGTTGCCCAGCAGCGGCGAGATCGGCTCCTCGCGGAACCGCGGCACCAGCGCGTCCTCGACCAGGCTGCGCACGTGCTCGTCGCTGACCTTGCCCAGCGCGGCCGCGACCACCTCGGCCGTCTCGTCGACCACCCGCCGCGAGTGCTCGGGCTGGGAGAGCCAGGCGCCGACCCGCGCCGCGACCTGGGCGGCGCCGACGCGCTCGCGCACCACGTCCTCCTGCAGGAAGTTCTCGCCGACGAACTCCTGCAGCCCGCGCCCCAGGTCGTCCTTGCGGCGCGGGATCAGCGCGGTGTGCGGGATCGGCAGCCCCAGCGGGTGGCGGAACAGCGCGGTCACCGCGAACCAGTCGGCGATGGCGCCCACCATCGACGCCTCCGCGCCGGCGTTGACGAAGCCCCAGAAGCCGTCGGCCTCGCGGGTCAGGGCGTAGACCACCGCGGCCAGGACCAGGAGTCCCAGGGCGACGCTGCGCATGCGGCGCAGGCCACGACGGCGTACGTCGTCCTGCGTGGTGTCGGTGCGGGGGGCGGCGGCCGCGGTCTGGGTGCTCATCAGGGTCAGATTCTCGCGCACGGGCGTCTGGTGCGAGACTTCGCGGCATGTCGGCACCCTCCTCCGCGGCCCGCACCGTGATCACCTTCGGGACCTTCGACGTCTTCCACGTCGGGCACCTGCGCGTCATCGAGCGCGCCGCCGCCCTCGGCGACCGGCTCGTGGTGGGGGTCTCCGCCGACGAGCTGAACATGCGCAAGAAGGGCCGCGAGCCCGTCTTCAGCGAGGGCGAGCGGATGGCGATCGTGGCCGCGCTCAAGCCCGTGCACGCCGTCTTCCTCGAGGAGAGCCTCGAGCTCAAGCGCGACTACATCCTCGAGCACGGCGCCGACGTGCTGGTGATGGGCGACGACTGGGAGGGCCGCTTCGACGAGTTCCGCGACGTCTGCGACGTCGTCTACCTCCCGCGCACGCCCGCCATCTCCACGACCGCACTGATCGAGAAGATCTCCGCCACCGGCTGAGCCCCCGGGCCACAGCGGCCACACCGGCCCCGCCCGACCGGCGCGTCCCGCGTGCGCGACCCGCCGTCACCGGGCACCCTGGTCCAGACAGCTCGTCGGCCCAGTTGCTAGGAACCTCATGCGTCGCAGACCCGCCACCCCGCTCCTCCTCTCCGCGACGCTGGTGACCCTCGCTGCGACGCTGGCCCTGGGCAGCACGCCGGGCGCCGCCGCCCTCGGCACCCAGTCCGCCGGCACCCAGTCCGTCGGCGCCCAGTCCTCCGGCGCCCGGCTCTCCTCCGCCCCGGCCGGGGCGGGCACCGACCCCGACGAGGCCCTCGCCGCGGCGCGCACCGCGCTCGGGCTCAGCGACGGCGCGCAGTCCCGCGGGCCGGGGCAGCCCGTCGGCGAGGGCAACGAGGCGACGATGGCGCTGCGCGACCTGCGCGTCGCGCTGCCGCAGCTCGGCGCCGAGCAGCGGCGCGAGGGTGAGGCCCTGCTGGCCCGACCCACCGACGGCGGCGACGACCCGGTCGGCCAGGGCTACCACAGCCGGTCGAAGAAGCTGTGCAGCGGCAACGTGTGCGTCCACTACGTCACCAAGGGCGCCGACCGGCCCGACTCCCAGAAGTGGGTCCGCAAGACCCTCCAGGTGATGAACAAGGTCTGGGACTTCGAGACCGGCACCCTGGGCTACCGCAAGCCGGTCAGCGACCGCAGCCTGCCCCAGGGCAAGAACGGCGGCAACGGCAAGTTCGACGTCTACCTCAAGGAGCTCAGCGGGCAGCGCCTCTACGGCTACTGCGCCCCCGAGTACCTGGTCAAGGGCAACAAGCGGCTCGCCAACGGCTACTGCGTGCTCGACGACGACTTCGCCAAGGCCGAGTACGGCCGCAAGCCGCTCGACACCCTGCGCGTCACCGCCGCGCACGAGTTCTTCCACGCGATCCAGTTCAACTACGACTACCGCGAGGACCGCTGGCTGCTGGAGTCGACGGCGACCTGGGTCGAGGAGCGCTTCGCCGACGACGTCAACGACAACCGCCAGTACCTCCCGGTCGGCCAGGTGCGCGTCCCTGACGAGCCGCTCGACATCTTCAGCACCACCTTCGGGCGCCACTACGGCAACTGGGCGTGGTGGGAGTTCCTGACCCAGAAGTACGGCGGCGTCATCGTCCGCAGCGTGTGGAAGCAGGCCGGGCAGTTCAAGGCCGCCGGGCGCGACTACTCGACCAGGGCGCTGACCAAGGTGCTGGCCGGCAAGGGCGGGTTCTCCCGCAACTACGCCCGCTTCGCGGCGGTCAACAACAACCCCGCGGCCTTCTACCCCGAGGGCGCCAGCTGGCCGAGCGCGGCCCGCATCGCCAACCTCAAGCTGTCGAAGGACGCGACGAGGAAGTCGCAGGCCACGACGGTCGACCACATGTCGGCGCAGAACGTCGACGTCACCCCGGCCGCCGAGCTCAAGGACAAGGCCTGGACCCTGCGCCTGACCCTCGACGGGCCGGCGGCGGCGACCAAGCCGATGGCCGCGGTGCTGGTGCAGAACAAGACGGGCGCCTGGGACGAGCGCCTCCTGGGGTTCAACCGCAAGGGCCGCGCCCGGCTGAGCGTGCCGTTCTCCGCGCGGCGCGTCGACGCGGTGACGGTCTCGCTGGTCAACACCTCGACCAGCTTCGACTGCTGGGAGGACCAGGCCTACTCGTGCGCCGGCATCGCCGACCACGACGCCGCGCCGTTCCAGGTGACCGCCAAGGCGTTCAAGGACAAGTGAGCAGGCAGCCCTGAGGGGCCTCGGAGCGTCGCAGCCCCTCGAGCGGCCCGTCGGCCAGCTCGCCAACGAGCCCCACCACGGCGACCGCGCCCTGGCTCACGGGCTGGGTGGCGCCGCCGCTGAGGCCGTCGAGGACCTCGGCCGCGGTGGCGGCGACCGGGTTGAGCACCGACGAGACCGGGCCGCCGGGGCCCGGTGCCGGGTCGGGGTCCGGGGTCGGGGTCGTAGGGGTCGTCGGGGTCGGGTTCGGGTTCGGGTTCGTCGGGACCGGGGCAGGCGCCGGAGCAGGCGCCGGAGCAGGCGCCGGGGCCACGGCGGGCGGTGCCTGCGGCGTCGCGCGGCCGCCCGGCACGGGGGCGCTCGCCCGACGAGCGTCACCGGCGCCGCTGACCCCGGGGGCGGTGCTCGTCCGGGGCCGCATCTGCGCACCGCCGACGACCCGCTGCTCCTGCGCGAGCACGGGCTGCTGGAGGTCGAGGTCCGGGAGCACGTCGACGAGGTTGGTGGTCACCACGAGCGCACCGACGAAGGCACCTGCGCCGACCACCAGGCCGGCGTACCCGAGCCGCACGTCGCGGTCACGACGGCTCCGCACCCTGCTCCTGCGCACCGTCGCCGCCTCTCAGCATCGTCCTCGTGGTGGTCCTCCCACCAGCCGGTCAGGCTAGCGGCGCGGCCGCGGGCGCCGCACCCGATCCGGGGCCCAGTGCCCGGGAGGACCAGGGATCCTGACCGAAAGGACGAGACCAGGTGTCTAGGGTCGGGGCGTGACCCAGCGCCACCGCTCCGCCGTGCCGGTCGACGTCTGCGTCATCGGCGCCGGACAGGCCGGCCTGGCGGCCGGCTTCTACCTCCAGCGCGCCGACCGCGAGCGCCGCAGGCGCGGGGCGAGGCCGCTCACGTGGGTGCTGCTCGACGCCCACGACGAGCCGGGCGGCTCGTGGCCCGACACCTGGCCGAGCCTGCGGCTCTTCTCCCCCGCCGCCTACAGCTCGCTGCCGGGGTGGCCGATGCCGCGCTGGAGCGGTGAGGACAACCCGCCCGCCGCCCACGTGGTCGCCTACCTGCGCGACTACGAGCAGCGCTACGGCCTCGACGTACGCCGCCCGGTGCGGGTGCGCGAGGTCCACCGGGCCCCGGACGACCGGCTGGAGGTGCGCAGCGACCACGGTGACTGGTCGGCGCGGGTGGTCGTCAGCGCGACCGGCACCCAGGAGCGGCCGTTCGTGCCGGCGGTCGCGGGGGCCGACGAGTTCGAGGGGGTGCAGCTGCACACCGGCTCCTACCGCGGCCCCGAGCCGTTCGCCGGACGCCGGGTCCTGGTCGTCGGCGGCGCCAACTCGGCCGCCCAGGTCGCCGCCGACCTGCTGCCGGTCGTCGAGCGGCTGCACTGGGCCGCCCTCCGCCCGCCGCGCTACCTGCCCGACCACGTCGACGGGCGGGTGCTCTTCGAGACCGCGACCCAGGCGGTGCGCGACCGGGCCGCCGGCCGCCCCTCGCGCGGCGTCGCCTCGCTGGGCGACGTGGTGGCGGTGCCCGCGGTGCGCGAGGCGCGCGACCACGGCGGCCTGCGCGCGGTGCCGATGGTCGAGCGCCTGACCCCTAGCGGCGCCCGCTGGCCCGACGGCCACGAGGAGCCGCTCGACGCGGTCGTGTGGGCCACCGGCTTCCGCCCCGCGCTGCGCCACCTGCGTCCGCTGGGCCTCGACTCCGCGGAGGGGCGTCCGCTCACCGAGGCGCCGGAGGGCGCGGTGATGCCGGTGCGCGCCGTCGGCGAGCCCCGCCTGCTCCTGCTGGGGTACGGCGACTGGTGCGGGCCCGCGTCGGCCACCCTGGTCGGCGTCGGTCGCCCGGCCCGGGAGGCGGTGGCTGCGGCCGAGGCGCTGGTCGACCGCGACGAGGCTGCGTCAGGACAGGACTGAGGGCGCCAGCTCGAGGTCGGGCACCAGCTCCACCAGCAGCCCGCGCACCCGCTCGTCGAGGTCGGCCACGATCGCGCGCACGGTGGCGGGGTCCTGGCCGCCGGGGTCAGCGACCGGCCAGTCGACGTACCGCACCCCGGGCACGTAGGGGCACTCCTCGCCGCAGCCGAGGGTGATGGCCATCGAGCTGGCGGCGATCGTCTCGCGGGTCAGCCGGGTGGGCTCCTCGCGGGAGGTGTCGAGGCCGAGGCGCTCGAGGGCGTCGGCGACCTCGGGGTGGATGTGCTCGCCCGGCGCCGTGCCCGCCGAGAGCGCACGGACGCGGCCCTGGGCGTAGTGCTCGGTGAGGACGCGGCTGATCACCGAGCGCCCGCCGTTGCGGACGCAGGCGAAGACGACCTGCGGGACGTCGGGGGTGGTGCTGCTCATGGGCTCTCCTGGGGTCGGCGGTGCTCGGGTCCGAGGTGGGTGGCCAGCCGGGCGACGCGCCGCTCGATCTCGGCGGCGGCGTCGTCGAAGGCGGCGTCGGTGCCGACCGGCACGGGGTCGGGCACCGACCAGTGCGGTCCCGTCGGGGTGCCGGGCGCGAGCTCCTCGTGGGCGCGGTCGCAGACGGTGACGAGCAGGTCGCCGGGGGCGGCGACGTCGGCGAGGCGCACGGGCTCGTCGGCCAGGCGCAGCCCGCGCCGCCGGGCCGCCGCGCGGGCTCCGGGCGCGACCCGATCGGCCGGGTGGGTGCCGGCCGAGAGCCCCGGCACGGTCCCGGTGGTGTTCCACAGCGCAGCGGCGAGCTGGGAGCGCGCCGAGTTGGCGGTGCACACGAAGACCACCCGGCGCGCCTCCACGCCGCCCCGGCCGCCGGTCGGCGCCAGGTCGTCGAGCGCCCGCACCTCGAGGCTGACGTAGCTGCGCCGCCGGTCGGCCTGCGAGACGTGCCTGGTCACCAGGCCGGCCCGCTCGAGGACCCCGAGGTGGTGGGCCAGGAGGTTGGAGGACAGCCCGAGGGCCGCGCGCAGCTCGCCGGGCGAGGCGTCGCCCAGGACCAGCAGGTCGACGACCCGCAGCCGGGCTGCGTCGGCCAGCGCCGCGTGCCGCGCCACCCGCCGCTCCAGCACGCCGTCCCCGATTGCCTCAACGTTCATTGAGGTTATTCAAGGCCCCTGGGCCTGGCCAGGTCAACTCACCGGCGGGCCGAGCAGTCACTTGTGAACCGGCGAATTCAGCCGGCGGTCGCAACACCATCGTCTTCGGCTGTTTTGGACAGTAGCTGGTCGAGGACCTCGGCGGGTGTGAGGAAGCCGTGACGTTTGCGGGGGCGGGCGTTGAGCTCGGAGGCGACTTTGTCGAGGTAGCCGGGTCCCCAGAAGGACAGGTCGGTGCCTTTGGGGAAGTACTGGCGCAGCAGACCGTTGGTGTTCTCGTTGCTACCGCGCTGCCAGGGCGAGTGGGGGTCGCAGAAGTAGATGTCCAGGCCGGTGGCTTCGGCGATCTTGGCGTGCTCGCGCATCTCGCGGCCCTGGTCCCAGGTCAGCGAGCGTCGTAGGTGTTCGGGTAGCTGCAGCATCTTGGTGGTCATCGCTGCCGCGACGGTCTCGGCGCCGGTTCCCTCGGGCAGGTGCAGGAGCATGACGAACCCGGTGCTGCGCTCGACCAGGGTCCCGATCGCGGAGTTCGAGGCTTGCGAGCCGACGATCAGATCACCTTCCCAGTGTCCGGGCACGGCGCGGTCCTCGACCTCGGCGGGGCGCTCGGAGATCATCACCATGCCCGGGATCCGTCCGCGGCGTTCCTCGGGGCGACGCTGGGACTTGCGCACCACTCGTCCGGTCCGAAGATGCCTGGTCAGCTCACGTTTGAGAGCGCCGCGCGACTGCACGTACAACGCTTGGTAGATCGTCTCGTGCGACACCCACATCTCCTGCTCGTCGGGAAAGTCCAGGCGCAGCCTGCCCGCGATCTGCTCGGGGCTGTCATTGTCGCTGAGGCGGCGCTGGACCTCTCGGCGCAGCCGCAGCTCGGTGGCCAGCCGCGCCGGCTTGGGTCGTTTCGCTTTGTCGTCGGCATCGCCTTGGGCGCGCGTGGCCACGTAGCGCCCCGCGGTGGGACCCGACCTGGCAGGCGGCACCCGACGCAGCTCACGGCTGATCGTGGACGGCGCCCGACCCAGTGCCCCAGCGATCTGGCGCACCCCCAGGCCGGCGGCTGCCAGCACAGCGATCTGCTCGCGCTCGGCAAACGACAACGACCGGGTCCGTGCCCCAGCCTGTGGTGAGGGTTTCACCCCGCCACGCTCGTACACCCACCTCAGCGCACGGGTCCGCGACACGCCTACACGCTGTGCTGCCTCACCGACCCCCACACCAGCACGGACCCCATCCCAGAACCGGTACTCCCACTCGGCCGGAACCCTCGGGCTTCCACCAGCCATCGCATACCCCGTTCGTCAGGGTGTTGCGACCACCGCTTGAACCGAAGACCACCCACCGGTCACTTCCGCACCCCAGCCGGTGCGAAAAGTGACTGCTCGCTGGTTCACAAGTGACTGCTCGGCCGGGCTCAGCGCACCGTGATGCGGGGGTGGGCGCCGGCCCGCGCCACGACCTCGCCCACGACCGGGTGGCCGGGCAGCTCGCCGGCGACGAGCAGGCCTCCGGAGGTCTGGGCGTCGGCGAGGAGGACCAGCTCGTCCTCGTCGACGGAGGCCTCGAGGTGGGGGCGCACCCAGTCGAGGTTGCGGCGGCTGCCGCCCGGCACGAACCCGGCGGCGTACGACGCCCGCGCCGGCTCGAGGTAGGGCACGGCGGCTGCGTCGACCACCGCGTCGACCCCGCTGGCGCGGCACATCTTGAACAGGTGGCCCAGCAGCCCGAAGCCGGTGACGTCGGTGGCGGCGGTGTGGCCGGCGGCGAGCGCGGCGCGCGAGGCGTCGCGGTTGAGGGTGGTCATCACCGCGACCGCCTCCTCGAAGACCTCGCCGGTCGACTTGTGCCGGTTGTTGAGCACCCCGAGCCCGAGCGGCTTGGTCAGCGTCAGCGGGGTGCCGGGGGCGGCCGCGTCGTTGCGCAGCAGACGGGCGGGGTCGGCGGTGCCGGTGACGGCGAGGCCGTACTTCGGCTCGGGGTCGTCGATGCTGTGGCCGCCGGCGAGCAGGCAGCCGGCCTCGGCGCAGACCGCCGCTCCCCCGCGCAGCACCTCGGCGGCGACCTCGAAGGGGATCCGGTCGCGCGGCCAGGCCAGCAGGTTGACCGCCACCAGCGGCTCGCCGCCCATCGCGTAGACGTCGGAGAGCGCGTTGGCCGCCGCGATCCGGCCCCAGTCGTAGGGGTCGTCGACGACGGGGGTGAAGAAGTCGGTGGTCAGCACGACGGCGCGGTCCCCGTCGAGGCGGACCACCGCCCCGTCGTCGCCGTGCTCGAGACCGACCAGCAGGTCGTCGCCGGTGGCCACCGGCAGCCCGGCCAGCACGCGTTCGAGCTCGCCGGGCGGCACCTTGCAGGCGCAGCCGCCGCCGGAGGCGTGCTGGGTCAGTCGGAGCGGGGCGTGGGAGGTCGCACTGGTCACGAGGACACAGTGCCGGATTCCTGGCGCTGCGCCTCCTCCTCCCGGGCACGCATCCGCTCGCGCTGCGGCACCACGACGTACTTGGGGTCGCGCGCGGACTCGCGGCCGGCCTCGAAGACCGCGAAGCGCAGCGCCAGCGAGCCGGCGGCGTACGACGCCCCGGCCACCCGCCGCGCCCACGGCCGGCGTCGCGAGAGCGCGCTCAGCCCGAGCCCGGCGACGGTCAGGGCCCGCGACAGCCTGGTCAGCCTCCCGGCCAGGCCCTTCTCGTAGGGCTCGGCCAGCATCCCGAGCCGCTGCTCCATCAGGTGGCTGACACCGAGCTCGGCGACCGCGCCGATGCCCGCCATCCGTGCCGCGGGGCCGCTCTCGGCGGCGGGGGCCAGCACCATGGCGGTGCCGCCCGCGGCGGCGGCCGCGGAGCCGCCGAAGACGAAGGGCAGCTCGCGGTGCGCCTCGTGCCAGACCGGGATCGCGGTGTTGGAGAACAGCGCGGCGGTGTAGGTGGCCAGAGGCGGGCCGAACACGGCGGCCCCGGCCCCGGCCAGGCGGCCCAGGCGGGGCGCCACACCGGTCACGTGCGAGGCGGCAGCGGCGCCGGCGAGGCTGCTGAAGGGGGCCAGGATGTAGGAGCCGACCGACAGGGGCGAGGTCGGCTTGAGGACCCGCAGCATGTTGAGGAACCGCTCGGGGCGGCCCAGGTCGTGCACCAGCGCGACGGTGCCGATCGCGGCGCCCGTCGCCGCGGTGAGCCGGGTGACGTGCTCGAGGCCGGGGCGTCCGCTGAGCGCCGCGCCCTCGGCCAGCAGCGCCGAGCCGCCGGCGATGCCGCCGATCCACAGGTAGATCGGCACGTCGGGGGTCTTCCAGGTGGGTTCCTTGAGGATCGGTCGCCCGTAGTAGGACCGGAACTCCGGCTCGGGCACCATCGACTGCTCGCGACGGCTCATCGGCGCCTGCCCAGGAACGAGGCGGCCCCGAGGCCGGCCAGGGCCAGCGCACCGGCGCCGACGTGGCGCCACATCGAGCCGAGGTCGCGGGTGGTGACCACCGGGTCGGGCGGCAGCCCGTAGACCTCCGGCTCGTCGAGCAGCAGGAAGAACGCCCCGTCGCCGCCGACCCCGTCGTCGGGGTCGGCGCCGTAGAGCCGGGCCACGTCGACGCCCTGCTCGTGCAGCTGCTCGACCCGCGCCGCCGCCCGCTCGCGCAGCTCGTCGAGGTCGCCGAACTGGATCGACTCGGTCGGGCAGGCCTGGGCGCAGGCGGGCGTCTGGCCCTCCTTGAGCCGGTCGTAGCACAGGGTGCACTTGAAGGCGCGCCCGTCGTCCTTGCGCTGGTCGATGACGCCGTAGGGGCAGGCCGGCACGCAGTAGCCGCAGCCGTTGCAGATGTCCTCCTGCACCACCACCGTGCCGAACTCGGTGCGGAAGAGCGACCCGGTCGGGCAGACGTCGAGGCAGGCGGCGTGGGTGCAGTGCTTGCACACGTCGGAGGACATCAGCCACCGCACGCCGCTGTCGCCGGAGGCGGCGCCCTGGTCGGCCCCGTCGGGCAGGGTCACCTCGCGCTCCCAGCCCGGGGGCCGGGTGCCCGGCATCCCCAGGTCGGTCGGCGCGGCGGTCGGCCCAGCACCCGAGGACGCCGGTCCGAGCGGCTGCTCGATGAAGGCGACGTGGCGCCAGGTGCTCGCACCCAGCTGCTGGGTGTTGTCGTAGGACATCCCGGTCAGCAGGTAGCCGTCGTCGGGCACCTGGTTCCACTCCTTGCACGCCACCTCGCAGGCCTTGCAGCCGATGCACACCGAGGTGTCGGTGAAGAAGCCCTTGCGGGCCGGGTGGTCCTCGTAGCCCGCGTTCTCGCTGGGGTCGTCGAGGCGCCCCCACAGGGACTCCGGGGAGAGGAACTCGCTGAGCCTGCTCACGTGCTGCCTCCGTCGGCGGGGTGGTCCTGCTCGGTCTCGGTGACCACGCCGGCGCGGCGGCGGTAGTCCTCGACGTACGCCGTCAGGTCGGCGCCGCGCGGGCGGCGGCCCGGGCGGATGTCGCAGGTGCCGACCTTGTCCTGGATGGAGACGTTGGGGTCCATCGTGACGTTGACCAGGTCGTTGGGCGAGTCGCCCTTCGAGATGCCGTTGACGCCCCAGTGGTAGGGCAGGCCCACCTGCTCGACCCACTGCTCACCGAGCCGCAGCGAGCGCAGCCGGTCGGTGACCAGCACCCGGGCCTCGATCGCGGTCCGCGCGGTCACGATCGTGACCCACTGCCCGTGCTCGAGGCCGCGCTCGGCGGCCAGCCGGGGCGAGACCTCGCAGAACGGCTCGGGCTGCAGCTCGGTGAGGTAGGGCAGGGTCCGGCTCATCGCGCCTGTCGTGTGGTGCTCGGTGAGCCGGTAGGTGGTGAACACGTAGGGGAACACCTCCGAGAAGCTCGGGTTGACCGGGTTGGACGGCGTCGAGAGCTGCTTGCGCCCGGGGTTGTTCTGCTGGGCGTAGACCGGGTTGTGCACCGGCGACTCCGGCGGCTCGTAGTGCGCCGGCAGCGGACCGTCGGCGACCCCGACGGGCGCGAAGAGCCAGCCCTTGCCGTCGGTCTGCATCACGAAGGGGTCCTGCCCGCCGATGGCGTCGGGGCCCTTGGCGCCGCCCTCGGGCACGTGGTCGGGCGGACGGTCGACGACGAAGTCGGGCACGTCGGAGCCGGTCCAGCGGCCCTCGTCGGCGTCCCACCACACGTAGCGCTTGCGCTCGCTCCACGGCGTGCCGTCGGGGGCCGCGGACGCGCGGTTGTAGAGGATGCGGCGGTTGGCCGGCCACACCCAGCCCCACTCGGAGGCGACCTGGTCCTGCTCCCAGTGCGGCTTGCGGCGCCGCGCCTGGTTGACCCCGTCGGCGTACACGCCGCTGTAGATCCAGCAGCCGCACGAGGTCGACCCGTCGGCCCGCAGCTCGGTGTACGACGACAGCGGCGCCCCGTCGGGCCCGGTGCCGTTGATCTCCCGCAGCACCGCCTCGGCGTCGGGCTCCCCGTGCTCGTCGACCGGGTAGTCCCAGGCCAGGTCGAGCAGCGGTCGGTCCATCTCGTCGGTGGAGCCGGCCAGCTTCTCGCGGATGCGGTTGCCGAGGTCGACGTAGAACTCCAGCTCGCTCTGGCAGTCGCCGGGCGGCTGCACGGCCTGGTCGCGCCACTGCAGCATCCGCTGGGTCTGGGTGAAGGAGCCGGCCTTCTCGACGTGGTTGGCCGCGGGCAGGAAGAACACCTCGGTGCCGATCTCCTCGGTGACCAGCTCGCCGGTCTCGATCTCGGGACCGTTCTTCCAGAAGTCCGCCGACTCGATCATCTGCAGGTCGCGCACGACCAGCCAGTCGAGGTTGGCCAGGCCCAGGCGCTGCATCTTGCCGTTGGCCGAGCCCACGGCGGGGTTCTCCCCCACGAGGAAGTAGCCCTTGCACCGACCCTCGATCTGCGCCTTGACCGTGGTGTACGTCGAGTGGTCGCCCGTCAGCCGCGGCAGGTAGTCGAAGCAGAAGTCGTTCTCGGGGGTCGCGGCGTCGCCCCAGTAGGCCTTGAGCAGGCTGACGGCGTAGGAGCGGATGTTCCCCCAGAAGCCGGCCTTGCCCTCGTCGGCGCGCACCCACTCGTCGAGGCTCTGGTGGTGGTCGGCCAGCGGCATCGGCAGGTAGCCGGGCAGGATGTTGAACAGGGTCGGGATGTCGGTGGAGCCCTGGATGCTGGCGTGCCCGCGCAGCGCCAGGATGCCGCCGCCGGGGCGCCCGATGTTGCCCAGCAGCAGCTGGAGGATCGAGGCGGTGCGGATCATCTGCGCGCCGGTGCTGTGGTGGGTCCAGCCCACGGCGTAGCAGAACGCGGTGGTGCGCTCGCGACCGCTGTTGGAGGTCAGCGCCTCGGCGACCTGGCGCAGCTGCTCGGGGCGGATGCCGCAGGCCTGCTCGACCATCTCGGGGGTGTAGCGGGCGAAGTGGCGCTTGAGGATCTGGAAGACGCAGCGCGGGTGCTGCAGCGTCTCGTCGCGCCGGCCCTTCCAGTTCACCGGGGCCCCGCCCGAGCCGTGGCTCTCGGAGCGGGCGGCCTGGTGGGAGCGCTTGGCGTCGTCGCCGGTGGCCGCGGCCTCGGCGTCCTCGCGCAGCTCGCGGTCGCGCTCGCGCTCCTCGTCGTTCATGTCCTCGGGCGGCTCGTAGCGCCACGAGATCGGGTCGTACTGCCCGGTCTCGGGGTCGAAGCCGGAGAACAGCCCGTCGAGGTCGTCGGGGCCCTGGTAGGCCTCGTCGATGATGTTGGCGGCGTTGGTGTAGGCCACGACGTACTCACGGAAGTCGAGGTCGTTGCTCAGCACGTGGTTGACCAGCCCGCCCAGGAACGCGATGTCGCTGCCGGCGCGGATCGGGACGTGCAGGTCGGAGACCGCCGAGGTGCGCGTGAAGCGCGGGTCGACGTGGATGACCGTCGCCCCGCGACGCTTCGCCTCCATCACCCACTGGAAGCCCACCGGGTGGGCCTCCGCCATGTTGGAGCCCTCGATGAGGATGCAGTCAGCGTTCTGCAGGTCCTGCAGGCTGGTGGTAGCCCCACCACGGCCGAACGAGGTACCCAGACCGGGCACCGTGGAGGAGTGTCAAATACGGGCCTGGTTCTCGATCTGGATCGCCCCCATCGCCGTGTACAGCTTCTTCATGAGGTAGTTCTCCTCGTTGTCGAGGGCTGCCCCTCCGAGGCTGGCGATGCCGAGCGTGCGGCGCGTGCGGCGCCCCTTCTCGTCCTCCCACTCCCAGAACTGCTTGCGGGTGGCGATGACGCGGTCGGCGATCATGTCGAGCGCGGTCTCGCGGTCGAGGTCCTCCCACTCGGTGCCGTGCGGGCGCCGGTAGCGGACCGTGGTCACGCGGCTGGACGAGGTGACCAGCTGCTTGCTGGCGCTGCCCTTGGGGCACAGCCGCCCGCGCGAGACCGGGCTCGCGGCCGAGCCCTCGATCTGCACGACCTTCTCGTCCTTGACGAAGACCTTCTGGGCACAGCCCACGGCGCAGAACGGGCAGACCGAGTCGACGACCCGGTCGGCGGTGGTGGTGCGCGGCTGGAGGCCGCGGCTGCGCTGCGACATCGCCGCCTCGCCACGACCGAGCCGGTCGCGGCCGAGCACCTGCCGCACCAGCGGCCACCCGAGGAACTGCTCCATGGCGACACCCTGCACCACCCTGCTCACCCTTGACCAGCACCTTGGGGGTGGGACGGCCCCCGCGTGTCGTCGGGCTATGTTGAGCGCGGAGGCGTACCTCGTCTGGTGACGGGCGCGGCCCTCAACGCCGTTGTGACCGGGCATCCCGGTCAGGCGGGTTCGATTCCCGTCCGCCTCCGCCAGCCGTCGTACGCCGTCGCCACCCGGGGAGGGGCCCGTGCAGGACACCCGCCGCCGGGTCCCGCGCACCGACGTCGTCCTCGACGACCCGGCCCTGGCGCCCGCCGTCGAGCGGCTCGGCCGGGCGCGGGTCAAGGCCGGGGTCGTCGCGGCCCTCGACGCCTGCCGCGCGGGCCGGGTGGCGCCCGAGGACGTGGTGGCCGCCGTGCTCGACGACCTGCCGGCCGCCCCGGTCTCGCTGCGCCGGGTCCTCAACGCCACCGGCGTCGTGGTGCACACCAACCTGGGCCGGGCCCCGCTGTCACCGGCCGCCGTCGAGGCGCTGGCGCTGGCGGCGGGGGCCACCGACGTCGAGCTCGACCTCGACTCGGGCCTGCGCGGGCCCCGTGGGGCGGCCGCACTGGCTGCCCTGGCCGCGGCCGTCCCCGACGCCGGCGGCGTGCACGTGGTCAACAACGGCGCCGCCGCCCTGGCGCTGGCGACCTGCGCCCTGGCCGCCGGGCGCGAGGTGGTCGTCTCGCGCGGCGAGCTGGTCGAGATCGGCGACGGGTTCCGCATCCCCGAGCTGATGGAGTCGCTGGGCGCGCGGCTGCGCGAGGTGGGCACCACCAACCGGGTGCACCTCGAGGACTACGAGCGCGCCGTGGGCGAGCGCACCGCGTTCGTGCTGAAGGTGCACCCCTCCAACTTCCGCGTCGAGGGCTTCACCTCGAGCGTGCCGGTCGAGGCGCTGACGGGCCTGGGGGTGCCGGTCGTCGCCGACATCGGCTCGGGCCTGCTCGCCCCGCACCCGCGGCTGCCCGACGAGCCCGACGCCGCCACCACCCTGCGCGCGGGCGCCGACCTGGTCACCGCCTCGGGCGACAAGCTGCTCGGCGGCCCGCAGGCCGGGCTGCTGCTGGGCGGGGCCGCGCTGGTGCAGTGGCTGCGCCGCCACCCCTTCGCCCGCGCGCTGCGGGTCGACAAGCTCACCCTGGCCGCGCTCGAGGCGACCCTGACCGGCCCGGCGCCGCCGGTGGCCGCGGCCCTGGCGAGCCGTCCCGACGACCTGCTCGCCCGCGCGCGGCGGCTGGCCACGGCGATCGGCGGCCCCGCCGAGGCGGTGGCCTCCGAGGGCCGCGTCGGCGGCGGGGGCGCGCCCGGGGTGCCGCTGCCCAGCGCCGCGGTCGCGCTGCCGCACCACCTGGCCGCCCCGCTGCGCCACGGCGACCCGGCCGTCGTCGGCCACGTCCACGACGGCCGGCTGCTGCTCGACCTGCTGGCGCTGCCCGGCAGCGACGACCCCGCGCTCGTCGAGGGCGTACGACGCGTGCTCGCCGCCGACGGGGGCCGCTGAGTGCACGTCGTCGCGACCGCCGGCCACGTCGACCACGGCAAGTCGACGCTGGTGCGCGCGCTCACCGGCGCCGACCCCGACCGGCTGGCCGAGGAGAAGCGCCGCGGGCTGACGATCGAGCTCGGCTACGCCTGGACCGACCTGCCGGGCGTCGGCGAGGTGGCCTTCGTCGACGTGCCGGGCCACGAGCGGTTCGTGGCGACGATGCTGGCCGGGGTCGGCCCGGTGCCCGTGGCGGTGCTGGTCGTGGCCGCCGACGACCCGTGGATGCCGCAGGCCGCCGAGCACCTCGCCGTGCTCGACGCGCTGGGGGTGGCCCACGGCCTGCTGGTGGTCTCGCGCGCCGACCTGGCCGACCCCGCCCCTGCGCTGGCGCGGGCCCGCGAGGAGCTGTCCCGCACCGGGCTGGCGGATGTGCCGCACGTCGTCACCGCGGCCGGCGACGACGAGGGTGCGGCCACGCTGCGCACCGAGGTGGGCGCGGCGCTGGCGCGGGTGCTGGCGGGCGTCCCGGCCCCCGACCCCGGCGCCGACGTGCGGCTGTGGGTCGACCGGGTCTTCCACGTGCGCGGCACCGGCACCGTCGTGACCGGCACGCTGCCGGCCGGCACCGTGCGCGAGGGCGACGTGCTCGACGGCCCGGGCGGGCCCGTGCGGGTGCGCCGCGTCGAGTCGCTGGGCCGCCGCCGCGACGCCGTGGCGGGGGTCGCCCGGGTCGCGCTGGCGCTCGCCGACCGCTCCCCCGGCGCCGTCGACGCGCTGGGCCGCGGCGCCGCGCTGGTCACCCCCGGCGCCTTCCTCGACGTCGACCTGCTCGACGTCGAGGTCACCGGCCCCGACCTCGACCGGCTGCCCGAGCGGCCGCTGCTGCACGTCGGCTCGACCCAGCTGGCCGTGCACGCGCGCCCGCTCGACCCGGCCCGGGCGCCGGGACTGGTCCGCCTGCGCCTGGAGCGGCCGCTGCCGCTGCGGGTCGGGGACCGCGCGGTGCTGCGCTCCACCGGCGACCGGGTCGTGCGCGGCGTACGCGTGCTCGACCCGCAGCCGCCGTCCCTGCGGCGGCGGGGGGCCGCCCGGGCCCGCGCCGTCGACCTGGCTCGTCTCGACGGGTCGACGGCGGCCGACCTGCGGGTGCGCGGGCTGGCCCGCGAGGACGACCTGCGCCGGGCCGGCCTCGACCCGGCCGCGGCCCTGGGCGCCGCGCGCGCCGGGGGCTGGCTGCTCGACCCCGCCCGGGCCGAGCAGGCCGCCGAGCGGGCGCGTGCGGCGCTGGCCGCTCCCGGGGCGGCCGACGGTCTCGCGCCCGCCGAGCTCGCGCAGGTCGCCGGGCTGCCCGACCCGGCGCTCCTCGACGCGCTCGACCTCGCGGGTGCGCGCCTCGAGGGCGGGCGCTGGCGCACCCGCGGCCCCGAGGTGCCGCCCGACCTGGCCGCGGCGCTCGAGGCGCTGCGCGCCGACCTGGAGACCGCGTTCGCCGCGCCCAGCGCCGACCGGCTGCGCGACCTCGGCCTCGACACCCGGGCCCTGGCCCGCCTCGACCGCGCCGGCGCCGTGCTGCACCTCGGTGGCGCGGTGGTGGTGCGCGCCGGGGCCGACGACGAGGCCCTCCCCCTGCTCGCGGCGCTCGAGCAGCCCTTCCCCGTCACCGCCGCCCGCAGCGCGCTGGGCACCAGCCGGCGGGTGGCCCTGGCGCTGCTGGCCCACCTCGACCGCACCGGCCGCACGGTGCGGCTGGCCGACGACACCCGCCGCCTGCGCTGACGCCGAGCCGGCGCCAGTTCCTCACCGAGCCGGCGCCAGCTCCCCGCCGAGCCGGCGCCACTTCCCCTGCCGGTCCGTCCCGTGGGCGGGGTGTGGCCCGCGCCACTCCTGCGGCTTACGCTGCGCCGGCCGCCCCCGTCGTACGCCTGGAGTCCCCGTGTCCCGTCGCCCCGCCCTGCTCGCCGCCGCCACCACCGCCCTCGCGCTGCTGGCGACGCTCGTGCCCGCCACGGCTCCCGCGCTGGCCGAGACCACGACGGCGGAGCGGGCCGGGGTGCGCTACGTCGCCATGGGCGACTCCTACAGCGCGGCCTCGGGGGTGCTGCCGCTCGACCCGGCCGCGCCGGTGCAGTGCCTGCGCTCGATCCGCAACTACCCCCACGTCATCGCCGAGGCGATCGGCGCCCGCCTCACCGACGTGACCTGCGGTGCCGCCGACACCGGTGACTACCGCGGGTCGCAGTACGACGACGTGCCGCCCCAGCTCGACGCCCTGAGCCGCCGCACCCGCCTGGTCACGATGACCATCGGCGGCAACGACAGCTCGGTCTTCCTCAACTCGATCGTGCAGTGCGGCGCCGCCGGCCTGGCGACGCTGGGCCAGGGCAGTCCCTGCAAGGACGAGTACGGCGACTCCTTCGTCACCACCATCCGCACGACGACCTTCCCGGCCATCCGCAGGGCGCTGCGCGACGTGCAGCGCCGCGCCCCCAGGGCGGAGGTCGCGATCCTGGGCTACCCGTGGATCATGCCGGAGCGGGTGGGCTGCTACCCGTTGATGCCCGTCGCGCGCGGGGACGTGCCCTACCTGCGCACCCTGCAGCGCGTGCTCAACAACGCGGTCAAGCGGGCCGCCCGGGCGACCGGGGCGACGTACGTGAACCTCAACCGGGTCTCCGACGGCCACGACGCCTGCCAGCTGCCCGGCGAGCGCTGGGTCGAGCCGGTGCTGGCCGGCACCAACCCCGTCATCGTGCACCCCAACGCCCTCGGCGAGGAGCAGATGGCGCAGCGGACCCTGGCGGTGCTCGGGCGTCAGTAGTCGTCGTCGGGCTCGAGGGCGCGCACCGCCCGTCCCCGGACACCGACGACGGTCATCACCACGAGCGCCAGCACCCCCGACGCCAGCACGAGCACCACCGTCCCCCGGTCCCAGAGCTCCTCGCCGGGATCGCTGCTCGCGACCTGGAAGGAGCCCGCCGCCCGGCTCGGCGAGCCGGCGTCGCCGTCGGGTGCGACCGCCGCTCCGGTGGCCGTGAACGTGAACGACCCCACGACCGCGTGCCCGTCCGACCCGACCACCCGGTAGCCGACCGAGTGCTCACCGGGGCTCGACACCCGCAGCGCCTGCTCGACGGTGCTGCCCGAGACGACCGCCGCGCCGTGCGAGACGGTCCGGCCGGAGGCGTCCTGCACGACCACCTCGACGTGGTGCGGGTCGATCGGGGTCCCGAAGGCCAGCGCCACCCGCTCCAGCGGGCTGCTGATGGTGTCGCCGTCGCCGGGCGTGCTCGCCACGAGCCCGGTGTGCCCGTGCGCGGGAGCGCCGACCAGGGCGGTGAGCACGACGATCGCGGCCGCCACCGCGACCCGCACCGCCGGTCTGCGCTGCGACTGCTTCATCGTCTCCCCCTGACGTCGTCGACCCAGCCTCCCCGCGCGACCTTGGGGCGGGGTTGACCTCGGGACGCCGGACGCCCTCACCCCGTCACCAGCGCCTCGGGGAAGGCGGCGCTCAGCTCGGTCCCCGCCGGCGACGTCGCCGTGAGGTCCAGCCGACCGCCGAGGTCGTGGACGGCGTCGTGCAGCAGCCGCAGCCCGAGGTGCCCCTCGGTGTCGTCGCCCTGCGGGCGCGCCGGCCCCCGCCCGTCGTCGCTGACCCGGACCAGGACCTGTCCGTCGCGGCGCCGGACGTCGACGTCGAGGTGCTGGGCCCCCGCGTGCTTCACGACGTTGCGCACCCCCTCGCGCACGACCCGGTAGGCCAGGCGGGCGGCGTCCGGCGTGAGCTCCAGGTCGGGGGCGAGCGTGACCCGGGACTCGACACCCGCGGCGGCCGACTCGCTCGCCACGAGCTCCTGGACCGACTCGGCGAGCCCGGCACCGGCGAGATCGGGGGGATGGATGTCGCTCATCAGCCGGCGCAGCTTGGTGACGTCGTCGCGCACCAGGTCGGTGAAGTGGTCGAGGTGTCGGCGCACCCCGGGCGCCTCGTGCTCCGGTGGGAGCGAGCGGGCCACGGCGGGCAGTGCGTAGCCCAGGCCGGCGAGGTCCTGGATGACGCCGTCGTGCAGCGCCGCGGCGATGCGCCTGCGCTCGAGCTCGGAGGCGAGCAGGACGTGCCTGAGCAGGACCGCGCGTCCGCGCTCGGCGCGTCGCACGCGCCGCCCCAGCGCCACGGCGAGCGGCATCACGACGACCAGGAACATCCCCAGCGACCCGACGGCCAGGCCCACGAGGGAGACCACGACCTTCTCGGCGTCGCGCTCCATCTGCTCGGTCGCCAGGTAGGCCTCGACGACCATCTCCTGCCCGTCGTCGTCCCGTGCTCCCACGTAGACCTCCAGCAGCGGCCCCTCGTCCTGCTCCGCGTAGTTCTCCTCGCGCGAGAGCTCCGACACCTCGACCCTTGCCCGGGAGCTGCCCAGCAGCCCGCGTACGTCGTCCGGCAGGTCGAAGCGCTTGCCGACCAGGCGCGCCTGGTTCGACCACAGCACGGTGCCGTCCGCCGCCCACACCTTGACGTGGCGGATGCTGCCGTCCTGCATCCGGTTGCGCATCACCGACGCCAGCCGCTCGCGCGCCGCTGGGTCCCCCTCGCGCAGGTCGCCGTCGACCAGCGGGGAGACCAGCCGGGTGGCCAGCGCCGTGCCGACCGCGCGGGCGCTGTCGAGCGCGCGCTCACGGGCGATCCGCTCGGCGACCACGACCGCGACGCCGGCCAGGAGCAGGGCCGCCAGCACGCTGAGCAGCACGAACCGGGTGACGGCCGAGCGCACCGTGTCGTCGGCCCCCGTCGAGGCCGGGGAGTCCTCAGGCCGGCCCCGGCCCATGGAGGAGTCCGTGTGCCGTGGCGGCCACGACGGCCTCCAGCTGCGAGTGGGCGTCGAGCTTGGCGAGCAGCGACTTCACGTAGCCGCGGCAGGTGTTGACCGTGATGTCCAGGTCCCGGGCGATCCAGCGCACGTCGTGCCCCTGGGCCAGGCGATCCAGGACCGCGCGCTCGCGCGCCGTCAGCCGCGGGACGGGCGACGCGGAGGCCGTGCCGCCACCGCCCTCGCCGACCAGGCGGCGCAGCAGGCTGGGGTGCACGACCAGGCCCCCGGGCCGGGCGGTGCGCAGCACCTCCAGGAGCTCGGGCAGCGACCCGTTCTTGGGCAGCAGCGCGCAGGCTCCGGCGGCTGCCGCTCGCCGCAGGACACCCAGGTCGGCGTACGCGGTGAGGACCACCACGCGCAGGGTGGGCCGCAGCCGCAGCAGCTCCTCGGTCAGGACCAGCCCGTCCTCACCGCCGAGGTTGACGTCCATCAGCACCACGTCGGGGTGGTGCTGCTCGACGAGCCGACGCGCCCGCGCGGAGTCGGTCGCCGTACCGACGCACAGCAGGTCGTCCTCGGTCGCCAGCGCCAGGCTGGTCAGGTCGGTGAAGGTCCGGTGGTCGTCGACCACCAGGACGCGCGACCGGGCCTGGTCCCCCCGTGCCTGTGCTCGTGCCAGCATCGCCACCCCCGTCGGTCATCCGCCAGGCTGGCAGCGGTGACCACCCCGCTTCATCCCCACTATGCGGGGTTCGGGGATCGACGCCGCCGATGCTCAGAAGGCGTCGACCCAGCGGTGGGCGGCCCGCACGACCTCGCCCTCCCGGGGCGGCAGCTCCAGGCCGGGCACCGAGGTCAGGATCTGGCGCAGGAGCCCCACCAGGATCCGCACCTCCTCCGCCCCCGCGGCGTCGTCACGCTCACGGTGCGCACCGGCCTCCCGGGAGGCACCGCCGCGCAGGATCGCCAGGTAGAGGTCGGTGGTCTCCCGGCTGGGCTCGGCGCCCAGCTCGTCGACGAGCAGGTCGCGCAGCTGGGAGAAGCGGTGCAGCGCCTGGGAGCGCCGGCCCGACGCCCACAGCGCGGCCATCATCGTGCGCCACGCGTCCTCCGCGAACTGGTCGGCGCGCACCGCCGTCGTGGCCAGCCGTACGGCGGCCCCGAAGCGCTCGAGCGCCAGCGCGTGCTCGGCGGCCAGGGACGCGGCCTGCGCGAGCTCGTCGCGGAACTCCTCCCGCTCGCCCAGCGCCCACGAGGCGAGGCTCTCGCTGGCCAGCAGCTCGCCCTTCACCAGCGAGAGTGCCGCCTCGAGGGCGGAGAGCGCCGTGGCGTGGTCGTGGGCGGTGTTCACCACGGCCGCGCTGACGAGCGCGCGGAACTGCATCAGGTCCACCTTGACGACGCCAGGGACCACGACGTAGCCGTTGGGGACCGTCATGATCCCGGCCGCCCCGCCGTCGCCGCAGCTGCGCGCCAGCGACCGGCGCAGCACGCAGACGTAGCTCTCCAGCGTCCCGAGGTAGGACCGGGGCGGTCGCCCCTCCCACAGCAGGTCCGCCAGCTTCTCCTTGGACACCGGGGTCCCCGCCGACAGCGCGAGGATCTCCACGATCTGCTGCGGCTTGGGTCCGCCGAAGGCATCGGTCGGCGGCCTCCCGCACCCGCACCCGCACCGCACCGTCGTCGCGCCGAACAGCCGGATCTCCATCGATTGCCACCTCCCCAGCCGGGGTGCGATCGCCCCCGGGCCCCACCAGTCTCGGCAGGCCGGCCGGCTCCCACAGCCCCACTTCTGGGGGCGCCCCCTCCCCCAGAAGTGGCTAGTCCCCGGTCACGGCGTCCCTGGCCCGACGGGCGCACGCACGAGGGCCGCACCCGGGGTGCGGCCCTCGTCGTGGGCGGGACGTCAGCGGGACCGGAAGGCGAACCCGGTGTGCGACCCGCCCATGGTGCTGACGGCGCTGACGGTGCTCTCGCCTCCCGGGGCCACGGTGCCTGCGCCCCGGAAGTCCCAGTCACCGAGGGTGTCCACCTCGGCGAACCCCAGGGTCCGGCCGGTCAGGGTGCCCCCCAGCACCACCGCCACCCGGTGCCCGACGGGGAAGGACGAGGTGCCCCTGACCCGCCACTGCCTGCCGCTGCGGAACTCGCCCGCGGTGATCGTCAGGGTCTCCGCGGCCGGGGAGACGACCACCTCGTCGGTGGACTGCTGCCCGCCCTGGCCGGTCACGGTCAGCCGCAGGACGACCGGGTCCGCCTGCGTCGCGTACTGCGGGTTCGGGCCCGAGGTGTTCGTGGGCAGGGCCATCAGCGGGAAGGTGAACCGGGGGGTGGCGGTGTCCTCCCCGCTGAGGCTGATCTCGGGCCCGCTGACCTGCGACCACGCGTACTCGTCCACGAGGGTGCTGGCGCCCCCGTCGAGCGTCACGCCTGCGCCGCGCCGGACCTCCTGGTCGGACCCCGCGTCGGCCTGGGGAGCGGCCGGCGGTCCCTCGGGGTCGGTACCCGTGACCTCGACGGTCACGACCGCCGGGGCGCTGGTCCCCGCAGGCCCGCTGACCACCAGCTCGAAGGCGAGGGGGCCGGCGGCCTGCGGGGCGTTGAAGGTGGCGACGGCCTGGTCGGCCCCCGAGAGCTCCACCCGGTTGGCGTCGGTGACCGGCACCTCGCCGTCCGCGCCCGTGGCCGGCACCTGCTGCCAGGCGTAGCCGGTGATCGTGCCGGTGGACGACGTCGCGTCGAGCGTGACCCGCTGTGCCGGCGCCGCCACCTCGGGGGTCGCCGTGCCGACGGCCACCGGGGCGTCCGCCTCCAGCCCGGCCCCCGACACCGTCACGGGGGCGCTCGCCTCCCCGCCCTTGTCTGAGGTGACGGTGACCGAGGGCGGCGGGGCCGTCGTCTCGATGACGGCCGTCCCCTCCTGCACGGGCTGGTCCAGCACCGTCAGGGCCGCGGGCGTGGAGTCCTGGTCGCTGGAGGTCGCGGAGACCGTGAGCAGGTCCGCGTCGGCGTCGTAGGTGACCGCGGAGATGGTCACCACGTCGACGAGCCCGATCTCCTTGCGGGCGACCGGCTGGTCGCCGACGTTGGCGACCGTGACGGACTTCCCGTCGGGCGACTGGTCGATGGCGTACCGGCCGAAGTAGCGACTGCCGTCGGACTCCATCCGGGTGGCGACGAACCCGAGCCCGCTGTCCTCGACCGCCAGGGACTGCCCGGCGTCCGAGGTCGCGTAGACGTCGACGAAGCCGGTCCCGTCGGCCCCGACGGTGTACGTGGCGTGGTCGGCCTCGACCCCGGAGTTCACCGCGTGCCGGCCCTGGATCGTGAACAGGTCGGTGCGGGCCAGCTCCACCCAGGCGCCCGACTCGTCCCGGCGCTCGACCGAGACGTAGTTGGTGCCGTAGGGGCTGCCGATCACGGGGTGCTCGACCGCGGGGTCGCCGACGTAGCCCTCGGGCGCGGCCGGGGCGACGTCGGGGTCCCAGGTCAGGAACGGCCCGATCCGGCTGCCCAGCGCCTGCCCGAAGGCCCCCGGCGTGGTCCCGATGTCCTCGGTGTAGTTGATCCCCTCGCCCTCCACGTCGAACTCGTCGGCGCCGTAGGGGTGGGTGACCCGGTAGTGGCCGTCCGCGATCGCCCGGTCCCGGATGCGGACCCGGCCGAAGACCATCTGGTCGCCGTCCACGACCGCCTCGTTGGCCCAGGCTCCCTCGAGGTCGAGGCCGACGCCCATGTCGACCCCGTCCCCGGTGACCGAGGCCGCCGCCAGCTGGTAGAAGAACTCGCCCGGGAAGTTGTCGGGGTAGGACACCGGGGCGTCCGGGTTCGGGACCTCGTCCGGGAGCGTCGCGCACAGCGGGTCGTCGAGGGTCGTGCACGCCTCCAGACGCACGCCGTTGCTGTCGCGGTACCAGGCAGGGAACCCGTGCTCGGCCGTGGGGCCGGCCTCGACGAGGCGCCCGGACCTGGTCAGTGGGCTGCCGTCGGGCCCGGTGGGCGTGACCGGGACGGCGAGCGCGCTCGTGCCGAGCGTCAGCACCAGCAGGCAGGCCAGCGAGCCGGCCACCCAGGTGCGAGATCGTTGCGTGGGGGCCATGGTGCTCAGCTCCTTCTCCGGCCCAGGCCGGTCTCAGTGGGGGAAGTCGTCAGCATCGGGGCCGCACCTTGGATTTTGCTTGCGCGGGGTCCCGGCCCGGGGTCCTGCGCCCGGTCCGCTGCGGACGCAACCGGATCGCAAGGCCGCCCGCCCAGCCTGGGCGCATGAGCACCCGTGCCCGGCCCCGCGACACGTCCACCCACCGCTCGGTGCTGCCCGGCGTGGTCGGCACGAGCGTGGCGGTCGCCGTGGCGGCGATGGTGCTGGCCGGCGGCGGCCCCGAGGAGGTCCCGCCGGGGTTGTCCGACCCGGGCCCCCTCGTGGGCTGGGGTGTCCGGCTCGCCCGGCTGGCCAGCGACCTGGCAGCGATCGCGACCGTCGGGTCGCTGCTGCTCACCGTGGCGCTGCTGCCGGGCCGGTCGGTCGGGCGCGCCGTCCGGTCGTCGGCGACGTGCTGGTCGGTGGCGGCCGCCGTGACGTGGTTCCTCACGACGAGCGAGGCCAGCGGGGTCGCCCCGCGCGACCTCGACGTCGCCACCATGTCGCGCGTGGTCGGCACGCCGCAGGTCTCGGCCGCCGCCTCGGTCGCTCTCCTGGCCGCGGCGCTCGCGGTGGCGGGGGGACGCCCGCGCGGACGCTGGGAGGGACGAGGACTGCTGGGGGTCGCCCTGGGCGCCGCCCTGGCCATGCCGCTCACGGGTCACGTGGCCGGCGGCGAGCCGGGCTCGCAGGCGGCGACCAGCGCCCTGCTCGTCCACGTGCTGGCCGCTGTGCTCTGGGTGGGCGGCCTCGCGGCGCTGGTGCTGCACCTGCGCGGCGACCCGGCGGAGTTGTCGGTCGCCGCCCCGCGCTTCAGCAGGCTGGCCCTGGGGGCCTTCCTCGCCCTCGCCGGCGGCGGGGCGGTCTCGGCGGCCGGGGTGCTCGGACCCCCCGGGCCCGACTGGCTCAGCGGGTACGCCGCCGTGGTGGCGGCCAAGGTCGGGGTCCTCGGGGTGCTCGGGGCGGCCGGCCACCTGCACCGGCGCCGCACCCTGCCCCGCCTGGCGCGGGGTGAGCCGGGCGCCTTCGCGGCCCTGGCGTCGGCCGAGCTGGTGTGGATGGGGGCGGCGGCCGGGTTGGCGGTGGCGCTCTCGCGCACACCGCCACCGGCCGCGCTCGCCCCGAGCGTCGACGACCACGCCGCGTCCTCGACCCCACCCGTGCTCTCGGCCACCGGCGTGCTGACCCAGGCGCGGCCGGACGTCCTCGTCGTGACGGTGCTCGCGGCCGCCCTCGTCTGGTACGTCGCAGCGGCCCGGTCGGCCTCGACGAGCACGGGGTCCCGGTGGCCCGCGCGGCGCACCGTCGCGTTCGTCGCGGGGCTGCTCGTGGTCTTCATGGTGCTGTGCTCCGGGCTCGCCGCCTGGGCGCCCGTCCTGCTCAGCGTGCACCTCGGCAGCCTGGTCGTGCTCCTGGTGGTGGCGCCGACCCTGCTGCTGGCCGGTCGTCCGCTGACCCTCGCCCGGGGCCGGGCCCGGTCACCCGCCCCGCTGGTCGGCGCGTCGGTCGCGTGCGCGGCGGTCCTGCTCGTCCAGGTCGGCCCCGTCCTGGAGACCTCGCTGTCGTCGGCAGGACGACTGGTCGCCGCCGCCCTGGCGCTGGCGATCGGGCTCGCGCTGCTGGCGCCGCTGCTCGACCCGGGGCCCGGTGCAGGGAGGCCGGCCGACGCGGTCGGTGCCGTCGGTCTGGTCGCGCTCGGTCTGGGCGTGCTGGCCGTCCGGCTGCTGGTCGGCGACGGCCTCCTGGCCGCCGACTGGTTCCTGGAGCTGCGGCTGGGCTGGTCGGACCCGCTGCGGGACCAGCGCGTCGCCGGCCTCGTGGTGGCCGCGGCCGCGGGGTGGCTCCTGCTCGTGGGGGCCGAGGAGGCGCTCCGGGGCGCGCACCGCGACGGCGCTCAGGAGCCGGTGCCGGGCCCCGGCGGCCAGAGCCGCACCAGCACCCGGCCCACCAGGTCCTCCTCCGTGACCGGGCCGTAGTCGCGCGAGTCGATCGAGTTCCCGCGGTTGTCCCCGAGCACCACGACCTCCCCCTCGCCGGCGGTCCACACCCGGGTGTAGTAGCCGTCCAGGGGGTCGGTGACCCAGACCTCCTCCTGCGGCTCGCCGTCGACGTGCAGCACGCCGTCCAGGATCGCGACGCGCTCGCCGGGCAGACCCACCACCCGCTTGAGCGTCCGGCCGCCGCCGGGGTCCCGGAACACGACCAGGTCGCCGCGGGCGAGGTCCTCGACGTCCGGCGCCAGCCGCGACACCAGGATGACGTCGCCGGCCTCGAAGGTGGGCATCATGCTGGCCGACGACACCCGCACCGGGACCACGAGGGTCGCGCGGACCACGAGCAGCACGAGCAGGAGCAGGAGCCCGGCGGCGACGGCGTGCCGGTGCGCCAGGACCGGGGCCCGGCGGTCCGGTCGCCGGGCCGCTCCCGCAGGACGCGCCCCGGGCCGCCTCACACCGGCGGCGCGCCGTGGACCGGGTGGTTGGGGTGGTCCTCGCCCAGGTGGACCGTGCCGTCGGCGGCCGCGAGCACGAACTGCCCCATCATGTCGTGGTCCTCGTGCGAGGCGTTGTGGCAGTGCACCATGAAGCGCCCGCCGAGCTCGGCCCCGGCTCCGGCGGGCCCCGTGGAGCGCCCGTCGGGGTAGTGCGAGGGCGCCACGGAGTACTGCACCAGCACCTCGACGATCTCCCCCTCGCCCACGTAGACGACGTCCTTGGGCCCCTTCTCCCAGGGCTGGACCCGGTCCGAGCCGCCGTCGCGGTCGATGATGCGGAAGTCGACGAGGTGGATGTGCATCGGGTGGAACCACCCCCCGGACTTGTTCTCCAGCCGCCAGATCTCCACGTCCCCGGGGCGAGGGGGGTCCCCGCGCTCGTCGAGGAAGAGGTTCCACCTCGCGGCCTGCACGTCCTCCCAGCTCGTCTCGTTGAGCAGGAAGACGTTGGTGTCGTCGTCGCGCTCGAGGTCGATGTCGCGGGTCCGGCGCGCCGCCTCGACCGGCACCGACATGATCGGGTGCAGCTCCTCGGGCGGAGGCGTGACGACCTGGTTCCAACGGGTGTCCGTGGGCTCGGAGGTCACGCGCAGCTGCATCACCTTGTCGGTGTGCTTGAAGTCCCGGTTGTTCTTGTTGCTGGAGTTGAGCAGCTCCACGACGTCACCGACCCGGCAGGAGCCGAGGTCCACCATCATCTCGTAGCGCTCGGCGCTGGCGTGGCGCCAGCTGGTGACCTGCTGCGGGACCGTGAGCCCGCCGTCGGTCGCGACCACCCAGGTGGGCAGCGTGCGCCTCGTGCGCTTGTTGACGAACCTCAGCGTCATCGACCGGGACAGCGTGCCCATCAGGATCCGGAAGCGGTAGAAGCGACGCTCCACCTCGTGGTAGGGCCACGGGACCCCGTTGACCATGATCACGTCGCCGTAGAGACCCGAGTGGTCGCGGTCCATGTGCGTCAGCGACCCGTCCTTGGCGAAGATCGCGTCGTGGACCGTGAGCGGCACGTCGTAGCGCTCCTGCGGCAGGTTCGCCTTCTCCCAGTCGTTCTGGATGTGGTACTGCGCCATCAGCCCGCTGTAGATGTTCTGCGCCGTCTTGTGCACGGCGTGGTCGTGGTACCAGATCGTGCGCGGGCCCTGGTGGTTCGGGTACCAGTAGTCCTTGTAGTGCCCGGGCTGGGTGACGTCGTCGGCGTAGCCGTCGTACTGCGGCAGGGTCGCGGAGCCGTGCAGGTGCACCGACGTGCCCATCGCGTGGCCGAAGTCGGGGTGCACCGGGGGCAGGTCGTTGTGGACCCGCAACCGCACCCGGGTGTGCTGGTCGACCTTGATGAGGGAACCGGTGAAGGTCGGGGTGGCCCCCACCGGTGCATACCCCATGAGCCCGGTCGCTCCAGCACCGTCGTCGAGGAGCTGGCCGGTGTAGGCCTGCTCGCTGATCTCGTAGAGCAGGTAGTCCCCCGCCTCGTCGCTCGCGGGCACGGGGACCAGCGGAGTCTGCATCGGCAGCCGTCGCGCGAACCTGGCTGGTTTGCGCGAGGTGCTGATCCAGTCCTTGGTGCTCACACCCTCACCGAAGGGGACCGCGGTCCCCACTGCTGCCACGCCCAGCCCCAGCCCCCCGTAGGCGAGGACCTGGCGTCTCGTCAACGCCGTCATCGCTGATTCCCTCCCTCGGGCACCGCGTCCCCGGTGCACCGCGCACGAGACTGCTCCCCCGGCCTTGGGCATTCCTTGGGGTCGAGGGGCCGCGTCGAGCACCCGCCGGGGCCCGGAGGACCGGCCCTCGAGGCGTTGACCGGTTGTTGACGCAGCGGTCGCACCCTGCCCCCCTTCGAGGCCGGCACGCGGCCTCACCGGGAGCTGAGGAGCCCCCCATGACGCGAACCAGACGCGGCCTCGTGGCCGCAGTGACCAGCCTGGCTCTGACCGGGGCGGCCGCCGGCGCGGCGGTGGCCGGCGACGACGACGTGCTGCGACGAGGCTCGTGCACCGGCGCCACCGACTGGAAGATGAAGGCGGGTCCGGACGACGGCCGGATCGAGGTCGAGGCCGAGATCGACAGCAACCGGGTGGGACAGACCTGGCGGTGGGTGCTGCGCCACGACGGCGCCGTCGTCGCCCGCGGCAAGAGCAGGACCAAGGGGCCCAGCGGTTCCTTCGAGGTGGAACGCCGCACCGCCGACCACAAGGGCACCGACTCGTTCCGGTTCAAGGCGAAGCACCAGGGCTCCGGCGAGCGCTGTGTGGGCCGCGTGCGGCTCTAGGCGGCGAGGGCGCGGCGGATGCGGCGCCCCACCAGCTCGGCGGCCACCGAGACGACGAAGGAGGCGATCAGCAGGGTGGTGACGGCCGGGAAGCGGAACGCGTTGAGGTTCTCCTGGAGCAGCCGCCCGAGGCCGGCGGCGCCGACCACCCCGACGATGGCGGTGTCGCGGACGCAGATCTCGAAGCGGTAGAGCGTGTAGGTCACCAGCGGCTGCACGCCCGCCGGCACGGTCGCGGCGAGCCCCGCCAGCGGCCGCGGCACCCCGACGTCCTGCAGCGCGGCGCGGGGGCGCAGCGGCACCGACTCCCAGGCCTCGGCGACCAGGCGGCCCAGGATGCCGCCGGTGTAGAGGCCCAGCGCCACGGCGCCGGGCAGGATGCCGGGGAAGAGGGCCAGCAGCGCGACCACCGCCCACACGGTCGGCGGCACCGAGCGCAGCACCAGCAGGAGCAGCCGTGCGACGGCCCACCCGGCCCAGCGCAGCGGCCCGGCGCCGCTGCCGTCCTGGTCGCGACGCGGCCGCGAGGCCAGGGGGCCGATGGCCAGCGTCAGCGCGACCGCGAAGGCCATCGCGAGCACTGCCATCGCGATGGTGTCGAGCACGCCCGCGCTCAGCGTCGCCCAGCCGCCCGGCGGCAGGGCCGGCGGCAGCAGGTCGTCGCCCAGGCGCACCGACAGCTCGCGGGTGCGCTCGGAGAAGAGCCCGGCCCAGGAGACGTCGGCGTACCACCACGCGACCACGAGCATCGGCAGCAGCGCCCACCCCGACCAGCGCACCCACCGCGAGCCGGACGCGGTCGCGCCGGTGCGCCCGCTGGACCAGTCCGAGCAGCTGGCCACGGCCAGGCCGGTGCGCACCCGGGTGCTCCAGAGGTCGACCACCGCCGAGAGCAGCAGCACGGCGCCGATGAGGGTCCAGACCTCGTCCCAGTTGCGCGACTGCAGGCTCACCACGAGCTCCTGGCCCAGCCCGCCCACGCCGACGACGCCCAGGATCACCGCCGAGCGGATCGCGCACTCGAGGCGGTAGAAGGAGTAGGACAGCAGCAGCGGCAGCGCCCCGGGCAGCAGCCCGTAGGCCAGCGCCGGCACCGGGCGCGCCCCCGCGACGCGCAGCGCCTCCAGCGGGCCCCGGGTGGTCAAGTCGAGGGTGTCGGCGAAGACCTTCGCGGTCTGGGCACCGAAGGGCACCGCGATGGCGATCACCGCCACCAGCGGGTCCAGGCCCAGCACGCTGACCAGCAGCAGCGCCCACACCAGCTCGTGGATCGAGCGGGCGGCCACGAGCACCCCCCGCAACGGCACGCGCACGACGCCCACCCACCGGCCGGGGCGCTCACCCCAGGCGACGTCGCTGAGCACCAGCCCGCCCACGGCACCGAGCACGAGCGCCCCGGCGGTGCCCAGCAGGGCGAAGGCGACGGTCACCAGCAGCGCTCGCCACACGACCGCCAGGAACTGGGCGTCGAGAGCGGGGTCGAGGGCCTTGCCGAGCAGGTCGTCGACCAGGCCCAGCCCTCCGGTGTTGACCAGGTCGACGCCCCCGCCCAGGGTCCGCGCCGAGGCCCACAGCAGCGGCACGACGACCACGGCGAGCGCCAGGAGGCGCCGTCCCCAGACGGTCCGCCCGGTGGTGCCCCGCCGCGCCGTGGTGCGCGTCGCGGGTCGGTCGAGGGTGGTCATGTCAGGACGTAGAGGTCCTCGAGGTGGTGGTCGGCGAGGTCGGCGGCCGCGACGTCGAAGGCGACGCGGCCCTCGCGCAGGCCGATGGCCCGGGTGCAGTGCTCGCGGGCCAGCGCCGGCTGGTGCAGGCTGACCACGAACGTGGGTGCGTCCGCGCCGGTGGCCCCACCGACCTGGGTCAGCAGCCGCAGGATCTCCGCGGCGCGGGCCGGGTCGAGGCTCGAGACCGGCTCGTCGGCCAGCACCAGCTCGGGACGCTGCAGCAGCAGGCGCGCGATGGCGACGCGCTGCCGCTCGCCGCCGCTGAGCCGCTCGGTGCGCTCGTGGACGGCCCAGCCCAGGCCGACCTGCTCCAGCACCGCGCGGACCTCGGACATCCCGACCGGCCAGACGAGCGAGCGCAGCGCGGTGGCCGTGCTCATCCGGCCCAGGCGACCGGCGTTGACGTTGTGGGCGACCCGCACCTGCTCGACGAGGTCGAGGCGCTGGTGGACGGTGCCGATGCGGGCCCGCAGGCGGCGCAACGGCCGGGGGCCCAGCTGGTCGGGGCGCTGCCCGAGCAGCTCGACGGTGCCCTCGCTGGGCCGCACCGATCCGTTGAGCAGGCTCAGCAGGGTGCTCTTGCCGGCACCGCTGGAGCCCAGCAGAGCGACCCGCTCGCCGTGGTGGACGTCGAGGTCGATCCCGGCCAGGGCGGCCCGGTCGCCGAAGGTGCGCGAGACCCCGGTGAGCCTGACGACCGGCGCAGCCCCGGCCTCGTTCACGCCAGCAGCCCCAGGTCCTTCGCGACCGCCTCGATCTGGTCGTAGTTCTCGTTCTCGGTCGGCACGAAGGAGGTGGCCCCGAAGAGCTCGAGGATGGCCGCGTCGTCGGGGTCGGCGGGGTCGAGGTCGTAGAGCATCTGCGCGATCGCCTCGGTGGTGCCCTCGCCGAAGGTCTCGTCGAGGTCGGGGCGCACCAGCCAGTGGTAGTCGGCGTACCCCGGCGTGCGCCACAGCACCACCACGTCGGAGAGGTCGACCTCGCCGGCCTCGACCGTCGCCTCCCAGACCTGCTCGTTGACCGCGCCCACCTCGTAGCTGCCGCTGGCGACGGCCTCGATGGTCGCGTCATGAGAGCCGCTGTAGCCCGGCTCGCCCTGGAGGTCGGCGACCTCGAGCCCGGCCTGCTCCATGAAGTACTGCGGCATCAGCCGGCCCGACGTGGAGGTGTCGGAGCCGAAGGTCAGGCTGTGCCCCTCGAGGGCGGTGAGCCCCTCGGTGTCGTCGAAGGGCTCGATGCCCGAGGCCTTGGTGGCGATGAAGAGGCTGTGGAAGTCGGCGTCGATGTCGCGCTGGGCGATGGCCTGGGCGCCCTCGACGCGGCTGCGGGCCTGGACTCCGGTCAGCCCGCCCATCCAGGCCAGGTGGATGTCGCCGACCTCGAAGGCCCGCACCACGGCGGTGTAGTCGGTGACGGCCTCGTAGGAGACCTCGAGGCCGGTGGCGTCGGCGACGGCGTCGGCGACCAGCCCGTAGAGCCGGTTGAGCTGCTCGGGGTCCTGGTCGGGGATCGCGGAGATGCCCAGCACGGGGGCCGAGCCCTCCGTGCCCGCCGCTGCCGAGGCGTCGTCGGCGTCGTTGCCGCAGGCGGTGAGGAGCAGCAGGCCGGCGGTGCCGCCCAGCAGGGCGCGGCGGGTGGGGTTCATCGATGACGTCCTTCGGTGGGGGCGGAGGGAGCGACCCCCGGGCGGGGGCCCGTGGGCAGGCGGTCGGCGAGCGCGACCACGGCCAGGATGACGAGCACGGCGACGCTGGTGGCGTTGCCGCCGAGCCAGGGGTCGGTGAAGCCGATCTGGACCCGCAGCAGCAGGGCGGCGGCCACTGCGAGGCCGGCGGCGGCGGGCGCGGCCACGCGCACGCCCTGCGCGGCGGCCAGCAGGCCGACGCCCACGACCAGCACGACCAGCCCGCCGAGCAGGTTGTAGACGCCGAGGCTGATCGACAGGTCCACCGAGCGCAGGCCCGGGCCGCGGGAGGCCAGCGGGTCGTCGAGGGAGCCGATCACGCTGAAGAGGCCGACCACGACGGCCAGCGCGCCCCACGCACGCTGCAACCCGGCGAGGACGGCCACCCGGGCGCGGACCGCGTCGACCGAGAAGGCACGGCCCGAGGAGCCGACGACCAGGGCCACGTGGGCGGCGATCATCAGCCAGTACGACCAGGGCCACTCCTCGGGTGCGTAGGCCACCGAGAGGGCGATCGCCACCGACTGCGCGATCCCGAGCAGGGCCGCGGCGCGCACGTAGGTGCCCGAGACCAGCAGCACCGCGAGCGCGGTCTCGGCCGCCAGCACCAGCCAGCCGAACGCCGAGATGTTGGGCAGGATCAGGTTCTCGACCAGCCACGAGTACGGCGGCAGCACCGGGTGGTCGACGGCGAAGCCGGTGAACTTGTAGAGCCCGTTGCCGGAGTCGCGGCCGAAGTCGGCCGGCACCTTCCAGGCCACGTTGTAGAGCCACATCAGGCCGACGGTCACCCGCAGGAACGCCAGCCCGACCGCCTGGCGGCGGGGGACCTCGTCGGTGTCGGGGGCCAGCACCCAGCCGACCAGCGCGCGCAGCGTGTCAGGCACAGCGGAACACCTCTCGTCCGGTGGCGGCCGCGGCGTCCTGCACCGCGACGGTGTCGCGCATGACCCCGATGACCTCGCTGACCGGCAGCGGGTGGTCGGCGATGCGCATGTGCGGGTTGGTGACCGCGACCGGGTGCCACCAGGCGCCGTCGACGGTCAGGGTCGGCTCGGGCTCGAGGTTGTCGATCGAGACGTGGATCCCCTGGTCGGCGAATCCCTCGGCGGCCACCGGGCGGATCACCCGGTCCTCCGGGGCGATGTCGAGCTGGTCGAGCCGCCGGTGCAGGGCCTCGACGCCCGCGGGGTCCTCGTCGTACAGCGTGGCGGCGATGCGGACCCGGAAGCCGAGGGAGGAGGCGAGCTCGATCCCGTCGAGGGCCTTGCCCCACGTGCCGGCGCCGCGCTGGCGGTCGTGCAGGTCGGGGGTGGCGCTGTCCAGGCTGACCTGCAGGGCGACCGAGCGGTCGAGGCCCTCGAGGATCTCGCGGCGCCGCCCGCGGCCCAGGATCATCGCGTTCGTCAGCACGGTGCGCTCGAGCCCGGCGGCAGCCTCGACGAGTCCGTCGAGCTCGGGGTGCATGAACGGCTCGCCGCCGGTCAGGAAGACCTCCTTGCCGCCCATCGCGGCGAACTCCTCGAAGGCCGCCTCGGCGGTCTCCACCGGGAAGCGCCGCGCCTCCGCCCTGGGCGAGGACTGCGCGCAGCAGTAGTCGCAGGCCAGGTTGCAGTCGAAGTTGGTGTAGACCCACAGCCGCTCGCCGACGGGAGTGCTCTTGCCGGTGGTGAAGACGGTGGCCGGCGCACCGGACTTCTCCACCACGAACCACCACGGGCCCTGCTCGGACTCGGCGTGCGCGACCTCGACGCTGTGCCCGACCAGGTCGGCCCAGGCCGGCAGGTCGACGGTGACGCTGCGCTCGGCGCTGCGGATGCCGAGGTGCCCGCCGTCGTCGAGGCGGCGCATGTTGCGCGTGATCAGCAGCAGCAGCCCGCTGCCGCAGTCGAGGTCGCCCCCGTCGATCAGGCGTGCCACCGGCCCGGCCGGCGTGGACACGTGGTCCCGGCCCGGCTCCGGGAGCACGGTGGTCAGGACGGCGTCCGAGTGGCTCATCCTGTTCACCCTACGTGCGTGAGGTGACGACGGTCACAGTGCAGGCCGCGGCGTCGGTAAAGGTTCGGCCGCGCGCGGGTGCCGGCCCGGCCGGGCGGGCGTACGTTCCTTGCCATGAGCAGCGACAGCGGCACCGAGGAGATGTGGCGGCCCGAGGACGCCGATGCGCGGCGCGACTACTGGGAGCACGTGCACGACGGCAAGGACGTCGACGGCGTCTCGTGGTGGCAGTCCGTGCCGGGGCTGTCGCTCGGACTGGTCGACGACACCGGGGTGGACCCCGCCGACCCGGTCATCGACGTGGGCGCCGGCTGGTCGACGCTCGCCGACCACCTGCTGGAGCGCGGCTTCACCGACGTCACCGCCATCGACCTCTCGCGCACCGCGCTCGACACCGTGCGCGAGCGGGTGGGCGACCTGGGCCGCCACCTGACCCTCGACGTCGCCGACGTGCTCGACCTCGACACCGGCCGGCAGTACGCCCTGTGGCACGACCGGGCGGTCTTCCACTTCCTGACCGAGCAGGACGAGCGCGACGACTACCGCGCCTCGCTGGCACGCTGCCTGCGGCCCGGCGGCTGGTTCGTGATCGCCACCTTCGGCCCCGACGGGCCGACCACCTGCAGCGGCCTGCCGATCGTGCGCTACACCCACGACGAGCTGGCCGCCGAGTTCCCCGGCTACGAGCTGCACGGCACCGCCGGCGAGGACCACCTGACACCGTGGGGCACCAACCAGCAGTTCACCGCGGTGCTGCTGCGCGCACCGGGAGCCTGAGCCGCACCGCGCGGTGCGGCGCGGCGCGGCGTCCGGGGAATGTCTGGACCACCACGCAGGTTGGCCCAGGGTCCGAGGAACGATCCCCGCACACCCCAGGAGGCCTCCGTGCCCCGCATCCCCGTCCACACCGTCGACTCCGCCCCCGCCGCCAGCACCGACGCGCTGAAGCAGCTGGAGTCGAAGTTCGGCAAGGTCCTCAACATCCACGGCGGGATGGCGCACTCCCCCGCCGTGCTGCTCTCGTACGCCGCCCTCGGCGACGTCATCGCCGAGCACGCGACCCTCGACGGGAAGACCCGGGAGGCCATCGCCCTGGCCGTCGGCGCCGAGGACGAGTGCACCTACTGCCAGTCCGCGCACACCGGCGGGGGCAAGGCGGCCGGCTTCAGCGACGAGGAGATGGTCAACATCCGTCGCGGCAAGGCCGACGACGCCGAGCTCGACGCGCTGCTGCGCCTGGCCCGCGACTACACCGCGCAGGTCGGCCACACCAGCGACGCGGCCTGGCAGGACGCCATCGACGCCGGCTGGAGCGACGAGCAGCTCACCGAGCTGTCGGTGCACGTCACGCTCAACCTGTTCACGAACTACTTCAACCACCACGTGCACACCGAGCTCGACGTGCCCGAGGCCCCGGCGCTCTGACGCCTCCCCGTGTGGTGGTCCGGCCTACGCTGGGACGATGACCACCACCGCGCGACGACGGGCGGCCCGCCTCTGGGCGGGCCCCCTGCTCGCGCTCTCCCTCGTCGGCTGCGGCACCACCTCCGCCGACGACGTGGCGGCGACGACCGGCACGAGCCCTGCCGAGGCCGAGTCGCAGCCGCAGGAGCCCCAGGAGTCGCAGCAGCAGGACCTGCCGGCGCTGTACGACGTCTCCTCGCGCACCGTCGGCGGTGCCGACTGGTCGGGCGCCGAGATGGCGGGGCGCCCGGCGGTGCTGTGGTTCTGGGCGCCGTGGTGCCCCACCTGCCGGGCCCAGGTCTCGGGCGTCAACGCGCTCGCGCAGACCCACGGCGACGACGTCGCGCTGGTCGGGGTGGGCGCGCAGGACGACGCCGACGCCATCGCTGGGTTCGCCGCCGACGTCGACCCCGGGGTCACCTCCCTCTCCGACGTCGACGGCAGCGTGTGGCGCCACTTCGGCGTCACCGCCCAGAGCACCTACGTCGTGCTCGACGCCGACGGCGAGGTGCGGGGCGAGGGCTACCTCGACGAGGCCGAGCTGGGCGAGCTGGTCGACGAGCTCGTCGCCGAGCAGGCCGGCTGAGGCGAGGGCCGTGTCCGAGGGCCTGCTCGCCGTCGCCCTCGGGGCCGGGATGCTGGCGGCCGTCAACCCCTGCGGCTTCGCCCTGCTGCCGGCGTACGTCTCGCTGCTCGTCGCGGGCGACGACTCCCCCGACCGCGGCCGGGCGGTGCTGCGTGCGCTCGGGCTGACCGGTGCGATGACCCTCGGCTTCTCGGGGGTCTTCCTGGCCTTCGGGCTGGCGGTGGCACCGGTGGTCGGGCAGGTGCAGCGGCACCTGCCGTGGGTGACCGTGGTGCTGGGGCTGACCCTCCTGCTGCTCGGCGGCTGGCTGCTGGCCGGTCGCTCGCTGCGGCTGCCGTCGCTGCGGCTCTCGCGCCGCCCGCGCGGGCCGGCGCCGCTGCGCCGCTCGTTCTGGTCGATGGCCGGCTTCGGCGCCGGCTACGCCGTGGCCTCGCTGTCGTGCACCGTCGCGCCGTTCCTGGCCGTCGTGGTCGCCGGCTTCCGCACCGACTCGGTCCTCGAGGGCGTCGTCCTCTTCGCGGCGTACGCCGCGGGCATGGGCGCGGTGGTCGGCACCCTGGCCGTGGCCACCGCCCTGGCCTCGCCGACCACCGTGCAGCGGCTGCGCCGCTCGGGGGCGTGGGCGCCGCGGGTGGCCGGGCTGGTGCTCCTCCTGGCCGGCGCGTACGTCGCCTACTACGGCTGGTGGGAGCTGCGGGTCCTCGGCGCCGACGCCGGGAGCGTCGCGGACGCGGCCGACGACCCGGTCATCGCGGCCGCCGCGGCGGTGCAGCAGGCGCTCGTCGACGTCGCGACCGCGGTCGGGCCCGGCGGGTGGGCGCTGCTGCTCGGCGCGCTCGTCGTGGCCGGGCTCCTCGTCTCGCGCGCCCGGTCGCGGGCCGCTCGTCCGTCCCGCCCGCAGGAGGCGCGCCGATGACGCCCCGGGCGGCCGGCGTACCGGCCCTGGTCCTGACCGGGGCCCTGCTGCTGGCCGCCTGCGGCTCCGACCCCGATCCCGCGACGCCGGCCACCGGGGCCGACCCGAGCGCCTCCGCGGGCGCGGTCGGCGGCTCCGCGCTCGACGACCTGCGCGACCCGGCGTTCCCCGAGCCGCTGCTCCCCCTCGAGGACCTGCTCTCCGGCGGTCCCCCGCCCGACGGCATCCCCGCGATCGACGACCCGCAGCACGAGCAGGTCGCCGACGTCGACTGGCTCGAGGACGACGAGCCCGTGCTCAGCCTCACCGTCGGCGAGGAGACCCGCGCCTACCCGCTGCGGGTGCTGACCTGGCACGAGATCGCCAACGACGTCGTCGACGGCGTCCCGGTCGCGGTCACCTACTGCCCGCTGTGCAACTCCGGCGTCGCCTTCGAGCGCACCGTCGAGGGCGAGGAGACGACGTTCGGGGTCTCCGGGCTGCTCTACGCCGACAACCTGGTGATGTTCGACCGGGCCACCGAGTCGCTGTGGCCGCAGCTGACCGGGGTGGCGGCGGTCGGGGTGCGCACCGGCACCGCGCTGCGCAGCATCCCGATGGGCACCGTCGGGTGGTCGCAGTTCCGCGAGGAGCACCCCGGCGCGCTGGTGCTGAGCCGCGACACGGGCCACGACCGCGACTACGGCCGCAACCCCTACGTCGGCTACGACGACCCGGGTTCCGACCCGCTCTTCGAGCTGCCCGGCGAGCCCGACGACCGGCTGCCCCCGAAGTTCCGCGTGGTCGGGGTCGGCACCGGTGCGGACGCGGTGGCCGTGGAGCGCGGCCGGCTCGCGACCGCCGGCGTCGTCCGCGTCGACGTGGGCGACCGCCCGGTCACCCTGTGGCACCTGCCGGGCCAGCGCTCGGCCCTCGGCGCCGCCGCGATCGACGAGGGCGCCGAGATCGGCACCGTCGCCGCCTTCGTCGCCCGTCTCGACGGGCAGGAGGTGGCCTTCGAGCGCGACGCCGCGGGCCGGGTCGTCGACGTCGCCACCGGCTCGACGTGGAACGCCTTCGGCCGCGCCACCGACGGCCCCCTCGCCGGGCGCCGGCTGCGCCCGGTGGTGCACCTCGACACCTTCTGGTTCTCCTGGGTGGCCTTCCAGCCCGAGACCGCCCTCGTCCAGCCCTGACCCGGCGCACATCTCTCACCCACCCGGCGCATATCTCTCGCCCACCCGGCGCATATCTCTCGCCGACCCGGCGCGTCTCAGCGACCCAGCCGGCGCCTCGTCGGCATCTCGGCGGCGTCACCGTGCTCGGCGCGGTCGCGACCCAGCCGGTCCAGCCGGCGCGCCAGCCGCCCCGACCAGGTCGAGGCGCTGAGCCCGTGCAGCACCACGCTGAGCAGCACCGTCAGGCACGCGACCTCGAAGACCTCCTGCCCCGCCGGGCCGCTCACCTCCTCCACGACCATCAGGGCGAACAGGATCGAGGCGAGGCCGCGCGGGCCGAACCAGCCGAGGAACAGCCGGGGCTCGACCAGGGTCCGCGACCCCAGGAGGGCGACCAGCACGGGCAGCACCCGCACCACGGTCAGCGAGCACACGGCGTACGCCGCGGTGCGCCAGGTGACCTCGTCGAGCACCGGCCCCACCAGCACCGCACCGAAGACCAGGAACGTGGTGACGGTCAGCAGCTCGCCCTCGTCCTCGGAGAAGTCCTGCACGTGCTCGCAGTGCGCGCGCGCCACGTGCCCGAAGGCCAGCCCGGCCACGAAGGCGGCGATGAAGCCGTTGCCGCCCAGCTGCACCGCCCCGGCGTACGCCGCTGCCACCACGGCCAGTGCCGCGAGCTGGCGGTAGACACCCTCGACGGCACCGGCTCGGGCCCGCCGGTCGAGCAGCCACCCGCCGGCCAGCCCGGCGACCACGCCCATGCCGACGCCGAACCCGATCTGGCTCAGCGCCAGGCTCCACCACCCGTCGGTCGCACGGGCGCCCTCCTCGGCCACCACGACCGCCAGCAGCACCGTCACCACGGGCAGGGCGATGCCGTCGTTGAGCCCGCTCTCGACGTTGATCGCCTGCCGGATGCGCACCGGCAGGCGGGGGTCGCTGACCACGGCCTGACCCAGCGCGGCATCGGTGGGCGCCAGCACGGCGGCGAGCAGCGCGGCCTCGAGCAGCCCCAGCCCCGGCAGCAGCAGGGCTCCCACGGCGGTGCCGGCCAGGATCGTCAACGGCAGACCCACACCGAGCAGGCGCACCGGCAGCCCCAGGTCGCGCCGCAGCGCGCGCAGGTCGATGCGGATGGCGTCGGTGAAGAGCACCAGCGTGAGGGTGACCTCGACGAGGAGCGTGACGGCCTCGCCGTCGAGCTCGAGGTCGACAACGCCGGCGGCGCCGGCGAGCAGCCCGACTCCCGTGAAGACCATCGGCGCGGTGATCGGCGACAGGCTCAGCCGCGACGACACCATCGCGTAGGCCAGCAGGGTCAGGGCCAGGGCCAGCAGCTCGGTCACGAGCCGACCTGGGAGCGCTCGATGGGGCCGTCGGTGGGGCCGCGCCGCAGCATCCGTCGGCCGACGAGCGTCGCGACGACGGCCAGCGCGACGAAGACGGCGAGCCCGACCGAGAGGCGCCCAGGGCTGGTGCCGAACGCACCGAGCGCTGCGTAGGCGACGGTGCCGGGCACCATGCCGACCGCGGTGCCCAGCAGGTAGGCCGCCAGGCCGACCGGCACCAGGCCCGCGGCGTAGTTGATCGCGGTGTAGGGCAGCACCGGCACCAGCCGCACCGCCACCACCGCGACCAGCCCGTGCTCCCTCATCAGCGCGTCGACCCGGTCGAGGCGACCCCCGATGATCCGGTCGACGGCTGCACGTCCCAGCAACCGGCTGAGCCCGAATGCGACCAGCGCGGCCAGCATCGCGGCGGCCCATGCCAGCACCGCGCCGACGGCGAAGCCGAAGAGCACTGCACCCAGGGCCGTCATCAAGCCCTTGGGCGTGGGCAGCAGCGCGAGCGCGGCGTACCCCACCACGAAGACGAACGGACCCCAGGCGCCGGCGTCCTCCACCCGCTCGCGCAGCGCGTCGACCTCGGGCACCCGACCGGTCACCCAGGCCACCAGGAGCAGGAGGACCAGCACCGCCAGCAGCCCGAGGCGTACGACGCTGCCGCGCCCGAGGCTGCGCGTGGCGGGCTGCGTGTCGTCGCCGGTCGGGTGCACCCCGCCACGCTAGCCCCCTGGGCCCGGCCCGGTCCGACCTGGGAGCATCGGGTCGTGGCCGACCGAGACACGCGCAAGACCCAGCCCACCGACGGCGACGTGGCGGCGAACCTCGCTGCCGTCGAGCACCCCCGGCGCCGCGAGGACGCCCTGGCCGCGCTGGCGCTGATGCGCGAGGTCAGCGGCGTGGAACCGCGGATGTGGGGCGCCTCGATGGTCGGCTTCGGGCGTCAGGACTACACGACCGCCGACGGCAGGCAGCACCAGTGGTTCGCGATCGGGCTCGCTCCGCGCAAGGCGGCGCTGACGCTCTACGGACTGACCTACTACGACAGCAACCGCGACCTGCTCGACCGGCTCGGCCCGCACACCACGGGCAAGGGCTGCCTCTACGTCAAGCGCCTCGAGGAGCTCGACCAGGACGTGCTGCGCGAGCTCGTCGAGCGCTCCTGGCAGGCCAACCACACCGGCTGAGGGAGATCTGCGCCGGGTCGGCGCGAGATCCGGGCCGGGTCGGCGCGAGATGTGCGCCGGGTGGGCGCGAGATTCAGGCCGGGTCGGCGTCGAGCTCGAGGTCCACCATCAGCTCGTCGGCCAGGCGCTCGAGGTCGGCGCGCACGCCCGCGTCGGCGCCGCTGGGCATGGTCAGGCGGGCCCGGGCCTCGAAGAGCATCCCGCCGCCCATCGGGGCGGCCACCACGTCGGTGAGCAGCTCCTCGATGCCGACGCCGCGCACGGCCAGCGCCGAGGAGATCTCCGCGACGATGCCGGGGCGGTCCTGGCCGACCAGGTGCAGCCGGAAGGTGGCGGCGGGCACGACCTCGCCGGCGGTGCCGGCGTCCTCCACGCGCACCGCGAGGCCCTCGGCCGCCAGGGCGGCGAGGGCCTCCTCGAGGCCGGCGCGCTGGGCGTCGGGCACCTCGACGAGGGCGATGCCGGCGAACTTGCCGGCCAGCCGGGTCAGCTGGCTGCGCTGCCACGAGCCGCCACGGGCCTCCACGAGGGCGGAGACGGCCGAGACCAGCCCCGGCCGGTCGTCGCCGATGACGGTGAGCAGCAAGGAGGCCATGGCGGCAGGCTACCGCCCGGGCCACGGCCTCCTCGCCGCTCTCGCGTGTCAGGCCAGGGCGAGGAAGAGCTTCTCCATCTTCTTGACGTCGACGCCGTCGAGGTCGTCGTCGCTGGCGGTCAGGCACTGCTGCAGGCCGGTGGCCACGATGGCGTAGCCGGCGCGCGAGAGCGCCTTGTTCACGGCGGCGAGCTGGGTGAGCACGGACTCGCAGTCCGAGCCCTCCTCCATCATCCGGATCACGCTGGCCAGGTGGCCGTTGGCGCGCTTCATCCGGGTGATGATCGCCTTGATCTCGGTGGGCTCGAGGTCCATCAGGTCGTTCCTTCCAGGGAGGCGAGGGCGGCGGAGAGCCGCTCGCGGGCATCGGTGGCGACGCTGCGGATCGCGTCACCGGCAGGGCCGTCGGCATCCCCGAGCCCGACCGTCATCATGACGTCGGGGTCGAAGGCCTCCACGACGGTGGTGGAGTCGTCGAGGGCGCGCACGACGACGTTGCAGGGCAGCAGCGCCGCGATCGAGGGCTCGACCTCGAGCGCCTGGTGCGCCAGCTGCGGGCGGCAGGCACCCAGGATCACCTGGGGCGCGACGTCGACGTCGAGCTTCTTCTTGAGGGTCTCGCGCAGGTCGATCTCGGTGAGGATGCCGAACCCGGCCTCGGCCAGCTGTTCGCGCACCGCCGCGACGGTCTCGTCGTACGGGCGGTCCAGGGTCGTGCTCATGGTGTAGCTGCTCATGGGCTTCCTCTCGGCTCTGGCCACCCGGGTGGGGGTGGCGCGGTGCGTTCGTCGTTGACTATACATCCCCCCAGGGGGTTGTGCTAGGTTTCGGACATAACCCCCCGAGGGGATACTTCCCCTCGCATCGACAACGACACCGACACCGTCCCAGGAGGAGCCGACATGCGCGAGATCGACATCGACCAGGCCGCCACCGAGCTCGAGAAGGGCGCGACGTTCATCGACGTCCGCGAGCCCGCCGAGTACGCCGAGGGCCACCTGCCCGGCGCGGTGAACATCCCGATGGGCCAGCTGCCCGGCCGCACCGACGAGCTCGACAAGGGCAAGACCGTCCACGTCGTCTGCGCCTCGGGCAACCGCAGCGGCGCCATGACCGACTTCCTGACCGGCAGCGGCTTCGACGCCGTGAACGTCGCGGGCGGTACCTCCGCCTGGATCCGCGCCGGCCGACCGACCGAGAAGTGAGGAGCCCCATGAGCGAGCACACCACTGACAGGAACGACCTGACCGTGCGGGTCATCGAGACCCCCACCCTGGGCGACCGCAGCTACGTCGTCCACGACGGCGAGGTCGCGATCGTCATCGACCCGCAGCGCGACATCGACCGGGTCCTGGAGATCCTCGAGGCCGACGGCGTGCGCCTGACGCACGTCTTCGAGACCCACATCCACAACGACTACGTCACCGGCGGCCTCGCCCTGGCGCGCGAGACCGGCGCGGCGTACCTGGTCAACGGCGAGGACGACGTGTCCTTCGACCGCACGCCCGTCGCCGACGACGAGGTCGTCGAGGTGAGCGAGCGGATCGCGGTGCGCGCCATCGCGACCCCCGGCCACACCTTCAACCACCTGTCGTACGCCGTCACCGACGGCGGCGAGCCGTTCGCGGTCTTCACCGGCGGCTCGCTGCTCTTCGGCGCGACCGGCCGACCCGACCTGATGGGCGAGGAGCACACCGACGCCCTGGTGCGCCACCAGCACGCCTCGGCGCACCGCCTGGCCGAGGAGCTGCCCGACGAGGCCGAGGTCTACCCGACCCACGGCTTCGGATCGTTCTGCTCCGCGACCCAGACCGACGCGACCTCGTCGACGATCGGGCAGGAGAAGACGCAGAACCCCGTCCTGACCCAGGACGAGGAGACCTACGTCCGCGAGCTCCTCGACGGGCTGGGCGCCTACCCGGCGTACTACGCCCAGATGGGCCCGCGCAACGAGGCAGGCCCCGACGCCCCCGACCTGAGCACCCCCGAGCGTGCCGACGCAGCCGAGCTGCGCCGGCGCATCGAGGCCGGCGAGTGGGTCGTCGACCTGCGCAACCGCACCGCGTTCGCGGCCGGGCACGCCCCGGGCACCGTGAACTTCGGGCTCGACGGCGGCTTCGCGACGTACCTGGGCTGGCTCATCGAGTGGGGCACCCCGGTGACCCTGCTCGGCGAGAGCGCCGAGGACGTGGCCGAGGCCCAGCGCGAGCTGGTCCGCATCGGCATCGACCGCCCGGCGGCGCACGCCACCGGCGGCCCGGAGGACTGGGCCGACGGTGACCTCGGCAGCTTCGAGACCGCCACCTTCGCCGACCTGGCCCAGGTGCGCCACCACCGCCCGGTGGTCGTGCTCGACGTCCGTCGGGTCGACGAGCACGAGAAGGCCGCCATCGACGGCGCCGTGAACATCCCGATCCACGAGATCCCGCGACGCGTCGACGAGGTGCCCGAGGGCGAGGTCTGGGTGCACTGCGCCGGGGGCTACCGCGCCTCGGTCGCCGCGTCCTTCCTCGCCGCCGCCGGCCGGACCCTGGTCTCGATCGACGACAGCTTCGAGAACGCCGAGAAGGTCGGGCTGCACCTGGTCGGCCCCGAGGCCTGAGCGTGGACCCTGCTCTCCTCGCCGTCCTCGCCGTGGGGGCCGGCGCGCTCATCGGCCTGTCCCTGGGCGCGCTCGGCGGCGGCGGGTCGATCCTGGCCGTGCCGGTGCTGGTCTACCTGTTGGACCAGTCGCCGGCGCAGGCCACGACCGGCTCCCTCGTCGTGGTGGGGGTGACCTCGCTCGCGGGCGCGGTCTCCGCCCACCGCCAGGGCAACGTGCTGCTGGGCCGCGGCGTCGTCTTCGGCGTCGTCGCGATCGGGGGCGCCGCGGCCGGCGCCAAGGGCGCGGCGGCGGTGAGCGAGGACGTGCTGCTGGCCTCGTTCGCGGCCTTGATGCTGCTCGTCGGGGCCCTGATGGCCTGGCGACGGCTGGGCCACGGCGACCCGACGAAGCCCGACCGGGGCGACCGGCCGGGCCTCGACGACCCGATCATCACCTTCAGCCCGTCCTTCGGCTGCAACTGCCCCCGTGCGCTCAAGGTGCTGGTGACCGCCACCGCGGTCGGCCTGCTGACCGGGTTCCTCGGCGTCGGCGGCGGGTTCCTCGTGGTGCCCGCGCTGCTGCTGGCGCTCGCGCTGCCGATGACGTACGCCGTGGGCACGTCGCTGGTGGTCATCACGATCACCTCGGCCTCGGCGCTGGTCGTGCGGGCCGGGAGCGGCACCAGCCCCGACTGGTGGCTCGTCCTGGTCCTCACCATCGCCTCGTCGGTCGCGGCCGTGCTCGGCGCCCGCCTGGCCGACCGGATCGACACCGACAAGCTCCAGGGAGCGTTCACGCTCCTGGTCCTGGGCGTCGCGGTCTACACCGCGGCCCGCGCCTTCCCGGCGCTGGTCTGACGCCCCTCCGGCACTGGACGTGCCGGCTCCCTCCCCTGCTCTGACTCACAGAACGGACCCCCATGAGCACCACCACCACCCCGAGCCACAAGGCCGGGACGCCCCCCGACGAGACCGCGCCGCCCGCGGCCGGCCCCCTGGGCCGCCTCGGCCTGTGGGTCACCAGCCACGGCAAGCTCGTGGCGATCGTGTGGGCCCTGCTGATCGTCGGCCTGGGCGTCTTCGCGCCCTCGGTCGAGAAGAACCTCTCCGGGGCCGGCTGGCAGGCCGACAGCTCCGAGTCCGTGGCCGCGCGCGAGCTCGCCCAGGACAGCTTCGGCGGCAACGCCTCCTCGGCGATCCAGGTCGTCGTGCACTCCGACGACGGCCCGGTCACCGAGGGTGAGGGCAAGCGCGTCCTCGCCGAGGTCACCGCGATCCTCGAGGACGAGCCGCGCATCGCCGACGTGATCGCCCCGCAGCCGGGCGCGACCCTGTCGCAGGACGGCTCCACCGCGATCGTGCTGGCCGGCGCCGGCGCCGACACCAACGAGATGGTGCGCGTCGCGACCGACGTCAAGGAGGAGCTGCAGGAGCTGTCGACCGACACCGTCCAGGTCAACCCGACCGGCTCCTCGCTGCTGTGGTCGGACTTCAACGAGGCCAACCTCGAGGCCATGCTGCAGTCCGAGCTGATGTCGTGGCCGGTGACGATGGCCATCCTGGTGCTCGCCTTCGGCGCGCTGGTGGCCGCCGGCCTCCCGCTCATCCTGACCCTCTCCGGCCTGGTCGCCTCGGCGGGCTCGCTGGTGCTCATCAACGAGCTGGTGCCGGTCTCCATCTGGGCGATGAACTTCGCGATGATGTTCGCGCTGGCGCTGGGCATCGACTACGCGCTGTTCCTGGTCGTGCGCTACCGCGCTGCCCGGGCCGCGCGGCCCCACGACAAGCCCTGGGCGATCGCGCAGATGATGGACACCGCCGGCAAGGCCGTGCTGCTCTCGGGCCTGACCGTGCTGGTCTCCCTCTCCGCGGTGATGATCGTGCCCTCGCCGTCCTTCCGGTCCATGGCCGGCGGCATCATGCTCTCGGTCGTCTTCATCCTGGCCGCCACGCTGACCCTGCTGCCACTGGTGCTGCACAAGCTCGACGACAAGATCAACAAGGGCGCGCTGCCCTGGTCGAAGTCCGGTGAGCACCGCTCGCCGCGCTTCGAGGCCTGGGGCGAGCGCCTGTGGAAGCGTCCCCTGGTCTGGGGTCTCGCCTCGCTGGTGATCCTGCTCGCGCTGGCCGCGCCGGTGCTGGGCCTGAAGACCGCGATGCCCTCGATCAAGGTCCTGCCCGAGGAGTCCTCGGCCCGCGTCGGCTACGACCTGGTCCAGGAGTCCTTCGGCGAGGGTGCCCCCGGCACGCTGCAGGTCGTCGCCGACAAGGCCGACGCCGAGGCGACGACCGAGGCGCTGAACGCCGACTCCGGCATCGCCGGGGCCATGCCCCCGATGCCGGCCAGCGACGACAGCGACCTGGTGCTCATCCAGGCCGTCCCGACCGTCGACCCGTCCGACCCCGAGCTCGGCGAGACCGTCGACCGGCTGCGGGCCGACCTGCCCGAGTCCGCCCTCGTCGGCGGCGCCGCGGTCGAGAACCTCGACCTCAAGGCCCAGCTCGACGAGTCCACCCCCCTGGTCATCGGCATCGTGATGGTGCTCGGCTTCCTGCTGCTGCTCTTCGCACTGCAGGCGCCGCTCATCTCGCTGCTCGGCACCCTGGCCAGCCTGCTCTCGACGGCCGCCGCCTTCGGCGTGGCCCGGCTGATCTTCCAGGAGGGCTACGGCTCCGACCTGCTCGGCTTCGAGCCCCAGGGCTTCCTGGACGCCTGGGCGCCGGTGTTCTTCTTCGCGATGATCTTCGCGATCGCGATGGACTACACGGTCTTCCTCCTGGCCTCGGCCAAGGAGCACTACGAGCGCACCGGAGACCCCAAGGACGCCATGGTCGGATCGCTGGCCCACTCGGGCCGGGTGATCTTCGCCGCCGGCGCGGTGATGGTGGCGGTGTTCTTCACCTTCGCCCTCTCCGGCCCGATCCCGCCCAAGGAGATGGGTGTCGTCCTGGGCATCGCGGTGCTGCTCGACGCCTTCCTGGTGCGCCTGGTGCTGCTGCCGGTGATGCTGCGCCTGACCGGCAGGGCCGCCTGGTACACCCCGGCCTGGCTGCGCAAGGTGCTGCCCAACATCACCTTCGCCCACGACTGATCCCGTTCCCCACCCCGCGGCTGACGCCGCAGAGAGGAGGGCACCATGTGCCGTCCCACCACCTGCAAGACCTGCAAGAAGACCACCTGGGCCGGCTGCGGCAACCACGTCGCCCAGGTCAAGGCGAGCGTCCCGGCCGGGCAGTGGTGCCCGGGCCACTCCAAGGCCGAGCTCCAGCAGGCGCAGGCCGACGCCAAGGCCTCCGGCTCCCAGGGCGGTTGGTTCAGCCGCCTCCTGGGTCGCTGAGACCGCGGGACTGATGAGCACGATGACCCTGGAGCGCGCCGTGATGATGTTCGCCGGGGCGATGACGCTGCTCAGCGCTGCGCTCGCCGCGTCGGTCTCACCCTGGTGGCTGCTGCTGACGGCCTTCGTGGGCGTCAACCAGGTCCAGTCCAGCCTCACCGGGTTCTGCCCGGCGGCGATGGTGATGCGTCGTGCCGGGCTGCAGCCCGCGTGCGCCGTCCAGCCGGCCGAGCCGGCGCCGCTCGCGCGCTGAGCGACACCTGAGGAGCACCGTCGGGGGCCGGCGGGAGGGAGACCTCCCGCCGGCCCTTACGCGTCCCCACCTGTCAGGTACAGTCTTCCAAAGATCATTGGAGGAATGGATGGACGAGCGTCGCAGCACCCTCTTCGACCAGCTGGGCGTGGTCGGCAAGGCCTTCGCGAGCCCACGTCGGCTCGAGCTGGTCGACCTGTTGGCTCAGGGCGAGCGCACCGTCGACGCCCTGGCCCGCGCGGCCGGGATGGGCGTCACCACGGTCTCCGCCCACCTCCAGGTGCTCAAGCTGGCCGACCTGGTCAGCACCCGCCGCGAGGGCACCCGCATCCACTACCGCCTCGCCGGCGACGACGTCGCCGCCCTCTACGACGCCCTGCGCACCGTGGGCCGTCACCGCTCGGCCGACGTCGAGCGGGCGCTCGCGGCGTACCTCGACGTGCCCGGCTCCGGCGAGGTCGGCCTGGTCACCCGCGACGACCTCGCCGCCGCACTGGCCGACGGCAGCGCCCACGTCATCGACGTGCGACCCGCCGAGGAGTACCTGGCCGGACACGTGCCGGGGGCCCGCAGCGTGCCGCTGGAGGAGCTGGACGCCGCGGTCGACGACCTGCGAGCCCGCGGCCAGGTGATCGCCTACTGCCGCGGCGCCTTCTGCGTGCTGGCCCACGACGCGGTGCGCATCCTGGCCGCGGCCGGCGTCGACGCGCGCCGCCTGGAGGACGGCATGCTCGAGTGGCGCACCCACGGACACCCCGTCGAGGTGGGCGCATGAGCCGCGCGTCGTCCTGGGCCGCCGTGCGTGCGTGGCCGGCACGGCGCTGGATCGCCGCCGCCCTGGCCGCCCTCGGCTTCGCGCTGGTGGTGGCCGTGCCGACCGACCTGGTCGACACCCCGCTCTTCGGCCGCGAGGTGCCCCCGACCTGGTGGGCCTGGCCCTCGCTCGTCGTCTCCTCGGTGCTGGCCGGCCTCCTGGTCGCGACGTACGTCGCCGCACCCGATCAGCCGAGCCCCGACCAGCAGGGTCCCGACCCGGCCGGTCGGGGCGGGTGGGTCGGCGGCACCCTGACGTTCTTCGCGGTCGGCTGCCCGGTCTGCAACAAGCTCGTCCTGCTCGCGCTCGGCAGCGCCGGGGCGATGACCTGGTTCGAGCCGGTGCAGCCGGTCCTCCAGCTGCTCGCCGTCGCCCTGCTGGCCTGGGCGCTGCGGCGCCGGCTGCTCGGCGAGAGCAGCTGCGCTGCTCCGACCCCCACCCCCACGCCCGTCTGGAGTGATCCCTCGTGACCACCAAGCGCACCTCCCCCGTCATCCCGCTCGTCGTGGCCGGCGTCGCCGCCGTGGCCCTGGCCGGGGTCCTCGTCGGTACGGGGGGCTCAGAGGACCCCGAGCCCGGCACCGCCGCCGAGGTCACCGACACCTCGCCGGAGGTGCTCCCCGAGGACGACCCGCTGGTGCAGCTGCCGCGCCGGGAGAAGGGCGACCCGATGGCCCTCGGCGACGTGGACGCTCCGGTGGTGATGGTCAGCTACTCGGAGTTCCAGTGCCCCTTCTGCGGCAAGTTCGCCCGCGACACCGAGCCGGAGCTGGTGGAGAAGTACGTCGAGGACGGCACCCTGCGCATCGAGTGGCGCGACTTCCCCTACCTGGGCCAGGAGTCGGCGACCGCCGCACTGGCCGGACGCGCGGCCGCCGCGCAGGGCAGGTTCTGGGAGTTCCACGACGCCATGTACGCCGACCAGCCCAGCCCCAACAGCGGCGCGATCGACCAGGACTACCTCGACGCCGTCGCCGAGGACATCGGCCTCGACGTCGCCGACTTCCGGCGCGACATGTCCAGCCCCCAGGCGCAGCAGGCGATGGCCGACGACTTCACCGAGGGCCAGCGGATCGGGGTCACCGGCACCCCGGCCTTCATCATCAACGGCCAGCCGGTGATCGGCGCCCAGCCGACGGCGACCTTCGAGCAGGTCATCGAGGACGCCGCCGACGCCGCCGCCCGATGACCGAGATCGGGCTGGTCGCCGCGTTCGCCGCCGGCGTGCTCGCACTGCTCTCGCCGTGCAGCGCACTGCTGCTGCCCTCGTTCTTCGCCTACGCCTTCGCCGACGCACGCGCCCTGGTGGCGCGCACGACCGTGTTCTACCTCGGGCTGCTGCTCACCCTGGTCCCGCTGGGCACCGGCGCCGGGTTCGCCTCCGAGCTGTTCTACGGCCACCGCGGCACCCTGATCGCCGTCGCGGGCTGGGCGATCATCGCCCTCGGCGTGCTGCAGCTGCTCGGGCGCGGCTTCGCGGTGCCCTTCTCGGGGCGCCTGCAGTCGTGGGCGGGCTCGCACAGCGGCAGCGGGTGGGCCTCGACGCTGGTGCTCGGCGCGGTCTACGGCCTCGCCGGCTTCTGCTCCGGCCCGGTGCTGGGCGCCATCCTGACCGTCGCCGCGACCTCCGGCTCCCCCTGGCAGGGCGGCCTGCTGCTCGCGGTCTACGCGTTGGGCATGGCTGCCCCGCTGCTGGTGCTGGCCGCGCTGTGGGACCGCTACGACCTGGGCAGCCGGCGCTGGCTGCGCGGCCGCACCCTCGTCTGGGGCCCCGTCAGGGTGCACACCACCTCGGCCATCGCCGGACTGCTGTTCATCGCCATCGGTGTTCTCTTCCTGCGCTTCGACGGCACTGCGGGCATCACGGGCATGCTGGGCGTCGACACCGTCGACCTGGAGTTCGCCGCGCAGCAGGCCGTCGGCGAGTGGGCCGCCGCGATCCCCACGTGGGCGATCCCGGCAGCGGTCGTCGTCGTGGCCGGGCTCGTGGCGCTGCGCCGGATGCGCAGTGGCCAGGACGGGAACAACGACGAGCCGTCGCCTGTTGGGACCAATAACCCCCCTAGGGGATAGACGCTTCCCACTGAACAGGAGACCACCGATGGCCACCACCGACCTGACCGCCGCCACGTTCGAGAGCACCATCACCGAGAACGAGATCGTCCTCGTCGACTTCTGGGCCTCCTGGTGCGGCCCGTGCCGCCAGTTCGCGCCGGTCTTCGAGAAGGCCTCGGAGGAGAACTCCGACATCGTCTTCGCCAAGATCGACACCGAGGCCGAGCAGAGCCTGGCCGCGGCCGCCAACATCACCTCGATCCCGACACTGATGGCGTTCAAGGACGGCAACCTCGTCTTCGCCCAGCCCGGCGCCCTGCCGGCACCCGCGCTCGGCGAGCTGATCGAGGCCGTGCGCGCCCTCGACGTCGAGAAGGCCAAGGCGGAGGCCGCCGCACAGTCCGGCTCCTGAGCCCTGGCCTCAGGCCACCTGGACGACGCCCATCATGCCGTCGTCCTCGTGGTCGAGGACGTGGCAGTGGTAGACGGTGCGGCCGGGTCGGTCGAAGGCCACCCGGACCGTCACCGTCCCACGCGCCGGGACGTTGACCACGTCGCGCCACACCGGGTCGTCCACGGCCCCCTCCCCGGCGTCGAGCACCTGCATCGGCCACACGTGCAGGTGGAACGGATGGTCCATCGAGCTGTCGTTGCGGATGGTCCAGTCCTCCACGGACCCGACCTCGACCTCCTGGTCGGTGCGGTCGGGGTCGAACTCCAGACCCCCGAACGTGAAGCTCATCCCGCCCATGCCCATCCCGGTCTGGAACACGAGCTCACGCCGCCGGGAGACCTCTTGGCCGCGCAGGTCCCGCGCCGCACGCGACGCTGAGGGCTGCGCGCCCGCGCGGACCTCAGTCCCCGAGACCTCGAGCGTGAGCAGGTCCACCACACCTGACCGTGAGGGCGCGTCCCCACCCATCATGCCGCCCATGCCCCCCATGTCGGGCTCGCCCCGGTCGACGGGGTCCAGGCGGACCGTGGTCGAGCCGGACACCGTCGTCAGCACGATGTCGGCGCGGTTCCCCGGGGCGAGCACGAACATCTCCCCCGCCGCCGGGACCTCGTGCGGGCCGACGTCGCGCGCCACCAGGTCCACCTGCTGGTCACCGAGGTCGAGCGCCAGGTAGCGCGACACGCAGGCGTTGACGACCCGCCACCGCTCCCGCTCGCCCGGGCGCGCCTCGAGGACGGGGGCCACCTGACCGTTGACCAGCACCAGGTCGCCCTCGCGTCCCATCATCCGGTCGGGCATCGAGACGTCCTTGAGCGCGCCGGACTCGTCGAGGCTGATGTCCGAGACGACGAGCACCCGCTCGCGCGCCACCTCGACCGTCGCCCCCTCGGAGGCGTCGTCCGGGTCCTCGACCACGATGGCGCCGTACAGGCCACCGAAGACCTGGTCGGCCACGTTGCCGTGGTGGTGCGGGTGGTACCAGAACACGCCGGGCGGGTGGTCCTCGGGGAGCCGGTGCTCGTAGACGAACGACTCCCCCGGCTGGACGGCGACGAAGACGTTGTCACCGTTGCCCTCAGGCGAGACGTGCAGCCCGTGCACGTGGAGGTTGGTGGGCTCGTCGAGCTCGTTGACCAGCTCGATGCGCAGGGTGTCCCCCGGCCGCACGCGCAGCGTCGGCCCCGGCAGCCCCCCGTTGTAGCCGAGGGCGGTGACCTGGCGGCCGGCCACCCGGCGCTCCCCGCGAGCGGCCTCGAGCCGGACCGCCAGGGTGCCGGACTCGCTCCGCAGCACCGACGGCTCCACCAGCGCTGCTCCCGAGCGCGCGTCGAGGACCGACTCGGGCCCGAACCTCCACCAGCCGGCAGCGCCGGCACCCGCAGCCAACAGGCCGACACCGCCGATCTTCAGCGCACCCCGACGGGTCACCCGCGCCTGGTGGTCACCCGATGCGCCGGCACCCGTCGTCACAGCTGACCGTCCTCGGCGTGGGCGCCCATCTCACCCAGGCGCAGCAGGCAGTGCTGGCGCAACGGCTCGGGGAACCCCTCGGCCAGGCGGTAGTAGGCCATCCGCCCCTCTCGTCGCCGCCGCACGAGCCCGGCGGTGCGCAGCATCCGCAACCCGTAGCTGGCGGCGTCCTCGCTGACCTCCAGCGCCACGGCCAGGTCGCCCACGCACAGCTCGTCGGCGGCGTCGAGCGCGAACAGCAGGCGCATCCGGGTCGGGTCGGCGATGAGGGTGAGGACGCTCGTCACGTCGGCGGCGACCTCGGCGGACGGCAGGCGGTCCCGAACCCTGTCGACCGCGGCCGGGTCGACCGGGTGGGTGTGGACGCTCATCTGCTTCCTCTCCTAGGCTTGTCCGCACCATCGTACGGATGTGCGGAAGAGGAGGCGCCGTGCTCGAGCTCGTCACCACGCTGGCACTGGTCGCCGCGGTGCTGCTCACCCTCCTCGCGTGGCACCGGGTCCTCGTCGTCGACCCCGCGCCGCTGCTGGTGCTGCCGCACGCCTCCGGCCGTGTCCCGCTGCAGCACGCCCTCTCGCGCTACCACCCGCGCTGGTACGCCGCCAGCGTCGTCTTCCTCGCCTTCGACGTCGAGATGCTCTTCATGTACCCCTGGGCCGTGGTCGTCGAGGACCTCGGCCCCGGAGCGGTCATCGAGATGTTCGGGTTCCTGGCGGTCCTGCTGGCCGCCGTCGCCTGGGCGCGCCGCGAGGGGGCGTTCCGATGGGCCTGAGGGACCTCGTCGTGCGCGCCGCGACCAGCCGCCCCCGGGTCCTGGTCGTCGAGATGCCCGGCGGTGCGCCGGCGCGGATGGCCGTGGAGCGCGAGCTCGACCGACGCGGCTGGCCGGTCGGCACCGCCCCGGGGAGCGCCGACGTGCTGCTCCTGGCCGGGGAGGTCCCCGAGCCGCTGGCCGAGGCGGTGGAGCTGCTCTGGGACCAGCTGCCGGGCCCTCGGGCCCGCGCCTGCCCGAGCGGCCCCGGCGACGTCGCGCACGAGCTCGATGCCGCCCAGGCGTCCCTGCGAGACGACCTCCGGCAGCGGGCCGACGCCCGCGAGCGCGACCGCGAGCCCGCGAGCTCGTGGGTCGAGGACGACATGGACCACGGCGACATGGACCACGGCGACATGGACCACGGCGACATGGACCACGGCGACCACGGCGACATGGAGATGGCGCCGGGCGGGATCCCGCTCGCCGAGGGCGACGACGACCGCGACGGCCTCGAGATGGACGTCCTGGTCCACCCGCTCGGACCCCTGCTCGACCACTGGCCCGGCGGCCTCGAGCTGCGCACCCGGCTGCACGGCGACGTCGTGGCGGAGGTGGAGGTCCACCGCCCGGCAGCGGAGGCGGCGGAGGCCGCGGACGACGTACCGGTCGCCGCGGCGACCTGGGACGCTGTGGCCACCGTGCTGGCGCTGGTCGGCGACGAGGTCTGGGCACGGCGAGCGCGTGCGCTGCGCGACCAGCACCTCGGGCTGGATGGCGCCGGCGACCAGCACGCCGTGCGTGCGCACCTGGCCCGGCTGGCCCGCACCCACGTGCTCCCCCACTCCGTGGCCGACGTGCTCGGGCGGCTGCTCGACGAGCGGCTCGACCCCGCGGCGCACCGGCTCGACGACGCGGCGCTGTCGTCGCTGCTCGAGGGGCACGACCTCGGTGACGTCCGGCTGATGGTCGCTGCGCACGCCCCCCTGCTCCCGCTCGGCCGAGCCGAGGAGGTCGGCCATGACTGAGCTCCTCATCGCCCTGGCCGGCTCCTCCGGCGTCCTGCTGGCCACCCTGCTGCTGGCCTGGACGGCCAGCGCGTCGTACGTCGTCGCCACCGGTCGCGCCGGCGGTGACGCGCTGCTGCACGCCCCGCGCGAGTCGGCGCGGCTGCTGCGCCAGCGCCGCCGCACCACGCTCTCGGCCGACCGCCTGCTGTGGCGCGGCGCCGGCTGGTCGCTGCTGCTGGTGGCGGCACTGCTGGTCGCCCTCGTGCCGTGGGACGGCTCGGCCCTGCTGCCGGGCTCGCTCGGCGTGGTCTGGGCCAACACCCTCGACATCGTGGTCTGGGCGCTGGTGTGGCTGCTGGGCTGGGGCGCCAACTCCGTGGTCGGTCTCGTCGGCGGCTACCGCTTCCTGGCCCTGGCGCTCGCCTACGAGCTGCCGCTGATGTTCGCGCTGGTCGCGCCCGCGCTGGCCGCCGGCAGCCTCGACCTCGCCGTGGTCGCCGGCGCGCAGGGCACCCTCTGGTACGCCGTGTGGATGCCGGTGGCCTTCGCGGCCTACCTCCTGGGGGTGCTCGGTTTCGCCGTCCTCGGCCCGCTCTCGGCCCCGGCCGGGCGCGAGACCGGCTCCGGCGTGCTCGCCGAGCTGTCCGGCCCCGACCTGCTGGTCGTCAACGCCGGGCGCTACGCGCTGCTGGGCGCCGGCGCGGCCGTGGCGGTCCCGCTCTTCCTCGGCGGCGGCGCGGGGCCCTGGCTGCCCGGCGCGGTCTGGGTGCTGGTCAAGGCGCTGCTGCTGACGGCCGCCCTGGCCTGGGTGGCCGGCCGGCTCCCGGTGCTGCGGGTGCACCGGCTGATGGAGCCGCTGTGGACCGTGTGGCTGCCGCTGGTGGTCGTGCAGGACCTGGTCGTGGCCGTCGTCGTGGTGATGGGGAGGTGAGCGGTGATGAGTGACGCCGGCTGGCTGGTCGACATCGCGTTCTGGGCCTGCGCCCTGGTCGCCGTCGCGACGGGCGTCCTGGTCTTCGTGGTCGACTCGATGGCACGGGCGACGTACGCGCTCGCGACCTCGTTCGTGGCCACGGGCGGGGCGCTGCTGCTGATGCAGCAGTCCTACCTCGGGGTCGTCGTGGTGCTGATGATGGTCATGGAGATGGCCGTGATGGCGGTCTACATGGTGATGTTCATGGGGATGAACCCGGCGCTGATGCCGATGAGCATGGTGCACTCGCACCGCGCCGCGATCGGTGTCGCCGTCGCGGTCTTCGTGGCGCTCGGGAGCGGCGCGGTCCTGGTGCCCTGGCCGGAGCGCCGGGGGGCGCCCTCGCCCGACGTCACCGAGGCCCTGGGGACCGCCATCATGGAGAGCCACATGCTGGTGATGATGGTGGTCGGCCCGGTGATGGTCGCCACGATCGTCGTCGGGGTGGTGCTCTCCAGCGCCCGCACCCGCTACGACCGGATGGGCGACGACCTCGACCAGCGCCCGGTCGACCCGCCGGAGGTCCGCTCATGACGCTGGAGACCGTCCTGCTCGTCGCCGCGGCCCTGCTGGCCGTCGGCGTCTACGGCGCGCTGTCGCAGCAGGTCGTGGTGATGGTGATGATGGGCCTGGAGCTGATGATCGCCGGGGTGCTGCTCGCGCTCGGCGGGTTCTGGTGGTTCCTGTCCCCCGACCCGTCGGGCCAGGTGCTGCTGCTGGTCGTGCTCGCCGCCATGACCGTCGAGATGGCGACCGGCTTCGCGGTCGCCACGCTGCTGCACCGCCGCGCCGGCTCCGACATGACCGACATGGCCACGGAGCTGCGCGAATGAGCGCCCCCGACCTGCTCCTCGTCCTGCTCGTCGCGGTCCCCGCGGTCGTCGGGGCGCTGCTGGTGCTGGCCGGCCCCGACGGTCTCCCGGCCCGCCCGTCGGCCTGGGCGGGCGTCGCCACGCTCGCACTGGCGGCCCTCGCGTCGGCACCGGTGGTGCTGGCCGGCGCCGAGGTCGGCGTCGGGTTCGTGGCCGGCTCGCGGTGGGGTCTGGAGGCGACCGGTCCCGCCGTCCTGCTGCTGCCCACCGTCCTGGTCGTCGCCACCCTGGTGCTCGTCGTGGCCGGCGCCACGGCCGAGACCCGCGAGCCGCGCTTCACCGGCCTGATGCTGCTCTTCACCGCCGCCGCGGTGCTGACCGTGCTGGCCACCAGCCTGCCGGGCCTGCTCGTGGGTTGGGAGCTGATGGGGGCGGCGTCGTACGCGCTGATCGGCTACCGCTACGCCGACCGGCGCCGGGTGGCCTCGGGGGCCACCGCCCTCCTCACGACCCGTGCTGCCGACCTGGGTCTCTACCTGGCCACGGCGGCGGCCCTGGCGGGCGGCACCGACCTCTCGCTCGACGCCCTGGCCGGCATCGAGGGCGGCTGGCGCGACGTCGCCGCCGCCGGCGTGCTGGTCGCCGCGCTCGGCAAGGCCGCCCAGCTGCCCTTCTCGTTCTGGCTGGCGCGGGCGATGGACGGCCCCAGCCCGGTCTCCGCCCTGCTGCACTCGGCCGCCATGGTGGCCCTGGGCGGCTACCTGCTGCTGCGGCTCTCCCCCCTGCTCGCCTCGACCGGCTGGGCGGCGCAGACCACGGCGTGGATCGGTGCCGCGACGGCGGTCGCCCTCGGCGCGGTCGCGGTCACCCAGACCGATCTCAAGCTGCTGCTCGCGGCCTCGACCAGCGCCCAGCTCGGCTTCGTGGTCCTGGCTGCCGGGGTCGGCGCCACCGCGGCCGGCACCGCCCACCTGGTCGCGCACGCCGCCGTGAAGGCGCTGCTGTTCCTGGTGGCCGGGGCCTGGCTGGAGGCGCTGGGCAGCAAGCGGCTCGACGTGCTCGACGGGGCCGCCCGGCGGTGGCCCGCCCTCGGGGCCCTCGCGGTCGCCGGGCTGCTCGCGCTCTCGGGGCTGCCCCCGTTCTCGCTGTGGGGCACCAAGGACGCCGTGCTCGCCGGCGCGCACGCCGAGTCGGCCGCTCTGTACGCCGTCGGGCTCGTCGCCACGGTCCTGGCGGTGGCCTACGCGGTGGTCGCGCTCGTCCACGTCGCCGGCCCTCCGGCAGACCCCCGGCGCGTCCCCGCAGCGGAGGACCGCGAGGAGGAGGCGACAGGCAGCGTGCCCGCGCGGATCCCGGCGGCCCTCGCCCCGCTGGGTCTCGGCGCGCTCGTGCTGGGCGTCCTGGCGCTGCCCGCCGTCCTCGACCGGCTCCCGGGACGGGTGCCGGCCGAGCCGTCGCTGGTCGAGCTCGTCGGCTCCTCGGCGCTCGTCGTGGCCACGGCGGCGGTCGTCGCCGCCCTGGTCCGGCGCTCCTCGCGCCGCCACAGCCGTCGGCGCACGGGCAGGGTGGTGCACGGTCTGCGCGGGTGGCTGCACCTGGAGGCCGCCACTCACCTCGTGCTCGTGCGACCCACGATGCGCCTCGCCGATGCTGCTGCACGTCTCGACGACCGGGCGCTGGCGCCGTCCGTGCGCGCAGCGGCGGCCGCGGTGCTGGGCGTCGCGCGTGGCACCGCCCGGGTCGACGACCGGGTGCTCGCCCGCGCCGTCGGCGGCGTCGGCTCCGCCGGGCTGCGTGCCGCCCGCGGCAGCGACCGCGCCGACACCGGGACCGACCGGGCGGTCCACGGGGTCGCGACCGCCCTCGCCCGCGCCGGCCGGGCGGTGCGCCGCAGCTCGGCGTCCGGCCAGCTGCACCACTACTACCTGCAGCAGGTGGGCCTGCTGCTGCTCGTGCTCGTCGTCGTGTCCCTGGTTGTCGTCATCGGAAGTCCGAGGTAACGCGTGCTCTCCGTCCTGGTGCTCCTCCCCCTGCTCGCCGCGGCGCTGCTGCTGGTCCCCGGGGTCCCCGACCGGTGGGCCCGGTGGGCCTTCGTGGGCGTCACGCTCGTCGAGGTGGTCCTGGCCGCCGTGCTCTGGGCGCGCTTCGAGGACCCCGGCGTCAACGGCCTCGCCTTCGAGCAGCAGGTCTCGTGGATCCCCGGCCTCGGCGCCAGCTACCACGTCGGCCTCGACGGGCTGTCCCTCGCCCTGGTCGTGATGACGTGCGTGGTCTTCGCCGCGTGCGCGGTCTACGCGCTGGGCGACGAGCAGCGACCGCGGCTCCAGGCGGCGCTGTTCCTGGCGCTGGAGACCACCTGCCTGGGGGTCTTCGCCGCCGCCGACCTGATCGTCTTCTTCCTCTTCTTCGACCTCTCGATCGTGGGCATGTACCTCGCGATCCACGGCTGGGGGCACGGCGACCGGGCCCGTTCGGCCCTGCAGTTCTTCCTCTACACCTTCCTGGGCTCCTTGGCGCTGCTGCTGGGCTTCATCGGCCTGTACGTCGCCTCCGAGCCGCGCACCTTCGACATGGTCGAGCTGGCGGCCTCCCCGCCGCTGCAGGGCAGCGGGGCCACCGGCGTCCTCGTGCTGGGGGCGGTGCTGCTGGGCCTGGCCATCAAGACCCCGACCGTGCCCTTCCACACCTGGCTGCCGCCGGCCCACACCGACGCGCCGGCGATCGGGTCGGCCGTGCTGGCGGGCGTGATGCTCAAGCTCGGCACCTACGGCTTCGTGCGGATCGCGATGCCGATGCTCCCCGACGCCTGGCGCGCCTGGGCGCCGGTGCTCGTGGTCGTCGGCATCGTCTCGGTGCTGTGGGGCGCGCTGGTGGCGCTCGCCCAGAGCGACCTGAAGCGGATGATCGCCTACACCTCGGTCAACCACATGGGCTACGTCGTGCTCGCGGTCGGTGCGGCGGGGATGATCGCCGACGGCACGGCCGACGCCGAGGCCGCACGCACCACCGCGGTCACCGGCGCGGCCACCCAGATGGTCAGCCACGGCCTGCTGACCAGTGCGCTCTTCCTGCTGGCCGGGGTGGTCTGGAGCCGACGCGGCAGCTACGCCCTCGCCGAGTACGGCGGCCTGGCCCGCCCCGCCCCGCGCTTCGCCGCCCTCCTCGTGCTGGCGGCCCTGGGCTCGTTGGGCCTGCCCGGTCTCTCCGGCTTCATCGCCGAGCTGCAGGTCTTCGCCGGCTCGATCGCCGTCGTCCCCTGGAGCGCGGTGGCCCTGCTGGGCATCCTGCTGATGACGGCGGTGCTGCTGCGCGCGCTGCAGCAGCTGCTCACCGGCCCGGTGCACGGGCTCGCCGAGGGCTTCGCCGACGTCCGGGCCCGCGAGGGGCTGCCGGTCGCGGTGCTGCTCGCGCTGGCCGTGGTGGTCGGCCTGGCGCCCCGGCCGCTGCTCGACCTGCTGGAGCCGGCGGCCGCGGCCGCGGCGGCCCTGGTGGCCCGGTGAGCCGGCGGGTGCGCGTGCGATGAGCATGACGTCGAGCGTCGTGGCGCTGCTGCCCGAGCTGGTGCTGCTGCTGGGCGCGGTGGGGTGCCTGCTGCTGGGCTCGTGGACCCCCCGACGACGGCAGGGCCGCGTCCGCGGGGTCGCTGCCCTGGTGGTCCTCGGCTTCCTCGCCGCGACCGTCCGGGGGCTGCTGGCGCCGAGCACGACGGCGTTCTCGGACACGTTCGCCGTCGACGAGGTCACCGGGCTGCTCCGGGTGGTGGTCGGTCTCGCGCTCCTGGGGCTGCTGGTGCTGGCCGGCGACGAGGTCGCCGGGCACCCGCGCGAGAGCGAGGTCTACGTCCTGCTGCTGCTCGGGGCCGACGGGGTGCTGATCGTGGGCGGGAGCACCGACCTGGCCGTGCTGGTGGTCGGCTTCCTCCTGGCCAGCATCCCGCTCTACGGGCTGATCGGGCTGTCCACCGCGTCCACGGCGCCGGAGGCGGCGCTGAAGACCTACCTCGTCGGTGCCCTGTCGGGGATCGTGCTGATGCTCGGGGCGGCCGTGCTCCACGGCCTGGCCGGCAGCACGGCGTACGCCGACCTCGACGCGGGGGTCACCGCTGCCCCCACAGCGGCCGGGGCCGCAGGTGTGGTGCTGGTCCTGGTGGGCCTGCTGTTCAAGGCCGGGGCCGTGCCCGCCCACTTCTGGGTGCCCGACGCCGTGCAGGGCTCGTGGGTCACCAGCGCCGCCTTCCTCACCACCGTGCCCAAGCTGGGCGCGGTGGTGGCGATCATGCGGCTGCTCGACGCGCTGCCCCGCCAGGACGTGTGGCCCGCCCTGGTGGCTGTCCTGGCCGCGGTCAGCATGAGCGTGGGCAACCTCGCCGCCCTCACGCAGGACGACGTGCGCCGCCTGCTGGGCTGGTCGACGATCAGCCAGGTCGGCTACCTGCTCGCCGTGGTCGCGGCCGTCCCCGCCGTCGACCGGGCCCGCCCCACGCTGCTGCTCTTCCTCGCCGGCTACGCCGTGACCAACCTGGCCTGCTTCGCCGTGCTCCGGGCGGAGCCCGGCCGCGTGCGGGTCGAGCAGTGGCAGGGTGCGGCCCGGCGCCGGCCCGCCCTCACCGCCGCACTCGGGGTCTCGCTGCTGGGCCTCGTCGGCACGCCCCCGACCGCGGTCTTCGTGGCGAAGGTGCTGACGATCGCGGTCACCTGGGAGGCCGGGCTGGCCTGGCTGGCGGTGCTGGTCGCGGCCAACACGGTGCTGAGCCTGGCCTACTACCTCCGGTGGCTGGCGGTCTGCCTGGCCCGGCCCGAGGGCGACGCGGCGCGGACCGCCGACGCGCGCACCCGACCAGGACGTGCACCCGCGGCGCTGGCCGTGGGATGCGCCGGCGCCGCGGTGCTGCTCGGCCTCGTGGCGGGCCCGGTGCTGGCGCTGGCCGGGTGACCCGTCACCCGCCGCCCTCAGCCGAGCAGCTCCTCCATGGCCTCGATCTCGGCGCTCTGCGAGGTGATGACCGACTCGGCGAGGGCGACCGCGTCGGGGTGCAGCCCCTCCGCGACCTCCGTCTCGGCCATCTCGACCGCGCCCTCGTGGTGCTCGGTCATCATCTCCAGCCACAGCTGCTCGAACTCGGCGTCGTCGGCCTCGCGCAGCTCCTGCATCTCCTCGCTCGTCATCATCCCGGTCATGGCCTCACCCATGGCCTCGTCGTCCTCCATGTCGTGCGACCCGCCGTCGTGGCCGGCGTTGGCGTGGTCGAGCCCGGTCTCGGGCACCGGCTCGCCCCAGGTGGTCAGCCACTCGGTCATGGTCTGCACCTCCGGCACCTGCGCCTCCCGGATGTCGGTCATGAGTGCGGCGATCTCGGGATCGACGTCGCGTCCCTCCGCCAGCACGACCATCTCGACGGCCTGCGCGTGGTGCGGGATCATCTGCGTCGCGAACTCGACGTCGGCGTCGTTGAACTGCGAGCCGTCGCGCGCCGTGCGAGCGGTGTCGTCCGGCTCCTCGTCCGTGCCGCCGCAGGCGGCAGCGCCGAGGAGGAGGCCGGTGAGGGCCACGGCCCCGAGGACGCGACGGACGGGGCGGGGGGATCGGGTGGCGGTCACTCCCCCAGCCTAGGAATCAGTCCCAACCGCTCGACGCCCGAGTCCCCCTCAGGCGTCGTCGACCTGCACCCGGACCTCCCCGCGCGCGGGGTTGCAGGCCCGGTCGCCGGCGTAGGTGACTGTCACCAGGCGGTCGCCCGCCTTGATCGGCTTGCGGGCGCCGAAGGTGGCCCGCAGCCTGCCGTCGCGCAGCGCGACCTGGTCGGAGCGTCCGCTGACCGTCACCGTCACCCGACCGGTGGGCACGACGTCGACGCCCTGCGCCGGCACCAGGTCGGCCTTGACGACCACCTTGCCGCGGCGCGAGCGTGCCGAGACCACGACCTTGACCGGGATGGTGACCCGGCCGGCGTTGACGACGTCCTGCGCCGCCTCGGCCCCCGGACTGGTCGCGCGCACCAGGGCGCTGATCTCGCTGCCCAGGTCGTCCTCGGTGCAGCGGTAGCGCAGCCCGGTCGCGCCGCTGATCGCCTTGCCGGCGCGGCGCCACTGCACGCTGACCTTGGCCCCCGAGGGGTCGTAGGCGCCGGGGTCCACCTCGAGCCGCTTGCCCGGGCGGGTGCGCCCGCTCACCGACGGCCGGCGGGTGGCGCGCACCTTCTTGTCGGCGTTGCGGTACCTCTCGACGATGCGGTGCGCGTCGGAGCGCACGTCGGGCAGGCGCGCGTAGAGCAGCTTGCCGGGGCAGGCGGTGTCGTTGGTGTCGCGGTGCCCGTCGATGATCCGCAGCGTCGCCACGGTGCCGGCGCGGTACCGGTCGCTGCCCTCGGAGCGGACCTTGATCTTGCCGCGCGGGCGACGGGCGTACTGGTCGAGCTTCCAGGCGGCCAGGTCTGCCAGCGCGCCCAGCATCGCCTTCGACGGGCCGGTGACCTCGTAGTTGCCGATCGCCGCGACCCCGGTCGAGGTGGCGTTGAAGCCGAGCGTGTGGGCGCCGCGCACCGGCTTGGCCACGCCCCCGGCACGGCCCTCCCAGAGCCGGCCGTACTTGTCGACCAGGAAGTTGTAGGCGATGTCGCTCCAGCCCAGGTTCTGGGTGTGGTAGCGGTAGAAGCCGCGGATCAGCGCGGGCACGTCGGTGCGCGAGTAGTCGTTGCCGCTCGCGGTGTGGTGCACGTGCAGCTGCTCGATCGTGGAGTTGTAGCGCGGGGAGCCGTTGCGCCACGACTCGGTGGCGCCCCAGCTCTTGCGGCTGCGGATCGTCGGCTTGGGCACGGGGTCGCCCTCGCGGGCGGCGGTGCTGCGCCCGGCCACCAGCGAGGTGGGGACCTCGTCGGCGTCGGCGGCGCGCGGCTGGGGGTGCAACAGCACCAGCGTCAGGTCCCGGGGCCGGGTGCCGCCGACCTGCACCTGCACGCCCTCCGCGGCCCCCACCCAGCGCAGGTGCGTGCCGCGCACGGCGGTCTCCTCGGCGTCGTCGGGGTCGGGGTGGTCGTCGAGGGCCGGCAGCACCTGCCACTGGCCCCAGCTGCCGGCGACCTTGGAGCGCACCGACACCTCCGCGGTGCTCTCGCCGCGCCAGGTCGCGGCCACCATCGAGTGCACCGAGGTGGGCAGCGCCCGGGTCGTCCAGCGCGCCTGGGCGGAGCGGGTGAGCAGCGAGTCGTCGAGGCGCACCTCGAGCGCCTTGACGTCCGACCCGCTGTCGGCCGAGAGGTCGAGGGCTCCGCCGGGCTGCTCGCGGGGATCGTCGGGCTGGGAAGAGGGGTCGAGGCGCACGGCGACCCCGACCGCGCCGACGGCGACGCCGCCGACGACGGCCGCCTTCACGAGGGAACGTCGGTGGGTGGGCTCGGGGGGCATGCGCCGATTGTGCCGAGCCCGGGACCCCGATCCGGGGAGGCACGACGGAGCGGGTGCTCCTAGGAGGCCGGGACGGTCTCCGCTGCAGGCTCCGGCGCAGCCTCGAGGGTCTCGCCGCAGTGGGCGAACAGCCCCTCCTGGCGCGCGACGTACGCCGCCAGCGCCACGGTCAGCACGGCGGCCAGCACGTTGACGACCAGCATCAGGATGCTCTTGACGAGCACGAACGTCTCCAGGGACTGCGACTGCAGCAGCCACAGCGTCGCGCTCGCCTTGGCCAGCCCCAGCCCGGCCCACAGCGCGGTCAGGTGCCAGAACAACCGGCGCACCCGCGGGCGCATCGCCAGCTCGTGGTCCATCGGGTAGAAGTCGCCGGCCAGCCGCGCCACCATCGGGCGGGCGCTGGCCAGGGAGAGCGCGAAGAGCAGCGCCACGACCCCGTCGCTGATCACCGGCTGCAGGAAGTAGAGCCACGCGCTGTCGGCGACCAGCGAGAGCGCCGTGCGCCCCGTGAGCAGGATCGCGGTCAGCCACAGCAGCCCCGAGGCGCGGCGCCGGGTCACCACCCGCCACCCGATGGCGCCGTACGACCAGGCGAGCGCGGCACCGATGGCGGTCCACACGCCGGCGAGGGCGAAGACGCCGTAGAACAGCACGGCGGGCACGACGACCGCGACGAGCAGGCTCTGGGCCACGCGGCGCACCACGTCGGACAGAGCGGGACGGACAGCGGGCAACTGGGCGGGCGTGGCCAAGGGGACCGGTTCCTGCCGGCAGGCGCGCCGGGCTTGCTCGAGGAAGCCGCAGCACGGGCAGGGAGCCCGTTCACCGCGACGGGGCAGCGAGGCCACCGTACCGCGGACAACGCGATCAGTGGTGGTCGTGCCCAGGCTCCACCTCGAGCGCGGCCAGGACACCCCGACGGTCCCGGGGCAGGCCGAACTGGGCTGCGAGCACGGAGGCCAGCTGGTCGAGCGCCTCGTCCAGCGTCCGCGAGGCGACGCTCCGGCGCGCGTCGCCACCCGGGTCGCCCAGCGCCGAGACGACGGAGTCCAGCCCGGCCACGAGCCTGCCGAGCCCCAGTCTCGGGTCGCTCTCGAGGAAGTAGAACGTCTCGGAGTTCTGCACCAGGTCGACCGTCACCCCGCTGAGGCTGGCGCTCCAGTCGCGCAGCTGCTCGTCGGTGACCTCGGCGGGGTCGGCCACCCGGAGCGCCGAGTCCACCTCGAGCGCGAGGGAGCGACGCCTGGCCAGCGCCGGGTAGATCTGGCTGACCCAGCCGATGGCGGCGGTCAGGACACCGAAGCCGAGGAGCCCTTGGAGAGGGGTCAGCAGACGCACCCAGGGCTGGGTGAGCACGATGTCGCCGAGCCCCAGCGTCGCGAGCGCGACCGAGGACAGGTAGAGCGCGTCCTCGACGCCGCCGGTGCTCGGCACGCCGTGGCCGTACGTCGCGCCGTCCGGCAGCCAGGGCAGGTACACCAGGGCGAACCCGACCACGAGCATGGCCACCCAGACCACGATGGTCGCGGCCACGGCCGACGGTCCGGCGAGGAGCCTTGCCCGCCGGCCGGCCCGCGAGCCCACGGCCCAGAGCCCGGCGCAGATCTTGGCGCTGAACGCGCCGTGGTCACCGGGGTGGAAGAGGGTGTGGAAGACGTCACGCAGCGCAAGCAGCACCAGGGCCGCGCCCGCGATGACCGAGACGAACGACATCCCACCACTCTAGGTCGGTCTTTCTTGACCGACCTTGGTAGAGCTCGTCGGGGTCGGGGTCGGCACGTGCCACGACCTCGCGCAGGGCCGCCAGGTCGTCGGCCGTCAGCTGCTCGACGAAGCGCGGCGTGACTCTCGTGCGACCCCGTGGGCCACCGCCTGGTGGCTACGATCCTTCTTCGCAGTCTCCACCAGGAAGGCCGACCGATGCCCACCTCGCTGGCCCACCGGCGCCTCGTGCGCCGGCCCCTGCTCACCGCCGCCACGCTCGTCCTCGTCCCGTTGCTCGCCGCGTGCGGCAGCGACCAGGAGGGCGGGCGCGCTGCGGAGTTCGCCCCGGACCACGTGCACGGCCTGGCGGAGGAGCCCGGCACGGGCCGGCTCCTGGTGGCCACCCACGACGGCCTCTTCGCGCTGGGCGACGGGGACCGCACCCCGTCCCCCGTCGGCCACTCGAGGACCGACCTCATGGGCTTCACCGTCGGTCCCGACGGCGACTTCTTCGCCAGTGGCCACCCGGGTCCCGGCGAGGAAGGGCCGGCGGCGGTCGGGCTGATCACGTCCGCCGATGCGGGCGAGACCTGGCAGGGGGTCTCGCTGGCCGGCGAGGCAGACTTCCACGCCCTCGACGCGGCCGACGGCTCGCTCTACGGGGTCGACGGCGCCGTGCGCCTGCTGCGCAGCGCGGACGGGGGGCTGACCTGGACCGAGAGCTCGCTGCCCGAGCCCGTCGCCGACGTGGCTGTCGACCCGACCACCGAGGCGCTGGTGGCCACCAGCGAGGCCGGACCGCTGCTGAGCACCGACGGGGGTGAGAACTTCGACCTGCTGCGGGACGCCCCGGTCCTGGTGCTGGTGGACTGGACGCAGGACGGCGGTCTCGTCGGCGTCTCACCCTCGGGGCAGGTGCACACCACCGACGACGCCACGGGCGGCTGGTCGGCCCGGGCTGGGCTGGAGGGTGCCGTGCAGGCGCTGACCACCACGGCGTCCGGTGCGATCTACGTCTCGACGCACGCCGAGCTGCTGCGCAGCGACGACGGCGGGAGCAGCTTCAGCACCGTCGCCTCCTACTGAGCCGGGCCGCCGGGCTCACCGGGCGAGGTCCGCGAAGGCAGTCATGACCTCCTCGGACGAACGCCGCGCCCCGGTCTGCAGGTACTCCATCGCGCGCAGCGCCGCCTCGTGCGCCTCGAGGCCCGAGCCGGCCACGCAGTCCTCGACCACGCGGCAGAAGTAGTCGTGCTGGTGGGCGTCGACGAACGTGTAGTGCACGCACACGTCGGTGTGGCCCCCGACCAGCAGCAGCGTCTCGGCGCGCAGCCCCTTGAGCAGGATCTCCAGCTCGGTGCCGAAGAAGCACGAGTAGCGGCGCTTGCGGATCACGTAGTCGTCGGGGCGCACCCCGAGCGCGGCGGCGATCTCGGTGCCCGGGTCGCCCTCCAGCAGGTGGACCCCCTCGGCCCCGTCGAGCTCCCGGCCGAAGTCGACCAGGTCGCGGCGGTGGGCCTCCTGGAAGAACACCACCGGGACCCCGCACTCGCGGGCGCGGGCGACCAGCGCCGGCACCCGGTCCATCGCCTCGGCGTAGCCGGGCATGAACGGGATCGCCGACTCCTCGCCCTCGGCGGCACCGCCGCCCTGGATGTCGATGACGACGAGGACCGGCCGGCCCTCGATGAGCTGTCGCTGCTGCTGGGACATCTCGCCTCCTGGTGAGTCGCGACAGCCGGCCACGCCCGCTGTCGCGTGCGTCGTCGTCGGTCCGGGTACGGCGCGTCTCGTCCGGACGCCGCCGGGGACCGGCGACGTGCCGCGACCCTACAACGTCACGGCCTCAGGGGTAGGGCCACGCGTTGGGGACACACCCGTCGAGGCGCACCGTCTGCTGCAGCATCACCGGCGCCGGCAGCCCGGCGCCCGGGCAGGAGGCGTGACCGTTGCCGAGCGCGTGCCCGACCTCGTGGTTGACCACGTAGCGGCGGTAGCCGCGCAGACCGCCGTCGTACGCCAGCGCGCCCTCCACCCAGCGCACGGCGTTGAGGGCGACGACTCCCCCGTTGCGGCAGGACAGCTCGCCGCGGGTGTTGAGCGGGGCGCACAGCCGGTCGGTGGTGGCGGGGGTGGCCACCAGGATGCGCAGGTCGGGGTCGGTGGCGGTGGGCTCCAGCACGCCCGGCTCGCCGCGCACCCAGCTGCGCGGGTCGCGCAGGATGGCGTGCACCGTCTCGGCGACCTGCGCGGCGTCGATGCCCGCGGCGGCCAGCCCCCGCTCGACCTCGACCGTGTACGTCGTGCGCGTGCCCGCCGGCGGGGCCTGCTCGACCGGGGCGACGTCGAAGGTGCCGGGGCCGGCGTGGGGCACCGGCTCGGGCTCGGGCTCGGGTGCCGGCAGCGGGTCGCGCCCGCGCAACGGGTCGCCCACCCCGGCCCCTGCCGCCCGGGCGTCCGCGGCGGGGCGCGTGGGCTCGACCGAGGTGGGAGCGGGGGTCTCCTCGGCGACCGAGGTCTCGGCACCGACCGGGCCGAGCATCGCGACCGCGCCGAGCACGAGTGCGCCTGCGGCCCCCAGCCCGACCACGACGCGGCGGCGGCGCGACCGTGGCGGCGTACGCCGTGGCGCGCGGTGGCGGGCGCTGCTCACGTGTCGCCGACCTCCCTGCCGCCTCGGCACGGGGCCCCGACGGCCCCCCGCTCCGCGTCATCCTAGGCAGCGCCCACCCGCCCCGACCACCGGCCTCCGCCCCCCCCCCCTGAGGCTGCGCCCCGGCCCCCGAAGTTTCATCGGGCACCCGACGGAACTGGCGCCGCCATACTGATGCTTCGTGCAGGAGGCGCGAGTTCCATCGGGCACCCGATGAAACTCCCGCGGCCCCGATCAGAACACGTTCTAGGCACTCAGGGCCGGGCGGAGGCCGCGGAGCGCCGCCACCTCAGCTTGTCGAGCTCGACGACGACGGTGGCGGCGACCGCGACCAGCACGATCCGCATCCACACCCCCGCGTCGATGGGGGCGGTGTGGAAGAGGGCGTTCATGGCCGGGAGGTAGGTCAGGGCGGCCTGCAGCACGACCTGCACCGCGACCCCGACCAGCAGCCACCGGTTGCCGAGCAGGCCGCTGCGCCACAGCGGGCGCACCAGGGAGCGGCAGCTGAAGAGGTAGAAGGCCTCCACGGTGACGAAGACGTTGATCGCCGCGGTGCGGCTGACCTCCAGCGACGCGCCCTGGGCCAGCTCGTGGTCGAAGACCCACCGCGAGCCGACCACCAGCAGCGCCGAGACCAGCAGCGTGCGCAGCACCACCGGGGCGCTGAGCAGCGAGCGGCGCGGGTCGCGGGGCGGACGGGTCATGATGCCGTCCTCCTTCGGCTCGAAGGCCAGCATCAGCCCGAGCGCCACCGCGGTGGTCATGTTGATCCACAGGATCTGCGTCGGCAGGATCGGCAGGCTGGTCCCGAGCAGGATCGCCACCAGGATCACCAGGCCCTCCCCCATGTTGGTGGGCAGCGTCCAGACGATGAACTTGGTGATGTTGTCGAAGACCCCGCGCCCCTCCTCGACCGCGGCCTCGATGGTCGCGAAGTCGTCGTCGGTGAGCACCACGTCGCCCGCGTCCTTGGCCACCTCGGTGCCGCTGCGGCCCATCGCGACCCCCACGTCGGCCCGCTTGAGGGCCGGGGCGTCGTTGACGCCGTCGCCGGTCATCGCGACCACGTGCCGGCGGGCCTGCAGCGCCTCGACGATGCGCAGCTTCTGGCCCGGGCTCACCCGCGCGAAGACCGACGCCCGCTCCACCGCCTCCCCGACGAGCTCGTCGTCCAGCGCCTCGACCTCCGCCCCGCTCAGCACGGCGTGCCCGTCGCCGTCGCCGTCAAGGAGGCCGACCTGCCGTGCGATGGAGACCGCGGTGCCGGCGTGGTCGCCGGTGATCATCTTGACCTCGATGCCGGCCTCGCGGCAGCTGCGCACCGCCGCCGCGGCGGTGTCCCGGGGCGGGTCGAGCATGGCCTGCAGCCCGGTGAGGACGAGCGGGCGCCGGCCCGCCACCACGTCCGCCAGGGCGTCGGGGCCGGCGTCGTCGAGCAGCGCGGTGGCCAGCACCCGCATGCCCTGCGCGGCGAGGGCGTGGGCCGCGGCGAGCACCGGCTCGGCGGCCAACGGCGCCGGGGTGCCGTCGGGGCCCAGCTGCTGCGAGCACAGCGCGAGCACCCGCTCGACCCCACCCTTGACCAGCACCACGTCACCGCCGGGGCGGCCACCGTCGGCGTGCCGGGTGGCCATGTACTGCCGCTCCGAGCTGAACGGCACGCTGTCCAGCCGCGGCAGCGCGTGCGGGGCGGCCCCGAGGTGACGGGCCACGAGGAGCATCGCGGTCTCGGTCGGGTCGCCGACCCCCTCGCCCGCCTCGGTCAGGGCGGCGTCGTTGCAGTTGGCGCCGGCCAGCAGGCACCACCACAGCGCCTGGTCGTCGCGCACCGCGGCCAGGGTGCCCGGTCCGGGCCGGTCGCCCACCTCGACCTCGCTGGAGGGCGACCACAGCAGCCGCACGCTCATCCGGTTCTGGGTCAGGGTGCCGGTCTTGTCCGAGCAGATGACGGTGGCCCCGCCCAGGGTCTCGACCGCCGGCAGGCGTCGTACGACGGCGCCGCGGCGTGCCATCCGCGAGACCCCGATGGCCAGAGTGATGGTCACCGCGGCGGGCAGCCCCTCGGGGATCGCACCCACCGCGAGGGCCACGGCCGCGGTGAACATCTCCGCGCCCGCCTCACCGCGTGCCACGCCGACCGCGAAGGTCAGCACCGCCAGGGCCAGCACGACCCCGGTCAGCCACGCGCTGAAGACCGCGAGCTTGCGGCTCAGCGGGGTGGCCAGGACCTCGGCGCCGCCGACCAGGCGGTGGATCTCGCCGACCTCGGTGCCGGCCCCGGTGGCCACGACCACCCCGCTGCCGGTGCCGGCGACCACCAGGGTGCCCGACCAGGCCATGTTGTTCCGGTCGGCCACCGGCGTGCGCCGCTCGACCACGCCGGGACGCTTGGGCACCGGCAGCGACTCCCCGGTGAGCGCCGACTCGTCGAGGCGCAGCTCGCTGCTGTCGACCAGCCGCAGGTCGGCCGGCACCTTGTCGCCGGCCTCGAGCAGCACCAGGTCGCCGGGCACGAGCTCCTCGGAGGCCACCTCGTGGCGCAGCCCGTCGCGGACCACCCGGGCCCGGGTGTGCACCATCGAGCGCAGCGCCTCGAGCGCCGCGTCGGCCTTCGACTCCTGCACGAAGCCGATGACGGCGTTGAGCACCACCACCCCGAAGATCACCGCCGAGTCGACCAGCTCGCGCAGCGCCAGGGTGACGAACCCCGAGACGACCAGCACGTAGACAAGCGGGTGGTGGAGCTGGCGCAGCAGCCGTCGCACGGGCCCGGCCGACACGGCCTGCGGCAGGCGGTTGGGGCCGTGGCGTGCCAGCCGGTCGCGGGCCTCGTCGCCGCGCAGGCCCAGGCGCGGGTCGCTGCCCAGCAGCAGCCACGCCTCCTCGGCGGGGAGGTCGTGGACCGTGCGCGCCTCGTCGACCGTCCCCGCACCCATGACCCCAGTCCAGCCGGGCGCGGGGACGCCCTCCAGTGCCGTTGGTCCCCAACCTCAGGACGTCAGGTCGTGCCGCTCACGTCGCGGTGCCCGGCTCGGTGGCGGCGGCCATGATCTGCACGGCGACGAGGTCACCGTCCCCGCTGGCGGCCGAGGCGAGCAGGAGGACCTGCTCGCCCTCGACGAGGTCGTCCGTCGTCGCGGCCTCGCCGCCCCGGACCACCACGGTCTGGTCGGTGGTGAGGTAGGTCTGGCTGCCGTCGGCGGTCTCCACCTCGATGCTCGAGGAGGACAGCGACCCGATCGTGCCCTCGACCCGCTCCCCGGACACGGCCCCGCCGCCGGGACCGCCGGGGACCCCACCGGGGCCGCCTCGACCGCCGCCGGGACCGGCGGCCACGTCGGGCTGGGTGGGCTGGGCGGGCTGGGCGGGCTGGGTGGCACCGACCGCGGTCTGCTCGGCGACCACGGCGGCGGCGGTGTCGTCCGAGCCCTGGACCGCCCCGACGACGCCCACCAGCGAGCCGCCGGCGACCACACCGGCCGCGACCAGCGCGGCGACGCGCCAGCGTGGCCCGCCACGGGTCTGGCTCGTCGGCCGCAGGGCGTCCTGCTGGTCGGGCTGCTCGGTGGGCTGCTCGGTGGTGGGCCCGCTCGGGTCCTGGGCGTCCGTCATGTCGGTGTCCTTTCCGGGGACGAGGAGGTGCGGTACGACGAGACTGGCCAGCGAGCCTGGAACCCACCCGCACCGGTCCTGGGAGGTCCCTGGCAAGCAACGGGGCCGAGGTTCACAGGAACCTCCCAGGTGGCCCACAGGCGCCGGCCGGGCGGGCGCGCCAGGATGAGCACGTGAACCAGACGCACACCACCCCGCCCGAGGCCCGGCTCCTGGTCGTCGACGACGAGCCCAACATCGTGGAGCTGCTGGCCGCGAGCCTGCGCTTCTCCGGCTTCGAGGTGCGCACCGCACCCGACGGCCGGGCCGCGCTGGAGGTGGCGCGCGAGTGGCGTCCCGACCTGGTCGTGCTCGACGTGATGATGCCCGAGATGGACGGCTTCGAGGTCGTGCGCCGGCTGCGCTCCGAGGGCCGCACCTACCCGGTGCTCTTCCTCACCGCCCGCGACGGCGCCGAGTCGAAGGTCCAGGGGCTGACCCTGGGCGGTGACGACTACGTGACCAAGCCCTTCAGCCTCGAGGAGGTCGTGGCCCGCATCCGCGCCGTGCTGCGGCGTACGACGCAGGGGGCCGCGACCGCGCCGTCGACGCGGTTCCGCTTCGAGGACATCGAGCTCGACGAGGACTCCCACCAGGTGTGGAAGGACGGCCATGAGGTCGCCCTGTCCCCCACCGAGTTCAAGCTGCTGCGCTACTTCCTGCAGAACCCGGGCCGGGTGCTGAGCAAGGCCCAGATCCTCGACCGGGTCTGGCAGTACGACTTCGGCGGCGACGCCAACGTCGTGGAGTCCTACGTGTCCTACCTGCGTCGCAAGGTCGACACCTCCGAGCCGCGGCTGCTGCACACCGTGCGCGGCGTCGGCTACGTGCTGCGCGTGCCGAGCGGTTCCTGAGGTGCGCGCCCTGGCCCGCCGGGTACCGCTGCGCCGGGCGCTGGTGGCGACCCTGCTGCTGCTGGTGACGCTCGCCCTGGTGGGCTCGGGGTTCGCCACCCACGCGACGCTGCGCGGCTACCTGCTGGAGCGGGTCGACGACCAGCTGCGCGGCGCCGCCCCGGTGGTGGCCGGCTCCGGCGGTGCCGACGAGACGCTGGAGCGCCGCCCGGGCCCCGGGGGTCGTGGACCGCTGCCCAGCGCCTTCGTGGTGCAGGTGGTCGACGGGTCCGGCGCCACCGTGGTCGGGCCCACGAGCAACCTGCTCGACGACGAGCCGCTCCCCGACCTGCCCGACGACCCCGAGGCCGGGCCGGACGGGACGAGCTTCACCGTCGCCGCGGTCAGCGGCGACGGCCAGTGGCGGGTGCGGGCGGTCGACGTCACCCTCTCCGACGGCACGCAGGGCACCCTGATGGTCGCCCAGAGCCTCGAGGACGTGCAGGGCATCCTCGACCGGTTGGTGCTGCTGCTCCTGGTCATCGGCGGCGTGACGGTCGCGGTGCTCGGCGCCGTGGGCTACCTGCTGGTCCGCGGCAGCCTCAAGCCGCTGCAGGACGTCGAGCGCACCGCGGCCAGGATCGCCGCCGGCGACCTGGGTGAGCGGGTGCCGCACGCCGACCCGCGCTCCGAGGTGGGCCAGCTCGCCGCGGCCCTCAACGTGATGCTGGCGCAGATCGAGTCGGCCTTCGCCGAGCGCGAGGCCGGCGAGCGGGCCGCCCGCGGCTCCGAGGAGCGGATGCGGCGCTTCGTGGCCGACGCCAGCCACGAGCTGCGGACCCCGCTGACGACCATCCGGGGCTTCGCCGAGCTCTACCGCCAGGGCGCGGTCAGCGACGACGACGGCGTACGTCGCCTGGTCGGGCGCATCGAGGGCGAGGCGGCCCGGATGGGCCTGCTCGTCGAGGACCTCCTGCTGCTGGCGCGCCTCGACCAGCAGCGCCCGCTGGCCCGCGAGCCCGTCGACCTGCTGGCGCTGACCACCGAGGCGGTCGAGAGCGCCCGGGCGGTGGCGCCGCAGCGGCCGCTGGCGCTCGAGGTCGGCGCGCTGGAGGGGCTGCCGGTCGTGCTCGGCGACGGCCCGCGGCTGCGGCAGGTCCTCGACAACCTCATCGGCAACGCGCTGCGCCACACCCCCGCCGACGCCCGGGTCACGGTCTCGGTCGGCACCCGTCATGACACCGGTGGGGAGCCGCGGGTGCGGGTCGAGGTCGCCGACGAGGGGCCCGGCATGGACCCCGACCACGCCGCCCGCGTCTTCGAGCGCTTCTACCGCGCCGACGAGTCCCGCAACCGCAACGACGGCGGCAGCGGGCTGGGCCTGGCCATCGCCAGCTCGCTGGTCCAGGCGCACGGCGGCAGCATCAGCGTCGACACCGCCCCCGGCCGCGGCGCCCGGTTCCGGGTCGACCTGCCTGCCGAGCGCTGAGCAGCGAGGCGGTCGGGCCCCGGCCAGGCCCCGGCCAGGACCCGGTCAGGACCCGGTCAGGACCCGGTCAGGACCAGGGCCGGACCGGGTCGGGGAAGTGCCGCGCGGGGCTCTCGTCGGCGCCCGTGACGCGCTTGGGCTGCCCGACGAGCAGCGGGTCGGGCTCCCCCACGAGCTCGTGGTCCTTCGAGGGGTAGTCCAGCTGCGAGAGCAGCACCCGCATCGCCTCGAGCCGGGCCCGCTTCTTGTCGTTGGACTTGATGACCGTCCACGGCGCGTCCCCGGTGTGGGTGTGGAAGAACATCGTCTGCTTGGCGCTGGTGTAGGCGTCCCACTTGTCGAGGCTGGCGAGGTCGGTCGGCGAGAGCTTCCACTGCTTGACCGGGTCCTGCCCCCGGGCCTCGAAGCGGGCCAGCTGCTCCTCCTTCGACACCGAGAACCACAGCTTGACCAGGTGCATCCCCGAGCGCACCAGCATCCGCTCGAGCTCGGGCGTCTCACGCATGAAGTTGAGGTACTGCGTGGGCGTGCAGTAGCCCATCACCCGCTCGACGCCGGCCCGGTTGTACCAGGACCGGTCGAACAGCACGATCTCGCCGCCGCTGGGCAGGTGGGGGACGTAGCGCTGGAAGTACCACTCGCTGCGCTCGCGCTCGGTGGGCACGCCCAGGGCCACCACCCGGGCACCGCGGGGGTTCAGGTGCTCGCTGAACCGCTTGATCGCGCCACCCTTCCCGGCCGCGTCGCGGCCCTCGAAGAGCACCGCCACCCGCAGCCCCGCGTCCTTCACGTGCGCCTGGAGCTTCAGCAGCTCGATCTGCAGCAGGCGCTTGGTGCGCTCGTAGTCACGGCGGCCCAGCTTGGCGTCGTACGGGTAGCCCTGCCGCCAGGCCGGCAGCCCGTCCGCACGGGGCAGGTCGTCGAGCTCGTCGCCCTCCTCACGCAGCGACTCGCTCAGGTCCATGATCTCGTCGAGCTCCTCGGCGTGGCCGGGCGCGTCGACCGCGTCGGGTCGGGTCGTGGTCATCCCACCACCGTGGTCGCCGTCGTCCGCCGCCGTCAGGGCCCTAGGTCCCGACCCGCACGTGTCACCAGTCCCTCGACCGCCCCGGGTGCGAGGATGGGGCATGGCCCCGACGAGGATGAGCTCCGGCACCGCCGACCCGACCCTGCGCACCGGGCGGGCCCCGGCGACCCCGGTCTCGCTGCGCCTCGACGGGCGCTCCCTGCCGGTGGTCGGGACCGCCCGGGTCTACACCTGTGGCATCACCCCGTACGACGTCACCCACCTCGGGCACGCCGCCACCTTCGTGTGGGCCGACGTGCTCACCGCCGTGCTGGCCTCGACCGGCGTCGACGTGCACTGCTGCCGCAACATCACCGACGTCGACGACGTGCTGACCACCGCAGCCCGCGAGCGGGGCCGCCACTACGACGAGTTCGCGCTGTCCCAGGAGGCGGTCTTCGAGCAGAGCATGCGCGCGCTGCGTGTGGCCACACCGGCGGCCCAGCCGCGGGCGCGCCACCACGTGGGTGCGGTGCAGCAGCTCGCCCAGGGCCTGCTCGACGCCGGCGCGGCCTACGAGCGCGACGGGACCGTGTGGTTCCGCGGGGCCGGCCTGCCCGGGCGGGCGGGCGTCGACCCCGCCAGGGCCCGCGAGCTGTCGGCCGCGTTCGGCGACGAGCCCGACCACCCCGGCAAGGACGACCCGTTCGACGTCGCCGTGTGGCGACCGTCGGGGCCCGAGCACCCGGCCTGGCCCAGCCCCTGGGGCTGGGGGCGACCGGGTTGGCATGCCGAGTGCGCGGCGATGGCGCTGGGCGTCCAGGGCTCCTCGGTCGACGTGCTCGTCGGCGGCGACGACCTGCTCTTCCCCCACCACGCCTACCAGGGCGCGATGGTGGAGGCCCTCAGCGGCGTCACCCCCTTCGCCCGGGCCGCGGTGCACGTCGGCGAGGTGCGCCTGGCCGGGGAGAAGATGGCCAAGTCGACCGGCAACCTGGTGCTCGTCGACGACGTGCTGCACACCTGCACCCCCGCGGCCCTGCGCACCCTCATCGTCGACCGCGACCACCGCGAGCCCTGGAGCTTCGAGGTCGACGACCTGCACGCGGCCGAGGGACGCCTGGAGCGCCTGTACGCCGCCGCCGGGCGCGGGGGTGCCACCGCCGCCGCGGTCGCGGCGGCCACCGCTCCCCTGCTCGACGGGCTCGACGTGACCACCGCCCTCGACGTGGCCGAGAGCGAGGGCGGCGAGGCCGCCCGTCGGGTCGTGCAGCTGCTGCGCCTGGGCTGACCGCCACCCGCACCGGCATCGGCACCGGTCTGGACCGTTGACAAACTTGACGCGTGTCAACAAGGTGGCGGGTGTGACGCACGACACCCGCACTCCGGTCCATCCGTTCGCCGGTCGACGAGCCCTGGTGACCGGGGGTGGCTCGGGCATCGGGGCCGCGCTGGTGCGGGCCCTGGTCGCCGCAGGCGCTGACGTCGTCGCCGCCGACCTCGACGGGGACGCCGCCGAGCGCGTGGCGCTGGCCGCCACCCGCCCCGGGACCGCGCGGGCGCTGGCACTCGACGTCACCGACGCCGCGGCGGTGCAGGCCGCCGTCGACGACGTGGTCGAGCGCGGCGGCAGCATCGACCTGCTCTTCAACAACGCCGGCATCACCTTCGGCGGCGAGACCGAGGACCTGAGCCTGGCCCACTGGGACGCCATCATCGACGTCAACCTGCGCGGGGTCGTGCACGGCGTCGCGGCGGCGTACCCGCACATGGTCCGCCAGGGCGCCGGCGGCACCCGCTCGGGCGGCCACATCGTCAACACCGCCTCGATGGGCGGGCTGATGGCGGCCGGCCTGATCACCAGCTACGTCGCCACCAAGCACGCGGTCGTCGGGCTGTCGCTGGCCCTGCGCACCGAGGCGGCCGCCAGGGGCGTGGGCGTGACCGTGCTGTGCCCGGCCGCGGTCGAGACCCCGATCCTGGACAAGGGCCACCTCGGGCGCTTCCACGGCCGCGACTACTACCTGAAGGGGCAGGGCGTGCGCCGCCCGCTCGACGCCGACGTGCTGGCGGCCCAGGCGCTCGACGCGGTCGCCGCCGACCGCGCGATGCTGGTGACCCCGCGCCAGGCGCGCGTGGCCTGGCGCATCGGGCGGCTGGCCCCCGGGTTCACCGGCCGCGCGGCCACCCGCTTCGTCGCCAAGCAGCGCCGCCTCCAGGCCCGGCGCTCCGGTCGCGCGGGAGCAGCCGCATGAGCACGCCCGGCGCGGCTCCGGTCGCCCTGGTCGTCGGCGGCGCCTCGGGCCTCGGTGCCGCGTCCGCCGCCGCACTGGGCGCGGCCGGTCACCACGTCGTCACCGGCGACCTGGCCGGCACGGGTGCCGACCTCGACGTCGACGTCACCGACGAGGACGCCGTCGCGGCAGCGGTCGACGCCGTCGTCGCCGAACACGGCGGGCTGGACGTGGTGGTCAACTCCGCCGGTGTCAGCACCCTGATGCGGGTCGTCGACCACGACGCGGCGGAGTTCCGCCGGGTGCTCGACGTCAACCTCACCGGTGGGCTGCTGGTGCTCAAGCACGCGGCGCGGGTGATGACGGCGGCCGGGCGCGGGGGCGCGGTGGTCTCGATCGCCTCGCTCAACGCCCGCCAGCCGGGCACCGGCATGGCGGCGTACTGCTCGGCGAAGGCCGGCCTCGCGATGCTCACCCAGGTCGCCGCGCTGGAGCTCGGCCCCAGCGGCATCCGGGTCAACGCCGTCTCACCCGGCCTGGTCGTCACCCCCCTCACCGCGCCCGCGATGGACATCGCGGGGGTGCGCGACGACTACGTCGAGAACACCCCGCTGGGTCGCGCCGGCACGCCCGAGGAGGTCGCCGAGGCCGTGGTCTACCTGGCCACGGCCCGCTGGCTGACCGGCGAGGTGCTCGACCTCAACGGTGGCGCCCACCTGCAGCGCTACCCCGACCTCGTCGGGCACGTCACCCGGGCGTTCGGCTGACCGCTCGGGCCGGCGCCGGGGCCCCGGCCCGGGCGGCGCCGTCGGCGAGCAGCAGCTGCGCCGCCGCGTAGGTGAGCATCACCGCCGACTCGAGGCGTCGCGGCGACTCCTCCAGGAGGAGCTCGCGCAGGCCGATGATCGCGTCGGAGAGCAGGAAGAGACCGGCGCCCGCGACGGTGCTGCGCCGCGCCCCGGGGCCGAGGGAGCCGTCCACCCGCGTCGCGGCGGCGACCATCGAGGAGAGCACCGCCGAGTAGGCCGCCACGCTCACGCCCAGCCGCCGGTCCTGCCGCGCCGCGGCGAGTGCCAGGGGTGGGGTCGTCACCACCCACAGCGCCGCGAGCGCCGCGGGGGCGGCACCGCGCCCTGCCCGGCTCCGACCTCGGAAGCCACTGATGTACGCCGCGTGGCCCACCGCGAACGAGCCGGCCCCGGCCATGAACCGCCCGGGACCCTCCCCCAGCAGCAGCACGTCGCCGCCCCAGCCGCCCGCCTCGGCGACGAGGGTCGTGGTGCGCAGCGGCGACGTGGCCGCTCGCGGGTCGGTGGCCAGCGACGCGGCCAGCAGCGGCATCAGCAGCGGCTTGCTGAGCAGGCGCGCCCGGTGCGCCCGCTCGCCCTCGGTCCCGGCGAGCAGGGTGTCGGCCGCGGCCACGACGACGTACGCCGCCCGGAGCCGGCGGGCCGTGGTGCGGCTGCGAGCGAGGTCCATCCCCCGACGGTAGTGCGCCGGCAGGCGCGCGTCAGCCGCGTCGCAGGGCTCGCCGTGCCACGCGCGCGGCGTTGGTCCGCACCAGGCGCGCGTCGACGGAGAAGAGGATCGGGAGGGTGGTGCCCTCGCGCCAGGTCGGGTTGAGCTCCTCGTAGCGCTGGGCGAGCCGGCGCGCCTCGGCCGAGTGCGGCATCGACTCGCCGTCGGCCACGTTGGCGCCGCGCACCACGCCCTCCTCGCTGTCGAAGGAGCCGGGGTAGAAGGTCTGCGCGAACTGGGTCAGCGCCGCCCTTGCCCACGTCGGTGCCTGGTCGTCGCGCAACGACCAGGTGCGTCCGGAGGTCCGGGTCAGCGAGACGTAGCTCTGCGGGAAGGCGGTGGTGACGAAGTGCAGGCTGCGCAGACCGTGGCCGCGCCAGGCGATCGGCAGCAGCCGCCACGGCGCCAGGATCGTCTTGGGGTGACCGCGGTACGCGCGACGGAAGTAGAAGAACTTCGAGAACATCAGGAGCATCCGACGCCGACCGACCTCGACGGGGAGCATCGCGATGGTGAAGAAGCCCTGCGCCACGTCCTGGGGGTCGACGAAGACGAAGACGTAGCGGTCGGGCCCGACCACGGCACGCCGGAACTCCTCCCAGTCCTGCGCCTCGGGGCGGGTGAGCGTGAGCATCTCGAGCCGCAGCCGCCAGATCTCGCGCAGCCGCTCCTCGGGGACCTCGTGGCTCGCCAGCAGCAGCACGCGCAGCGGACGGCTCACGCGATCGTCTCGGCGACGACGCCCGCACCGGCAGCGGACACCTCACCCACCAGCAGGTCGCGCCGCGCGACCAGCGCGGAGACCGACTCCAGGAAGCGCCGCGTGCTCTCGCCGACCTGGAGGTCGTCGAAGTAGTGGTGACGCATCGCCATCCGCGCCAGGTGGTGCTCGTCGCGCTCGAGACGGGTGGTGAGCAGGGCGCCGAGCCCGTCGACCGTCACGTCGTCGACGACGTCGGCGCACCGGCTCACCGGCACCTCGCGCCGCAGCCGCTCACCGTCGCTGTGCGGGTCGGTGAGGAAGATCGGCCGCTCGGTGCGCAGGTAGAGCCAGTCGAGGCCCACGGAGGAGACGTCGGTGACCATCGCGTCGCAGTCGGGGATGACGGCCAGGATGTCGCCGCGCAGGACCTGGGCGTGCCCGGCCTCCGGGTCGCGCTCGCCGGCCTCGGCCACCAGTCGCAGCACCTCCAGGTGCGCCTCGCGCACCGCCGGGGTCGTGCTGGTGACGATCTTGGGGTGCGGCTTGTAGACCAGCCGCACGTCGGGGACGCCGAGGACCTGCTCGACGATGCGCGTGCCCAGCACGTCGAGGGAGGTGTAGTCGTTGTAGTCGGCGTCGCCCTCCCAGGTGGGGGCGTAGAGCACCGTGCGCCGGGTGCTCGGCGCCAGCAGCGGAGCCGGGCGCAGGTCGAGCTGGGGCCGCCCGGTGCGCACCAGCTTGCGGGTGTCCAGCTCGAGCAGGCCGCTCACGTGGCGCTGCACCGCCGCCTCACCGGCCACGAAGACCCGGTCGTAGGCCTTGGCGTTGTTGCTGGCCATCGACTGCTTGTCGCTCTCCCCGTGGTTGATGTGCACGTGCAGGCGGCGACCGTCGAGCAGCGACTGGAAGTTGAGCATCGAGTTGTTGCAGTAGAGCACCACCTTCGCGTCGAGCTCCTCGTACAGCGCGGTCAGCTCGGGGAACTCCACGGCGAGCAGCACCGGCAGGCCGGTGCGCCGGCGCAGCAGGTCGGCCGAGCCGGAGTCGCGCACCACGACGGCGACCGGGTGCTGCTGGTCCAGCAGCGCCAGCACGTCGAGCCACTGCACGAGCTGGTAGGTCCGGGTCGGGTCATCGGCGAAGTAGGCGATGACGTGCACGTCGTTCACGAGCAGAGTTTACGGCCAAGGTCTGCACCGTCCGGCCCCGGACTCCGCCGCTACCGCGTTCGGTGTAGGACGGCCCGTGGCCAGGCTCCACCACCTGCGCTGCAGCTAGGCGGCGTGGTCGATGCGGCGGGTGCCGGTGTGGTCGACGAGGTAGAGCGCGCCGTAGGGGTCGAGCCACACGAACACGCCGGGGTAGGGCTGCTTGACCCGCATGTGTCCGTGGGTCTTGACGCGGTGGTGGGCGGTGGTCATTGGCCCGTAGTTCCCGACCTCGCTCGCACCCCCGGCGTCCCCGGGTGCCCAGGGGTCGGTGTGGTCGACCTGCATGCTGTCGCTGGTGCAGGAGGAGAAGGGGAACACGTCGGCCGGCGAGATCACCCGCACGGCCCGCCTATGTCGCGCCGGGATCTCGTAGGCATCGACCGGCACCTGACCCAACGGGTCCAACACCGGGCGGATCGTGAACCGCGCGTGCGGTCCCAGGACGTCGCGGACCCACTCCCGGGTCACCGGGCCATGGCCCTCCACGCGCCCGATCGGCGGCAGCGGTTCGCCAGCATCGCCGATGGAACGGCCGTCGAGGTGGACCACGATCTCTGCCCTGGGCGCGAGCCCGGTCAGGTCCAGGTCGTCGGGGCGGGTCTCGGGGTTGGCGAGCATCAAGACGGCCAGCACCCGCCGCTCATCAGCGCTCACGGCCGTGGGGGTCGGGTCGGGCTGCTCCTCGCCCACCGGCTGGCGCAGGACCTCGGCGGCGTGCGGGTCATCAGGCAGCTGTTCACGCAGCCGCTCCGCGACGGCGCTGATGGCGGTGTCGAGCTGCTCGATCACGGGAATGGGTGCGCGGATCAGGAACGAGGCCATCCCGTGCTCAGGGGTGCCGATCTTCTTCGCGAACGTCGCCCGCCGGGCCCGTTCCTCCTTCTCCCGCGCCAACTCCGGGGCCGCAGCAGCAACCTTCCCGACCACCAACGCCTCGAACCGGGTCCAGGTAATCCGCCCGTCCGCCGACTCCGCGACCTCCGCATCCACCCACCCGGCCTCCAGTGCGTCGAGCTCGCGGGTCTTCGTCACCACGAACCGGGCATACGAGGCACGGACCTCACCAGCCAGCACCCGCCCCCACAACACCGGGTGACGGTCCTGCAGGTCCTGCGCATCAGCGATCAACGCTGCCGCTGCGTAGGTGCTGCGCCCGATCCGCGCCCCCAGCAGCGACGCCGCGAACTCACTGACCGGCCGCGTGCCCGCACCGCCGTACTGCCTGGCCTGCTCCCGCCCCGGCTTCGACACCTCAGCAGGGTCCAGCGTGTGGTCCGGGTCGTTGAGCACCGCCCACCGATACGCCACCACCAGCATCTGCACCTCCGCCTGCTGCGCAGTGCGCGCGAGCGCGGCAGCAGTGTCGAGGACAGCATCCTCCGACATCTCCCCCACCACCGGCTTCCCGAGCATGCACCCACTCAAGCACCCGCCACCGACACTGATGATGTTCATGCCCCGAGCTCGGCCTCGATCGAGGCCTGTGCACACCGTCGGTCAGGAGGCACCGACGAGGTGCCGGGCGTTGCTCCACTGCCGGGGGGACTGGCCGTACGCGCGTTTGAACTCCCGGCTGAACTGGGAGGTGCTCACGTAGCCCACACCCAGGGCGGCCTCGTTGACGCTCATCCCGCCGGCGATGTCCATGGCAGCGCTGTTGAGCCGCATGGACTTCACGAACTGGATCGGCGACATGGTGGTGGCCTGCTTGAACTTGCGGTGGAAGACCGCTCGGCTCATCCCCGCCTGGGTGGCCATGTCGTCGATGGTGACCGGCTGCTCGAGGTGGTCGGAGAGGAACTCGATGGCTCGGGCGATCTCGTTGCCCACGCCGAAGGCGCGGCGCGCGGAGTCCCCGGCTCCGCCCTTCAGCAGGGCGTAGTAGACCTCGCGAAGGCGCCCCTCGCCCAGGACCGAGGTGTCCGTCGGGCTGTCGACCAGCTGCACCAGGCGCAGCACCGCATCGGTGAACGCGTCGTCCCACCGGGCCAGCGCGATCCCCGGGGGGAGCGGGCCGGCCTTGGGTGTGCGGATCGCGCCGACGGCACTCTCGGTCTCGATGACCAGCTCGGTCATCACCTTGGTGTCGAGGGAGATCTGGAGGCCCAGGAGCGGGTTGTCCGGGGAGGCCATCGGCGTGCCTGCCTCGACCGGCATCGACATCGAGCACACCAGGTAGCGACTGCGGTCGTAGACGTGCGACGTGCCGTCCAGGATCGCCTCCTTCGCCCCGCTCACGATCGCGACCAGGGTGGGTTCGTAGACCGCCGGTGCACAGCGGACGGGTTCGGTCACCCGGAACAGCTGCACTCCCCCGACACCTGTCTCGACGAGACCGTCCTGGGTGAGGAGGTCGTCGATGATCTGCCGGATCTGCTGCTGGCCCATGGCGACAACGTAGCACCGCCCAGTGGACAGGTGCGCCGACATCGAGACGATCAGGCAAGTAATCGCGCCTATTTCGCCTAGTTCAGCACGCGACTTGAGAGTTAGCGTTCAGGTACGCCGGGATCGACCCGACGCACCCCGCACAGCGACGAGCACAGGAGCACCCCATGGCAGACACGACCTTCGGACCGCAGGGCTGGACCCCCGAGCGCCTGGGCCCCCAGCACGGCAGGACCTACCTCATCACCGGCGCCAACGCCGGCACCGGGTTCCAGGCAGCGCGGATCCTGCTCAGCAAGGGTGCTGAGGTCGTGATGCTGAACCGCAGCGTCGAGAAGTCGACTGCCGCGATCGCGAAGCTGAAGGAGGAGCTCGGCGCCGACGCCGAGGTGTCCTTCGTGCACGCGGACCTGTCGGCGCTGGACTCGGTGCGCGAGGCCGCCGCGGAGGTGCTGAGGACCGTGCCGCGCATCAACGCACTGATCTGCAACGCGGCCATCGCGCAGGTGCCCGAGCAGCGCATCACCGCGGACGGCTTCGAGAGCATGCTGGGCACGAACCACTACGGCCACTTCCTGCTCGCCGGACTGCTCTTCGAGCGGATCGAGGAGTCCAAGGGCCGCCTCGTGGTGGTGGCGAGCCTGGGCTACAAGATGGGCATCAGGACCATCCAGTTCGACGACATGAACTGGGATGCGAACTACCACCAGAACAAGACCTACAGCCAGTCCAAGCTGGCGCAGATGATGTTCGCCTACGAGCTGCAGGACCGCCTCGCAGCGGCGGGCAGGACCGAGGTCGGGGTCTACGTCTGCCACCCCGGCTCGTCGCGGACGTCCCTGATCTCGACCAGCGGCAACCTCGCCACGCGGGTGATGTTCCGCCTGATGTCGATGTCACCGATGGTCCAGTCGGCCGAGAAGGGGGCCTACCCCGAGGTCATGTGCGCGACCGAGGCCGGTCTGGCTCCACGCGCGCTCCACGGCCCCACGGGGAGGAACGAGTGGATCGGCCCGGTCGGGAAGGGGACGCTGGAGCCCCACGCCTACGAGAAGTCGACCATGGAGCGGCTGTGGGAGGTGTCCGAGCAGGCGACGGGGCTGCGGTGGAACATCTCTTGACAAAATGAAGTGATGTGTAAACCATGAGGCGCGACGCTCCCCATGGACAGGACCCCCGATGTCGCAGACCAGCTCCACTCCCGCCCCTTCGGCAGCGGCCCCGCAGGCGGTGCTGGGTCTCCCGGACCCCGGCGAGCGCGTCCCTCCCGTGGCCTGGCCGACCCTGGGCCTGTACGCCGGCACCCTGGCGCTCTTCGCGCTCGAGCTGTACGGCGCGCTGGTGGCCGGGTGGTCCCCCTGGCTGACGGTGCCGATGGGCACCGCGGTCACGTTCCTCATGTTCAGCGTGCTGCACGAGGCCACCCACCACGCGGTGAGCACCAGCACCCGCCTCAACGACCTGATGGGCCACCTCTCGGTGCCGCTCGTCGCGCCGTACGGCGGCTACGGAATGTTCCGCTTCATCCACATCGAGCACCACCGCAACACCAACGAGCAGAAGTCGATCGACCCCGACGCGTGGACCAGCGAGGGCCCGTGGTGGCAGCTGCCGTTCCGGTGGGCGACCCTCGACCTCTGGTACGTCGTGTTCTACGCGCGCCGGGCCCGGCAGCGCCCGCGGGGCGAGGTGGCCGCGACCGCTGCGCTGGCCGTCGTCTCGCTGGCCGGGTTCGCGGCGCTGGTGGCGGCCGGCCACGGCGCCGCCCTGGCGGTGGCCTTCCTGGTCCCCCAGCGGCTTGGGCTGGTGGTGCTGGCCTGGTGGTTCGACTACCTGCCGCACCACGGGCTGCCCTTCACCGGCCGCCAGGACAGGTACCGCGCGACCCGGATCCGGGTGGGCGGCGAGCGGTGGATGACCCCGCTGTTCGTGTACCAGAACTACCACCTGGTCCACCACCTGCACCCCAGCGTCCCGTTCTACCGCTACGTGCGGGCCTGGCGCCGCAACGAGGAGGCCTACCTCGACCGCAACGCGGCCATCTCGACGGTCTTCGGCCGCTCCCTCACCCCCGCCGAGTACCGCACCTGGCGCCGCCTGACCAGCGAGCTCACCGCCGGCCGCGACGCCACCTCGAGCAGCCGCCCCACGTTCCACCCGCTGCGCGTCGCGTCGGTGGCGCCGCTCACCGACGACAGCGTTGCGGTCACCCTCACGGTCCCGCCCGACCTGGCCCGGGCCTACGAGCACCGGCCCGGCCAGCACGTCACGCTGCGGGCGATGGTCGAGGGCCGCGACGTGCGTCGCTCCTACTCCCTGCTCCCCCCGGCTTCGGAGGGCACCCTGCGGGTGGCGGTGAAGCGGATCGAGGGCGGCGTGTTCTCGGCGTACGTGCACGAGTCGCTGGCGGCCGACGACATCCTCGACGTGATGACGCCCGCCGGGCGCTTCGGCCACGACCCCGACCCGTCGGCCGCCCGCGCGTACGCCGCCGTCGCCGCCGGCTCCGGCATCACGCCGGTGCTCTCGATCCTGGCCGCCACCCTGGAGGCCGAGCCCGCCAGCACGGTGACGCTGGTCTACGGCAACCGCACCGGTGCCTCGACGATGCTCCGCAGCGAGCTCGACGTCCTGGTCGAGCGGTCCGGGGGCCGCCTGGTCGTGCACCACGTGCTGTCGCGCGAGCCCGGTGCGCCCCTGACCGGCCGGGTCACCCCCGACCTCGTCGAGCGGCTCGTCCCGGGCCCGGTCGACACGTGGTTCCTGTGCGGGCCCGAGCCGCTGGTCGAGGAGCTGCGCGGCGCCCTCGCCCCACGTGGCGGGCACGTGCTCTCGGAGGTGTTCCACACCGGGACCGCCGCCGGCGACGTCGGGCTCGACATCGAGAGCCGGGTGACGGTGGGCGTCGGCGGCCGGGAGACGACCTTCGCGCTGCGCTCGACCGGCGACACGGTCCTCGACGCCGCGCTGCAGCAGGGTGTCGACGCGCCCTACTCCTGCGCCGGCGGCGCCTGCGGCACCTGCCGGGCCAAGGTCCTGCTGGGCCGTGCGGTGATGGACCAGGACCACGTGCTCGACGACGCCGAGCGTGCGGCGGGCTACGTGCTCACCTGCCAGGCCCACCCGGTCAGCGAGGAGCTGCGGGTCGACTACGACGCCTGACGGCGCGTCGACCCCGAGCAGGTGGTCGCTAGGCTGGAGCGATGCCGGCAGAGACCACCCCCCGCGCCTTCGCCGAGCAGGGTCGCCGGGACACGCGCCAGCGCCGGGTCCTGCGCGAGCACCTGGCCGACACCGACGCGTTCGTCACCGCCCAGCAGCTCTTCGAGGACCTGCGGGCCCGCGGCGACAAGGTCGGCCTGGCCACGATCTACCGGACCCTGCAGGCCATGACCGAGGCCGGCGAGGTCGACACCGTGCGCACCGTCGAGGGCGAGAACATCTACCGGATGTGCGGGCCGCGCCACCACCACCACCTGGTCTGCCGCAGCTGCGGGCGCACCGTCGAGCTCGACGGGCCGAGCGTCGAGACCTGGGCGGCCCGGGCCGCCGACGACCACGGCTTCTCCGACGTCACCCACATCGTCGAGCTCTTCGGCGTCTGCTCCGCCTGCACCGAGGCCCGGGACCGCTAGCCCGGCCGGTCCGGGGGCCCGCCGACCGCCACCAGGACGGTGACCAGGCGGTGCTCGTCGAGGTCCAGCAGCCGGGCCCAGGCGCGGTCGTCGTAGCCCATCACCGGGCAGACCGGGAGGTCGAGGGCGGTGGCGACCAGCAGCAGGTTCTGCAGGGCGGCGCCCGCGTCGACGTGCAGCGTGCGGTAGTGGCGCGGCGGGTAGCGGCGCGAGGCCACCTCGAGGTCGGCGACCAGGGCCACCCACAGCGGCACCCGGGCCGCGAAGGGCGGCTGGTCCAGGGCGTCGGCGACGTACGCCGTCGGGTCGCCGCCCCGCACGCGCACCAGCCCCGGCGCCGGCGGCCGGAGGTCGGCCAGGTGCACCCCGCCCGGCAGCCCGTCGAGACCACGCGTCACGACGTACGCCGCCAGCGAGGGCAGGGCCCCCGCCCGGGGCGCGGAACCGACCCCGTGGTGCAGCAGCGCCGCCAGGTGCCGCAGGTCCGGCGCCCCGCCGAAGGCGTACGCCGAGCGCCGTCGCGCCAGGACCCCACCGAGGTCGGCGGTGGGTGGCGGCGGCACCGGCAGCGGCCGCGAGACCACGGGGGCCCGCGCCGGCAGCAGCGCCTCGTCGGGGCGGCGCGGCACCGCCGTCGCGTTGAGGGCGGCGTGCACCGCCGCGACCAGCTCGTCCATCCGTCCCTCAGCGGCTGACGAAGAGCGGTCGCCCGGTCACGGGGTCGTCGACGACCACGGCGTCGACGTCGAAGACCTCCCGCAGGACCGTCGGCGTCAGCACCGCCCGAGGAGGCCCGTCGGCACGGACCCGACCACCGCGCAGCGCGACGATGCGGTCGGCGTGGCGCGCGGCCTGGTTGAGGTCGTGCAGCACCATCACGACCGTCATGGCGTGGTCGTCGCGCAGGTGCTCCACGAGGTTCATCAGGTCGATCTGGTGGCGCACGTCGAGGTAGGTCGTGGGCTCGTCGAGCAGCAGGATCCCGGTCTCCTGCGCGAGGGTCATCGCGATCCAGGCCCGCTGCCGCTCGCCGCCCGAGAGCGAGTCGAGCCGGCGGTCGGCCAGCGCGGTGAGGCCGGTCAGCTCCAGCGCCCGGCGCATGGCCGTGTCGTCGCGCCGCCGCAGCATCGCCCAGGCCCCCAGCTGGGGGTAGCGGCCCTGCTCGACGACCTCGCGCACGGTGGCGCCGGTGGGCACGACGGCGCTCTGCGGCAGCACCCCGAGCCGGCGGGCCACCTCGACGGACGACGTGCGGGCGAGGGGGCTCCCGTCGAGGAGGACCTCGCCGGCCTGGGGCCGCAGGACCCGCGCCAGCGTCATCAGCAGCGTCGACTTGCCGGAGCCGTTGGGGCCGACCAGGGCGGTGACGGTGCGCGGGGCGACCTCGAGGGTGAGGTCGTCGACGACCACGGTGCGGCCGTGACCGGCGTCGAGGTGGCGGGCGGCCAGGGCGGGGGGGCTCATGCTCGGTGCTCCTTGCGGACGAGGCTGATCAGGACGGGGGCGCCGATGAGCGCGGTGACCGCGCCGACCGGGACACCGGCGACGTCGGTGGCCAGGCCGGGGACCTGCACGCTGATCGAGAAGGCCACGAGGTCGGCGAGGCTGAGCAGCAGCGCACCCAGCGCCGCCGCGACCGGCACGAGCAGCCGGTGGTCGGACCCGACCAGCAGGCGCCCGACGTGGGGGGCGACCAGGCCCACGAACGCCACGGCGCCGGCGGCCGCGACCGCGGCGGCGGCACCGCTGACGGCGACCAGGATCACCACGGCGACCAGCGGACCCGGCCGGACGCCGAGGCCGATCGCGAGCGGCTCGCCCAGCGCCCAGACGTTGAGCCGTGACGCCAGCAGCCAGGCGGCCGGCACCAGGACCACCAGCCAGGGCCACAGCAGCGCCCAGTCCTCGGGGGTGCGCGCGTTGAGCGAGCCGACCAGCCAGCGCAGCACCGTGCCGATCGGCGCGGAGTCGACGACCAGCAGCAGCGAGGTCGCGGCAGCCAGGACCGCCCCGAGCAGGACGCCGGTGACCGCGAACGAGCGCCGCCCGACGACGTACAGGACGACGCCGGTCAGGACGGCGCCCAGCAGTGCGGCGGGGTAGGCCAGCTGGTGGCCGGGCCGGAGGACCAGGGTGACGACGACCGCGAACGCCGCGCCCGCGCCCACCCCCGTGGTGGCCGGCTCGGCGAGCGGGTTGCGCACGACGGCCTGCACCAGGACCCCCGAGACGGCCAGCAGGGCTCCCGCGCCGAGGCCCACGAGCACCCGCGGCAGCCGGTAGTCCAGGACGATGATCTCGTACGCCGGGGCGCTCGCCCGGCCGGTCAGCACGCGGACGACCTCGGCGGGCGGCAGGTCGGAGCGGCCGAGGAAGAGGTGGGCGAGCACGAGCGCGAGCCCCGTCCCCACGGCGAGCGCGAGCAGCCCGGCCAGGCGCAGGGCGCTCATCGCGAGCCCGCCGTGACCGGGGCGCGCCCGCGCAGCACGAGCACGAGGGCCGGGACCCCGACCAGGGTGGTCGCCACGCCGACCGGGACCTCGACCGGGTAGAGCAGGGTGCGCGAGACGAGGTCGGCCAGCAGCAGCAGGACGCCGCCCACCGGGGGCACCACCCAGAAGACCCTGCGGGTGCTGACGGTGCCCACGAGACGGCGCGCCAGGTGCGGGGCGAGGAGCGCCACGAAGGCGATCGGCCCGCACACCGAGGCCACCGCGGCCGCCAGCACCGCCGCGACGGCCACGGCCGCCACCCGCGTGGGCAGCACCGGCACCCCGAGACCGACGGCGACCTCGTCCCCCAGGGTCAACGCCTCGACGCGGCGCCGCAGCAGGACCGCCAGGGCCATCGCCACGACCAGCCACGGGGCGACGGCCCCCACGTGGTCCCAGCCGCGCGCGGCCAGGCTGCCGAGCAGGTAGCGGAACAGCACCACCACGTTGCCCTGGGTGCCCAGCCCGACGACCGCCACGACGAGCCCGCCGCACGCCGCCGAGACGGCCGCGCCGACGAGCGCGACGTGGTCGGGCGAGCGGGTGCGGCCGATGGCGAGCAGCACCAGTGCCCCGGCGGTGAGGGCGCCGGCGAGGGCGGCGTACGGCAGCGCGGCCACCGGGACCCCGAGCCCCAGCACCACGATCGTCGCCGTCACGACCGCCGCCCCCGAGGAGACACCGAGGAGCTCGGGCCCCGCGATCGGGTTGCGGAGCACGTCCTGCAGCAGCAGCCCCGAGACGCCCAGGGCGGCGCCGGCCAGCAGGGCGAGCACCACCCGCGGCACGCGGACCTCCCAGACGGCCACGTGCATCGGGTGTGCGGGATCGGCGACGGCGGCCAGCGCGGTCGACGGGGTGAGCGCCGGGTCCCCCACGCAGACCGCGGCGGTGGCGGCCGCAGGCACCGCGAGCGCCAGTCCCAACTTGAGAATGAGTATCATTACGGACACACCTTCGAGCACAGGAGCCACCATGCGCAAACCCGTCCGCCCTCTCGCCCTCGCCACGACCGCCCTGCTGTGGGCCGGCCTCGCGTCCGGGTGCGGCGCCTCCGACCCCGAGGCCGACGCCTCCGAGCCGGCCACCGCGCCCGGCGAGGCCACGTCGGGGCCGGTCAGCGTCACCGACGACACCGGGGTCGAGATCACCCTCGACCAGCCCGCCGCCCGGATCGCGTGCCTGACCATGATCTGCGTCGACGCCCTCACCGAGGTGGGCATCACCCCGGTCGCCTACCGCGACGCCCTCGCCCTCGACGAGCGCTACGTCGGCTCCGACGCCGACATGCGCGAGGTCACCGGCGGCTTCGGGGAGGAGAACGTCGAGGACGTGGTCCTCGCCGAGCCCGACCTCGTCATCGGCCTGGCCGGCGCCCAGGACGGGCTGCGGGCCGCCGTCGAGAAGGCCGCCCCGCTCTACCTCGTCGACTCCCGGTCCTGGCGCGACTCGGTCGACTTCCTCCGCACGGTCGGGGACCTCACCGGCACCCGCGAGGCGGCCGACACCGCGGCCGACGCCTTCACCGAGCGCGTCGAGGCCGTCGCCAGCGAGCCCAGCGACCTCACCACCCTGTCGATGTACGGCGAGCCCGGCAGCCTCGGCGTCGACTCGGTCGAGACCCCGACCGGCTCGCTGCTCGCCGAGGTGAGCGACTACCCGTGGCCGGCGGGCGACGACCCGCTCGCGAGCGTGGCCGTCGAGCAGGTCGCCGCGGTCGACCCCGACGTCGTCTTCGCCCAGGCCTTCTCCGCCTCCGACGACACCGAGCCGCTGTCCGACCGCCTGGCGAGCGACCCCACCTGGGCGCAGCTCTCGGCCGCACGCCGGGACCGCGTGGTCGAGGTGGAGGCCGCCGTGTGGGCGACCGGGCGGGGCACGATCTCGCTCGGCCTGGTCCTCGACGCCGTCGAGCAGGAGCTCGCGCTCCCCTGACCCCAGCTCGGTCGATCCCTAGTTGATAATGATTCTCGTTATGGTCTAGGTTGTGACCGCGGCCCGATCCGGACCGCATCCCCCCCACCACAGAGGAGAACCCCATGAACGAGCTCTTCACCCCCGTCGCCCAGCGCACCCAGCTCTCGACGCACACCGCCGGGCACAGCAACGCGCTGGTCGAGAACCCCTTCGACGAGGTCGAGGCCACCGACGCCGACTGACCGAGCACCGTCGACCGGCCCCCGTGCGCCCATCCGGGCGCGCGGGGGCCGTCCCACTCCGAGGACCCCGCCTTGATCCTGCAGACCCAGACGACCCAGACGACGCAGCACACCCAGCAGACCCGGTACGAGCGCTCGCCCCGGCTGCGCGCCGACGTCGCCCTCCTCACCGGCCGCGACGGCCACCTCCTCCGCGTCGGCGAGACCCACCACCACGTCCACCTCGCGCGGGCCGAGGGCGACCAGCTCGTCGAGGCCCTGGCCACCGGTGCCACCCCCGAGGGCGCGGGCGCGCGCGCCGCCCTCGAGGCCCTCGTCGACGCCGGCCTGGTCGACCCTGCCCCCGCCCACCACACCGTCGTCGGCGAGGGCCTGCTCGCCGAGGCGCTGGCTGCCGCGCTCGTCCGGATGGGGTCGCGGGTCGGACCGGGCGGCACACCCGTCGTCGCGCGCGACGACGACAGCGACCTCCCCGCGACCGGCGTGGCCTGCTGGATCAGCGGCGACCGGGTCCTGCTCGCACCGCCCGCGGTGCCCGCCGTCGACGTGGCGGCCCGGCGCCGGGCGGCCACGGCGCACCGCGACACCGAGCCGCTCACCCGGCCCGTGCCGGGCGGTCGCCACGTCGCCTCGAGCGTGCTGGTGCCGCCCGCGGGCCTCGAGCTCGCCGCGACCACCGTCGCCGCCGAGCTGCTGCGCCGCGACCGTCCCTCCCACGAGGCCGTGACGGTCGACCTGCACCACCTGACGGTGGCCCGCCGCCCCGTCCTGCCCGTGCCGCCGGAGCCCCGGTGAGGACGACCGTCGGTGGCCTGGCCACCTACGCGTGGTGGCCCCGGAGCCCGCGCGCCGTGCTGGTCGCCCGCACGCCGTACGGCGCGGCCGGGCACGAGGGCGAGGCGGCCGGGTGGGTCGCGCGCGGCATCGGCCTCGTGGTCCAGGATGTGCGCGGGCGCCACGAGTCACCGGGCACCTTCCGCCCCTACGCCGAGGACCGCCTCGACGACGGGCCGGCGCTGCTGGCCTGGGTCCGCTCGCGCTGCTCGGCGCCGGTCGTCCTGCTCGGCACCTCGTACGGCGCCCACGCGGCGCTGGCGACCGCGGGCGTCGAGCGGCCCGACGGCGTGGTGGCGATGGTGCCGGCCCTCGGGCTCGGCGAGACCGCACGCACCAGGGGCGGGGTGCTCCAGCTGGCCTCCCGCCTGGGCTGGTGGCTGGCCCACGACGTACGCCGCCCGTGGCGCGAGGTCGTCACCGCGCGCCGCCACGACGCCGAGCGCGCCGCCGCCGTGGCGGCCCTGGACTGCCCGCTGCTCACCATCGGCGGCACCGACGACTTCTTCGCCCACGACACCGTCGACCTCTGGGCGGCGTGGGGCGGGCCGGCCCACCTCGTGCTCGGCCCCTGGGGCCACGACCTCGCCGGGGCCCACCGGGCCACCCGCATCCTGACCTGGCTGGAGACCGTCCTGGCGGGCGAGCCCGCGCGCGGCGTCGCGACCCTCGACCACGCCGGCCGCACCCGGGCGACCCCGCCGGTCCAGGCCGTCGTCCACCTCGACGTCGACCCGCACGAGCAGTGGTGCGCCTCCCTCACCCTGCGCGGGCGCGAGGTCGCCCACGGCGCGGCCCGCGGCCGCCTGCTCACCCTGGGCCCGCTGGTGCTGGGCGAGGGCGACGTCGGCGACCTCGACCTGCGGCTCAGCGCCGACGACTTCCCCCGCTACGCGCGCTCCCTGCGTCCGCACCGTCCCGTCCCCCGCCACCACCTGGAGCTCATCGCATGACCGCCCCCACCTCCCCGCTGACGCTCGAGCACCTCGTCGACCCCGAGCTCGGCGTCGTCCTGGGCCTGCACCCGGTCGAGCGGCTCCCCGGCCTGCCCGCCTCGTACGTCGGCATCACCGCCGAGGTGGCCGACTCCCGGGTGCACGGCAACTGGCCCAGCGACCGGGTCTCGCTCGGCACCACCTTCGACGACCTCCCCGGCGCGCGGGTCGCGGCGATCGGCGAGGCGGTCGAGCGCTACTGCGGCAACTACGTCCCCGCCGGGCTGGTCCGCGGCTCCGCGCGCGGGCTCGCCGCCGCCGGGCACCGACTGCTGGGCCCCGACGACCTCCGCTTCTTCGCCGACTGGCAGCACGAGCAGCCGGGGTTCCCCTTCGAGCGGTTCACCGACGACGTCGAGATCGCCTGGCTCGAGGGCCGGGGGGCCGAGGGCCCGGTGCTGGTGCCCGCCTCCTGGGCGCACCTGAACTGGCACACCGGCCCGCGCCGCCGCGACCCGCGGCTGCACCACGTCAACTACGCCGGCATCGCCACCGGCCAGGGCCTCGACGACGCGGCTCGCCGCGGCCTGCTCGAGCTGGTCGAGCGCGACGCGCTCTCGCTGTGGTGGCACCTCGACCTGCCGGCGCGCGGCATCGACCCGGCCAGCGTTCCCGGCCTGGCCGAGCACCTGGCCGGCTCCCGTCTCGAGCTGCACCTGCTGGCCCTCCCCTCGTGGTTCGGGGTGCCCGTGGTCGCGGCGGTCGTCCGCGACCCCGAGACCGGCATCGTGGCCGGCGGGTTCTCCGCCAAGCTGGACCCGGTCGAGACCGCGACCAAGGCCGCCCTCGAGGCCATCCACAGCTGGGTCTTCACCCAGGGGCTGCTGGAGCCGGACGGCTGGGTCTTCGACGCGGTCGAGGCCGGGATCCTGTCCCGGGGGCTCTACCTGCCGCACCGGCCCGACCGCGACTACCTGGCGGTCGCCGGCGAGCGCCAGGAACGGGTGCGCGACCTCGGCGCACAGGCCCAGGTCTGGCTCGACCCCGAGGTCCAGCGCCGCCTGCTCCCCCGCTTCACCGCCCCGCCCGCACGGGTCGCCGTCGACGAGCTCCCGACCGGGACGCACGCGGGCCTGCGCACGGCCCTCGAGGCCGCCGGGCACGAGGTCGTGGTCTGCGACCTCACCACCCCCGACGTCGCCCTGACCCCGCTGCGGGTCGCGCGCGTCTGCGCCCGGGGTCTGGTGCCCAACGCCCCCGCGGCCTTCCCCTACTACGGCCTGCCCCGCTGGGCCGACGTCGCGGGCCGTCCACCCACACCGGAGTCCCTGCTCCTCCTGCCCCCGCCCAGCCTGTGACCATGGTCGAGAACGACACCAGCGCCCTGGCCGACCCGACGTACCGCCGCTTCCTCGCGGCCCGCACCATCGCGATGGCGGGCAACGCGCTGACGCTGGTGGCGCTGCCCGTGCTGGTCTACCGGCTCACCGGCAGCGCCGCCCTGACCGCGGCGGTCGCCGCGGTGGAGACGGCGCCCTACCTGGTCCTCGGCCTGCCGGCCGGGGCCCTGGTCGACCGGTGGAACCGCCGTCGCGTCCTCGTGCTGGCCAGCGCGGGCAGCGGCCTGGCGATGCTGACCGTGCCGGCCGCCGACCTGCTGGGGGTGCTCTCGTTCACCCAGCTGGTCGTGGTCGCGGCCACGATCTCCTCGCTGTTCGTCTTCGCCGACGCGGCGTCCTTCGGCATGGTGCCCCAGATGGTCGGGCGCCACCGGGTCGCCTCGGCCACCTCCAGCCTGGTCACCGTCGGCACCGCGATCGGCCTGGTCGGCCCCCTCGTGAGCGGGGTCCTGGTCACCGTCACCTCCCCCGCGCTCGTGCTGGGCATCGACGGGCTCGCCTACCTCGGCGCCGCGGCGCTGACCGCGCGGCTGCGGTGGCCCGGCAGCGACGACGTACGCCCGGCCGCCCCCGACCGACGGCTGCGCGCCGAGGTCGCCGAGGGGCTGCGCTACATCTGGGCGATGCCGGTGGTGCGCTGGCTCACCGTCCTCGGCACCGGCGCCAGCCTGGCCGGTGGCGCCGTCACCGGGCTGCTGGTGGTCGTCGGCGTCGAGCAGCTCGGCCTCGCCTCCGACTCGCCCCGGCTGGGGTGGTTGTTCGCCGCGGGCGCGGTCGGCACGTTCCTCGCGAGCCTCGCGCTGCCCAGGCTCCAGCGCCTCGTCGGCGTGGGGCTCCTGACCACCACGGGCTACGCGCTGGCGCTGGTCTCGGTGCTGGCGCTGTCGCTCACCTCGACGCTGCTGGTCGCCCTGCCGCTGCTGCTGGTGCTCAACCTCGCCATGACCGCGCTCATCGTCAACGGCATCGTGGTGCGCCAGGTCGTCACCCCCGAGCACCTGCAGTCGCGGGTCAACACCACGGCGCGACTCATCGCCTGGGGCGGCAGCCCCCTCGGCGCCGCGCTCGGCGGCGTCGTGGCGGGCGCCGCGAGCACCGAGTGGGCGCTGCGGGCAGCCTCGCTCGGGCTGGCCGCCAGCCTCGTGGGCGCCCTCGTCGTGGGGGTGCCCCGCTTCCCGCGCCTCGCCGCGCTGGAGCAGGACCCGACCATCCATGTATGATGAGAACGATTCTCATTCTTAGGAGTAGCTCATGAAGAAGGACCTGCACCCCACCTACGGGCCGGTCGCGTTCCGGGACCGCTCGACGGGCCGGATCACGGTCACCCGCTCGACGCTGGCCGGCCGCCCCCTCGACGCGGTCGTCGAGGTGGACGGCACCACCTACCCGGTGGTCGACGTCGACATCACCAGCGACAGCCACCCGTTCTGGACCGGCACCGCCCGCACGCTCGACAACGAGGGCCGGGTCGAGAAGTTCAGGCGTCGCTACGAGGGCCGCGCATGAGGACGCCCCTCGTCGTCGTGACCGGGGTCGACCCGACCGCGATGGACACGACGATGATGAGCCTGGCCTGGGACCTGCCCCGCGCGGTCACCGTCCGCCACCGCATCGACCCGCACTCCCAGGTGCTCTCCCGCACCGTCAGCGACGCCACCGGGGTCCTGGAGAACGAGCAGGTCCAGCTCGAGCACGCGTGCGTCTCGTGCGCCCTGCGCGAGGACATCCTCCCCACCCTCGAGCGGCTGGCGCGTGACGGACGCTGGAGCGCGGTCGTGTCCGGCCTGCCGACCGGCACCGAGGCCGGTCAGCTGGCCCACGCCCTGACCACCGACGCCCGCCTGGCCCGGCACCTCAGGCTGAGCAGCATCGTGGCTGCCCTGGGCGGGGAGGACGTCGTCCACGACCTGCTCAGCGACGACCTGCTGCGCGAGCGCGACGCCCACTCCAACCCCGGCGACGACCGCGGCGTGGGCGAGGTCGCCTGTGCCCAGGTCGAGCTGGCCGACCTCGTCGTCCTCGACGGGCGAGCCGGACCCGCGGCCACGGACCTCGTGCGGGCCCTGGCCCGGCCGGGGGCGGGCGTGGCCACGGACCCCGCCGACCTGGACCCGGCCACGATCGTCGCCCAGCGACACCAGCCGACCCGGGCCGGCGCGTGGCTCTCCCTCGGGCTCGACACCGAGCTGCCCGCCCTGGAGGGCGGCGGCGCGTGGCGGCTCGACCTCTGCTCCCCGCGCCCGTTCCACCCCGACCGCCTGCTGGACCAGGTCGAGCGGCTGGGCGCCGGCCCGTTCCGCTCGCGCGGGTCGTTCTGGCTGCCCACCCGCCCCGGCGTCCAGCTGGAGTGGTCGGGGGCCGGTGGCCAGCTCAGCATCGGCAGCCACGGCCCCTGGGAGCGGCGCACCCCGGTGACCCGCCTCCTAGTCACCGGCATCGGCAGCGTCCCCGACCAGCTCGAGGCGGCGTTCGAGGACATCCTGCTGACCCCGACGGAGGCCCTGCTCGACGCCCGCAGCTGGCTCGTCGCGGAGGACGGGCTGGAGCCCTGGCTCGGCGACATCCGCGACGCGGCCTGAGCCACACACACAAACACACACACCGAAGGAGCACTCGTGGCCGTCCCCAAGCGCCGCACCTCACGCAGCAACACCCGGCACCGCCGCTCGCAGTGGAAGGCCACCGCGCCGGACCTCGTGCCCGTCACCGTGGCCGGTGAGACCCACCAGGTCCCGCGCCGCCTGGTCCGAGCCGTCGAGCGCGGCTACGTCGACCCGAGGGTGGCCCGATGAGCACCACGCGCAAGCCGGCACGCCGGACCCCGACCACGCCCCGCGGCCCCCGAGCCGGCAAGAAGCCGCTGCTGGCTCCCGACGTCGACCACGTCGACCACAAGGACACCGCCCTGCTGCGGACCTTCATCTCCGACCGCGGGAAGATCCGCTCCCGTCGCACCACGGGCATCACCCCGCGCCAGCAGCGGATGGTGGCCAGGGCGGTCAAGAACGCCCGCGAGATCGCGCTCCTGCCCTACTCCAGCCGCTGACGCCCGTTCGACCGGCCGACCCGAGCTCGTGCGCCGTCGCGGGCGCACCTACGTCATCAACAAGCGCAACCCCCGGCTCAAGACCCGCCAGGGCTGAGCCCCACACACGAGGAAGTCCATGCCACGCACCTGCCAGGTCACCGGAGCCCGACCCACCCCTGACCGGCGCGGCATCGACGCCGTCGTCGCCGACATCCTTGCTCGGGGAGGGCGGCTCTGATGGCGAAGACCTCCAAGGTCGTGGCCAACGAGCGACGCCGGCGGACCGTCGCCCGCTACGCCGAGCGCCGCGCCCGGCTCAAGGAGGCCGTGCGGACCGCGGCCACGCCGCAGGAGCGGGACGCGGCCGTCCGTGCCCTCGCGCGACTGCCGCGCGACGCCTCGCCCGTGCGGGTGCGCAACCGCGACCAGGTCGACGGGCGCCCGCGTGGCTACGTCGGCAAGGTCGGCCTGTCGCGCATCAACCTGCGCACCCTGGCCCACCGCGGCGAGCTGCCGGGCATCACCACGTCCTCGTGGTGACGAGCGGGTCGGCTCCCGGGGCTCCCCGCAGGCGCGGCGGCGCCGGCGATAACCACTGCCGCTGCACCCTCCTGCTCGCCTAGCCTGGAGGATGCACGCCGACCGGGCGTGCACAGCGCGTGGATGTGCCGGTGGACGAGACGAACCTGCTTCGGGTGAGCCTGCTGGGCCGTCTGGGGGCGTCGTACGACGGCGCGCCCCTCGACCTGGGTGGGCGGCGCCAGCGCGCGGTGCTGGCGGTCCTGCTGCTGGCCCGTGGCGAGCTGGTGCCGGTCGAGCGGCTGGTCGAGGCGGTGTGGGGCGGGCAGGCCGGCGACACCGCGGTCGGTGCGCTGCAGTCCTACGTCTCGCACCTGCGCCGTCGGCTGCAACCGGGCGCGGCCGCCCGCGCCCGCTCCGCGGTCATCGTGCGCGAGGGCCCCGGCTACGCCGTGCGGCTGCCGGAGGAGGCGGTCGACGCGTGGCGGTTCGAGGCCCTCGTGGCGCGCGCCGAGCGCCTCGAGCGGCCCGCCGAGGCCGCCGCCGTGCTGCGCGAGGCGCTCGCGCTGTGGACCGGCCCCGCGCTCGCGGAGTACGCCGACGAGCCCTGGGTGGCCGCCGACGTCGCCCGGCTCACCGAGCTGCGCCGCGTCGCCCGGGAACGGCTGCTGGCGGCCCGGCTGGAGGTCGAGGACCCTGCGGTGCTGGTGCCCGAGCTCGAGGCCCTGGTGCAGGAGGACCCGTTGCGGGAGGAGCGGTGGCGCGCCCTCACGGTGGCGCTCTACCGCTCGCAGCGCCAGGCCGACGCCCTCGCCGCGCTGCGCACCGCCCGGCGGACCCTGGCCGACGAGCTCGGGGTCGACCCGGGCCCGGCGCTGCAGCGCCTGGAGGCCGCCGTGCTGGCCCACTCCCCCGACCTGCTGCCGGTCCCGGCCGCGCCGACGGCGCCGACCCCTCCGGCCGCGCCGGGCGCCCCGGCCGCCGCCGACGCGGCGCCGCTCGTCGAGCGCCACGACGAGCTCGTCACGCTGCGGGGCGCGGTCGAGGCGCTCGCCCGGCGACGCTCCGGGCTGGTCGTGGTGCAGGGGCCGGCCGGCATCGGCAAGACCCGCCTGCTCCTGGAGACCGGCCGGCTGGCCGCCGAGCGCTCGGTGCGCCTGCTCACCGCCCGCGGCTCGCAGCTGGAGACCGCCTTCGCGCACGGCGTGGTGCGCCAGCTGCTCGGGCCGGCGCTCGGGGAGGGTCCGGGGCGCGAGGGGCTGCTGCGCGACGCCGGGGCGGCCCGCGGGGTCCTCGACCTCGTCGAGGGGGGCCGCGTCGACGGCTTCGCCGTGCTCGACGGGCTGCACCGGCTCGTGGCCGCGCTGGCGGCGCGGGGGCCGCTCGTGCTGGCCGTCGACGACGCCCAGTGGTGCGACGCCGGTTCGCTGCGCTTCCTGGCCTACCTCGCCCGACGCCTGGACACGCTCCCGGTGCTGCTGGTCGTCGCGGGACGCACCGTGGGTGACGAGCTGCGCCAGCAGGCGCCGCTGACGGAGCTGGCCCTCGAGCCCGACGCCCGGCTGCTGCGCCCGGCCGCGCTGTCGTACGCGGCGACCGTGGAGCTGGTCTCCGCCGCACTGGGCACCGAGCCGGCGCCGCTCTTCGCCGAGGCCTGTCACCGCACGACCGCCGGCAACCCGATGCTGCTCAGCCACCTGCTGAGGGCGCTGGCCGCCGACGACGTGCGGCCGGACGCCGCGCACGCCGACCGGGTGCTGGCGATCGGCACCCGGGCGGTGTCCAGCACGGTGCTGATGCGGCTGCGCGGCCTGCCCGACGACGTGGTCGACGTGGCCCGGGCCGCCGCCGTGCTGGGTGACGGCGCCTCGTCGGTGACGGTCGCCGACCTGGCGGGGGTGGCCGAGGACCGGGCCGTGGCAGCCCTCGGCGAGCTGACCCGTGCCGAGGTGCTCGGCGACCACCAGCCGATCTCCTTCGTGCACCCGGTGGTGCGCGACGCCCTGCACCAGTCCCTGGCGGCGGTCGAGCGGGCCCGCTGGCACGAGCGGGCCGCAGGCGTGCTGCGCGCCCGCGGGGGCAGCGACGAGCAGGTCGCCGCCCACCTGCTCGTGGCCCCGGCCCGCGGTGACGAGCAGGTCGGTGAGCTGCTGCGCAGCGCCGCAGCGGCGGCGGCCGACCGGGGCGCGCCCGAGAGTGCGGCGACCTACCTGCGCCGCGCCCTCGACGAGCAGCCGCAGGCGTCCTGGCGGCCGACGGCGCTGCTGCAGCTGGGGATGCTCGAGGCCGCGTTCGACGGCGCCGCCGGGGTGGCCCACCTGGAGGAGGCCTACCGCCTGCACCCCGACCCGGCCCGGCGCGGCGAGATCGCGCTGGCCTGCGGCGCCACCCACGTCTTCGCCAGCCCGCCCGGCGTGGCGACCGCCTTCGCCCGCGAGGCCGCCGCCTGTCTCCCGCCGGGTGCACCGGGGTCGGCGGACCAGCGGCAGGGCCTGGTCGCGCTGCAGCGGATGGCGGGCTTCCTGCACGCCCACGAGGACGGCTGGCGCACGCCGGCACCGACGCCGGAGGGCCATGGAGCGGGCGCGCAGATGCTGGCGGCGACCATCGCGCTGGAGTCGCTGGTCGCCGGCACCGACCGGGAGGGTGTCGTCGCGATGGCGCGCCGGGCGCTCGCGGACGACCAGCTGCTCGGCGTCGACGACGGCCTCTTCTGGATCAACGCCGCCGTCGTCCTCACCGTCTGCGAGGAGCCGCTCGGCGACTTCTGGAGCCGCGCCCGCCGGGTCGCGAGCGCGCGGGGGTCGCTGTTCGCGACCCTGTCGATCAACCTGTGGGAGGGGTTCGAGCGCTGGCTGCACGGCGACCTCGACGGCGCCCTCGCGTGCCTGGGCGACGGGCTCGAGCAGGACCGGATGTGGGGCGGCACCGGCATCGGCGAGGCGGTCGGACGCGCGTTCTCGCTCTGCTGCCACCTCGACCGCGGCGACGTCGCGGCGGCCCGCCGGGTCGCCGACGGGCTCACCCCGGGGCCGGTCTTCGGCGAGGGCGGACGCCTCCTGTCCCAGGCGCGGGCCCGGCTGCTGCTGGCCGAGGGCCGACCGGTGGAGGCGCTGGCCACCCTCGACGAGGCGCCGGTCGGCATCGCCATCGCCAACCCGGTGTGGAACCCCTGGCGCGCCGTGCGGGCCGCGGCGCTGCACGCGCTGGGTGAGGCGGCGGCAGCGCAGGAGACCGCCGCGGCCCAGGTCGACCTGCTGCGCTCGTGGGGTGCTCCCGGTGCGCTGGGCCAGGGGCTCTGCCAGCTCGGCGAGCTGCGCGGCGCCGACGGGGTCGACGACCTGCGCGAGGCGGTCGCGCTGCTCTCCCGCACGCCGGCGGCGCTGGCCCTGGCTCGGGCCCGCTGCGCGCTGGGCCGGCTGTCGCGGGTGCCCGACGCCGAGGCCGTCCCGCTGCTGCTCGCGGCGCACCGCACCGCCGAGGAGCTCGGTGCCGGCGGCCTCCACGAGGCCGCCCGGGAGGGGCTGGGGCGACGCGGCCACCCGGTCGTCGGCTGTCCGGAGGCGCCTCGCGGGCCCTCGCCGACCGAGCGCCGGGTCGTCGACCTGGCGGCCTCGGGGCTGGCGCCCGAGGTCGTCGCGCGGCGGCTGTTCCTCACCCCGGCGACCGTGCGCCGCATCCTCGACGAGGTCGGCTCAAGTCGTCCTCAAGTGGGGGCGGGCATGCTCGACGACCAGGCGGACAGGAGACGCTCGTGACGGTGCAGCAGGACGACCGGGCCCGCGGGCTGCGTGGGCTGTGCGGCGGGGCGGTCTGCCTGCCCGGCGACGCGGCGTACGACCTGGCCCGCACGCCGTGGAACCTCATGCTCGACGACCACCCGGCCGCCGTGGCCTACCCGGCCGGCGCCGAGGAGGTCGGCGAGGTGGTGCGGGCCGCTGCTGCGAGCGGGCTATCGGTGGCCGCGCAGGGCACCGGGCACGGCGCGCCGCCGCTGGCCGGTCGGCTGGCCGACGCCGTGCTGCTGCGCACCTCGGCGATGACCGAGGTGCGGATCTCGCCCGAGACCCGGACCGCACGGGTGGGCGCCGGCGTGCTCTGGGGCGACCTCGCCGAGGCGGCCGGCCGGCACGGTCTGGCCGCGCTGCACCCCACCTCCCCCGACGTCGGCGTGGTCGGCTACTCCCTCGGCGGCGGGATCGGCTGGTACGCCCGCCGGCTGGGCCTGCAGTGCAACGCCGTGCGCGCGGCCGAGGTGGTGCTCGCCGACGGCAGCGTGGTGCGGGCCAGCGCCGACAGCGAGCCCGAGCTGTTCTGGGCGCTGCGCGGCAGCGGTGCCCCGCTGGGCGTGGTGTGCGCGCTCGAGTTCGAGCTGTACCCCGTCCGGAGCGTGGTGGCGGGCACGCTGGCCTGGGACTGGACCCACCTGGAGCGGGTGCTGCCCGCCTGGGTGGCGTGGTGCGAGACGGCCCCGCGCGAGGTCACCACCTCGTTCCGGGTGCTCAGCGTCGGCGAGGAGGAGGCGATGCCGGCCGCGATGCGGGGGCGCCGGCTGGTGCTGGTCGACGGCGCCGTGCTGGGCTCCGACGCCCTGGCCACCGAGGTCCTGGCGCCGCTGCGGGCGCTGGCCCCCGAGATCGACACGGTGGCGCGGGTGCCGGCCGCCTCGCTCGTGCGGCTGCACCTGGAGCCCGAGGGCCCCACCCCGGCGTACGCGAGCAGCGTGCTGGTCGACTCCCTGCCCGACGCCGCCGTCGACGCGGTCCTCGGGGCCGTGGGTCCGGGCTCCGCGAGCGAGCTGTCGCTGGTCGAGCTGCGCCAGCTCGGGGGCGCCCTCGCCGAGCGCGACCCCCGCGGAGGGGCGCTGGACCGGTTGGAGGGCCGCTTCCTGGCGCTCGGCGTGGGCCTCGACCCCGACCCCGCGGGCTGGGCCCGCCAGCGCGAGGACGCGCGCCGCTTCGTCGACGCCGTGGCCCCCTGGTCGGGGCGCACCTACCTGCCGATGGTCGACGAGCGCTCCGACACCCGCAAGGCCTTCCCGCCCGAGGTGCACGCGCGGCTGAGCGCCGTACGCCGCGCCGTCGACCCGGCCGGCCTGTTCATGCCGCCGCACCACTGACCCCACGTCAGCCGACTTGAGCCGGGCCCTCAAGTCGCCGCCAACTCCTCCTCAAGCGACCTGGGCGACGGTCCTCCTGGCGTCACCCGGACGCCACCACGCAGGCCGACGAGGCCCTGACCCAGGAGAGACCATGACCACCACGTTCGACGACACCGTCGACGCCGGGACCGCCGCACGCACCCCCTTCGAGGAGCTGCGCCAGCGACTGACCGGCACCCTGCACACCCCCGACGACCCCGAGTACGCCGTGCGCGCCTCGGCCTGGAACCTCGCCGTCGAGATGGCGCCGGCCGCGGTCGTGGCCGTGCGCACACCCGAGGACGTCGCGACCACGATCCGCTTCGCCCGCGAGCACGGCTGCACCGTCGGCGTGCAGGCCACCGGGCACGGGGCGGAGTCCTCGCTCGCCGGGCACCTGCTCGTGGTCACCTCCGGCCTCGACGAGCTCGTCGTCCACCCCGAGGGCTGGGCGCGGGTCGGGGCCGGTGTGAAGTGGCTGCGCGTGATCGAGGCCGCGGCGCCCTACGGCCTGGCCCCGCTCAACGGCTCGTCGAGCGACGTCGGGGTCGTCGGCTTCACCACCGGCGGCGGCGTGGGCCCGATGTCGCGGATGCACGGGATCGCGGCCGACAAGGTGCGCGCCTTCGACGTGGTCACCGGAGACGGGGTGGCCAGACGGGTCACCCCCACCGAGCACCCCGACCTGTTCTTCGCGCTGCGGGGCGGCAAGGGGGCCACCGCGATCGTGACCGCGGTGGAGTTCGACCTGGTCGAGCAGGCGACGTTCTACGGCGGCGCGATCTACTTCGACGGCGCCGACGCCGAGGGCGTGATCCAGCGGTGGCGCGACTGGTCGGCCCGGCTGCCGGAGGTCGGCTCCACCTCGTTCGCGCTGTTCCAGCTGCCGGACCTGCCGGGGGTGCCGCCGCCGCTGGTCGGGCGGATGACCCTGGCGGTGCGCTTCCTGTGGGTGGACGACCCCGAGGAGGGCCGGGCCCTGCTCGACGAGATCAGGGGGCTGGCGCCGGTCGTGCTCGACGACGCCAGGCTGCGCCCCTACGCCGAGGTCGACGCCGTCCACGCCGACCCGGTCGACCCGATGCCGTGCACCGACCCGGCGATGCTGCTGACCGACTTCCCGGCCGAGGCCGCCGAGCTGCTGCTCGCCGTGGCCGGCCCCGGGTCGGGCTCGCCGCAGGTGCTCGTCGAGGTGCGCGCGCTCGGCGGGGCCTACGCCCGGCCGCCGGCACACCCCGACGCGTTCTCCCACCGTGCGGCGGGCTACAGCGTCCTCGCGGTCGGCATCCCCGGCACCGGCTCCTCCGAGCACGCGCAGTGCCTGTTCTCGGCGCTGTCGGACTGGGACACCGGAGGCATCTGGCCGAACTTCGGCCCGCCGCACGACGAGACGACCGCACGCCGGGCCTACGCGCCGGCGACCCTGCGGCGCCTCGCCGAGGTCGCGCGGACCTACGACCCCGACGGTGTGCTGCAGTGCGGCGAGTACGCGCGGCTGGCCGACGCGGTCACGACGTGAGACGGCGGCGGCGCCCCGGCCAGGGGTCCGGGGGTCAGCCCACCGGCGCCGCGGGCCGGGCGTCGCCGTCGAGCAGGAGGAGCAGTCCCGCCTCGTCCACCGACTCCGACTCGAGCAGCTCGTCGACGAGGCTGTCGAGCACGCTCGCGTGCCGCTCGAGCACCGTGCGCGCCTCGGCCCGCGCCTCGTCGAGCAGACGGCGCACGCCGTCCTCCACGAGACGACGGTGGCGCTCGGAGAGCACCGGGTCGGTCGCCTCCGGGTCCAGCGCCTCGTCGGCGACCCGCCCGGCCAGCCTGACGACCCCGACGTCGGGGTCCAGCCCCAGCCGGGTCACCGCCTCGCGGGCCAGGCGGGTCGCCTCCGTCAGGCCGTTCTCGCCCACCGACGAGCCCGAGCCGAGCACCAGCTCCTCGGCGACCCGACCGGCGAGCTCCACGCCCGCCCGGCGGCGTACGCCGTCGAGGGTCCAGCAGGTCGTCTCGGCGTCGGCGCTGGTGACCCTCGGCCCCGACGCGGCCAGCGTGACCCGGTGCACGTGGTCGCCGGCGGCGTGGGCCACCACGGCCCGGCCCGCCTCGTGCACCGCCAGGCGCTGCCGCTCGACGGCCGTCGCCTCGTGGCCGCGGCCGCGCGGACCCGAGACGACGCGCTCGACGGCCTCCTCCAGGCTGGCGGCGTCGATCGTGGCGCGGCCGGCGCGCACGCTGAGCAGCGCCGCCTCGTTGACCACGCCGGCGAGGTCGGCGCCGGTGAGCCCGGGGGTGCGTCGCGCCAGGGTGAGCAGGTCGATCCCCGGGTCGAGGGGGCGCCGGGCCGTGTGCACGCGCAGGATCGCCAGACGACCGTTGAGGTCCGGGGCCTCGACCACGACGTGCCGGTCGAGGCGGCCGGGTCGCACCAGCGCCGGGTCGAGGATGTCGGGACGGTTCGTGGCGCCCATCACGACCACCCCGGTGGCGGCGGTGAACCCGTCGAGCTCGACCAGGAGCTGGTTGAGGGTCTGCTCACGCTCCTCGTTGCCGCCCGCCCCGCGTCGCCTGCCCAGGGCGTCGATCTCGTCGATGAAGACGATCGCGGGCGCCGCTTCGCGCACGCGGGTGAAGAGGTCGCGGACCCGGGCCGCCCCGACCCCGACCAGCGACTCCACGAACTCCGCGCCCGCCACCGAGAAGAAGGGGACGCCGGCCTCGCCGGCGGTCGCCCTGGCGATCAGGGTCTTGCCGGTGCCGGGAGGTCCGAAGAGCAGCACGCCCTTCGGCGGCTCGGCGCCCACCGTGCTGTAGCGCTCCGGCTCGCGCAGGTACTCGACGATCTCGCGCAGCTCGCCCACCGCCTCGTCGACACCGGCGACGTCGGCGAACCCGGTGGCCGGGGGCGCGACCCGGCCCCCGCGGCGACCGCGGTCCAGCGTGCCGAAGCGGCGCACCTCGCCGGTCGCGCCGCCGCCGCCACCGACGACGACCGCGCCGAACACCGCGGCCAGCACCAGCAGCGGCAGGAGGGTCGTGACGACCACCCGCCCGGCGCTGCGACCCGGCTGGGGGTCGACCTCCACCCGGGCGCCCGAGGCGACGAGGTCCTCCAGCAGCCGGGCCGTGGCGGCGTCCGAGGTGGGGTACGCCGACCAGACCTCCGCTCCGTCGGCGACCCGGGCCTCGACCCGCGCGTCCTGGTCGAGCAGCACCGCGGAGGTCACCTGCTCCTCCGCGACCAGCGAGGCGAGCTCGTCGAGGCCGACCCGCTCGCCCCGGTCCTCGGGGGACAGCCACGCGAGCCCCCAGGCGAAGCAGCCGAGCAGCACGGCTGCCGCCAGCAGCAGCCAGGCGCGCGGGGAGGGAACGGGGAGCTTGGTCATCGAGGGGTCCTTCGGGTGCGGGTGCGAAAGGGGCGGCCGGAGATCTGGGGTGAGTGCTGGAAGGACTGCTGGCGTCGGCGTGCGCCGACGGCTGCCGCGGCGGTGAGGAGACCGGCACCCAGGAGCAGTGGCGCCGCCTCGTCCTCCTGAGCCCCGGCCTGAGCCCCGGCCCGGGCCAGCTCGGGCGAGTCGGCCTGCTCCGCACCGGCCGCGGGCGCGGCCAGCGTCCCCGGGGCCGCCGCGCCGGCGGGGGCGGGGGCGGCGGCCGTCCCCACGGCGGGCGCCGCGCCGCCGACGGGCGCCGGGGCTGCAGGTGCCAGCGCCGGTGGCGGCAGGGCGGGCGCGGGCGCCGGCCCGGTAGGGGCCGTGCCGACGGGCACGCCGTCGGCGGCCGGCACGGGGTCGGGGGCGGGAGCGCCCGCCGCGACCGGCGGCCCGCCCGTGCTGCCGCACGTGAGCAGGGTGCGCGCCGAGGCGACCCGGGTCCCCGCCACGGCAGCGCTGAGCCGGAGCAGGTGCCGACCCGGCTCGTCGGGGCAGGTCACGGTGCCGCGGGCGGGCAGGCGGTGGCCGCGACGCACGTCGATGCCCGGCCAGGTCCAGGCGGCCGGTGCCTGCTGGACCACGCGGACGTCGCCCCGGACCCGCAGCGTCACCTCCTGCGGGGTCGCCTGGGCCAGCAGGACGCGCCGCAGCGCGGCCGCGACCGTCGACAGGTCGGCCAGGTGGAGGGCGGTCGTGGTGCAGACCAGCGGGTCTCCCTCGGCGATCTCGGTGGTCCCGTTCCCGCGGCAGTCGACCCCGCCCGCGGGCGCGAGGGCAGCGGTCGCTGCGGCGACGTCCTCGAAGTCGCGCCGGGCGGGCGTGTCGAACGTGCGCCCGGCGGCGTCCGCGGCCTCGACCCCGGCGTACCGGCCGGGGACGCCGTCGTCGCCGGTCTCGCGCACGACCTCCAGCCCGACGACCCGCACGTCCTGACGGGCGAAGGCGTCGTACACCGCGGCGCGCTCCGGCGCGTCGGGGTCGCCCTCGTCCATGAACGCGGTGTCGGTGACCACCACGACGGTGCGCAGGGCGCCACGGCGCCACGTCGGGGCCTGCCCGGCCGGGACCGACGGGCCGGTGGTGCCGACGAGACCGGCGCCGGTGGCCGTCTGGTGCAGCGCCACCAGGTGCGCCTCGTCGCCGCCGCCGGTGCGCAGCGCCTCGAAGCCGCGCACCAGCGACGGACCCGGGCGCGCGAGGTCGGCGTGCCGGCGGTAGCGGGAGCCCTCGCGGGTGCCGAGCTCGCCCACCCCGGCGCGGAGGTCGACACCCGCGCGGGTCAGGCGGTCCACCAGGTCGCCGAGGGACTCGGCGACGGCGTCGATGTCGGGCTCGAAGCTGTTGGAGGTGTCGACGAGGAAGTACACGTCGAGCGGGAGCGGGCGGGCGGGCAGCGCGAGCAGCGCGTCCAGGTCGACCTGCTCGCCCGTCGGCGCCTCGAGACGGGCCGGGGTCCGCAGCTCGGCCGGGGCCGGCGGTGCCGGCGTACCGGTGTCGAAGGGGTCGAGATCGACCTGCCCGGCCGGGGTGGGGCCGGAGGTCGGGGACAGGGTGAGGAGCTCGCCGCGGGTGTGCAGGTGCACGGCGTCGACGGAGTCGGCCTGGACCCCGCGCACCCACGGGAGCGCCAGGTCGTCGATGTCGAGCAGCGAGCCGTCACGTCCGGCCAGGTAGAGGCCCGTGTCGGGGAAGGCGGCCGCGTTGCCGCGGTCCCAGGTGGAGACGACGACGCCGGCGCTCGTCCAGGCGGCGCGCCAGGGCACGCCGCCCAGTGCGTCGGGCCCGACGGGGGCCCGGGTCGCGAGCCGGTCACCGAGCAGCAGCTCCTCGACGGGGCTGGTGGTGTCCACCTGGCGCGCCACCAGCAGGTCGGGCTCCTGGCCCGGGGCATCCGAGAGGAACGGTCCGGTGAACGCGCCGACCTCGTCGACGACGCGGCGCCAGGTCAGGCCCGCGTCCTGCGAGACGACGGGCACGCTGGTGCGTCCGTGCAGCACCTGGGGGGTGCGGGGGTCGACGGCCACGTCCACCAGCACCGGGCTGGCGATGCCGTCGAGCGGTCTCGTGCCACCGCCGGGCAGCAGCAGCGCGGCAGGGACGAGGGTCCAGCTGCGGCCGCCGTCGTGGCTGCGGTACAGGCCGGAGGCGGTGGGGACGAGGAGCAGGTCGGGATGGGTCGGGCTGGCCCGCAGGACCCCGGGGGCGCCCGGCATCGGCGGGGCCGCGTCCTGCGCCCAGGTCTCGCCACCGTCGGTGCTGCGCAGGACGACCGTGCTGGTGCCGTCGCGCTGCTCCGCGGCGGCGGGGGTGAGGAGGAGCCCGGCGTCGACCCGCTCCGCGATCCCCTGCCCCACCGCCACCACCAACCAGACCCGGCGGGGGTCGACCGGGTGCTGGAGGACCTGCAGCACGCGGTCGTGCTCGGCGGAGACCGGGAGGTCGGCCGTGGGCGCGTCGGGCAGCCGCCAGACCTCCTGCCAGGCGCAGCCGTCCGTGCTGCGCAGCACGGCCTGGCCGTTGGTGAGCAGCTGGCGCGAGGGGACGGTGCGCTCGACGGCGTGCGAGAGCGCCTGTCGCGGACCGACCGGGAAGTCCGGGACGAGACGACGTGTCCACGTCCCGGACTCCCCCACGACGACGGCAGCGCAGGGGGCGTCCGCGCGGGCGGTCGCCGGAGCCGGTCGCAGCGGCCCGAGAACCGCCACCACCAGCGCGGCACCGAGACACAGCGTCCCGACCGCTCGTGCCACCCGCATGGCTGCCGTCGTCACCGGGAGGGACCCGTCAGCCGCGGACGTCGCAGTAGGTGTCCTCGGCGGTGTGGAAGACACCCGCAGGGTCGCCGGTGCGGTCGTGGCCGGCGTGCAGGGCGCCCGCGACCGGGTCGGTGCAGGCCGGGGCCGCCTGGGCGGCCGGGCCGCCCAGGACGAGCACGGTCGCGGCGGCGGTGGCGCCCGCGAGGGATCCGATGAGGCGGCGGGTGGGGGCATGGGTGGCAGGCATGTCGTTCTCCTTGGGGGGGTGAGGATGGAACGCGAGGAACCTACTGAAAACGATTCTCATTCGCAACCTCACCCGGGGCGCCCGCCAACCCCCGGCCGGGTCCGGCTACGCGGCGTCCGCGGGGGCGCGGCGCTCGGCGAGCACGTCCTCCAGCACGTCGGGGACGTTCGTGATCACCCCGTCCACCCCACGGTCGAGCACCAGGTGCATGTCGGCACGCTCGTTGACGGTGTAGGTGTGCACCTCCATCCCGGCGTCGTGCACCGCGTCGACGTACGCCGCGTCGAAGGAGCGGAAGCTCGGGTTGATCTGGTCGGCCCAGGTCGACAGCTCGGGCAGCAGCTGCTCCGCCGGCCGGCCGAGCAGGCCGACGGGCACCGAGGGCTGGATCTCGTGGTAGCGCGCCATGGAGGCCCAGTCGAAGCTCTGCACCACCAGCCGCTCCGAGCGGACCGCGGAGGTGAGGTAGCCGGGGAAGCCGGCGAGCTCGTCGGCGACCTGCTGCTCGATCCCGGGGTAGAGGGCGGGCGACTTCACCTCCATCAGGATGCCGGCACGGCTGCGCCGGAGCCGCTGGACCATGTCGGCCATCGTCGGCACCGGCTCGCCGGCGTGCTCCTCGGAGAACCAGGAGCCCGCGTCGAGCCGCTGCATCTCCGCGTAGGTGAAGTCGCCGACCCGCCACGGCGCCCGGTCGGGGAAGACCTCCTCGACGTCGGTGGTGCGCGTGAGGGTCGTGTCGTGCACCAGCACCAGGACGCCGTCCTTCGAGCGCTGCACGTCGGCCTCGACCAGGTCGGAGCCCATCTCCACCCCCAGCTCGAAGGCTGCCATGGTGTTCTCCGGGGCGTGGCCCATCGCACCGCGGTGGGCGATGGTGGCGACGCCGACGTGCTCCGGCGGCCCGGCCGCCACGGCGGACGGAGCGAGGAACGCCGAGGACGCTGCAGCGCCGGCGATGGTGGTGGCGAGCAGGACGGACAGACGTGAGGGCACGCGCATGGTCGATCTCCCGAGAGTGTCGCGATGGGTGGACGACGCGGACGCTGTCGGCCCGGCGCGACCTGCGGGTGACCACGAGGTGGCCTGGTTGCGACGCCGGCCGGAACTCGCGCCGCCCCCGACCAGAAGTGTGGAGTCCTGGATCAACCTGGTTGATCCAGGACTCCACACTTTCCGGCTCGAGACACACAGATGGCCCCTGACCTGCGTCTCCGCCGGTCAGGGGCCATCTTCTTGTAGCGGGGGCAGGATTTGAACCTGCGACCTCTGGGTTATGAGCCCAGCGAGCTACCGAGCTGCTCCACCCCGCGTCGGTGCCTCAACCGTCACACACCACGCCTGCCGCACACAACTCGGGGCCGAGCGGCGCCGCGGGTGAGGAGCGCTGACCTAGGGTCGAGCCGTGGATGCCGCGGACGCAGACGTGCTGATGATCGGGTGCGGCGACCTCGGGTCGCGCATCGGGCTCCGCCTCGCCGAGCGCGGGCACCGCGTGCTGGCGCTGCGCCGCCGCGGTGACCTGGTGCCCGCCCCGCTGCGCGGGCTGTCGGTCGACCTGACGCGGGAGTCCCCCGACCTGCCCGCCCTCCAGCTGCGGCACCTGGTCGTCGCCCTGACCGCCCGGCCGCGCTCCGAGGACGCCTACCGGGCGACGTACGTCGACGGCATGCGGCGCGCCCTCGACGCCCTCGAGGCCACCGGGCAGCGTCCCGAGCGGGCGGTGCTGGTCTCCTCCACGGGCGTGCACGGCGACGTGCCCGACGGGACGCTCGTCGACGAGAGCCTCGTCCCCTCCCCTGCCGACGGACCGGCGCGGGTGCTGCTCGAGGCCGAGGAGCTGTTCGCCGAGCGGGTGCCGGGCGGCACGGTGCTGCGCTGCTCCGGCCTCTACGACGGCGCGCGCTCCCGGCTGGTCGACAAGGTGGCCGCGGGCGACCTCGACGACCCCGGCCGGTGGACCAACCGGATCCACCGCGACGACGCGGCCGCGGCCGCCGTCCACCTGCTCACCCGCCCCGAGGCGCCCGAGCCCGTCTACCTCGGCAACGACGACGAGCCGGCCCCGCTGGGCGACGTCGCCGGCGAGATCGCCCGCGTGCTCGGCGTGACCCCACCGCCGCCCGCCGACGCCACCCGGGCCCACGGCAAGCGGATCTCCAACGCCCGGCTCCGGGCCACCGGATGGGTGCCGACGTACCCCACCTACCGCGAGGGCTACGCCGGGGTGGCCGCCTCCTCGGGCACCGGCTGACCCGTCTGGGCCAGGATCGTGACGGTGCCCCGGTCGCCGTCGACGCGGACCCGGTCGCCGGTGCGCAGCACCCGGGTCGCGCCCTGGGTGTTCACCACGCAGGGCAGGCCGTACTCGCGGGCCACGACCGCGCCGTGCGAGACCGAGCTGCCGATGTCGGTGACCAGCGCGGCGATCAGGGTGAAGTACGGCGTCCAGCCCACGTCGGTCACCGGCGCCACGAGGATCTCCCCCGGCTGCAGGTCCTGGGCCTCGGTGACCGTCGTCGCGACCCGCACCGTGCCCTCGACGGACCCGCTGCAGGCCGGGCGGCCCACGATCACGCCGTCCTCGACGCCCTGGGGCGGCTGCGGCACGAACGGCACCGGCTTGCCGACCGAGACGTCGGGGAACTCCAGGCGGGCCTGGAAGGGCAGTGCGTCACGCCGGGCGCGGGCGGCCGCCACCATCTCGGAGGTGTCCGGCACCGACAGCAGCTCCGGCAGCTCGGAGCGGTGGAAGAAGAAGACCAGGTCGGCGTCGGGCAACCGGCCGAGCTCGGCCAGCTGCTCCCCGAGCAGCCGGTAGCCCCGGCTGAGCCGGTGGGCGACGAGCACCATCCGGGACTTGGTGCCCTCGCGCCCTGCTGCCCCCTTGCGCGCCATCCGGGCCAGGGTGCGCACCGCGCGCGAGAGCTGGGCGTCGTCGTGGGTGCGCGCCGGCCGGCTCGACCGCCCCGTCGCCAGGCGCGCGCGCAGCATCGCCTGCATGATGGTCCCGAGACCCTCGGGGTCGTCGCCCCACGAAGGGTCGCGCAGGCACAGCTCGCGGTAGCCGCGGTGCCCGTGGCGCTCCAGGAAGGCGTTGAGGTCGCGCGCGACCGCGCTGCTGTCGCCGGTCAGCGCGAGGACGGCCTCGCCCGGGCTCGCGTCGAGGAAGCGCTGCCCGGCCTCCCGGTCAGCGGCCAGCAGGTCGACCACCGCGTCGAGCTGGCCGAGCATCACGGCGCTCTCCACGTCGGTGCCGCCGGCCATCAGCGCGGAGGCCTGCGCGCGGCCGTCCTCCTCGCTGCGCCCGGCCTTGACCGCCTCCTTGACCACGGTCTCCTCGAGGACGTTGGCCGCGACGGCCGAGCGCGACGAGGACCGCACGTGGGTCAGGGTGGCCTCGTCGTAGAGCTCGACGCCCGCGTCGAGCTCGGCGAGCAGGGCCGCCGGCGACGGCGCCGAGGGGGTGGCGAACGCCGCGAGCTTCCGGTCCAGCCGTCGGATCGCCACGCCCGCCGAGACCGCGAAGGTCGTCAGCCGCACCGTGTTGACCAGCCGCACCGGGAACGGCTTCGGGGGCTGCGCCACCAGCTCGTCGACGACCCGGCCGGCGATGGACATCGAGTACTGCTCCAGGGAGTTGCCCAAGATGCCCGAGCTCAGCGCCGTGCCCTCGGTCATGTTGAGGAAGAGGTGGCCGGAGAAGTAGCCGAGCTGGAGCCACCGGTCGTCCTGGTAGGCCTGCTGGAAGCCGGCGATCACCTGCACCGTCTGCATGGCGCGCTCGATGGCCTGGCCGCTGACCGAGGCGGTGAGCGGGCAGAAGGCGCCCGGCATCATCTCGCCGATGTTGCAGCGGGTGTAGACGTGGTCGGCCCCGGCGACCTGGGAGTCCATCTCGTCCAGGGCGCCGGGCAGGGTCGTGATGGGCCGGGCCTGCAACCAGCGCAGCCGGCCGCTCCGGTCGATGGCCCACTCGAGGTCGAGCGGGCGGCCCCAGCGCGCCTCGGCCTCCCTGGCCCCGGCGGCCACCGCACCCACCTCGGCGTCGCTGAGGGCGGGCCGGTCGCCGCTCACCCGGGTCACGATGGCGCCGTCGCGGTCGACCTCGTAGTGGTCGGAGGCGGTCGACCCGTCGACCAGCGCCTCGCCCAGCCCGCGGACCGCGTCGACGACCGCGAGGTCACGTCGGGCGCTGACCGGGTCGGCGGTGAAGACCACGCCGGCGGCCCGGGCCTCGACCATCTCCTGGACCACCAGGTGCATGGTCCCCGAGATCCCGGAGTCGGCCTGGTAGGCGCTGGCCCGCTCCGAGCCGGTCGACTCGACGCAGCGCCGGATCGCCGCGACCAGCTCGTCGAGGTCGCGGACCCCCAGCACCGACTCGTACTGGCCGGCGAAGGAGCTCTCGGCGCCGTCCTCACCGGCAGCCGACGAGCGCACCGCGACGGTGGTGCCGCTGCCGGGGGGCGCCAGGCGGGCGTAGCGCTCCGCCAGGTCGGCGGGCAGGGCGTCGGGGTCGGCGTCGGCGATCACGAAGGCCGCGGGGACGTCGAAGCCGGCGGCGGCCAGCTCGGCGAGGCCGAGCGCCTTGCCGCCGTAGCGGGCGTCGACGAGGTCGGAGAGCTCCACGATGCTGCTGGTGATGAGGGTCACACCCGGTTACGTTACACTCGTCACGGATATGAGCAAGGACAACGGACGACCTCGTGACGCACGTATAGACAGCGCGGTGCTCGACGCCGCCACCGCGCTGCTCGCCGAGGTGGGGTACGCCGACCTGACGGTGGCGGCGATCGCCGACCGCGCCGGCACGTCGCGCCCCGCCGTCTACCGACGCTGGCCGAGCAAGGCACACCTGGTGCACGAGGCGGCGTTCCGCGACGCCGACGCCACTCCTACCGCCCACACCGGCGTGCTCGAGGACGACGTGCGCACCCTGGTGCGACGGACGGCCGACCTGCTCACCACTCCCCTGGCCCGGCTCGCCGTGCCCGGGCTGATCGCCGAGGCCGCCGCCGACCCCAGCCTGCACGCCCGGCTGCTGGAGCGCTTCTCCACGCAGGGCTGGATCGGCGTCGAGGACTACCTGCGCGCGGCTGCCGAGTCAGGCGCGGTCCGGCCCGACCTCGACGCCGTCACGGTCATGGAGCTGGTGATCGGGGCGGCCCTGGTGGCGATGCTCGTGCGCGGACCCGAGGGCCTCACCGACGAGTGGGTCGAGCGCACCGCCTCCGTGGTGCTGCAGGGCATCCGGCCCTGACCCGCCGAGGGCGCTGATCAGCCAGGGGTGGGGACGTCGACCAGGGCGCTGCGGTCGCCCGCCTGCGCGTGCTCGATGACGCTGAGGCTCCCGTCGCTCTCGAGGACCACCGCCGCGACGGTGGACAGGTCGCCGACACCGCTGCCCCGGACCGCCTGACGCACCTCGGCACCGGTGAGGCGGGCCGCCCGCAGGGCGTCCTCGAGCAGCAGGCCGTCGTGCAGCAGCAGCGTCGGGCCGGCCGTGACCACCTGGCGGGCGAACGGGACCCGGGAGGTCAGCGCCGCGACCAGCATCTGCAGCACGGCCAGCACCACCAGTGCGACCGCACCCTCCACCCACGACACGTCCTTGCTCAGGAAGATGGTCGCGAGCGTGGAGCCCAGGGCCACGGTGACGACGAGGTCGAAGGCGTTCAGCTTCGCCAGCGTGCGCTTGCCCGAGGCTCGCAGCACCAGCACGACGGTGAGGTAGGAGGCGGGCCCCACCAGGAGCACCCGCAGGACGTCGGACCAGGTGTCGAACCACATGGGACCTGTGTACCGCACCTGGGGACGACGCTGACGTCAACGCTCTGGGAGCCACCAGGTGGAGGGCGTCCCCGGGTCCGTGCAGCTCACCGAGGACCCCACCTGTTCAGCGCGGTGACGTGACCCGGCTCCAGCTCGGCGAGCGAGCTGACGCCCAGCAGCCGCATCGTGCGCTCGACCTGGCCCCGGAGGATGTCGATGGCACGGTCCACCCCCGGGCGCCCGCCGGCCATCAGCCCGTAGAGGTAGGCCCGGCCGATCATCGTGAACCGGGCCCCGTGGGCGATCGCCGCCACCACGTCGGTGCCCGACATGATGCCGGTGTCGAGGTGCACCTCGACCCGGTCCCCGACCTCGTCGACCACCCGCGGCAGCAGGTGGAACGGCACCGGCGCCCGGTCGAGCTGGCGCCCGCCGTGGTTGGAGAGCACGATCGCGTCGACCCCGGACTCCGCCAGACGGGCGGCGTCGGCGACCGTCTGGACGCCCTTGACGCAGAGCTTGCCGGGCCACTGCTCCCGGATCCAGGCCAGGTCGTCGTAGGTGACCGTCGGGTCGAACATCGTGTCCAGCAGCTCGCCCACCGTGCCGGACCACGAGTCGAGCGAGGCGAAGGCCAGGGGCTCGGTGGTGAGCAGGTTGAACCACCACGCCGGCCGCGGGATCGCGTTGGCGACCACCCGCGGCGTGAGCGTCGGCGGGATCGTCATGCCGTTGCGGGTGTCGCGCAGCCGCGCCCCTGCAACCGGCACGTCGACGGTCACCAGCAGCGTGTCGTACCCGGCTCGTGCGGCCCGGTCGACGAGCGCCATCGAGCGCTCGCGGTCCTTCCACATGTAGAGCTGGAACCACTTGCGGGTGGCGGGCCCCGCGGCCGCGACGTCCTCGATGGACGTGGTGCCCATGGTCGAGAGGGCGTAGGGGATGCCGGCCGCGCCCGCCGCGGTGACGCCGGCGATCTCTCCCTCGGTCTGCATGAGCCGGGTGAACCCGGTCGGGGCGATGCCGAAGGGCAGCGCCGCCCGGGCCCCCAGCACCTCGCAGGAGGTGTCGACACGGGCGACGTCACGCAGGATCGAGGGATGTAGCTCGACGTCCTCGAACGCCTGGCGCGCCCGGGCGAGAGACACCTCCGCGTCGGCGGCCCCGTCGGTGTAGTCGAACGCGGCCTTCGGCGTCCGCCGCCGTGCGACGTCGCGCAGGTCGTGGATGGTCAGACAGGAGGCGAGGCGCCGGTCACGAGGCGAGAGCACCGGCTTCTTGAACTTGAGCAGTGGTGCGAGGTCGTGCGCGCGGGGCAGTTGACGCGTCATCGGGGCTCCTGGGAGGTGACGGACGAGGGGGTGGCCGAGCACGGCGCCGGCCCGGGCTGGACACCCGGACCGACGCCACGTCAGGTCGTGGAGCAGGCCTCGACGAGGCCGGTGCTCACTGGTAGAGGACGGCCTGGATCTCCTCGTCGGCCACGTTCGACTCGTCGTACCAGTAGAAGCCGGTGTCGATGCTCTCCGGCAGCTCCTCGCCGTTGATCGCGGCGACGGCGGCCTTGACGAGCTCCTCACCCATCCCGACCGGGTTCTGGGTGATCGCGCCGGCCATCAGGCCCGACTCGATCGCGTCGATCTGGGCCTGCCCGGAGTCGAAGCCGATGACCGTGATGCCCTCGGCACCGGCCTCCTCGACGCCCTTGACGGCACCGATCGCCGAACCCTCGTTGGAGCCGTAGAGGCCGTCGAGGTCGGGGTTGGCTGCGATGATCGACTTCGCGATGTCGGCGGACTTCGCCTGGTCGCCCTCGCCGTACTGCACGGGCAGCAGCTCGACGTCGGGAGCGTTCTCCTCCATCCACTCGATGAAGCCGTCGCGACGCTGCTGACCGGTGAGGCTGGTCTGGTCGTGGACGATCATCGCGACCGTGCCCGAGCCGCCGATGAGCTCGGCCATGTGCTTGGCGGCCTCGGCGGCCGCGGCCGTGTTGTCGGTGGCCGCGGTGGTGAGCGGGATGTCGCTGTCGACGCCGGAGTCGAAGGCGATGACCGGGATGTCGCTGCCTGCTGCCTGCTCGAGGACCGGTGCAGCCGCCTGGCTGTCCAGCGCAGCGAACCCGATGGCCGCGGGCTGCTTGGCCAACGCATTGGTGAGCATGGTCATCTGCTCCTCCACCTGCGTCTCGTCGGCCGGGCCCTCGAAGGTGATCCGCACCCCTTCCTTCTCGGCCTGCTGCTCCGCACCCTGCTTCACGGCCTGCCAGAACTGGTGCTGGAAGCCCTTCGAGACGATGGCGATGTACGGCTCGTCGCCGCCATCGGTACCGGCCGACGAGCTGTCGCCCGAGCCGCAGGCGGTGATGGTGAGTGCGAGGACGCCGGCAGCTGCGGCCGCCGCCCAACGACGGATCTTCATGGTGTTGCTCCTCTGTGCTGGTGGCCCGGACGGACCAGGTGGTGGGGTGGGTTCCCGAGGCGACGGGAGGAGGACGACCGGGTCACGCGCCGGCGTCCACGGGGCCGGTGCGGCCCGAGGAGGTCGTGGGGCAGTCCTACGCCTCCTTCTTGCGGGCCATGTCGGCGTAGACGGCGACGAGGATGACCGTCCCGAGGATCACGCTCTGCCACTCCTGGGCGATCGAGAGCAGCTGGAGGCCGTTGTTGAGCACCGAGATGATCAGGGCGCCGATGACGGTGCCGACGATGGTGCCCTTGCCGCCGGCCAGCGACGTGCCTCCGATGACGACTGCTGCGATCGCCTGCAGCTCGTAGCCCATCCCGGTCGCCGGCTGGGCCGAGCCGAGCCGAGCCGAGATCATCACCCCTGCCAGGCCGATGAAGAGGCCGGCCAGGGTGTAGATGGCGATCTTCCAGCGTCGGACGTTGATGCCCGAGAGCTCGGTGGCGTGCTCGTTGCTGCCGATGGCGTAGGTGTAGCGGCCCAGGATGGTGCGGCTGAGCAGCAGCCCCGCGACCAGGCACCCCACGAAGAGCACCAGCACCGCGTTCGGCAGGCCGGGGACGAGCTCGCCGGTCGAGATCCTGCGGTAGCCGGGCGAGTCGGTGAAGTAGATCGGTGCGCTGTCGGAGATGACCAGCGCGAGCCCCTGCGCCACGAGCATCATGGCCAGGGTCGCGATGAAGGGCGGGAGCTTGAGGACGGCCACGTTGAAGCCGTTGACGAAGCCGACGAGGCCTCCGAAGAGGATGGCGAGCAGCACTCCCAGCGGCAGCGGGACGCCCCAGTTCACGATGAAGACGCCGGACATCACCGCGCACAGCGACATGCCCGTGCCGATCGACAGGTCGATGCCGCCGGTGATGATGACGAACGTCGTACCCACGGCCAGGCAACCGATGACCACGGTGCTGAACAGGACGTTGGTGATGTTGCCCCAGGTGAAGAAGATCGGGCTGGCGAAGCTGAAGTAGGCAGCGATGACGATCAGGCTCGCGAAGGCGAGCAGCTGCTGGAGCCGGTCGGTCACCGCGGTGAGCAGCGGCGAGCGCTCGCTGCGGGGCGCGGTGTCGGCCACGGGCGCCGTGGGGCTCTGGGTGGTGGTCATGGGGTCACTCCTTGTCGGCGGGCGTGGTCGGGCGCGGGTGCTGGGGCCGGCGCCGGGTCGTCGGGAGCGTCCTCGGCGGACGGGTCCTGGCGCCGGGTGGCCAGGTGCATCACCGACTCCTGGGTGGCGTCGGCCGCCTCGAGGACGCCGCTCACGCGTCCCTCGGCCATCACCACGACGCGGTGCGACATGCGCAGCACCTCGGGCAGCTCGGAGCTGATCATGATGATCGACTTCCCGGTGGCGGCGAGCTCGTTGAGCAGGTGGTAGATCTCGGCCTTGGCGCCCACGTCGATGCCGCGGGTCGGCTCGTCGAAGATGAGGATGTCGCAGTCCTTGACCAGCCACTTGGCGATGACGACCTTCTGCTGGTTGCCACCGGAGAGGTTCTTGGTGATCTGGGTCTCCGACGGGGTCTTGATCCGCAGTCGTTCGATCATCTCGCGGGCGCTCGCCCGGATGCCGCGACCGCGCACCCACCCCGCGGTGCTGTAGCGCTCGGCGAGCGAGGGCAGCGCCACGTTGCTGGCGACGTCCTGCTCGAGCAGCAGACCCAGGTGCTTGCGATCCTCGGAGAGGTAGCCGATGCCGAGGCGTGCGGCGTCCGCGGGGTTGCGCACCGAGATCCTGCGACCCCGCAGCGTGACCGTCCCCTGGCTGCGGTCCGCGCCGACCAGGGCCCGGGCCACCTCGGTGCGACCGGCCCCCATCAGCCCGGCGAACCCGAGGATCTCGCCCTCGCGCAGGTCGAACGTGACGTCGCGCAGCAGGCTCTTGGTCGTCAGCCCGCTGACCTCGAGCAGCGGCGCTCGATCCGCACGGACGCCCACCGGCTCGGCGTCGTCGACCAGCTCGCGCCCCACCATCAGGGGCACGACCTGCGCCATGGTGGTCTCCCTGGCGTCGAGGGTGTCGATGAACCTCCCGTCGCGGATCACGGTGATGCGGTCGGCGATCGCGGACAGCTCGTTCATCCGGTGGGAGATGTAGATGACGCCCGTCTGCTCGGTGCGGAACCGGCGGATCAGGTCGTGCAGCGTCTCGACCTCGGCGTCGTTGAGCGCCGCAGTCGGCTCGTCCATGATCAGCACCTGCGGGCGGTGCGCGAGCGCCTTCGCGATCTCGACCATCTGCTGCTTGGCGACGGTCAGGTTGCCGACCAGGGCCCTCGGGTCGAGCGGGATGCCCAGCTGGTCGAGGAGCTCGCCGGCCTGCCGGTTGAGGGCGCGCTCCGCCAGCACCGGGCCACGGCGCGGCTCCTGGCCGATGAAGATGTTCTGCGCCACCGACAGGTGCGGCATCAGGTTGAACTCCTGGTGGATGATGCTCACCCCGCTCTCGAGGGCGTCCCCCGGCCCGGCGGGCCGGTAGCTCTCGCCGCGCAGGCGGAACTCACCGCTGTCGGGGGTGTGGATGCCCGACAGCAGCTTCATCAGCGTCGACTTGCCGGCGCCGTTCTCCCCGACGAGCGCCAGCACCTCGCCGTAGCGCAGGTCCAGGTGCATGTCGCTGAGCGCCTGGACGCCAGGGAAGCCCTTGGCGACCCCCGAGGCCTCCAGCAGCAGGTCAGACATCGCGCTTCCTTCCGTCGGTCGAACCCTCGGACAGGTCGTAGACGCGGCGTGCCGTCCCCGCCCAGATCTCCTCCTGCTCGGCAGCACCGAGCTCCCCGACCAGCGCCCGCGCCACCTCGAGCACCTCGGCGTACGCCGTGTGCTGGGCCGCCATCGGCCAGTCGCTGCCGAACATCAGGCGCCGGGCACCGAAGACGTCGAGCGCGACGTCGCGCACGGGGCGCAGCGCGTCGACGGTGAACGGCTGCCCCGGCACGTGCAGCCCGGACAGCTTGGCCACGACGTTGGGCCGCTCGCCGGCGCCCCTGAGCGCCTGCTCCCAGGCGGCGAGGTCGTCACCGCCCCGCGGCGGCTTCGCCAGGTGGTCGAGCACCACGGTGAGCTCGGGGAGCGCGTCGGCCAGCCGGGCCACCGCGTCGAGGTGGCGCGGCCAGGCGTCGGGCACGTCGAGGGGGAGCCCGAGCCGGGCCACCCGGGCCAGGCTGCGTCGCACGCCCGGCAGGTCGAGGAAGTCGGGTCGGTGGTCGTCGTGCACGAGGTGACGGATCCCGCACAGGTGGGACCCCGCCAGCTCGTCGAGCTGGACGGCGGCCACGTCGGGATCGTCGAGCTGCACCCAGCCGACCACTCCCAGCACCCACGGGTGGGAGGCGGCGGTCTCGAGCAGCCAGGCCGTGTCGGTGGCGGTGTCCTCGGCCTGCACGAGCACTGCCCCGGCCACGCCGGCGTCGCCGAGCTCGCGCTCGGCCTCGGCGGGCAGGTGGCTGCGGTACAGGTCGCCGTGCTCCGGCCCGAGCCAGGGGTAGCGGCCGACCTCGAGGTCCCACACGTGCAGGTGGGCGTCGAGCGGGCTCATGACGGCACCGTCCGCTCCAGCTGGCTCCACAACGCCGCCGGCACCTCGATCTCGAGCAGGCGGACGTCGTCAGCGATCTCAGCCGGACCACCGACCCCCACCACGACGCTGCGCACCGCAGGGTGCCGCAGCGGGAACTGCAGCGCCGCCGCCTGGACGGGCACCCCGGCCTCGCGGCAGGCCCGGTCGAGGGCGCGCGCCCGGTCGAGGACCACCTCGGGGACCGCGGCGTAGTCGTAGGTCGAACCGGCGTCGGGCGGGCCCGCCAGCAGCCCACCGTTGAACACGGCGGCGGCCACGACGTCGACTCCCCGGGCCTCGCAGAGCGGCAGCAGCTCCTCGACGGCCTGTTGGTCGATCAGGGTGTAGCGGCCGGCGACCATCAACTCGTCGACCGGCCCCTCGCGGACCGCGGCGACCAGGGCGTCGAGCCGCATCGAGGCCACCCCGACGGCCCCGACGAGCCCCTCGTCCTTGAGCCGCTGCAGTGCGGGCAGCCCCTCGGCCAGGGCCCGGCCCAGGTCGAAGCGCTCGGGGTCGTGCAGGTAGACGGCGTCCACGTGGTCGAGCCCCAATCGCTCCAGGCTCTGCTCGAGCGTGGCCCGGATGCCGGCCTCGGAGAAGTCCCAGACCCGTCGCCTGTCGGCCGGCACGAGGAAGTCCTCGTCGTCGACGGCGCCCTCCGGGTTGGGCTGCTCGACCAGCCGACGACCGACCTTGGTCGAGATGCGGAACTGCTGCCGGTCCCGTCCGGCGAGGAAGTCGCCGAGCCGTCGCTCGGACAGCCCGAGCCCGTAGTGCGGCGCGGTGTCGAAGAGCCGCACGCCGCGCTCCCACGCCTCGTCCAGCACGGCCCGCGCCCCGGCATCGTCCAGGGCGACCAGGTGGTTGCCCAGGCGCGCGCCGCCCAGCCCGAGGCGCAGGTCGCGCTCAGCCGACGACATGACGGTGGTCCACGATGGACTGCAGGAGCATCTCTGCGCCCGTTCCGGGCGCCAGTGGTGCGCGGTAGCGGCCCTGCTCGATGACGACGGGGGTGACGAAGTGCTCGTGCAGGTGGTCGACGAACTCGATCATCCGACCATCCGTGGTGCCGGAGACCGCGACGTAGTCGAACATCGACAGGTGCTGCACGATCTCGCACAGCCCGACCCCGCCGGCGTGGGGACAGACCCGCACCCCGAACTTGGCCGCGAGCAGCAGCATCGCGATGTTCTCGTTGACCCCGGCCACCCTGGTCGCGTCGAGCTGGAGGACGGAGAGGGCGCCCGCCTGCAGGAACTGCTTGGCCATCACGCGGTTGGCCATGTGCTCACCGGTGGCGACCGGGATGGGCGCGACACCCCGGGCGATGGTGGCGTGGCCCAGGACGTCGTCGGGGTTGGTCGGCTCCTCGATCCAGGCGACGTCGTACGCCGCCAGCGCGGCCATCCAGGTGATGGCCTCCTCCACCTCCCAGCGCTGGTTGGCGTCGACGGCGATCGCGATGTCCGGGCCGACGGCCTCACGGGCCAGCGCGAGCCTGCGCACGTCGTCGTCCACGTCGGCGCCGACCTTGAGCTTGATCTGCTCGAAGCCCTCGTCGACGGCCTCGTGGCACAGGCGCACGAGCTTCTCGTCGTCGTAGCCCAGCCACCCCGGCGTGGTGGTGTACGCCGGGTAGCCGTGCGCACGCAGCCCGGCCGCGCGCTCGTCGCGGCCGGTCTGCGCCTTCTCGAGGATCTCGAGGGCCTCGGCGGGCGTGAGCGCGTCGTGCAGGTAGCGGAAGTCGACGAGCGCGACGAGCTCGGCGGGCTCCATCTCAGCGAGGAGCTGCCACAGCGGGAGGCCGGCACGCTTGGCCTTCAGGTCCCACAGTGCGTTGACCACGGCGCCGACGGCCATGTGCATGACCCCCTTCTCCGGGCCCAGCCAGCGGAGCTGGGAGTCGTGGACCAGGTGCTTCCAGAAGCCCCCGAGGTCAGCCAGGGTCTCCTCGAGGTCGAGACCGACCACGTAGCCCTCCAGGCTGGCGATCGCCGCCATCTGCACATCGTTGCCGCGACCGATGGTGAAGACGAAGCCGTGCCCGGTGAGGTCGTCACCGGCGTCGGTCTCCAGCCGCACGTAGGCGGCGGAGTAGTCGGGGTCCGGGTTCATCGCGTCCGACCCGTCGAGGGTCGTCGACGTCGGGAAACGGACGTCGTCGGTCCGCATCGCGGTTACCTTGCTCACAGCTGCACACTCCTGGACGTGATGGGGTTCACACCGTAGACATCCTATGTTTGGTCCGTCAAGATAGGTCTTCAGGGCAGCTTCTCTGGCTGCCTCCCCCGTGAAGCTCCGAGATTGATCGGACCTGTCGGGGTTCCGCTACAGAAGGAGAGAGCGCGTGAGACTCGCACGCAAAGGCCCCGTCGGCGCCGAGATCCCGGCCGTCGTCACCCAGGACGGCACCCTCGACGCCCGCCCGGTGACCCCGGACTTCGACGCCCGGTTCTTCGGCTCGGGCGGTCTGGACCGCCTGGCCGCGGCCGTGGCCGCGGGCGGGCTGCCGCTGCTCGAGGACGACGAGACCCTGCGCGTCGGCTCCCCGGTCGCCCGGCCCGGCGCCATCGTGTGCGTGGGCATGAACTACGCCGCCCACGCGGCCGAGTCGGGCGCGACGCCGCCCGAGATCCCGATCATCTTCCTCAAGACGCCCAACACGGTCGTCGGCCCCTTCGACGACGTGCAGATCCCTCGCGGCAGCACCCGCACCGACTGGGAGGTCGAGCTCGGCATCGTGATCGGCACCCGGGCGTCGTACCTCGGTTCACCCGAGGAGGCCCTGTCGCACGTCGCCGGTTTCGTCCTGGCCAACGACCTGTCGGAGCGCGAGTTCCAGCTCGACGTGTCCGGGGGGCAGTGGAGCAAGGGCAAGTGCTGCCCGGGCTTCAGCCCGCTCGGTCCCTGGCTGGTGACTCCCGACGAGCTGGACCACCGCGCGCTGGGCCTGCGCAGCTGGGTCAACGGCGAGCCGCGGCAGGACTCCTCCACGGCCGACCAGATCTTCGACGTCGCCACGGTGGTCCACCACCTCAGCCAGTACCTCGCGCTCGACCCGGGCGACGTGATCCTCACCGGAACCCCGGAGGGCGTGGCCCTCTCGGGTCGCTTCCCCTACCTGTCGGCGGGCGACGTGGTCGAGGTCGAGATCGACGGCCTGGGGCGCCAGCGCCAGCAGATGGTCGCCTTCGACAGGGCCCGGGCATGAGCGCGGCCGCGCCCGTCCGGGGCGAGTACGACGGGATGGTCGCCGCCGTCACCGGCGGCGGGTCGGGCATCGGTGCTGCGATCGTGGCGGAGCTGTCGGCCCGGGGCGCCCGGTGTGCGGCACTCGACCTCGACGTCAGCGGCGTGCCCGATGGCGTGCTGGGGGTGGTCGCCGACGTCGGTGACGACGCCTCCGTGCGTGCGGCGGTGGAGCGGGTGGTCGGCGAGCTCGGCGGGCTCGACGTCCTGGTCAACAACGCCGGCATCGGGGCGCAGGGCGACGTCGGCGCCAACGACGACGAGGAATGGCTGCGGGTCCTCGACGTCAACCTGCTCGGGATCGTCCGCACGAGCCGGGCCGCCCTGCCCCACCTGCGCGCCTCGTCGGCCGCCGCCATCGTCAACGTGGGCTCGATCGCAGCGACCGCCGGTCTCCCCCAGCGCGCCCTCTACAGCGCGAGCAAGGGAGCCGTCCACGCGCTGACGCGTGCCATGGCCGCCGACCACCTGCCCGAGGCCATCCGCGTCAACTGCGTCGCGCCGGGGACGGCCGACACCCCGTGGATCCAGCGGCTGCTCGCCTCGGCCGCCGACCCGGCCGCCGAGCTGAGCGCGCTCAACGCCCGCCAGCCGCACGGGCGACTGGTCGCTGCCGACGAGATCGCCACGACCGTGGCGTACCTCGCCAGCCCCCGCGCCGGCTCCACCGTGGGACTGTGCGTGGCGGTCGACGGCGGGATGAACGACCTGCGCCTGCGGCCCAGGGGCTGAGGGCGACCATGGTCTCCATCGCCCTGCACACGGTGCTCGCAGCCGGCCGCGAGGACGACTACGAGGAGGTCCACGGGTCGATCCCCCGCGAGGTCGCCGAGGCGCTGCGCGCCCACGGCGTCCGCGACTGGAGGATCTGGCGCGACGGTCGCGACGTCTTCCACCTCGTCGACGTCGCGACCGACGCCGACTACGAGCGGATGCGGCGCGCGCTGCGCGACCTGCCCGCGAACCGGCGCTGGCAGGCGACGGTGGGACCGATGTTCGAGGTCGCCGACGGCTACGACGGCGACGACCCGCGCATCGCCCTCCTCTGGAGCCTGGGCGGCCAGCTCGGCGCCGACGGCGGAGTGACATCGGATGTCTGGGGCTAGGATCACCGGATGGCCGTGACCGACGAGGCGATCCTCAAGATCAAGGACATGCTCCTGAGCGGGGAGCTGCGCCCCGGCGACCGGCTGCCTCCCGAGAAGGAGCTCAGCGAGCGACTGGGCCTCTCCCGCAACTCGCTGCGCGAGGCGGTCAAGGCGCTGGAGCTGATCCGGGTGCTCGACGTACGCCGCGGCGACGGCACCTACGTCACCAGCCTCGAGCCGAGCCTGCTGCTCGAGGCGATGTCCTTCGTCGTCGACCTGCACCAGGACCACACCGTGCTCGACCTCTTCGAGGTCCGCCGGATCCTGGAGCCGACGGCAGCGGCGATGGCCACGTTGCGTGCGACGCCCGAGGACATCGCCCGGCTCACCGACATGCTGGCCCAGGTCGGGCCCGACACCTCTGTCGAGGACCTGGTCAAGCACGACGTGATGTTCCACGGCCTCATCAGCGAGCTCTCCGGCAACGCCTACCTGAGCACGCTCCTCGAGAGCCTGTCGGGCCGTACGCTGCGCGCGCGGATCTGGCGAGGTCTCACCGAGGAGCACAGCGTCGAGCGCACCTTGGCCGAGCACCGGGCGATCATCGAGGCGATGTCGCTCGGCAACGCCGAGCTGGTCCGCTCCTGGGTGACGGTGCACATCAGCGGTGTCGAGTCCTGGCTGCGCCGCGCCGGCGAGACGGCGGCCGGTTGGCAGGACCCGACGCCCGCCGTGGACCCTCGACTGCCCTGACGACGACGGCCGCCGCTGCCAGCGCATGACACCGCCGGCTCCGAGGCGTTCAGCTTCGACAGCGTGCGCGTGCCCCGGGCGCGCAACGGAGCACCCGCAGGACGTCGGACCAGGTGTCGAACCACGTGGGACCTGTCTGCCGGGCCGGACCCCAGGGTGTCCTCAGCCCTCCAGCAACCGAGTCGCTGCCGAGCGTGCCGCGGCGACCGCGTCGACCCCCGGCGCGGTGCCGCGCAGGCTCAGCACCCCCTCGTGCAGGCACATCAGCTGCAGTGCCAGGCTGTCGGCCTCGGCGAAGCCGCCGGCGCGCAGGGAGCCGGAGAAGAGCTCGAGGAGCCACTGCTTCTCGGCCAGCACCACCCTCCGCCCCGGGTGGTCGTCGTCCGGCAGCTCGGCGAGGGCGTTGACGAAGGCGCAGCCGCGGGCAGCGCCGTCCAGCCAGGCCTCGAGCGCGTCGAAGGGTGCCAGCACCCGCGCGACAGGGGTCGGGGCGTCGCGGTGCAGCTGCTCGACGAGGGCGCGCCAGCGACGGTCGCGCTCGAGCAGGTACGCCGCGACCAGCTGCTGCTTGGAGCCGAACCGGTCGTAGAGGGTCCGCTTGGTCACCCCCGAGCGCTCGGCGACGAGGTCGACCCCGACCGCGGTGATGCCGTGCTCGTAGAAGAGCTCCTCGGCGGCGTCGAGGATGCGACGGGCGGCGGGGGTCAGCCGCTCGAGGTCGAGCACGTCCATGTTGACCTCACAGATCGGTATACCTAGGCTGACTTCACAGATCAGTGAAGTCTAGGTGAGGAGCAGGACGTGGACCAGCCCAAGATCCCCCGCACTATGCGAGCGATGGTGCTGACCAGGCACGGCGGCCCCGAGGTCCTGGAGCTGCGCGAGGTGCCGGCACCGGAGCCGGGTCCCGGCCAGGTGCTGGTCCGGGTGGGCGCCGCTGCCCTCAACAACACCGACCTGTGGACCCGCGAGGGTGCCTACGGCAGCCGCCCCGACGACCCGGACGCCCGGGCGGGCTGGCGTGGTCCGATCGACTTCCCCCGCATCCAGGGCGGCGACGTGGCGGGCGAGGTGGTCGCTGTCGGCGACGGAGCACCGGAGGACCTGCTCGGGCGCCGGGTGCTCGTCGACCCGGCGCACTACGACCACGAGGGACCCGACGCGCACCCCGTCGACATCCTGGGCAGCGAGCGCGACGGCGGCTTCGCCGAGCTCGTCGTCGTCGACGCCGCCCGCGCCCACCGGGTCGACGACTCACCCCTGAGCGACGTCGAGCTCGCCGCCCTGCCGATCGCCTACGGCACCGCGCTCGGCATGCTCGAGCGCGGGCGGGCGGCGGCGGGTGAGACCGTCGTGGTCACCGGGGCCTCGGGCGGCGTCGGCCTGGCGGCCGTCCAGCTCGCCGCAGCCCGCGGCGCGCGGGTGGTGGCGGTGACCAGCGGCGTGCACGCCGACGCCGTACGGGCGGCCGGGGCGCACGCCTGCGTCGACCGCACCGAGGGCGACCTGCACGAGTCGCTGGCCGCCGCCTGCCCCGACGGCGTCGACGTCGTCGTCGACGTGGTCGCCGGACCCTTCGTCGCCCAGGCCCTGGACCTGCTGCGCGACGGTGGACGCTGGGTGGTCGCCGGCGCACTGGGCGGGCACCTGCTCGAGCTCGACGTACGCCGGCTCTACCTGCACAACATCGCCCTCGTCGGCTCGACCATGCACACGCCCGCGCACTTCGAGACCCTCGTCGACCTGGCCCGACGCGGCGACCTGCGTCCGGTCGTGGCGCGCACCTACGCCCTGGCCGACCTGGCCGCCGCCCAGGCCGACCTCGAGGGGCGCGGACTGGTCGGCAAGCTGGTGGTCACGCCCTGACAGGTCGTCGACAGCGCCACGCGCGCACCGCCACGACGTCAGCAACCTCGTGGTCGAGCCGGCCGGACCTCACCGCCGGCCTGCGCCGCCCACCAGCAGCCCGGCCAGGGCCACGACCGAGCACGCCGACATCACCAGGGCCAGGGACAGCGCCCCCTCCCCCAAGCCCGCGAGCACCGAGACGATCCCGCCGAGCCCGAACTGCGCTGCGCCCAGCACCGCCGAGGCGGTCCCGCGCCCGTGCGGGACGGCCGCCAGGGCCAGCGCGGTGCCGTTGCCCATGACCAGCCCCAGCGCCGCGACAGCCACGAGGATCGGCAGCGCGAACCAGCCGGCAGCGGCGTCGGCGAGCACGAGCGCGAGCAGGACCAGGGAGGCCAGCAGCATGGCCACCAGCCCGGCGGCGGCCAGCAGGTACGGCGAACGGGTGGTCACCAGCCGGGCCGAGACCGCGCTGACCGCGACCAGGCCCAGTGCGTTGAGCCCGAACGCGAGACCGTAGGCCGTCGCGGAGAGCCCCATCTGCTGCTGGTAGAGGAACGGCGAGGCCGAGATGTAGCTCATCAGCACGCCGAACCCGAATGCGAAGGCGACCGTGTAGCCGATGTAGTCGCGCGCTCCCAGTCCGCGCCACGCGGCTCCTCGACCACTCAGCGCGGCACGCTCGGCGGCCCGTCGCTCGGGCGGGAACGACTCGGGCACGAAGAGCAGCACCGTCACCAGCATCAGCACGGTCAGCACCAGCACGATGCCCAGCAGCCCACGCCAGCCGACCGCTCCGGCCAGGACCCCGCCCACCGCGGGCGCCAGCACCGGCGCGAGGCCTCCCACGATCATCATCAGGCTCAGTGCGCGCGCCGCGGTGACGCCGTCGGACAGGTCCGAGACGACCGCCCTGCCCAGCACCATCCCTGCGGACCCGGCGAGTCCTTGGACCAACCGGGCCAGCACCAGCACCGCCAGCGACGTCGCCAGCACCGACACCACGCCGGCGGCGATGCACAGCACCACGCCCGCGACGAGGGGCGCCCGCCGCCCCAGCCGGTCGGAGAGCGGCCCGAAGACGAGCTGCCCCAGAGACATGCCCACCAGGAACGCGGTCAGCGTCAGCTGCGCTCCCGTCTCGTCGGCGCCCAGGTCGCTGGCCAGCGATGGCAGCGCCGGCAGGTACAGGTCGGTCGCCAGCGGCGCCACGGCCGCCAGCAGTGCGAGCGTCAGCAGCAGGGCTCGTCCGACGCCTCCCCGGTCCTGCGGAGCGTCCTGCCTGACGCGCTCCTTCGCCACCACCGTCTCCACGTGCACAGCCCGTCCCTCCAGTTGCTTATGGTTTCATAAGCATCTTGGGGGATCGGTCCCCCTCATCGGAAGCTGGAGGCGCCATGACATCGACCACAGCGCAGGAGTCGGACGACGAGCGGGTGCTGGCCGACGTCGCGGCCCGCATCGCCGCGATCGCGAGAGAGCTGCTGGGCCCGCACTTCCCCCACGAGGCCGTGCCCCTGACCCGCAACGAGGTCGCCGTGCTGCGCCACGTCGAACAGCACCCCGGCGCCACCGCCGGAGAGGTGGCCCGTGCGACGGGCCTGCAGCGCAGCAACCTCAGCACGGTGGTGCGCGGTCTGGAGGAGAAGCAGTTCCTGCGGCGCTCCACGGGCTCCGACGCCCGCACGGTGCACCTGCGGGCCACCGAGGTCGCCGCAGCCAGCACCGCAGCGGTACGTCGTCGCTGGGCCCAGGTCGTGGGGGCGGCGCTCGACCCCGGGACCGACGACGTCGAGGCTCTCGCGGCCTCGCTCGAGCGCCTGGAGCGAGGGCTGGTGCGGCTGCGGAGCTGATCGGGAGACGCGAGACGACATCGGCGGCAGGTGGCGCTCCCCCGGTGCATCATCCGGCCGGCTCCGCACCGCCCACCACGAGACCGGACGGCTGCCGTTCGAGGTCCCGACGACCTCGCCCAACGACAGCGGATCGGTGCCACCAGGCGGTGGCACCGATCCGCTGCACCTCTCTAGCGGGGCTCTGGCCTCCCGCCGCTCATCCCGCTCAGCGGATCACCACCGCCAGCCGCCGCGAGATCCCGCGCGCGAGCACCTCCGCCGAGGAGCCTCGCGGCTTGTAGACGACCCGCACGTGCTTCTTGCCGGACCCGCGCCTGGGCGGGGTCAGCACCCGCACGCCCTCGTCACGGCCGCGCAACTGACGCTGGAGCTCCTTGCCGTCGTACCGCACCAGCAGTCGACCGACGGGCCGGTCGGTCGCCGGAGTCGCGACCCGCACCTCGAGGGCGAACCGGGACTTGCCCGTGGAGCCGGACGCAGGCCGCTCGATCAGGACGCGCGGCCGGTCCTTGCGCACCCGGCGCGTGGACCTCGAGTCCGCCGACGCGGTCTGGTCACCGGCGGTCGCCGTCTCCCGGACGGCGATCCGGGTGCCCACGTCCGCGGCGCCGAGCCGGTAGCGGCGACCGGTCGCACCGGGGACCTCCTCGCCGTCACGCAGCCACTGCCACGAGGACTCGACCTCTTCGACGGACCAGGTGGCCCGCCTAGCCCGCAGCACCTGCCCGGCCTCGGGGACCCCGACGATCCGCGGGTCGTCGGTCACCTCGAGCTCCTGCCCCATGTCCTCGACGCCGGCGATGGCGCCCAGCAGCTGCGTCGCGGTCGCGGGATCGCCGGACCAGGCAGCGTGCTCGGCGTCCGCGAGCATCGCCGCTGCCGTCTCGGGGGCGCTGCCGGCGACCATCGCGTCCTGGGCCGCGTCGCGGGCCAGCGAGACGGCCTCGGTCGCGAGCGGGAGGACGTCCTCGTCGGTGCCGGTGAGCAGGGCGAGCAGGTCGCCGAGCAACGGCCACGCGGTGTCGAGGTCGGCGATCGTGCCGTCCTCGGCCCACACCGGAGCGTCGAGCAGCTCCTGCGCTGCCTCGGCGGCGGCGCCGTCCAATGAACCGGCGAGGGCGGTCAGCCGCTCACGGGGCTCGTCGGTGCGCAGACCCCAGCCGTACGCGTAGGCGGGGTCGTACGACGCGTCACCCACGTTGATCGGCACCTGGTCGGCGGAGGCCGGCCACGTCAGCGGCAGCTGACCGGTGAAGGGTGTGCGTCCGAGCAGCACGTCGGCCACGCCCTCGCCCTGGCTGCCGGGGAGGAAGCCCGCGACGACGGCGTCGGCGGTGGCCGCCGGCCCGTCGATGAGCTGCGGCCGCCCGGAGATCACCAGCACGGTGCACTCCATCGCACTGCACACGGTGTCGATCGCAGCCTGGTCGGCGGCGGTGAGCGAGAGCGACCTGCCGTTGTTGCCGACGTCGCCCAGGCCCTCCGCGTAGGGGCTCTCGCCGACGACCACCAGGCCGGCGTCGTAGCCGTCGGTCGGTTCGCTGGCGTCACGGGAGTAGGTGACGTCGAGGTCCGGCGCCCCTGCCCTCAGCCCCTCGAGCACGGTGGTACCGGTGGTGGTGTCACCGGAGCCGCCCTGCCACGAGATCGTCCAGCCACCCATCTGGTGGCCGAGGTCGTCGGCGTTGGACCCGGCGACGTACAGGCTGCCGGTGTCGGCCAGCGGCAGGGCACCGTCGTTGCTCAGCAGCACCTGCGAGTCCGCGGCGGCCTGGCGGGCCAGGTCGCGGTGCTCCTCACCACCGAACTCGTCGCGCATGCTGTCGTCGGTGAACGGCGCCTCGAACAGCCCGAGGTCCATCTTCTCGGTGAGGATCCGGCTGACCGCGTCGTCGACGCGGGCTGCGTCGATGTCGCCTCCCTCCACCCCGGTCACCACGGCGTCGATGAACGCCGAGAAGTTGAACGGCGCCATCCCCATGTCGATGCCGGCATTGACGGCCCGCACCACCTTGGCCGGGTAGGAGCTGCCCGGCAGCTTGTCGATGGCCTCCCAATCACTGATGAGGAACCCGTCGAAGCCCAGCTCGCCCTTGAGCACCTCGTTGTTCAGGTAGCTGTGCTCGGTCATCCGCAGGACCGGTCCACCGTCGATCGAGACACCGGAGTACGACGGCATCATCGTGCCCACACCGGCCTCGATCGCCGGCTCGTAGGGCGCGACGTGCAGCCGTTCCAGCTCCTCCATCGATGCCACGTCGGTGACGCCCTGGTCGATCGGGTAGCCGTTGCCGGCCTTCGACGCGTCGTACGTCGTGCCGCCGTCGCCGACCCAGTGCTTGGCCGAGGCGAGCACCTCGTCGGCACCAGTGATGTCGGAGGGGTCGTCACCCTGCAGACCGCGCACCGTCGGGCCGGCGTACGCCGTCACCAGGGCGGGGTCCTCGCCGAAGACCTCGTAGGTGCGGCCCCAGCGCTCGTCCCGCCCGACGCACAGGCAGGGGGCGAAGGCCCAGGTGACACCCGTGGTCCGGGTCTCTGCGGCGGTGGCCCGGGCGATGTCGTGGCTCAGCTGCGGGTCCCGCGCGGCACCGAGCCCGATGTTGTGCGGGAAGATCGTCGCGTCCGTGAGGTTGCTGTGGCCGTGCACAGCGTCGGCGCCGTAGACCAGCGGAACCTGCCAGCGCGTCGAGAGCGCCTGACGCTGGAAGTCGTCGATCATGCGGGCCCAGGCGGCCGGGGTGTTGCCGGCCGGCGTCGAGCCGCCTCCGGAGAGGATGGAGCCGAGCCCCAGGTCTGCGACCTGGCCGGGCGAGGAGAGGCCCAGGCGCTCGGCCTGCGCCATCTGTCCCGCCTTCTCGCGCAGGCTCATCCGGCCGACCAGGTCGGCGACGCGGTCCTCGGTGGGGAGGGCGGAGTCGAGGTACGGCAGCCCGTGTGCGTTCAGCACCACCCGCGGCGCCTCCTCGGGTGTGGCGACACCGTCCGCGACGAGCTCGAGCGGGACGGAGAGGGCCTCGCTGGCGCCGTCGTGAGCCAGGGTGGACACCTCGACGGGCTGGGTGTCGCCCGATGCCGTGCCGGCCGGGAAGGTGAGGGTGCCGCTACCGGCTTCGTAGTCGGTGCCGGCGACTGCGGTGCCGGCGCCGGTGGCCCAGTCGACCTCGACCGGACCGCTCGTCGGTTCACCGTCCGTGGTCGTCAGCTCCACCTCGACGGTGGCCACGTCACCCGCGTCGACCAGGTAGACGTCCTGTGTCGTCCCGACCGCGACGGTGGGCGCGTCGGAACGCGTTCCGTACAGGCCCAGGTCGTCGATCGCCCAGCGGACCGGCTCCGCGGTCCCCGCCTCGAAGGTGAGCGCGGCGCCCCAGGCGCTGGTCAGGTCGAGCGTGCCGTTCCTGGTCTCCTCGTCCCCGGGCTGGTGGTCCGAGAGCGCGAAGTCGGAGAACGGGAGCTCGACGAGCTTCCAGCGACTCGTGGCGGAGCCCCAGCGATCCTTGAAGGTGGCTCGCCACAGCTCGGAGTGCTCACCGTCGGGTCCGCCGTCCTTGACCTCGACGGCGATGTCGGCTCCGGCGGTGGGCGAGGCCGGGTTGTCCGTCTGGGAGGCGTACCACCAGAAGCGGATGCCGCGGAAGCCGCTCCAGTCCTGGGAACCGGCCAGGTTGTTGCTGAAGCCGCCCCAGCCGCCGGACTTGATCTTGTAGGTCCCGGCCAGGACGTCGTTGTCGGGTACGTCACCGCGCTCCTGCGGCTCCTGGCCGATGGTGATGACGCTCGCGTCACTGTCGGACCAGGTGAAGTAGCCGATCGGCGCGTCGTCGGAGATGTCGACCGGGGTCTCGTAGTCGTCCAGCAGCACGGTGCGCTTGTAGACCGCGAAGTCGTCGAAGAGGTACTCGCCCTGGTCGCGACCGGTCAGGGTGACGGCGAAGCCGCCGGCCGCCTCGGGGGTGAACCGCGCGTCGGCGTCGGGGTCGCCCTTGAGGCGCAGATCGGCGAAGAGGACCTTCACCAGCCGCCAGCCGGCGCTGTCGTCGAGACGGGTCTCCTCGAACATCTGTCCGCCACTCTTGAGCTCGAAGCGCAGCTGGTCACCCGAGCCGGTGCCGAGGTAGTAGAACTGGAAGCCGTCGTAGTCGCTCCAGTCGGCGGGGGTGTCGTTGCTGAAGCCGAACCAGTCCTCGGCCGTCGGGCTGCCCTCGACGTCGGCGACGAGCACCTGGTTGTCCGACGCCGCGCCGGGAACCCCGTCGTCGGTGGTCGTCGACAGCTGCGGGGTGACCTGCTCGCGGGCCCCCCACCCGAAGAAGCCGGCGGGGACGCCGTCGGAGAAGTCGTGCAGGACGTGCGCGTCGTTGGCCTCGGGCAGGTCGCCGGTGGGAGTGAGGGTCAGCGTCGTGGTGGTCCGCGCGCCGAGCTCGATGCCGGCGGAGGGCTCGGAGAGCGTGAGGTCGACGGTACGTCGCGGCGCGAGCGGTCCGCGGCTCAGCGTCGTGACCTGCACCGACTGCTCGGTCTCGCCGGCCGGGAAGGTGATCACCTCGTCCACCGGTGCGTAGTCGGTGTCCGGCTCGGCGGTACCGCCACCGGAGGTGACCCGGACGGTCTGCTCGCCCTCGGCAGGGTTCGACAGGCGCACGGGCACCGTGGCGGTCTGGCCGGCAGGCACGGCGCGGGAAGCGCCCAGACCGACCAGCGGGGTGGCGAAGGTGCCCCGCACTGCCAACGTGTACAGCGAGTAGCCGTAGTAGTGCAGCGTCGGCGCGTCCCAGGTGAACGCCACCCGCTCGGTCATCGAGAGCCGCACGTACCGGGCCTGCACCGGGGTCTCGAGGACGATCGCGTCCTCGCCGCCGTCGCCGGCGGTCTCGCTGAACACGGTCGTCCAGCTGGTCTCCTGGTCGGGGTCGACGGTCGCGACCTCGACGTCGTAGGACACGGCGTACGCCGCCTCCCAGGCCAGGTCCACCTGGCTGATCGTCGCCACCTTGCCGAGGTCGGAGGTGAGGTCGACGGCGAAGACCGCGTCGGCGTCGTCCGGGCCGTTGCCACTGGCCCAGCGGGTGGCCGGGTCGCCGTCGATGGCGTTCTCGGCGGGGAAACGGCCGTCGGTGTCGTCCTGGGACATCGAGGCGCTGACGGTACCCAGTTGGGCGAGGTCCGGATCGGCGGCGGCCGCGCTGCTGACGGGGATCACGGCGGCCAGCGAGGCCGCGACGCCGGCGACCACCGTCGTGGCGAGCGTTCGTCGGGAACGGGTGAGTGACATGGGATCTTCCTCCAGCTGGCCCGCCACCCGATGTGACCGGCACCACGCTAATTACATCCTGAAAGGAATAATCCCTGTCAACAGTGACCGCGAAGCGTCTCATATGCCATATTAATCTCTGTGAACGGACAAAAAGCCGGGGCTGGCCTCAAACAAGTCTTGGCGGCCCTCACCGACCATGGACCGGCGAGTCGCGTGGAGCTGAGCCGCCGGACCGGGCTGTCGTCCTCGGCGGTCTCGACGTTGACCGCGGAGCTGATCGACGCGGGAGTCGTCGAGGAGGACCCCGCTCCCCCGGTCTCCCAGGGTCGTGGCCGCCCGGCTCACCGGTTGAGGGTGCGCCCACCGGAGGGCTTGGTGGTCGGCGTCGACCTGGGCAACACCCACGTGCGGGTCGCAGCCACCGACGTCGGCGGCCCGGTGCTGGCCGAGGAGGTGGAGCCGCTGCGCGGCGCCGACTCGATGTCGCGGACCCTGGACCTGACGGCCGCCCTGGTACGCCGGGTCGTCGCCTCGACCGGACGGCCACAGGCCGAGGTCCGGCTCGTGGCACTGGGGTTGCCCGCGCCCCTGGCGCACGCGACCGGCACCGTGGCGGACAACAACATCCTCAGCGACTGGGTCGGGCGGCAACCCGGTGACGAGCTGGCCGAACGGCTCGCGGTCGACGTGGTGGTCGAGAACGACGCCAATCTCGGCGCGCTCGGCGAGCACCGCGCCGGCGTCGGGGCGGGCAGCGACTCGTTGGTCTACGTGAAGTTCTCGACCGGCATCGGAGCCGGTCTGGTGCTGGGAGGTCGGCTCTTCCGCGGCGTGGGCGGCACCGCCGGCGAGGTCGGCCACGTCCAGGTCGAACCGGCCGGGCAGCTGTGCCGGTGTGGGTCCCGCGGCTGCCTGGAGACGGTCGTCTCGCTGCCCCGGCTGGTCGACGCACTGGCGCCGGTCACGGAGAGGGATCTCGACCCGTCCGGCCTGTCGTCGTTGGTCGCGGCCGGTCACCCCGGAGCCGTCCGGGTGGTCACCGATGCCGGGCGCACCGTGGGACGGGCGCTGGCCAGCCTGGTGACCGTGCTCAACCCCGACCTCCTGGTCGTCGGCGGGCGGTGGGACCCCGTCAACGCCCTGCTCGCCGACCGGATCGGGGGGGCGGTCGAGGAATGGAGCCAGCCCTCGGCCGCGAGTCAGGTCCGGGTCTGCGCCGCCACCTGTGGCGAGCGGGCCGAGGTGCTGGGGGCGCTGGCGCTGGCCTGCGACCTGGTGACCCGCCGCGAGCGCGAGGCCACCATGGGTGGCTGACCGCAGCGGGTGGTCCGACCACCGGGAACGACAAAGGCCGCCTCCGGACGAGTCCGGAAGCGGCCTTTGACCTGCTGCATCACTGTGTAGCGGGGGCAGGATTTGAACCTGCGACCTCTGGGTTATGAGCCCAGCGAGCTACCGAGCTGCTCCACCCCGCGTCGGTGAACAGAACATTACACACCGCGCCGGACCCCTCCAAATCAGATGGGCCCGGCGCGGGTGTGACGTGCGACGCGTGCGTCTCAGCTGCCGCCCGAGCCCTCCTTGGAGTCCTCGGGGGCCTCCTCACCAGAGGCGCCGGCGAGCTCGAGCGCCTGCGCGATGAGGTCCTGGGCCTCCTCGACGCTGTCCTGGTAGGCGCCCAGGTCGCCGTCGGCGAAGGACTCGTCGGCGGCGTTGAACGCCTCCTCGGCGTCGCTGAGCAGCTGCTCGATCTGCTCCGAGACGCTGCCCGACAGCGGCTCGGAGCCCTCGTCACCGCCGTCGCCCTGGTTGTTGCCGCCGTTGCCTCCGCCGCCACCGGTGTTGCTGGGGGTGACGCCCGAGGAGCGGATCAGGTCCTCCAGCGAGTCGCGCAGGGTGGTGCCGAGCCCGATGTTGTCGCCGTACTTGGTCAGCACGTAGCGCAGGATCGGGAAGCTGGCGTCCGAGAGCTCACGCAGCGCGTAGACCGGCTGCACGTACATCAGCCCGTCGTTGACCGGCAGCGTCAGCAGGTTGCCGCGCAGCACCCGGGCACCCGAGCGGTTGAACTGCGCCAGCGCGTCGGCGACGTCCTGGTCGGAGGAGAACTGGTTGGCGACCAGCGCCGGGCCGGGCGTCTGCTCGTTGGGCAGCTCCAGCACGCTCATCTCGCCGTACTGCTCGCTCTGGGCGTCGGAGTTCACCGACACGAACGAGGCCAGGTTGTTCTTGCGGAAGGGCACGTAGACCGAGGTCAGCGCGAAGCTCTCGTCGCTGCCCTCCGCGGCCGGGTTGTCGACGAAGAGCCGGTACGGCGGCTGGAAGGTGCCGCTGACGTCGGGGTCCTCGGGGACCTCCCAGCGGTTGTTGCCCTGGTACCAGTCGCCGGGGTCGGTGACGTGGTAGCGCGCGAACTGGTAGCGCTGGACCTTGAACAGGTCCTCGGGGTAGCGCAGGTGCTCCATCAGCTCCTCGCTGATCGCCTCCCGCGGCTCGACCGTGCCGGGGAACGCGCCCTTCCAGGCCTTGAGGATCGGGTCCTCGTCGTCCCACTCGTAGAGCGTGACCTCACCGGTGTAGGCGTCGACGGTCGCCTTGACCGCGTTGCGCATGTAGTTGATCTCGTCGGTCGGCAGCGTCTGCAGCCCGGTCGGGGCGGTGGCCAGCGCGTCGTCGGTCATGTCGTCGAACGACTCGCGCTCCGCACCCGGGTAGCGGTCGGTGACGGTGTAGCCGTCGAGGATCCACACGATCCGGTTGTCGACGACCGCCGGGTAGGGGTCGGAGTCGACGGTCAGCCACGGCGCGGCCTTCTCGACCCGCTGGCTCGGCTCGCGGTCGTAGAGCACCTTCGAGCCGGAGTTGACCCGGTCGGAGAGCAGGAAGTTCGGCTCGCCGAACTTGATCGCGAACATCAGCCGGTTGAAGAGCGAGCCCACGGGGGCGTCGCCCTCGGCCTCGAACGTCGTGGTCGTCGAGTCGTCGTCGCTGCCCACGGTCGGGAGGTTGAGCTCGACGTCGGGGTCGCCCTCCTCGGCCTTGCCGACCACCGAGTACGTCGGGCTCTGCTCGCCGTAGTAGACGCGCTGCTCGAAGCCGCCGGTGGCGTCCTGGAGGTCCTGCTCGTTGCTCTGGGTGCCCTGCGCCCACTCGATGCCGACCTCGTTGGCCCCGGAGGACTCGGTGTCGACCTGCTCGTCGTCGGAGCGGTCGCGCTGGTTGGCGTAGGCGGCGATGATGCCGTTGCCGTGGGTGTAGACGGTGGCCAGGTTCGACCAGTTCTGGTCGGGCACGCCCTCGGGGTTCAGCTCGCGCACGCCGAGCACCAGGGCGCGCTCGACGCCGTCGATGTCGTAGCGGTCCACGTCGAGCACGTCGGCCACCGAGTAGTAGGCACGCACCTGCTGGGTCTGCTCGAAGGCCGGGCGCACCACCTGCGGGTCGACCAGCGGGATCGACTTGGTCTCCCCGTCGAGCTGGGCCAGCGAGGAGCCCAGGGTGTTCTGCGGGGTGAAGCGTTCGACCTCCACGTCCTCGAGGTCGTACGCCGCCCTGGTCGACTCGATGTTGCGCGCGATGTAGTCGCGCTCGCGGTCGGCCTCGGAGGGCTTGACCTGGAACTGCTGGACGATGCCGGGCCAGATGACGCCCAGCAGGATCGCCGACAGCGCCAGCAGGGCGATGCCGACCGAGGGCAGCATCCAGGTGCGGCGCCACACGTTGAGGAAGAACAGCACCGCGCAGATGATCGAGATGCCCAGCAGGATGTTCTTGGCCGGCAGCACCGCGTTGTCGTCGGTGTAGGTGATGCCGGTGATCAACGACCCCGCCTGGCTGACCAGGTCGAAGCGGTCGAGCCAGTAGTCGGCACCCTTGGCCAGCACGAAGAGGCCCAGCAGCAGCGAGAGCTGCGCCTGCGCGGCACCGGTGAGCCGGTCGCCGGGGCCCTGCAGCGAGATGCCGCCGTACAGGTAGTGGGTCAGCGCGGCGGCCAGCAGCGAGACCACGAAGACGGCCATCGCGAAGTCGACCAGGAAGTGCAGCCAGGGCAGGTCGAAGACGAAGAAGCCGATGTCGCGACCGAACTGGGCGTCCGTGGTGCCGAAGTCGTTGCCGTTGCGCCACAGCAGGTAGGTGCGCCAGGCGCCGGCCCCGGACGTGCCGGAGAACAGCGCCAGCACCACGGCCACGCCGATCACCACCCAGCGCCGGATCGGGGTGATCGCGTCGCGGTAGCGGCCCATGCCGTTGGTGTCGCCCATGCCCACGAAGACCGGGCGCAGCCGGTAGGCCAGCACCACGTTGAGGGCCACGACGAGCGCCATCACCAGCCCGAAGACCGCGAACAGCGCGACGCGGGTCCACAGCATCGTGGAGAAGACGCTGCCGTAGCCGCCGGAGGTGTACCAGAGCCGGTCGGTGTAGAAGCCCGAGAACGTCGTCAGCGCGAAGAAGAGCGCGATGAGGACGCCCGCGGTGATGACCAGGGCGCGTGAGCGCCCGTTCGTCGCAGGGGCCTGGGGGGCGGCTGCCGGCGGCTCGGGGCCGAAGGTCTCGCTCACGGGTGGTGCCTCTCGTCGTTCATCTGGGGTGGTTCGTCACTGGTCGTCGTCGGTGAGGGTGGCGTCCAGGAGCTCCAGGAGCGCCGGGACGAGGTCGGCTCCGCCGACCACCTTGGTGTCGTCGTCGTGGCTGCGGAAGCGCATCGCGCAGTAGCGCGAGCCCTCGCGGGTCACCCCGGCCACCATCCGCAGCTCCTGGCGGGCCGGGTGCTCGCGGGCGTACGCCGCCGCCTCGTCGGGGTCCTCGGGCAGCTCGGCGTCGGCCTCGGGCGGCAGCACGAGCCGCTCGACGACCGCGGCGCACCCGGTCACCTGGGCGGGCCAGGTGATGGTCTCGAGCACCCGCTCGAGCTGCTGGGAGGGGTCGAGCTGGTCCTGCTCGACCGCGGTCAGCGACCCGGCCTCGGAGGAGGCGTCGAGGCCCATCGCCTTGGCCAGCGCCGGCTCGTGGGCCACCAGCTGGGCGGTGTCGACCAGCGCGAAGAGCCTGGCCGGTCGATCCCAGCCGGCCTCGCTGGCGTGCTGCTCGATCTCGAGCACCGCCGCGGCCAGGGCCGGGTCGACGTCGAGGTCGGCCAGCTGGTCCTCCGGGACGGGCGTCTCGGGGGTCTCGGGGGTCTGGGGGGTCTCGCTCATCGGTCCTCGCAGCTCGGAAGGTCGGCGTCGGGGTCGTCGGCCCAGGCCTGGACCGCCGCCAGCGCGCTCTCGAAGGTCTCGGCACGCACCAGGCGCGGCTCGCCGTCGTCGACGCCCAGCGCCTCGGCGCAGTCCTCGGCCGGCACCAGGAACAGCTCGGCGCCGTCGCGCTCGGCGCCGGCGATCTTCTGCTGGATGCCGCCGATCGGGCCCACGGTGCCCTCGAGGTCGAGGGTGCCGGTGCCGGCGACGGTCCCGCCGCCGGTCAGCGAGCCCTCGGTGAGGGTGTCGTAGATGCCGAGCGCGAACATCAGCCCGGCGCTCGGCCCGCCGATGTTGGGGTCGATGTTGACGGTGACGTCGAAGGGGTAACGGAAGCCCTGGCCCGGGGTGAAGCCGACGCGCTGGACGCCGTCCTCGGGGTCCTTCTCGGGGGTGAGGTCGACGTCGCGCTTCTTGCCGTCGCGCTCGACCTGGAGGGTCACCGACTCCCCTTCGGGCGTGTCCTGGATCGCCTCGACGAGCATCTGGGCGGAGTCGACGGGCTCGTCGTCGACGCGCAGCACCACGTCGCGCACCTCGAGCGCGCCGTCGGCGGGGCTGTCGGGCACCACGTAGGCGACCTGGAGCGCCGCCTCGACGTCGTAGTCGAGCTCGCGCAGCGCGTTGGCGATGGCCACGTCCTGCGAGGTCACCATCGACACCGCGCCCTGGCGCTCGTCCTCCTCGGGGGTGACGTCGTCGGGGTGCACGTAGTCGTAGGGCAGCACCGCCTCGTCACCGTCGAACCAGGCCCACATCAGCTCGGGCAGCGACAGCCGCTTGCCGACCGGGCTGACCGAGACCGTGGTCAGGCGCAGCTCGCCGGCGTCGCGGTAGGTCTTCACCCCGCGCACCTGGATCGTCTCCGAGCCGTCGGGCTGGTCGAGCACGTCGACGGTCGGGCCCGGCTGGTAGGTGGCGTAGGGCAGCGACGTGAACCAGGCCGCCACGAACAGCGCGAGCACCAGGGGCGCCGCGAGGAGGGCGGCGATCAGGCGCTGGCTCATGCCTTCAGCCTCCCATGAGACCCCAACCCGGTGCGCGTCAGGAGGCCTTGCGGGCCCGCGACGGCCGGACGGCGATGCCGGTGCTGCGGTCGCGCTCGGGACGCGGCGCGGCGTAGCGCAGCGGCGTCTCGCGGGTCATCCCGCGCGCCAGCCGCCCCACCATCACCTCGCGGTCGACCTCGCGCGGCTCCCGCCCCGCCCAGCCGACCCAGCACATCGCCGCGACCGTGACCAGCACGGTCGGCACCAGCCACAGCAGGATCTCCACGCCCCCAGGCTAGGGACCCCGCCCCGCTCCCCCCGGCCGCCACGCCGCACCACCGTTGGTCGAGCAGCGAGGGCCGAAGGCTCGAGCGTCGCCGAGACCCCCGCAACCACACGACGTACAGCAAGCGCGCCACTCACCGGGTCTCGGCGACGTTCCTCGCTGGCGCTCCTCCCTGCTCGACCAACGAAGCGCCGCCGTTGGTCGAGCAGCGAGGGCCGAAGGCTCGAGCGTCGCCGAGACCCCCGCAGCTCCATGGCGTACGACGAGTGGGCACCCCACCGGGTCTCGGCGACGCTCGTCGCTGGCGCTCCTCCCTGCTCGACCAACGACGACCGACGGCGCAGGGCGCGGGTCAGGGGGTGCCGACCCACTCGTCCTGGCCGTCGGTGAAACGCTGGTGCTTCCAGATCGGCACCTCGGACTTGAGGGTGTCGATGAGGTCGCGGGTGGCGGCGAAGGCCTGCCCCCGGTGGCTGGCGACGGTGGCCACGACGACGGCGACGTCGCCGATGGCCAGGGTGCCGGTGCGGTGCAGGGCGGCGACGCCCTGCACGTCGTGGTCGGCGGCCACCTGGTCGCAGACCTCGCGCAGGCGGGTCAGGGCGGTGGGGTGGGCGGAGTAGTCGAGTCCTACGACGCCCTTGCCGCCGTCGTGGTCGCGCACCCGGCCCACGAAGAGGTTCAGCCCGCCCGCCGCGTCGTCGTCGAGGGCGGCGAGCACCTCCTCGACCTCCAGCGGGGTCTCGCGGAGGTCGACGAGGCGGACGACGGGCTGCGCGCTGCTGCTCACGCCGACGAGCCTACGACGTCGGTGCCGCCACCCCGTCGGCTCGACCCCACCGGCCCGGCCCGACCTTGCCGTCGCGGCGTAGCCTGACCCCATGACTGACAAGCCCGCGGACGGCCCCGGCGAGGGCGACGACGAGCAGCAGAACCCCTTCAAGGGCACGCCCTTCGAGCACCTCTTCGGCGCCGGCGGAGCCATGGGCGGCATGGGCGGCATGGGCGGCGCCGGCGGGCAGATGCCCGACCTGAGCGCGATGTTCGGGGGCAAGATGCCCGACCTCAACCAGATTATGAGCCAGATCCAGTCGCTGATGCAGCCCTACGACGGCCCGGTGAACTGGGACCTCGCGGTCGACACCGCCCGCAAGACCGTCGCCCAACAGCCCGACCCCAGCCCGTCGCAGCGCCAGAAGGACGCCGTCGCAGACGCCCTCGGCCTGGCCGACCACTGGCTCGACACCGCCACCGAGCTGCCCTCGGCGATCACCAGCACCAGCGCCTGGAGCCGCGCCGAGTGGGTCGTGGGCACCCAGGAGGTCTGGCGCGGGCTGGTCGAGCCGGTCGCCGCCCAGTCCGCGCAGTCGCTCTCGGGCGCGCTGCCCGAGGAAGCGCAGGCGATGGGCGGCCCGCTGCTGGGCATGCTCGGCACCTTCATGGGCTCGATGCTGGCCACCCAGGCCGGTTCGGGCATCGGCACCCTGGCCTCCGAGGTGCTCTCGGTCTCCGACGTCGGCCTGCCCCTGGCCCCCGCCGGGCGCGCGGCCCTGCTGCCGGCCAACATCGAGTCCTTCGCCGAGGGCCTCGACGTGGGCTACGACGACGTGCTGCTCTACCTCGCCCTGCGCGAGGCCGCCCACCAGCGCCTCTACGGCAGCGTCCCGTGGCTGCGCGAGCACGTGCTCGGCGCGGTCAAGGACTACGGGCGCGGCATCGACATCAACACCGAGGCGATCCAGGCCCGCATCGAGGAGCAGATGCGCGGCGTCGACCCCAGCAACCCCGAGTCGGTCCAGCAGCTGCTCGAGGGCGGGCTCTTCGACCTGCCCAGGTCGCCGCTGCAGGTGGCGGCGCTCGAGCGCCTCGAGATCGTGCTCGCCCTCGTCGAGGGCTGGGTCGACGAGGTGGTCGGCCAGGCCACCGAGGGCAGGATGCCCGCGGCCGCCAAGCTGCAGGAGGCCGTACGCCGCCGCCGCGCGGCCGGCGGCCCCGCCGAGGAGACCTTCGCGGCCCTGGTGGGCCTCGAGCTGCGCCCGCGTCGGCTGCGCGACGCCTCCACCCTGTGGGGCTCGCTGCGCACCCGCCAGGGCGCGGAGGCCCGCGACGGGGTGTGGACCCACCCCGACCTGCTGCCGACGTCGGCCGACCTCGACGACCCGCTGGGCTTCCGCGACGAGGCGAACGCACCCGAGGCCCTCAGCGACGAGGACTTCGACGCCGAGCTCGCCAAGCTGCTGGGCGGCGGGTCCGAGGAGCGGCCCGACGAGCAGCCGGGCGCCGACGACGAGTGAGCCTGCACGCCGACGCCGTCGCGGTGCTCTCCACCTGGAGCGCGCCCGACGCGGGTCAGGACGAGCTGCGCGAGCGCTACCTGGCCCACCTGCACGACTGCCCCGAGGCGATGCGTCGTGAGGGCCGGCCCGACCACCTGACCGCCAGCACCCTGGTGCTCAGCGCCGACGGCGAGCGGGTGCTGCTGACCCTGCACGCCAAGGCCCGGCGCTGGTTCCAGCTGGGCGGGCACTGCGAGGCCGGCGACCCCACCCTGGCCGCGGCCGCGCTGCGCGAGGCCACGGAGGAGTCCGGCCTGACCGGGCTGCGCCTCGACCCGGTGCCCGTGCAGCTCAGCGCCCACGCCGTGCCCTTCTGCGGCGGCACCCCCGAGCGGCCCGTCCACCACCTCGACGTGCGCTTCGTGGCGGTGGCCACCGACGACGAGCAGCACGCGGTGAGCGAGGAGTCCCTCGACGTGCGGTGGTGGCCGACCGACGCACTGCCCGACCCCGAGCGCGACCTGGTCGACCTGGTGCGGCTGGCGCGTGCGCGGCTGCGCGCTCAGTCGATCTCGTCGCCCTCGTCGCGGGCCGCCGACCAGCCCATCAGGTAGCCCCTGGCGCGCTCGGCCTGCGGGTAGTTCTCCACCCAGGCCCAGAACCGCTCGTTGTGGTGGGCCTCCACCAGGTGCGCCAGCTCGTGGACGATCACGTAGTCGACGACCCACTGCGGCATCTGCTGCAGCCGCGTCGAGATCCGGATGGTGCGCTCCCCGGGGGTGCAGGAGCCCCAGCGCGAGGACTGGTTCTCCACCCAGCGCACCGACTCGGGCACCGCCAGCCCACCGAGGTAGCGGTCCGAGAGGCTCCTGGCCCGCCCCAGCAGGTCGTCGTCGCTGGGTCGGCGGCGCTGCTCGGAGCGCTCGATGCGCGCGACCATCGTCGCGACCCACTCGGCCTCCTCGGCCCGGGTCAGCGACGCGGGCACCAGCACCACGATCCGGTTGCCGTCGCGGTACGCCGAGACCGTGCGGCGGCGCCGGGCCGAGCGGCGTACCTCGACCTCGGGCGGGCACGGCGACGCCGACCGCTGCTGCGGGTCGTCGTCGGGCCGGGAGTCCGGCAGGACCGCCATGACCCGAAGGCTAGCTCCTCGCCCACTCCAGCAGGCGCTGCTTGGGCCAGGTGTTGACGATCCGGTCGGGATCGATGCCCGCCGCCTCGGCGCGCTCGGCACCGTAGGCCAGGAAGTCGAGCTGGCCCGGCGCGTGGGCGTCGGAGTCGATGGAGAAGAGGCAGCCCAGGTCGCGGGCGAGCTCGAGCAGGCGGGTCGGCGGGTCGCGCCGCTCGGGCCGGGAGTTGATCTCGACCGCCGTGCCGGTCTCGGCGCACGCCTCGAAGACGGCCTGCGCGTCGAAGGTCGACTCCGCGCGCCTGCCGCGTCCGCCGGTGACCAGACGACCGGTGCAGTGGCCCAGCACGTTCACCCGGGGGTTGCGCACCGCGGCCACCATCCGCCGGGTCATCGCGTCGGCCTCCATCTTCAGCTTGGAGTGCACGCTGGCCACCCGCACGTCGAGCCGGTCGAGCATGTCGTCGCCCTGGTCGAGGCTGCCGTCGTCGAGGATGTCGACCTCGATGCCCTTGAGCAGCGTGAAGCCGGACCCCGCGAGGTGGTCGTTGACGGCGTCGACGACGTCGAGCTGGCGCGCCAGCCGCTCGGCCGAGAGCCCGCGGGCGACCTTGAGCCGGGGCGAGTGGTCGGTCAGCACCTGGTACTCACGTCCCAGCTCGATCGCGCTGAAGGCCATCTCCTCGATCGGTGAGCCGCCGTCGGACCAGTCGGAGTGCGAGTGCAGGTCGCCGCGCAGCAGCGCGTGCAGCTCCTCGCCGCCGCTGACCAGGGGTCCGCCGTGCTCGGCCTCGGCGCGCGCCAGCCGGTCGGGGCGCTGCCCGCGCACCGCCTGCTCGATGACCGTCGCGGTGCTGGGCCCCACCCCCTCGACGCGGCGGATCGTGCCGTCGGCGACGGCCGCAGCGACGGCCTCCTCCCCCAGCGGCAGGATCGCCGCCGCCGCGCCCCGGAACGCCTTGACCTTGTAGGTGTCCTCGCGACCCCGCTCCAGCAGGAACGCGATCCGGCGCAGCGCGGCGACGGGCCCGTCGTCGTAGGCCTGCTCTCCGGGGGTCTGCTCAGCCACGCGGCTCCTCCGAGGGGTCGTCCTCCACAGCCGGTGGAGGGGTGTCGGTGCTGGTCAGGGCAGCCTACGGGGCCACCCCGACAACGCCCGTCCACAGGTTCCTCCCCCGTGAACAGGCCGCTCGTCCACCGTGAACACGGGTTCGTCCACAGGTCTGTCCACAGCCTGTGCTGCACCGGTGTCGGGAATTTCCTCCGCCACGGCGGCCCCCGGGTGCCGTAGGGTCGTGGCGGCCCGGTGCACCCGCCGCGGCGACCCGAGTGAGACAGGCAAGGAGGCCGTCATGGCGGAGACCTGGAGCGGCGAGTTCTACTGCGTGAAGTGCAAGGAGAAGCGCGAGGCGGAGGGCGAGGTGAAGGTGAACGACAAGGGCACCCGCATGGCCAAGGCCGTCTGCCCCGTCTGCAGCACCAACCTCAACCGCATCCTCGGCAAGGCCTGAGCCTCCCGACGACGCACACGACGCACACGACGCACCTGCGCACCACCCTCGACGGCCCCGGACCACAGGTCCGGGGCCGTCGTCGCGCCCGGGGCTGTGGAGAGCGGGGTGCGGAGCGGCTCGCAGTGGGTAGGAAGGACCCATGAGCTCGTCTCCCCCGCCGCCCTCGCTGCCCGCGCTGCCGCAGCGGCCCCGGTTGCTGCCGGGCGCCGGGATCTACCGTCGCGACGACCGCCACCTGCAGGTGGGGCTCGGTGCCCCGCGCCGGGTGGTGTTCCCCGACCACCCCGAGGTCCGCGCCCTCCTGCGCTCGCTGGAGTCCCCCGGCGCGTACGCCGACCCGGCACCCGAGGGCCCGCGCGCGAGCGGTGCGCTGACCGCGCTGGCCGCGGCCGGTCTGCTGGTCGGCTCCGACGCGCTCGACGACTGCCTGCGCGACGCCCGGTCCGCGGGCGGCCTCGACCCCGGCGGGGTGGCTGCCGCGTTCTGCGAGGCCCCCGTCGACGCCCCCCGCCGCCTGCGCGAGCGCGCGCGGGCGCGGGTGCGCGTCGAGGCCCGGCCCGACCTGCGCGGCGAGGCCCTCGGGCTCCTCGGGGCCTCGGGCGTCGGGCTGCACGAGCCCGCGATGGGACTCGACCCGACGCTCGTGCTCCTCGTCGGTCACGAGCCCGACCGCGAGGTGGTCGACGAGCTGGTGCGCCAGCAGGTGCCGCACCTGCTCGTCACCGCCCGGCTCGAGCACTACCTCGTCGGACCGTTCGTGGTGCCCGGCCGCACCGCCTGCCTGCGCTGCCTCGACGCCCACGCGGCCGAGCGCGACCCGCGGCGGGCGGTCGTGCTGGCCCAGCACGCCCGCCGGGCGGGCGGGCCCGCCGAGCCCAGCGACCCGGCGCTGCGCGCGCTGGCCACGGCCTGGGCGGTGCGCGACGTGGTCCGCCACCTCGACGGGGAGAGACCCTCGACGTGGTCGGCGACGACCACGCTGGGCCCCGACCTGGCACCCGACCACGTCGCGCTGCTGCGCCACCCGCACTGCGGCTGTGCCTGGGACGTGCTGGCGGCCGGCTGACCCACCACCGGCTCACCACCAGTCGGAGTCGAGCTTGCCCTCCATCGCGCGCACGTGCTCGCGCGAGCAGGTGTCGCAGAACGTCCGGGTGCGACCGCGCTCCACCGCCGTCGACCAGGCCAGCGTCGCTGCGTCGTCGTCCTCCTGGCGGCCGCAGAAGTCACAGGTGCGCATGCCCTCCACTGTGGCACGGCGCGGGTGGGCACGCGGCCGGACACACGAAGGAGCCGGGCACGACAGGTGTCGTGCCCGGCTCCTCCTCGTCACAGCGCGCGGGCCAGGGCCAGTCGCGCCTGCTGGGCGGCCGTCTCGGCCTTGCGGCCCAGACGCTGGGCCCGGGCCAGGTGGTGCCCGCGGCGAAGGGACTGCGCCTCTCCCAGGCGCTCGGCCATTTGTATGCGGGCCAGGTTCTCGTGCATCAAGTTCATCTTCGTGCTCCGGTTCGTGGTCGTGGTCATGAGGTCTCTGTCTCCCTGACGAGGTGGTGGCGCTCAGAGCGCCCGGGCGAGGGCGGTACGGGCCTGGGCTGCGGCCCGCTCAGCACGTCGGCTGAAGCGGTGCGCACGGGCCAGCTCGTGATGGCGCCGTCGTCGGTCCGCCTCGTCGAGCCGGGCGCTGATCTGCGCCGCGGCGAGGCTGTCCGGCTGGATGTGCATGGTGGTCGTCTCTCTGTGGATGCTGCGGTGGGTGCTGCGGTGGGGTGCTGCCGGTCAGGCCGCCTGCTCGTTCTTGCGGGGCCGGCCGCGGGGCCGCTTGCGCGGGATCACGACGCCTTGGAGGAAGAGCTCGCCTCCCCACACGCCCCAGGGCTCGCGACGCTCGAGGGCTCCGGCGAGGCACAGCTGGCGCACGGGGCAGTCGAGGCAGAGCGCCTTGGCCTGCTCGACGTCCTGGGGGGACTCGGCGAACCAGAGCTCGGGGTTGGCGACCCGGCAGGGCATCTGCTCGGGGTCGGCCTGGTCGTGCAGCTGCCCGAGCGAGGGCTCTGTGCGGTCGAGAACACTGATGGTCATGGATGTCACCTCCTTGTCGACCTGGTAGCGGGTGGGAACTGCTCGTCGATCTCTCGACGGACTGGGGTGGGGCCGCTGCTGGCAAAGACAAAGGCCGCGGATCCCGGTTTCGGGTTCCGCGGCCTGGAGGCTCATCGACGACTGCTCTCAGCAGGTCGGTGGTCTCCAGGCAGAGGTCCCCCGGGCGGCGGCGAAGCCGGCCTGGCCCTTCACGGCGCCGAGGACGCCGCGACGGTCGCGATCGACGACGTGACCGGACATGGGCAGGGTGGTGCCGTACGGGCGCGCAGTCGTCGCGGCGGTCGTGGCCGTCATCGCGATCTGAGTGCTGAACATCTGCTCCACCTCCTTCTCGTCCGGTGCGCGGGCGTCGTCACTGCCCCGGTGCGCGTTTGCTGGTGCTGAGTAAACTAGCCGCCCCCTCGTGTAAGGGGCAAACCATTTATTGGCTATTTCCAGAACTTTTTCTGCGGGGGTCCCCGACGCCCGCTCAGCCGACCAGGCCGAGCACGTCCTCGCCGTACTTGTCGAGCTTGGAGCGGCCGATCCCGGCGATGCGCAGCAGGGCCTGCTCGGTCTGCGGCTTCTGCTCGGCGATGAGCTCGAGGGTGGCGTCGGAGAACACCACGAAGGCGGGCACCTTCTCCTCGCCGGCGCGCTCCTTGCGCCACTCGCGCAGCCGCTCGAACAGCTCCTCGTCGTAGGAGGCCGGGCAGTCCTCGCAGCGGGCACGCTTCTTGTCGGCGGGCGTGCGCAGCGGGGTGCCGCACTCGCGGCAGCTCATCGCGCGCCCCGCGCGGGTCGAGCCGGCGGGGCGCGGCCGGGCCTCCTCGGGCAGCAGCGGGTCGAGGAACCTCGAGGGCTTGCGCGAGCCGCGCCCACCGGGGTTGCGCGCCAGCGACCAGGAGCAGGAGAGCTCGAGGCGGGCCCGGGTCATGCCGACGTAGAGCAGCCGGCGCTCCTCCTCCACCGCCGCGGGGGTGTCGGCGTAGGTGATCGGCAGGGTGCCGTCCTGGAGCCCGCAGCAGAACACGTGGTCCCACTCCAGGCCCTTGGCGGCGTGGAAGGTCGCCAGGGTGACGCCCTCGGCCACCGGGGCGTGCTGCTCGGCGGCGCGGCGGTCGAGGTCGTCGACGAAGGCCCCGGCCGGGTCGTCGTGCTGCGTGCCCTCACCGGCCGCGAACTCCTCGGCCTGGTCGACCAGGGCCTGCCAGGACTCCCAGCGGTCCCGGGTCTGGCCGCGCCCGGTCGGGGGCGAGGACGTCCAGCCCATGCCGGCCAGCGTCGAGCGCACCAGCTCGACGAGCTCCTCACCCGCGCCGCTGCGGGCGGCGCCGCGGATCCGCGTCACCGCCTCGCGCACCTCGGGCCGGTCGAAGAAGCGCGCGGCACCGCGGATGACGTAGGGGATCTTGCGGGCCGCGAGCGCGTCCTCGAAGGTCTCGGACTGGGCGTTGATGCGGAAGAGGATCGCCACCTCCCCCAGGGACGTGCCCGCCTCGCGCAGCTGCAGGATGCGCGCGGCCACCGCCTCGGCCTCGGAGACCTCGTCGGGCGCGGAGCGGTAGTCGACCGCGCGGCCCGACGGGCGCTGGGAGCGCAGCGAGACGCTGGTGGTGCTCGAGCCCTCCAGGAGGGCGTTGGCGGCCGAGACCACCTCGGGGGTGGAGCGGTAGTTGCGCACCAGCTCGACCGAGGTGGTGCCGGGGTGCTTGGCCGGGAAGTCGCGCAGGTAGTCGGCGTTGGCGCCGGCGAAGGAGTAGATGGTCTGCGCCGGGTCGCCGACCACGCACAGCTCCTCGCGCCCACCGAGCCACAGGTCGAGCAGCGCCGACTGCAGCGGCGAGACGTCCTGGAACTCGTCGACGACGAAGTACTTGTACTGCCGGCGCACCTGCGCGGCCACCCGCTCGTCGTCGGCGAGCAGGCCCGCGGTCAGCAGCAGGATGTCCTCCATGTCCATCCGGCCCTCGCCGCGCTTGACGTCCTCGTAGGCGGCGAAGATGCGCGCGACCGTGTCGGCGTCGTGGCCGGTGACGCTGCGCCCGCGGCGGGTGGCGACCTTGGCGTAGTCGTCGGGGTGGACGTTGCTGACCTTGGCCCACTCGACCTCGGAGGCCAGGTCGCGCAGCAGCGCCTGGTCGACGCGCACCCGCTGGCGGCGCGCGGCACCGGCGAGCAGCGGGATCTTCGACTCGGTCAGCCGCGGCAGCTCGGTGCCGTGCACGTGGGGCCAGAAGTAGCGCAGCTGGCGCAGCGCCGCGGCGTGGAAGGTGCGCGCCTGCACCGCCCCGGCGCCCATGGTGCGCAGCCGCTGGCGCATCTCGCCCGCGGCACGGGTGGTGAAGGTGACCGCGAGGACCTCGGTCGGGGTGTAGACCCCGGAGGCCACGCCGTAGGCGATGCGGTGCGTGATCGCCCGGGTCTTGCCGGTGCCGGCACCCGCCAGCACCCGCACCGGGCCGCGCAGCGCCTCCGCGACCTGGCGCTGCTCGGGGTCGAGCGCGGAGAGCAGGGCGTCGGGGTCGGGCATCAGGGGGAACAACTCCGCTTCGGACGTGGTTGGCAGGAGGACCGATCACACCCTAGATGCCGGAGGCGACAGCCCGAGATGAGCACCGAAGCACCTGTGGAGAGCACGCCCACCACCGGGTTCACCATGTACAGCACGCCGTGGTGCGGCTACTGCCACCGCCTGAAGTCGCAGCTGGACCGCGAGGGCATCCCCTTCACGATCGTCGACATCGAGCAGGACCCCTCGGCCGCCGACGTCGTCGAGAAGGTCAACAACGGCAACCAGACCGTGCCGACGCTGGTCTTCTCCGACGGCAGCGCGATGACGAACCCCTCGCTGGTGCAGGTCAAGGACAAGCTGGCCTCGCTGGCCTGAGCCCGAGCCGGCCCGTCCGAACGGGCCGGCTCGGCGCGTCACCAGTGGCCGGGCAGGGGGCCGCCGTACCAGTGCTCGACCAGCGAGCGGCTGATCGAGACCCCGCCCGGCAGCACGAGGCTGCCCGCCTCCGCCTGCTCGCGCATCTCGCGGCGGGTGAACCAGCGGGCGTCCTCGAGCTCGTCGTGGTCGACCTGGATCTCGGTGGTGGTCGCGCGAGCGGTGAAGCCCACCATCAGGCTCGCCGGCAGCGGCCACGGCTGGTTGCCGAAGTAGTCGACCTCGCCGACGTGCACGCCGGTCTCCTCCAGCACCTCGCGGCGCACGGCGTCCTCGAGGCTCTCCCCCGGCTCGCAGAAGCCCGCCAGGGTCGAGAACCGGCCCTCGGGCCACACCGACTGGCGCCCCAGCAGGCAGCGCTCGTCGTCGCTGCCGGGCTCCCCGTGGGTGACGACCATGATCACGGCGGGGTCGGTGCGCGGGAACTGCGCCTTGCCGCAGCGGGTGCAGACCAGCTCGTGGCCCGACTTGCGGGGCTCGAGGTCGCCCGCGCACCGGGGGCAGAAGCGGGTGACGAAGAGCCACTCGGCCAGGCCCAGGGCGTGGAAGACCAGCGGTGCGTAGGCGAGCGCGTCGTCGGCCAGCGAGGGCAGCAGGCCGCGCAGCGGCACCCAGCCCTCGCCCTGGCGGGAGAGCCCGGCGTCGGTGACCACCGCGAACCACGCCCGCCCGTCCCACTCCCCCAGCAGCACGCGCAGGCCCTCCGGGGCCTCGGCCGGCGCCACCCAGTCGATCCTGCCCCCGACGGGGCGGATGCGGGTCCCGGAGACGACCAGGACCCGGCTGCCGGGGTCGGCCCAGCGCTCGTCGAGCCAGGCGTCGTCGGTGCGGTGCAGCGCCGCTCGGTCGTGGGGGTCGGCTGCCATCAGCTCGTGCGGGTAGCTCACGACCGCGACGGTAGCGCGTGGAACAGCACCCGCCACCGGGGCGTTGGGTCCACGTGGACATCTACGACAGCGTCGTCCTCGGCGCGGGGCAGGCCGGGCTCTCGGCCTCGTTCCACCTGGCCCGTCGTGGGGTGCGCCACCTCGTGCTCGACGCCGACGAGGCACCGGGCGGCGCCTGGCAGCACCGGTGGGACTCGCTGAGCATGGCCGACGTGCACGGTGTGCACGAGCTGCCGCAGGCGCCGGGCGAGCAGGAGGCCCGGCCACCGGCTCGCGACGAGCGGCCCGCCAACCGGGCGGTCCCGGCGTACTTCGCCGACTACGAGCGCCACCACGACCTGCCGGTGCTGCGTCCCGTGCGGGTCGACCGGGTCACCGACGGCCCCGACGGCCTGCTCACCGTGCACGCGGGCGCGCGGAGCCTCACCACCCGCACGCTGGTCAACGCCACCGGCACCTGGTCGCAGCCCTACGTCCCGGCCTACCCGGGCGCGCGCGACTTCGACGGGCTCCAGGTGCACACCCGCGACTACCCCGGCGCCGAGGCGTTCCGGGGGCTGCGCACCGTCGTCGTCGGGGGCGGCGCGTCGGCCGTGCAGCTGCTCGGCGAGGTCGCGCTCGTCACCGAGACCCTCTGGGTGACCCGGCGCGAACCCGTGTGGCGCACCGACGACTTCACCCCCGAGGTCGGCCGCGCGGCGGTCGCCCTGGTCGAGGACCGGGTACGCCGCGGCCTGCCCCCGGCCAGCGTGGTGGGCGTGACCGGCCTGGCGCTGCGCGAGCAGGAGCGCGCCGCCGCCGCGCTGGGCGCCTACGACCGGCAGCCGATGTTCGCCTCGATGGAGCCCGGGGGCGTGCGGTGGGCCGACGGCCGGTTCGAGGCCGCCCAGGCGGTGCTGTGGGCCACCGGCTTCCGACCGGCCGTGCGGCACCTGGCCCCGCTGCGGCTGCGCTCCCCCGAGGGCGGCATCCGCCTCGACCACCACGGCACCACCGCGGTCGACGACCCGCGCGTGCAGCTGGTCGGCTACGGCCCCTCGGCCAGCACGGTCGGCGCCAACCGTGCGGGCCGGCACGCGGCCCTCGGCGTGCTGCGGGCGCTCGCCGCCGGGCCCGACGCCGCGGATCAGGCCGGGTAGGGGACCTCGGACCGCCAGGCGGCGGGATCCTGGTGGGCGGCCCGCCAGAGGGCGTCGCCCACCGCGTCGTGGCTGAAGGTGCCCTCGCGGGCCAGCGCCCCGCGCACCGTCACCGAGACCGCGCGCACCCCCTCGGGCGCCAGGGTCGCGTCGAGGGAGTGCACCAGGTTGCGCACCCCGGCCTTCTGCACCCCCAGGGACGCCGCCGCCGCCGACGGCTCGTCGGCGGCCATCGAACCGGTGACGGTGACCCGGGAGCCGGGTCGCAGGTAGGGGTGCGCGGCCTGCACCGCGACCAGCAGCGCACCGACGCCGAGGCGGACGTCGTCGAGGAGCTCCTCGACGCCCAGGTGCATCGGGTCGGCCTCGCGGTAGGCGCTGGGGTTGACGTGCAGCAGGTCGATGCGCCCGAAGCGGCGACCGAGGTCGGCGACGGCGCTGCCCCCGGTGTGCGGGTCGGCGGCGTCGGCGACCCGCCGCTCCACCCGGGCCGGCACCAGCGTCGAGGCCAGGTCGGCGAGCACCGTCTCGTCGTTGCCGACCAGCCCCACGTGCCAGCCCTCGGCGGCGCAGCGCCGCGCCAGGGACCCGCTCACACCCGGCCCCGCCCCGACCACCACGACGACCCGCTGCTCTGCGCTCATCCCCCGACCCTACGACCCGCCCAGCAGCGCCTCGAGCTCCTCGCGGCCCGGCAGGTCGGCGGGCTCGACCAGGGCGCCGGAGCGCACGTAGTAGAACCCCGCCCGCACCTGCTCGATCTCGAGGCCCTCGAGCTCTGCCCAGGCGGTGCGGTAGAGCGCGAGCTGCAGCGGGTCGGCGTCGGTGCCGCGGTTGGTCTTCCAGTCGACGAGCAGGAACGAGCCGTCGGGCTCCCGGAAGACCGCGTCGATGCGCCCGCGCACGACCTGCCCGGCGAGCACCAGCGCGAAGGGCGCCTCGACCGCGTGCGGCACCCGGTCGGCGAAGGGACCGGCCTCGAAGCGTGCCACCAGCTCCTCGAGGTCGGCGGCGTCGTCGATGCCCTCGTCACCGCGCCCGGGCAGGTCGTCGGGGTCGAGCAGCGGCTGCTGGCCGAAGCGCGCCTCGACCCACGCGTGGAAGCGGGTGCCGAACCGGGCGGCCGCCGACGGCGGCCGGGGCATCGGACGCACCAGCTCGCGCGCGAACGTGGCCGGGTCGTCGCGCAGGCGCGAGAGCGCGGTCACCGAGATGGAGCCCGGCAGCGGCACCTCGACCACCGGGCTCCGGTCACGGCGGGCCTCGGCCAGCAGCCGCTCGAGTTCGTCGTCCCAGGTGTCGAGGACCGAGCGCTCCACGAGGTCGGCCTGCTGGTCCCACTCACCGCCGCGACCGGCGGCCAGCTGCTCGACGGCCTCGGCGACCAGCTCGGAGGCCTCGAGACGACGCAGCGCCTCCGCGGTGTGCTCGGTGACCGGCCAGGGGTGCTCGGGCACCTCGGCCTGCAGCAGGGGGTTGACCTCGCTCTTGTCGGGGCACTCGCGCCAGGCCAGGGGCGCCACCCCGGCCAGGGCCAGGAAGTCGCGGACGACGACCTGGTAGGGCGAGGGACCCAGGCCGCCCTTGCGGCCCTCGGTCCACACGTAGGAGGAGACGACGAGCCGGTGCCGCGCCCGGGTGAAGGCCACGTAGCCCAGGCGCAGCTCCTCGGTGGCCTCGTGCGCCTTGGTCTCGGTGTCGAGGCGCTTGAGCGCGTCGGCGTCGTGGCCCACCAGCTGGGGCAGGTCGCGCTCGTCACCACGCAACGGGGTCGGCAGCATCTCGAGCCGGCGCGGCCACAGGCCGCGGCTGCGGGTGTGGGGGAACTTGTCGCGGCAGGTGCCGACCAGGAACACCACGTCCCACTCCAGCCCCTTGGCGCGGTGCACCGTCAGCAGCTTGACCGAGTCGGCCTCCGAGGGGGTGGCCGCGTCGAGCCCGTTGCCGAGCTCGTCCTCGGCCTGGAGCCAGGCCAGCAGCGAGGTCAGGCTGACCGACCCGTCGATGGCCTGGAAGTCGGCCACCGCCTTGACGAAGATGTCGAGGTTGTCGCGGCGGGCCCGGGCGGCCTCGCTGACCGAGGCGGCCAGCTCGAGGTCGATGCCGCAGGTCTCGATGATGCGTCGCACCAGCTCGAGCAGCGGCTCCCCGACGTGGGCGCGCAGCATCCGCAGCTCGGCGCCCAGCAGCGCGAAGCGCTCCAGGGCCGCCGCGGAGTACGGCAGGTCGCCGGGGTCGTCGAGCGCGTCGCACAGGGCCGGCACCTCGGTGGGGTCGGCGCCCGCGACCGCCTGCTCGAGCTCCTCGGCCACGGCGCGCCCGCTCTCGGCGGCGCGCCCCCGTCGCGCCCCGGCCAGCTGCTCGGCGCGCTGGCCCAGCAGCGCCAGGTCGCGCGGGCCGACCGCCCACCGCGGACCGGTGAGCAGGGTGAGCAGGTCGGCGTTGGCGGTGAGGTCCTCCAGCAGCGTCAGGGTCGCGAGCACCTCGGCCACCTCGGGCAGGCGCAGCAGGCCGCTGAGGCCGACGATCTCCACCGGGACCTCCGCCGCGCTGAGCGCGTCGAAGACGTCGGCGGCGTGCGCGTTGTCGCGCACCAGCACCCCGACCTCGCGCCACGGCGTGCCGGCGGCACGCGCGGCCCGGACCTGGTCGGCGAGCCAGCCCAGCTCCTCGGCGTAGGTCTCGTGGACCGCGACGTCGACCTCGCCGGTCGCCGACGTGCCCGAGCGCAGCGGCGCCACCATCGGGAACTGCCGGTAGAGCGGGTCGGCCAGCGCGTTGGCGACCTCGAGGATGCGGGTGTCGGAGCGCCGGTTGACGCTGAGCCGGAAGCGCGCCACCTCGCCCCCGTCGCCGCGGGGGAAGTCCTCGTCGAAGCGCAGGATGTTGGAGACCGACGCACCGCGCCAGCCGTAGATCGCCTGGTTGGGGTCGCCCACCGCCATCACCGGGTGGCCCCCGCCGAAGAGGCGGCGCAGCATCCGGGCCTGGGCCACCGAGGTGTCCTGGTACTCGTCGAGCAGGACCACGCGGTACTTGCCGCGCTCCTGCTCGCCCACCTCGGCGTGGCTCTCGGCCAGCCGGGCGGCCAGCGCGATCTGGTCGGAGAAGTCCATCAGCCCCAGCGCCTGCTTGAGCCGCTGGTACTCCTCGACCAGGTCGAGGGCCTCGGCACGGCGGGCGAAGGCGCTGGCGACGTCGTCGCGGGTCTTCTTGGGCCCGGCCAGCAGCGCCTCGGCGAAGCGCGGCGCCTGCGCCGCGTCGAAGGCGCGCAGGTCGGCGATGTCGACCAGGTGCTCGCCCAGGGCGCCCTCGAGGCGCAGCACGTAGTCGATGACGTGCCGCGGGCTGTCGGACAGCAGCTCGACGCGGCCGGTGTGCCGGTCGATGACCCGCGCCGCGAGCTGGTAGCGCGACGCGTCGGCCATCACGCGGGTGTCGGGCTCGTGACCGATGCGCAGCCCGTGCTCGGAGAGCAGCGCGGAGGCGTAGGCGTTGTACGTCGACACGGTCGGCTCGAGCAGCTCGACGGCCTGCTCGCCCTGCTCCTCCTGCTCGCCCGGGCCCCCGGGACCGAAGCCGGCCCGCTCGAGGGCGTCGCGGATGCGCTGGCGCAGCTCGCTGGCCGCCTTGGTGGTGAAGGTCAGGCCGAGGACCTCGTCGGGGCGCACCTGCCCGGTCACCACCAGGTAGACCACCCGCGCCGCCATCAGCGTCGTCTTGCCCGACCCGGCGCCGGCGACCACCACGGCCGGCTCGAGCGGGGCCCGGATCGCCTCCCACTGCTCGGGGCTGGGCGGGAACTCCGACTGCATGACCGCCTGGAGGTCCTCGGGGGTGCGCACCTCGCGGGTGCCCGCCGCGCTCACGAGAGCACCGTGCCCGAGGTCTTGGCCGGGCACAGGGGCTGGAAGTCGCAGAAGTCGCAGTGCTTGCCGGGCCTGGCCACGAAGTCCTCCTCGCGCACCGCGCGGGCCGCGGACATCAGCTGCTGCTCGATCGGTCGGACCCCCTGCTCGTCGGGCTGCTGCGGCGCCTGCGCCTGGACCGTGAGGCGACCGCGCGCCTCGTGCCGCAGCTGCCACAGCTCGGCGCCGCCCGGCTCGGCGGTGGCGGGCTCGCCCCGGTGGGCGCTGAGCACCTCGTCGACGGCGCCGTGCTCGACGGCGAGCTGGTAGAGCCCCAGCTGGGGGTGCACCGCGATCTCCTCCCCCGTCGGCTTGTACTTGCTGGTCTTGAGGTCGATGACGACCACCCGGCCCTCCGCGTCGACCTCGAGCCGGTCGGCGTACCCGTGCAGGTGCACCTGCTGGCCGTCGGGCAGCCCGACCCGGGTGCTGATGCGCTGCTCGGTGGCCAGCACCTCGCGCGCGTCGGGACGCTGGTGCCAGGCCAGGAAGCGGGTCAGGGCCTTGCGCACCTCCTCGCGCTCGCGCCCGCCCGACCAGGGGGTGCGGAAGGGCAGCCGCGCCCAGACGGCGTCGACGTGCGCCATCAGCGCCTCCACGGGGTCGGGCCCCGAGAGGTCGACCTCGCCGCGGCTGATGCGGTCGGCGAGCGCGTGCACGACGTTGCCGAAGCCCTGGGCCTGGGTGGCGGCCCGGGCCCCGCCCGCCTCGGACTCCAGGAACCACTTCGCCGGGCACTGCTCGAGCGTGGTCAGCGCACTGGCCGAGAGACGCACCGGCTCGTCGGGCGCGCGCACCGGCTGCTCGGAGGCCGAGAAGGCGCGGGTGCCCCACCAGGTGGCCGGGTCGGCGGCCGGCACCCAGGCGGCACCCTCGCGGTGCTGGGCGACCAGGCGCGCGAGCCGCTCGGCGGCGGCGTGGCGCAGCACCTTGGACTGGGTGTCGTCGGCCACGGTGCGGCGCAGCTCGGCGACCAGCCCGGCCAGCGAGAGGGGCCGGCGCGGCCGGCCCTGCACGTGCTGGGGCGTGGGACCGAGCTCGGCGAGGAACCGGGAGGCCTGCTCACCGTCCTCGTCGGGCGAGGCGACCGCGGTCACCACGAGACGCTCGCGGGCGCGGGTGCAGGCGACGTAGAACAGCCGGCGCTCGTCGGCCAGCAGCTCGCGCGCCGACGTCGGCGGCACCAGGTGCCCGCTGCCGATGCGGTCGGCCTGCAGCAGGGTGGAGCGGCGGCGCAGGTCGGGCCAGCCCTCCTCCTGCACGTGCGCCACGACGACCAGGCGCCACTCCAGCCCCTTGGAGCGGTGGGCGGTGAGCAGGCGCACCGCCTCGCCGCGGATGCCCTGCTCGGCCAGGGTGTCGGCGGGGATCTGCTGGGCCACGAGGGTGGAGAGGAACGAGGCCAGGGCGGTGTGCCCGCGCCGCTCCTCGACCCGGGCCGCCTCGTCGAAGAGGGCGCAGACCGCGTCGAGGTCGCGGTGGGCGCTGCGCCCGCCCTGCCCGCCACGCGTCGAGGCGCTCTGCAGCCGGGCCGGCCAGTCGGTGCCGGACCACAGGTGCCACAGCACCTCCTCGGCCGAGGCGCCGCCCTCCACGAGCCCGCGGGCCTCGCGCAGCAGCCGCGCCAGCCGCGCGGCCCGGGCCACGGCCGGCAGGTCGGCGCCCGGCGTGCCGGCGAGGTCCTCGAGGACGCTGCCGTCGACGACGGCGGCCCGCAGCAGCTCGGGCGAGCTGCGGGGGGCCGTGCCCGCACCGGCCTCGGCGACGCGCTCCTTCTCCCGGGTGCGCAGCAGCCGGGCCAGCACCCGCACGTCGGCCGCGTCGAGGCCGGCCAGGTGGGAGTGCAGCAGCGCGTGCGCGTGCTGGACGTCGAGGTGGTCGACGCTGCGGGGGTCGTCCTCGTCGAGGTGCAGCACCGCCGTGAGGGCGTCGACGAGCGTGCGCACGGCGGGCTCGCCCACCAGCGGGGTGTCGTCGCCGGCGACCTCGACCGGCACCCCGGCCGCCAGCAGGGACCTGCGCAGCGGCGGGATCGACGTGCGCCCCGAGCGCACCAGCACCGCCATGTCGTCCCAGGCGACGCCGTCCTCGAGGTGGGCACGACGCAGCGTGTCGGCCAGGTGCTCGGCCTCCGCGCGCTCGGTGTCGAAGGTCAGCACCTGCACCCGCCCGTCGCCGTGGTCGCCGACCGGCACCGGCGCGAGGAAGTCCTCGCGCGCGCCGCTCTCGATGGTGCCGATGAGCGGCAGCCGGGCAGCCACCCGCTGGGAGCACCGGAGCAGCGAGGCGCCGAAGCGCCGGGTGCCGCGCAGCACCACGGTGCCGGCAGGGCTGCCGTCGCGGCGCGGGAAGGTCGTGGGGAACTCCAGGATGCCGCGCACCTCGGCGCCGCGGAACGCGTAGATCGACTGGTGCGGGTCGCCGACCACGGTCAGGTCACGCCCGTCGCCCGCCAGCGCCTGCAGCAGCGCCACCTGGCCGGGGTCGGTGTCCTGGTACTCGTCGACGAACACGTGGCGGTAGGTGGCACGCAGCTCGTCGCGGTGCTGCTCGGCCAGGATCGCCGCCCGGCGGATCAGGTCGGCGTAGTCGATGGCGCCGCGCGAGTCGAGCACGTCGAGGTACTGGTCGAGGAACCACCCGGCGGCCACGAGCTCGTCGCGACCCTCCTCGGCGCCCAGCCGGCGCAGCTCCTCGCCGTCGAGCCCCTTCTCGCGGGCACGGGCGAGCACCGCCTGCACCTCCCCGGCGAAGCCGCGGGTGCCGACCGCGTGGCGCAGCCCCTCGGGCCAGCGCACCGACTCGGGGGCGTCGGTCAGCAGCTGCTGGAGCACGACGTCCTGCTCGGGCGCGCTGAGCAGCTGCAGCGGGCCCTCGTAGAGCTCGGCGGGCTGGTGCTGGCGGATCAGGCCGTAGGCGAAGGAGTGGAACGTCGTGCCGATCGCGACCGCCGAGGTCAGGCCCAGGCGGGCCGTGACCCGGTCGCGCAGCTGCTCGGCCGCCTTGCGGGAGAACGTCAGCGCCAGCACCTGCTCGGGCCGGGCGCCCTGCTCGATGCGGTGCACGATCGTCTCGACCAGCGTCGTCGTCTTGCCGGTGCCGGGGCCCGCCAGCACGAGCAGCGGGCCGCCGGGGTGCTCCAGCACGCGGCGCTGGTGCTCGTCGAGGACCGGCACCGCGGCCGCCTGCTGCGGCGCGGCCAGCCGGTACGTGGTCGACGGTGCGGGGCTCCTCATGGCGACCATTCGACCACCCGGCACCGACAGCCGCCCGCACGCCCGCCGGCATGGCAGGCTCGCCCCATGGACGGCCCCCTCAGCGACCTGATCGTCATCGACCTGACCCGCGCCCTGGCCGGCCCGCACGCGGCGATGATGCTCGCCGACCAGGGGGCCCGGGTGATCAAGGTCGAGCCCCCGGCCGGCGACGACACCCGCTCCTGGGGGCCGCCGTTCGTCGGGCCCGAGGAGGCGCGCGAGTCGACGTACTTCCTCTCGGCCAACCGCAACAAGGAGTCGGTCGTCCTCGACCTCAAGGACCCCGCCGACTCCGACGTGCTGGCCCGCCTCGTCGAGCGCGCCGACGTGCTGATGGAGAACTACCGCAGCGGCGTGCTCGAGCGGCTCGGCTTCGGCACCGAGCGGCTGCACGCGCTCAACCCGCGCCTGGTGGTGCTCTCCATCACCGGCTTCGGCCACGACGGCCCGGAGGCCCAGCGCGCCGGCTACGACCAGATCGCCCAGGGCGAGGGCGGGCTGATGTCGCTGACCGGCAGCGACACCCCCACCAAGGTCGGGGTGCCGATCGCCGACCTGGTCGCCGGGATGAACGGCGCCTTCGGCGTGCTGGCCGCGCTGCACGAGCGCGAGCGCACCGGGCGCGGCCGCGTCGTGCGCACCTCGCTGCTGGCCGGGATGGTCGGCGTGCACGCCTTCCAGGGCACCCGCTGGACCGTCGCCGGCGAGGTGCCGGGCCCGGCGGGCGCCCACCACCCCTCCATCTCGCCGTACGGGCTCTTCGAGACCGGCACCGCGCCGATCCAGATCGCCTGCGGCTCCGAGGGCCTGTGGCGCGCGCTGTGCGCGGCGCTCGACCTCGACGCGGCCGACGAGCGGTTCGCCACCAACGCCGACCGGGTGGCGCACCGCGACGCCCTGACCGGCCTGCTCGAGGCGCACTTCGCCACCGACCCGGCCGAGCACTGGCTCGAGGTGCTGCGGGCCGCGGGGGTGCCCAGCGGCAAGGTGCGCACCCTCGACGACGTCTACGCCTGGGAGCAGACGCGCTCGCAGGGGCTGCTGCTGGACGTCGAGCACCCGACCCTGGGCCCGCTGCAGCTGCCCGGCTCGCCGCTGCGCTTCGACGACGCCACCCACTCCGGCGGCCGCGCCACCCACCTGCCGCCGCCCCGCCTCGGCGAGCACACCGAGGCCGTCAGGGCCTGGCTCGACACCTGAGCCCCGCGAGGCGTCAGCCGAGGTCGACGATGGCGGCGACCGGGCCGCCGCCGTCGGGTCCCTGGTGTGCCGCCGAGACGGAGACGAACACGGCCGGGTCACCGGTGACGGCGGCGGTCACGCCGCCGACGGCGGCCTTGATCTGGCGGTGCCAGTGCACGTCGGAGTCGTCGAGCATGGCGTTGCGCCGCCCGCGCACGGTGCCGTCCTGGGAGGCCTCGCACTTGAGGAAGAGGTTGACCAGGCGGCCGTCGAGGTCGGAGGGGTGGGGCCGATCGGGCAGGTCGAGGCCGGCGTCGCGGATCGCCTCCCACAGTCCGTCGGCGTCGAGGGCGTCGCGCATCACCGAGTGGCCGATGCGGTAGCGGCCGCCGACCCCGCGCGCGTTGCCGACCACCACCACCTGGGCACGGTCGAGCTCGACGCCCGAGGAGCAGGAGGCCACCGAGGAGTACAGCGAGCGGTCCTTGAGCACCTGCTCGTCGCGGGGCATCTCGATCTCCCCCAGCGCCACGGCGATGCCGAGCGCGGTGCCGCCGTTGGAGACGTCCATCGAGTAGAGCGTGTCCTCGGTGAAGACGTCCTCGCCGCGCGACTTGGCGTCGGCGATGGTGCTCAGGGTCAGCAGCGGCGTCTTGGTCTGCACGTAGTGCACGTCGGCGGCGTCGGTGATGCCGGCGCGCTCCATCGCGACCTCCACCGCGTCGGCGACCTTGGTGACCATGCCGGAGCGGCCGATCTCCTCGGGCAGCAGCACCTCGCTCATCGCGAACCCGACGGTCAGCCGCTTCTCCTCGGGGTCCCGGGGCGGCTCGACGGAGCCCTCGGGCAGCGTCGCGAAGATCGTGGCGTGCGGGCTGATCACGCCGTCGGTGCCGCCCGACCACACGATCGGCACCTGCGACACCGCCTCGGGGTCGGCGCCGCGAGCGACCAGCACCTCGCGGAAGGCCCGGTCGGCGATGATGCGGGTGTAGTCGTTGACCCCGCCGTTGCCCTCGGTCTTGCCGATGATCGCGACGACGCGCGAGGCCTCCAGCACCCCCTCGTCGAGGAGCTTCTCGAGCTCGCTGGCATCGGCGACGGAGTGGATCGGGACCTTGCGGACCTCGATGGCGTGCGGCATGGCGGATGTCCTCTCAACGGTCGGTGGGGCGGTCGGTGGGGCGGTCGGTGCTGTGCGGTGGCCCGGGTACGACGACGGTGCCCGCGCCGCCCTCGGCGGCGGGGCCCAGGTGGTCGAGGTCGGTGATCGCGGCGTGCCGGCCGCCGGCCTCGACGAAGCGGCAGGCGGCCTCGACCTTGGGGCCCATCGACCCGCCGGCGAAGTGGCCCTGACGTGCGTGGTCGCGCAGGGCGGCGGACTCGATGCGCCCCAGGGGTTGCGGGTCGGGGCCCTCGAAGCCCAGCACCGCCGCGGGGACGTCGGTGCCGACGACCAGCACCTCGGCGCCGAGGGCGCGCGCGAGCACCGCCGCCGCGAGGTCCTTGTCGATCACGGCCTCGACGCCGCGCAGGGTGCCGTCGGTCTCGCGCACGACCGGGACTCCCCCGCCGCCGGCGACCACGACGACGTACCCGGCCGCGGACAGGGTGGCGGCCGCGGGCGCGTCGAGCACCTCCAGCGGCTCCGGCGAGGCGACCACGCGCCGCCAGCCGCGCTCGCCGCGCGGCTCCCAGGTCTCGCCGTGCTCGACGAGCACCTGGGCCTCGGCCTCGGGCAGGAAGCGCCCGACGGGCTTGGTGGGCCGCGCCCAGCAGGGGTCGTCACGGTCGACCAGGGTGCGGGTGACCAGGGCCGCGGTCGGGGTGCGCAGCCCGCGCCCGGCCAGGGCCGCCTCGAGGGCGTTCATCAGCACGAAGCCGAGCGTCGCCTGGGTCTGGGCGCCGCACCAGTCGAGCGGCACCGGCGGGACGACGGCGGCGGCGAGCTCGTTCTTGACCAGCAGGTTGCCGACCTGGGGCCCGTTGCCGTGCGTGAGCACCACGTCGTGGCCCGCCGCGACCAGGTCGGCCACGGCGGCCGCGGCGCCGCGGGCCGCCGTGATCTGGTCACCGGGCCGCGCCGACCCGTCGGGGCCGGTCATCGCGTTGCCGCCGAGCGCGACCAGGACCCTCATGCTCCGAGGGTAGGGACGGCGCCGGGGGGCGGCACCGTGCGCGGCCACCACGCTGGACGGACCCGCCTGGCAGGAGTTGCCAAGCGGGTCCGTCGTGGTTCAGCGGGCGCTCAGCCCAGGCGCAGCACCACCGGTGCGGAGACGCTGCGGGTGGCGACGTCGTCGCCCTTGCGCACGGCCTTGAGCTTGTGGCGGCCGGTGCCCAGCTTCAGGGTCACCGTGACGGTGCCGTCGTCGCCCTCGGTGATCTCGAGGACCTCCACCTTGGTGCCCTTGTCCTTGACCAGCACGGTGCCGGTGCCCGGCTCGTCGTCGACCTCGACGGTGACGGTCACGACGGCCTTGCGCTTGTTCTTGGCCTCGGCCTCGAGCGTGGTCGTCGAGGTGCCGCGGGTCTCCTCCTCGGGAGCCACGACCGCCTCACCGGCCGGCGCGGCCCACATCAGGGCGCGGGCGGCCTGGCTCAGCCCGCCCTTGGGGTGGGTGCGGAAGAGCACCGAGGTGCCGAAGACCAGCGACTTGGCGCCGGTCGCCTCGTCGACGGACGAGACCACCGAGGCGTTGCCCGCCGCGGCCTCGGGCCCGTCCGTGGCGTTCGAGGCGCGCCAGTGACCGGCCAGGAAGGGCTGCTCGGCGTCGTAGGTCTGCTCGACCGTGACGCCCTCACCGAGGCCGGTGAAGTGGTAGGCCGGGTAGATGAAGGCGTGGTCCTGGGCGTACGGCGCCAGCACCGAGCCCTCCGCGGTGTCGACGGCCACGATGCCGTTGCCGCGGCTGCTGCCGCTGACGACCTCGCCCTCCATCAGCCCGAAGGAGACCGCCGCCTCGAAGGCGCGGTTGGTGCGTCCGAGGAGGGCGCCGCCCTCGTCGACGAAGGCCTGCACGGCCGCGCGGGCGGCCGAGCCCTCCGCCGGGTTGAAGGTCGAGGCCACCCAGAGCACGTCGACGTCGTCCATCAGCGACGGGTCGGCCTCGAGCGTGCCCGTGGAGAGCTGCACGAGGTCGTCGAAGCCGAGCTCGGTCAGCGACAGCTTGTCGTCCTGGGAGCCGACGTAGCCGATGGTCAGGTCGCTCAGCGCCGCGGTGGTCTCGTCGTCGAGCGCGTCGAGGTCCTCGGCGGTGGCCGCCTCGAGGGCGATGCCGTGCTCGCGCGCCACGGCGGCGGCCGCGTCGAAGTCGTCGACACCGACGACGACCGAGCCGTCGGCCAGCATCGAGACCGGGACGCTGTCCTCGAGCAGCGAGTTGAGCGCCCGGAAGTCCACGACACCGGCCACGTCGAAGGTGGTGTGGCTCGGGGTCGAGGGCACCGAGGTCAGGTCGGTGGCCGCACCGACCGGGGTCGTGGCGCCGAGGGCGGCGTCGGTGACCGACCCGACCTTGTCGACGCTGGCGCCCCACAGGTAGCTGTAGCTCCAGGCCGAGACGTCGTACATCGTCGGCACCTTCTCGGAGATGTCGTCACCGAGGTCGAGCAGGCTGTTGGCCAGGCCGCGCAGCGGCTGGTGCATGTCCACGACGTAGGAGCCCGCCGGGTAGGTGGTGCCCCCGACGGTCGTGTCGGCGTCGAGCGTGCCGACCTCGATCTCGTGCAGCAGCAGCTGCTCGACCAGCGAGGTGGCGTCGCTCGCCGAGCGCTGGTCGTCGCCCACCGGGATGACGTAGGCGCGCGGCAGGCTCACCGGCTCCTGGTCGTCGGCGACGTCCCACAGCGCCTTCCACTGGTCGGGGCCCGGCACGTCGGCGATGTTCTCGCTGGTCAGCGCCACCTTCGGCTCGCCGGCCACGCCGCGGCGGAAGGTCTCGATCTGGCCCTCGAGCATCTCGCGGGCCGCCACCGGGTCGTTGAGGTAGTCGACCATGCTCTCGAGGGTCTGGTAGGCCACCGCGGTGTTGACCTCGGCACGCTCGGGGGTCTGGCGCCCGCCGCTGGCACCCCGGGTCAGGGGCAGCTCGACCGTGGTGGTGGCGGCGCCGTAGAACGCGGCGTACTGCGCGGTGAAGATCGGCGGGAAGTCGTCCCAGCCCGACGGGGTGTCGCGGTAGGGGATCTTGATGTGTCCGGTGGCCTCGTCGGTGACCGCGTCGACGATCGCACCGGTCTCGACGTTGCGGTAGGTGTTGCCGGGGATCGCTGCGTCGACGACGTCCTGCTCGACCTCGAGGGCCAGGGCGTAGTTGTGCGGCAGGATCTGGTCGAACTCGTAGTTCGAGCCGTGCGGCGGGCCGGCCGGCTCGATCTGCAGGACGCGGGTGTAGCCGTGGAAGTCGGCGGCGTAGATCGCCTGGATCGCCTGGGCGGTGCGGATGAACGACTTCGTCTCGGGCGTCTGGTTGGTGATCAGGTCGCGGTTGGGGTCCAGGCCGATCGCGGTGGCGCGGGTGGCGTCGGTGCGCCCGTCGGGGTTGAGCGACGGCGAGAAGTAGAGACGGTTGTTGCGCAGGATGCTGCCGACCTCCGACATCGGCGCCGTGGCCAGCCACTCGATGTACTGCATCGAGGCGTCGGTGCCCTCCCACTCGTTGCCGTGGATGTTGTTGCTCATCCAGATGGGGGTCTTGTACTGCGCCAGGAGCTCGGAGTCGGCCGCCGCGGCCGCCGGGTCGTTCTTGATCTTCTCGCGCCAGGCGGTCTGCTGGGCGGTGTCCTGCTCGCGCTCGGGCGCGGTGACGGTGACCAGGTAGAGGTCACGGCCCTCGGTGGACTGGCCCACGACCTGGGCGGAGACCCGGTCGCTGCTGGCCATCAGCTCCATCAGCTTGGGCGCGATCTCGGGGTGGCCCATCAGCTCGGCGGTGTGCGCGGCGTCGTCGGGGTTGTCGCGGTAGAGGCGCAGCGCGGGCTGGTAGGGGTACGACGTCGGCATCGCGACCGGGTCGCCGGAGACCGCGGTCTCGCCGGCGGCGCGGGCGACGACCTGGGCCTTGGTCGGCTCCTCGACCCGGTTGACGGTGCCGGCGCCGCGACCGCTGCTCTCGTCGAAGCGCGGTGCCGAGGTCGGGTCGGCCGCAGCGGGCAGGCCGGAGCCGGCCAGTGCGGTGGTGGCGGCCAGGGCCAGCCCCAGGGGGGCGACCAGCGCGCGTGAAGTCCTCACAGAAGTGCTCATTTCTCTCAACAGGGGGGCGCCTCCCAACGACGCCCCGGACCTGCACCCTCGCCGAAGATCGATGCGCAGGGAAGGGACGAAACCCGAAATTAATCATTCGTCTCATGAACGTGCAACAAGTCTTGCGGCGCGTCCGGGTGGTGTAGTAAAGACCGTTCAGCGCCGGACCGGGCGCGGCAGGGCCCACCAGCTGTCGAGCCTGGCCACGGCCGGCGCCTCGCGTCCCTCGCGCAGCACCCGTGCCAGACGGGCGAGGTACGCCGCGATGCCGGCCGCCCCCTGCATCCAGCCGACCCCGGGCGGCAGCAGCGGGTCCGGGGCGCGGTGCTCGACGAAGCGCCACCAGGCGTGCGGGCCGTCGAGCACCGCGCGCTCGACGAGCGCGTCACCGCAGGCGCGGGCCAGCGCGAGGTCGGCCTCGTCCCCGTGGCGCTGCCAGCTGTCGAGGGCGGCGTCGCCGACCCCGGCGGTGCCGCAGCAGCGTCCGTCGTTGTCCCAGGCCCCCGGCTCGCGCCGCTGCGGGACGCCGGAGGCGGCCACGCTGCGCAGGCACCGCCGCCGCCACGCGCCGGGGGCGAGCCCCGCGACCTCCTCGACCCCCGCCAGCCCGAGGGCCTCGAAGAGCAGCGCGGTGCCGGTCGGGCCGTGGCACCAGCCGTAGGACACCTCGACCGGCCCGGCCGGGCGCGGCGGCACCACCCGGGGCACCACCAGGCCGCCGTCGCCGGTGTCGGCCCAGGACAGCAGGTGCTCGGCGCCGCTGCGGGCCGCGGCCACCAGGTCGGGCCGGTCGAGCGCGGCCCCGGCGACGGCGAGGGCACCGGCGATCCCGGCCACGCCGTGCGACCAGTTCGGCATCTCCCGGCGCTCCTCGGGAGCCACGTGGTCGAGGAAGCGCAGCGGGACGAAGCGCCACAGCCGGCCCACGTCGGCCGGCTCGGCCTCGGCCAGCAGCACGTCGGCGGCGTGGCGGGCCAGGTCGTCGGCCCCACGGACCCGCTGCCGACGCGCCCACACCGCGCCGAGCAGGACGCCCGCGGTGCCGAGCGTGGCGTCGCTGATGCGGGTGCCGTCGGGGTACGGCGCCCCCAGGACGGACTGCCCCCACCCGTCGGGCCCGGCCAGGGCGGCGAGCCGGGCCACCGCGTCCTCGGCGCCCGGCGCGTCGAGCGCGGTGAGGCTGCCGACGGCGCTGACGAGGCCGTCGAACGCCGAGCAGTCGTCGGTGGCGCCGAGACCCGCCCGCACCCGGGTCGCCACCGCGTCGGCCAGCTCGGCCTCCTGCGGGGTCCACGCGCGGGCCAGCGCGAGCTCTGCCAGCACGAGGGCGAGCCCGCCCACCCCGCTGTGCGTGCCGTCGCGCTCGTCGGGGGGCGCGCCCGCGTGGGGCACCGACTCCGGGATCCACGGGCCGTCGTCCCACCGGACCTGCGCCAGCACCCAGCGCCAGCCCGCGGCCGCCACCTCCGCGCAGACCTCTGCGGCCTCGGCGGCCTCGGGGTCGGTGGCGTCGCGCGTGCTCACGACCCGATCGTGCCACCACCGGCGGGCTCGAGGAGGTCGACGTCGGCGTGGGTGGCCCCGCCGGCCAGCGTGGCGTAGCCGGGGCCCCGGTCGAAGAACGCCTCGGCCGGCGCCGGGCGCGCGGCCCGCTCGGCGGCCGTCGCCTCCGCGTCGTGGTCGAGGGTGTCGTCGTCGAGGGACCCGGTGAGCACCACGCCGTACGACGCCAGCGCGGCCTCGGGCGAGACCTTGCGCCACACCACGTCGCGCACCACCAGCGCGGGGTCGCGCAGCAGCGGGTCGCCCCAGCCGCCGCCCCCCGTGGTGCGGATGCGGATCACCTCGCCGGCGCGCACCGGCTCGGCGTCGGCGAGGGCGTCGACCTCGCGCTCCCGAGGTCCGCCGGGGTCGACCGTGACCTGGAACGGGGAGCCGGCCAGCCCGCCGCGCACGCCCCAGCAGGCCAGGATCGAGCGGTCGGCGATCGACATGGAGTGCGCGTCGCGCAGCATCCGCACGTGCTTCTCGTAGCCCAGCCCGCCGCGGAACTGCCCGGCGCCGCCGCTGTCGACGGCCAGCGAGAGCCGCTCGACCAGGAACGGGAAGCGGGCCTCGGTGAACTCGGTGGGCAGGTTGCGGGAGTCGGGCACCACGTGGATGGTGTCCTCGCCGTCGCCGTGGGGGCGCCCGCCCGAGCCGCCGCCGAGGACCTCGCGCATCAGGTAGGGACGCCCGTCGGCGTCGTCGCCGTACACGCCGGTGTAGCGGATCGTCTCCTGGTCGGCCGGCATCTGCCCGTCGACCGCCTTGGCGACCACCCCGGCCAGCACCCCCAGCAGGCGCAGGATCACGAAGGTGCGGGCGTTGGTGGGGGCCGGGAAGACCGGCGTGAGCAGCGTGCCCGGCTCGGGGAAGCGCATCTCGATCAGCGGCACCACGCCCTCGTTGACGTCGAGCTCGGCCATCCGCTCGGGGGTCTCGGCGAGGTTGCGCAGCACCGGGGCCAGCCACTTCTTGAGGAACACACCGTCGGAGTAGTCGCCGCAGTGGTTGATCGGCCCGCGCGCCTGGGGCCCGGTGCCGTCGAAGTCGACGACCAGCCGCTCGCCGTCGGGGTCCTCGGGCGGGGTGCGGGTCAGCGTGATCCGCTGGGTGTGCAGCCGGGGCTCGTCGACGCCGTCGTGCTCGGCGTAGTCCTCCCACGTCCACGAGCCGACCGGGATGCGGCTGAGGATCTCGCGGCGGTACGTCGTCGTGGTGCGGTCGATGATCGCGTCGAAGCACGACTCCACGACCTCGACCCCGTAGCGGTCGAAGAGCTCGCCGAGCCGGCGCGCGCCCATCAGGCAGGCCGAGCACTCGGCGTCGAGGTCGGCGGCCAGCGACTCGGGCATCCGCGAGTTGCGGGTCATGATCGCCAGCGCCGCGCGGTTGGGCACCCCGGCGTCCCACAGCTTGATGGGCGGCACCATCAGGCCCTCCTCGAAGACGCTCGTCGCGCCCGAGGGCATCGAGCCCGGCACCGCTCCCCCGATGTCGTCGTGGTGGCCGAAGGCCTGCACGAACGCGACGACCCGGCGCTCCCCCTCGGGGCCGCTGAGGACGGGCACGGTGACGCACAGGTCGGGCAGGTGTCCGATGCCGCCCTCGGAGCGGTAGACGTCGTTGTGGAAGAAGACGTCGCCCTCGCGCATCTGCTCGATCGGGAAGTCGCGGGCCACCGGGTGCACCAGCGCCGAGTAGGAGCGCCCGGTGAGCTTGCGCAGCAGCCGGTCGTGGATGCCGGCGCGGAAGTCGTGGGCGTCGCGGATCATCGGGCTGCGGCTGGTGCGCGCGATCGCGGTCTCGACCTCGGCCTCGACGCTGGTCAGCGTGCCCTGCACGATCTCCACCAGCACCGGGTCGGCGCCGGCGCCCCGGTCGTCGGTGAGGAAGCCGAAGGGGAAGGCGGTGGGGGCGCGGCGGCTCATCGGGTCTCCTCCCGGGTCACGACCAGGTTGAGGTGCTCGTCGACCCGGGCGGTGAAGCCGGGGTGCAGCGGCACCGTGGAGCCGAACTCCTCCACGACCGCCGGGCCGGTCACCACGGTGCCCGGGGCCAGGTCGGTGCGCTGGTGCACCGCGGTGTCGACGTACCCCTCGCCGGCCTCGAAGCAGACCGGCCGGCGGCCGGTCTCGACCGGCGGGCCGGGCGGCGGGTCGGGCACCGGGTGCCGGCGGATCTCGGGGCGCCGGATCGGGCCGATGCCCGAGACCCGCAGGTTGACCCACTCGACCTGCTGGGTGGGGTCGCCCGCGAAGTCGTAGCCGTAGAGCGCGCGGTGCTCGGCGTGGAAGCGCCGGGCGACCTCGTCGAGCGTCTCCTGCCCGACCGGTCCCTCGGGCACCGCGACCCGCACCTCGAAGGCCTGCCCGAAGTAGCGCAGGTCGGCGGTGCGCACGAAGCGGTGCTCGGCCTCCTCGAAGCCCTCGCCCCTCAGGGCCCGGGCCGCCCGGACCCCCAGCTCGTCGAGCACCCGCGCCACGTCGGCGGCGGCGAGCTGCTCGGCCAGGCGCACGTGGGTCTGCACGTAGTCGTTCTTGACGTCGACGGTCAGCAGCCCGAAGGCCGAGACGTTGCCGGGGTCGGGCGGCACCAGCACGGTCGCGATGCCCAGCACGTCCATCAGCCGGCACAGCAGCAGCGAGCCGGAGCCGCCGAAGGTGGTCAGGGTGAAGTCGCGGACGTCGAGGCCGCGCTTGACGGTGACCTGGCGCAGCGCGTTGGCCTGGTTCCACGCCGAGATCTCCAGCACCCCGGTCGCGCACGCCTCCGGGCTCAGCCCGAGCCGGTCGGCCAGCGCCTCCACCCCGGCGCGGGCGGCCTCGACGTCGAGCGGGATCTCCCCGCCCAGCAGGTGGGGCGGGATGCGGCCCAGCACGACGTGGGCGTCGGTGATCGTCACGTCGCGACCGCCCCGGGCGTAGCAGAGCGGACCCGGGTCGGCCCCGGCCGAGTGCGGGCCGACCTTGAGCGTGCCCTCGGGCGAGAGCCAGGCGATCGAGCCGCCGCCGGCCCCGACGGTCACCACGTCGATCATCGGGATCTTGGAGGGGTAGGCGCCCACCGACCCCTCGGTGGTCAGGGTCGGCTCGCCGTCGACGACCACGGAGACGTCGGTCGAGGTGCCGCCGCCGTCGGAGGTCAGCACCCGGTCGAAGCCGGCCACCCGGGCGATCATCGCGGCGCCGAGCGCGCCCGCGGCGGGCCCGGAGAGCACGGTGGTGATCGGCTGGTGCACGACCTCCTCGGCCGAGAGCACCCCGCCGTTGGACTTCATCACGTAGAAGGGGACGGCCCGCTCGCCGTGGGCGCGCAGGCGCTCGGTGATGCGGGCGACGTACGCCGAGAGCCGGGGCTTGACCGCCGCGTCGACGAGCGTGGTCATGGCGCGCTCGTACTCGCGGTACTCGCGCAGCACCTGGCTCGAGAGCGACACGACGGCCTCGGGGTGCTCCTCGGTGAGCACCTCGCGCATCGCCTCCTCGTGGGAGGGGTCGGCGTAGGAGTGCAGGAAGCACACGCCCAGGGTGGTGATGCCGCGGCCGCGGAACCAGCGGGCGACCTCCCGGGCGCCCTCGGTGTCGAAGGGCCGGACCTCGGCGCCGGTGTGGTCGAGCCGGCCGCCGACGCCCTTGACCAGGTCGCGCGGGACGATGCGGTCGGGCTTGACCCAGAAGTAGGAGTTGCCGTAGCCGTCGGGCACCGACTGGCGCGCGATCTCGAGCATCGCCTCGTAGCCCTCGGTGGTGATGAACCCCAGCCGCTCGACCTTGCCCTCGAGCAGCTGGTTGGTGGCCACCGTGGTGCCGTGGCTGACCGCGTCGACGTCGGCGGCCCCGCGCCCGAGCAGCGCCAGGACCTTGTCGATGCCGGCCAGGAACCCCTCGGCGGGGTCGGCCGGGGTCGAGGGGGTCTTGGTGGTCACCAGCTCCCCCGACACCTCGTCGAAGGCGACCACGTCGGTGAAGGTGCCACCGGTGTCGATGCCGATCCGGATGCTCCGCGTCACGTGGCGATTCAACCGGCGCCGCACCACGGCCGGCCACGGCGGAACCTGCCGACCGGCCCCCCGTGGGTTGGCAGGTTCTGCGGGCCGGAGACGCCCTCAGGCCCCGGGTGCGCGGTCGTTGTAGATGCCCGCCGGCACCTGCCCGGTCAGCTCGCCGATCGCGGTCATCACCTCGTCGGTCAGCTCGCGGCGTGCCCGCCCCAGCGGGACGCCGTCGAAGCGCCCCGCCGCCTGCACCGGCGCGCCGAAGCGCACGGTGACGCGCACCGGGCGCGGCAGGCTCGTGCCGACCGGCTGGAGCCGCTCGGTGCCCACCAGCCCGACGGGCACGACCGGCACCCCCGCGGTCAGGGCGAGGTGGGCCACCCCGGTGCGGCCGCGGTAGAGCCGGCCGTCGCGCGAGCGCGAGCCCTCGGGGTAGAGGCCGAAGGCCTCGCCGCGGCCCAGGACCTCGAGCGCGGTGTCGAGGCTGGCGATGGCCGCGCGCGGGTCGTCGCGGTCGACCGGCAGCATCCCGAGGCCCTCGAACCAGGCCCGCTGCGCGGCGCCCCGCAGCCCGGGGCCGGTGAAGTAGTCGGACTTGGCCAGGAACACGACCTTGCGCGGCACGACCACCGGGATGACCACCGAGTCGATGAAGGAGAGGTGGTTGCTGGCCAGCAGCACCCCGCCGGTGGCCGGCACGTGCTCGAGGCCCTCGACGCGCGGGCGCCACAGCGCCCGGGCCGCCGGGGGCACGACGGCGTGCAGGGCGCGGTACATCCGGTCGCTGGAGGCAGGCACGTGGTCAGTGTGCTGGTTACCGACCAGTCCACCGATCCGGCGATGCGCCGGTGGCTACAGCAGGCCGGCCTTGCGCCCCAGCTTCTCGGCGACGTCGCCGGGGGTGAGCTCCCCGGCCAGCAGCCTGCTGGTGGTCCATCCCGAGGTGTCGAGCCCGGAGGTCTCGCTGAAGGCGCGGTGGTCGTCGGCGAAGCGGTCGAGCAGCACGGCGATGTCGTCGGCGGTGGGCGCGTCGGCCTCGAAGTCGGTCTGCGAGGCGCTGCGCGCCAGCGGCTCGAACCGCTTCTTGTACGGCGGCAGCCCCAGGCGCGCCACCAGGTCCTCGGCGGTGTCGTGCTGGGCCCTGACCATCTGGTGGAAGTCGACGAGGTGCACCTGCTCGCGGGGGAAGATCGAGTGCACCCGGGCCAGCTGGGCGCCGTAGAAGCCGCGTGCGACCACGGTGCGGGTGCGCAGCGACTTGGCGTCCCAGCCGTCGGGGCGGGTGCCGATCCACGACGGGTCGAAGTCGATGCGCACCGACTCGGCGAAGGTGATCCGCTCGTCGGAGGGCAGCCGGCGCGTCCAGTTCATCACCCAGTGCGAGAAGGCGCGCTCGATCGGGTCGCGGAAGCAGAAGATCAGCGGCACGTCGGGGTTCCAGGAGCGGATCCGCTCCAGCGCGCCCGGCCAGAAGAGGTACGACGGGGTGGCGTCGACGCCCATCGTGGCCTTCGAGCGCGCCGAGCGCAGCGCGACCTGGTAGTGGCTGAAGTCGGGACGCTCCCAGTCGAGGGAGTCGTCGTCGAAGAAGTGCCACTCCTTCTGCGGGGCCCGGGTGATGTGCTGGTGGCTGACCAGGACGCGGTAGAGCGTGCTGGTGGCGGCCTTCTGCACACCACCGAGGACCACCCCGATCGGGACGGTGCCGTGGGGTGCCTCGCCGGTGGGCTGGGCGGCGCTGGGTGCGGTGATCGTGTGCCTCCTCGCGGTGCGCCCGGGGTGCCTCCCGGACGATGGGCGAGCATACGACAACCGGGCCCCTGCCGGTCAGCCGCGCGCCGGTCAGGTGCGGGCGCGCAGGGCCAGCAGCACCAGGTCGTCCTCGTGCTGGCCCACCGCGGTGAGCAGGTGGTCGCAGAGGTCCTCGGGATCGCGGTCGCCCCAGCCCTCCAGGGTCGCGACCAGCCAGGCGAGTCCGTCGGCGAGCGCCGCGTCGCGCCGCTCGACGAGCCCGTCGGTGTAGAGCAGGAGGGTGTCGCCGGGGCGCAGCCGCAGCCGGTGGTCGGCGCGCCGGGTCTCGGGGTCGAGGCCCAGCAGCAGGTCGGGCACGTCCTCGAGGAGCCGCACCGAGCCGTCGGCCTCGACGACCACCGGCGGCGGGTGCCCGGCGTTGCTCCAGTGCAGCAGCTGGCCGTCGGGCCCGCCGTCCTCGACCACGGCCAGCACCGCGGTGGCGACCTCGTCGACGCCGAGCCCGGCCATCGCGCGGTCGAGGTCGCTCAGCACGCGGGCGGGCAGCGCCAGGCGGGCGCTGTAGGCGACACCGCGGGTCAGGTTGCGCAGCTGGCCCATCGCGGCGGCGGCGTGCTGGTCGTGGCCGGCGACGTCGCCGACCATGACGGCGAGCGCCCCGTCGGGCAGCACGTAGGCGTCGTACCAGTCCCCGCCGACCCGGGCCTTCTCGGCGGCGGGCTGGTAGCGCACCGCGACCTGGAGCGTGGGGCCGTGGGCGGGCCGGGTCAGCAGGCTGCGCTGCAGCGCCTCGGAGAGCCGGCGGTCGGAGTCGCGGGCGGCCATCAGCTCCAGCGCCTGCTGCAGCGCGCCGGCCAGGGAGCGCAGGAAGTCGACGTAGTCCTCGTCGAGGGCGAGGCGGTCGCTGAGCCGGACCCGCAGGTGCTGCTGGGGTGCCCGCGGGTCGGGCACCGGCAGGGCGATGCGGGCCACCGTGCCCTCCCCCGGCGCGCCCACGCTCTCGAGCACGACGGGGTCGGCGACCGCCCCGGGGACCGCCTCGACCTCGCTGAGGTCGCCGGGGTCGGCGCCCAGCACGCGCACCGCCAGGTCGACCAGGCCGGCGGTGCTCGAGACCCGGGCCAGGCCCTGGTCGAGCCGGGTCAGCACCTGCAGCCGCCGGCGCGCGACGACCTGGCGGGTGGTCTCGGTGACGATGTCGACGGCCCCCTCGACGGCACCGTCGGGCCCGCGCACCGGCGAGTAGGAGAAGGTGAAGTAGCACTCCTCGAGGAAGCCCGAGCGCCGCAGCGGCACCTCCGCGTCGACGACCCACGTCGGCGTGGCGTCCTCGACCACCGAGTGCAGCATCGGCCCGATCTGGTCCCACGCCTCGGGGAAGACGTCCCGGGTGGGACGCCCCAGCGCCGCCGGGTGCTTGTCGGCGATCAGCCCGACGAAGGCCTCGTTGTAGAGCAGCACCTGGTCGGGGCCCCAGAACAGGGCCATCGCGAAGCGGGTCTCGAGCGCCAGCGCGAGCGTGCTGCGCAGCGCGGGGCTCCAGTCGCGCGGCTCCCCCAGCCCGGTGGCCGCCCAGTCGACGGCGGCGTACGCCGGGTGCAGCGACCCGGCCAGCCGCCACAGCGGCTCCTCACCCCTGCTCACGGGCCGCCTCGAACGCGGCGGCGACCTCGAGCAGGCGCCGGTCGCTGCCGTGCGGGCCGACCAGCTGCACGCCGACCGGCAGCCCCTCGGGGGTGCGGCCGGCGGGCACGGCGATCGAGGGGCACCCGGTGACGGTGACCAGGTAGGCCGAGCGCATCCAGTCGAGGTAGGAGGCCATCGGGCGCCCGGCGACCTGGGTCGGGTACTCCTGCTCGGCGGGGAAGGGCGCCACCTGGGAGACCGGCAGCACCAGCAGGTCGTGGTGGGTGAAGAACTGGCGCATCCGCTCGCCGAGCGTCGTGCGCTGGGTGTAGGCGCGGGCCACGTCGGTGCCGGTGAGCGGCGCGCCCGCGCGGATGTTGTCGGCGAGGCTGGCCTTGAGCTCGCCGGGGTGCTCGGCCAGCAGCGGCCCGAGCTTGGCGTGCAGGTGCCAGGCGCGCAGGGTGCGGAAGGTGTCGTCGCCCTCGCTGAGGTCGGGGTGGGCGCCGTGCACCCGGGCGCCGTGGCGCGCCATCAGGCGGCCGGCCTGCTCGGTGACGACCGCGACCTCCTCGTCGACCGCGAAGGCCCCGCCCAGGTCGAGCGACCAGGCGACCCGCAGCCCGTGCAGGGCCCGGGGCGTCGGCTCGAGCGGGGCGGCAAAGCGGTGCCCGGGCTCGCCGAGCGCCATCGGGGCACGGGGGTCGGGGCCGGCCAGGACCGAGAGCAGCAGGGCCAGGTCGCCGACGTCGCGGGCCAGCGGGCCGCCGACCGAGGTCGTCTCCCACTGGTTGTAGAGCGGCCACTCGGGCACCCGGCCGAGGCTGGGGCGCATCCCCACCACCCCGCAGAACGACGCCGGGTTGCGCAACGAGCCGCCCATGTCGGAGCCGTCGGCCAGCGGCACCATGCCGCTGGCCAGCGCGGCCGCCGCCCCGCCGCTCGAGCCACCGGCGCTGCGGCTGGGGTCGTGGGGGTTGCGGGTGGTGCCGAAGAGCCGGTTGAAGGTGTGCGACCCGGCGGCGAACTCGGGCACGTTGGTGCGACCGAGCACCACGACACCGGCGCGGCGTACCCGCTCGACGAGCAGCTCGTCGTGCTGGGGCACGTGGTCGGCGAAGAGCGGGGAGCCGTACGTCGTGGGCCAGCCGGCCACGGCGTGGGTGTCCTTGAAGGCGAACGGGAGCCCGTGCAGCGGACCGAGCGGGCCGCCGCGCGCCAGGTGCTCGTCGGCGGCCGCCGCGCCCGCCCGCGCGCGGTCGGCGTCGAGGTTGACGACGGCGTTGAGCTCGGGGTTGCGCTCCTCGATGCGGGCCAGGTGCAGCTCGAGCAGCTCGCGCGCCGAGATCCGTCGCGTGCGCACGGCCGCGGCCATCTCGCGCGCGCTGGAGTGGACGGTCAGGTCACGACCCGGCTGCTGGCTGCTCACCCCCGCATCATGGCCGACGCGTCCAGCGGGCACCCGCGAACACCCCCAGGAGCACCAGCCCGGCACCGGTGGCGACGCCCTGCCAGAAGGCGTTGCCCGCCGCGAACGCGTCCGGGCCGGCACCGGTGGTCGTGTAGACCGTGCCCGGCTGCTCGCGCTCGGCGGCCCCCGCGACGGCCGGTGCGACCGCGGCCGGGGCGGGCCCGCCGGCCAGGGCGGCGGCGACGTTGCCGAAGAACTCCGCGGCCATCCGCCGCGACACCGAGGTCAGCATCCGCTGGCCGACGCCGCCCACCATGCCGCCGACGGTGGCGTCGGCGTCGTAGGTGATCCGGGTGCCCCCCTCGGCGGGCTCGAAGCGCACCGCGACCCGGGCGTCGACCGTGCCCGGCGCGCCGGCGCCCTGCAGGTGCATGGTCAGCGACTCGTGCTCGACCAGGTCGCCGAGCGTGCAGGTGCCGTCGTACGTGCCCTTGATCGCGGCCACGCCGGCGGTCACGGTCATGGCGTAGGCGTGCTCCCCCGCGTCGCCGGGCAGCCGCTCGAGCCGTGAGCAGCCCGGGATGGTGCCCACGAGCACCACCGGGTCGAGCAGGGCGTCCCACACCAGCGCGACGGGTCGCTCCAGCACGTGCTCTCCGCTGATCCTCACGAGGTGGGCTCCTGTCGCTGGTCGGTCCGCAGGTGGAAGAGGTCGGAGGGCGACATCGGCATCCGGGTCACCCGGATGCCCTCGGCGTCCTCGATGGCCGCGGCGAAGACGGCGGCCGACGGGATCACCCCGGCCTCGCCGGCGCCCTTGATCCCGAGCGGGTTGAGCGGGCTCGGCGTCTCCTGGTGGTCGATGTCGATGCCGTCGGGCACCTCGGTGACGTAGGGCATCAGGAAGTCCATGAACGAGGCGTTGAGCAGCTGCCCGGACTCGTCGTAGGCCATCCGCTCGAAGAGCGCCCCGGCGACGCCCTGGGCGACGCCGCCGTGGATCTGGCCCTCCACGATCATCGGGTTGACCAGCGTGCCGCAGTCGTGCACGACGGCGTACTTGAGGATCGTGACCTCGGCGGTGTCGGGGTCGGTCTCGACGACGACGGCGTGGATGCCGGAGGCGAAGGTGGCCCGCTCGGGGCTGTAGAAGTCCTTGCCCTCCAGGCCGGGCTCGTCGTCCTCGGCGACCGGCGGCCGGCCGGGGTCGCCGACGGAGAACTGGGTGGCGGCCTTGGAGGCCTCGTCGAAGGCGTAGCGCAGCGGGTTGGAGAGCACCGCGACCGTGCCCAGGTCGATGGCGGAGCCGGGTGAGCCCTTGACCCGCACGCTCCCCTCGACGATCTCCAGGTCGGCCTCGTCGGCCTCCAGGGCGTCGGCGGCGATGCGCAGCGCCTTCTCCTTGGTCCGCTTGGCGGCCAGGTGGATCGCCGAGCCGCTCATCACCGCGGCGCGCGAGGCGAAGGTGCCCACGGCGTACGGCATCCGGCGGGTGTCGCCGGTGACCACCTCGACGTCCTCGAAGCGGCAGCCGAGCTCGTCGGCGACGAGCTGGGCGAAGACGGTCTGGTGGCCCTGGCCCTGGGTGGTCAGGCCGGTGGCGACCTTGACCTTGCCGCTGGTCTCGACGTGCACGTGGGCGCCCTCGTAGGGCCCGACGCCGGTGCCCTCGACGTAGCAGGCCAGGCCGATGCCGACCCGGCGCCCCTCGGCGGCCATCTCGGCGCGGAACGTCTCGAACTCGTCCCACCCCACCAGCGCCTTGGCCTTCTCGAGCAGCGCCGGGTAGTCGCCGGAGTCGTACTCGAGCTCGCGGCCGTCCTGGAAGACCAGCCCCTGGTCGTAGGGGAACTCGTCGGGCTGGATGAAGTTGGCCGCGCGCACCTCCGTGCGGTCGCGGCCCAGGTGGGCGGCGATCGCGTCCATGGTGCGCTCCATGGCGTAGCAGCCCTGCGGGCGCCCCGCGCCGCGGTAGGGCGTGACCATCGTGGTGTTGGTGTAGAGCGACTCGAAGACCACCCGGTAGAGCTGCGGCTTGTAGGGCCCGAGCAGCTGGGTGCTGGTGATGATCGGCACGATCAGCCCGTACGGCGTGTAGGCGCCGTGGTCGTGCCAGAACTCCACGTCGAGGGCCAGCAGCCGGCCCTCGTCGTCGAAGCCGACCTCGACGTGCTGGAGCTGGCCGCGCTCGTGGGCGGAGGAGACGAAGTGCTCGCGGCGGTCCTCGGTGAACTTCACGACCCGCCCCAGCACGCGGGCGGCCGCCGGCACCAGCAGCTCCTCGGGCCAGGGGTGGTTGATCTTGACCCCGAAGCCGCCGCCGACGTCGGGGGTGATCACGTCGACCTGGCCCAGGTCGAGGCCCAGTCTCGCGGCCACCGCGGCGCGCACGCCGGTGGAGGTCTGGGTGGAGGTCCACACCTGGAGGCGGTCGGAGTCGGGGTCCCAGCGCGCGACCGTCCCGCGGCCCTCCAGCGGGGTGCAGGCCGAGCGCTCGACCTCGAGGTCGAGGGCGAGCCGGTGCGGCGCCGCCTCGAGGGCCGCGGCCATCTGCTCGGCGTCGGCGGTGCCCTGCTCGAGCCGGGCGCCGACGTTGCCGGGCACGTCGTCGTGCACCAGGCGCTCACCGGCGCGGGCCTGCTCGAGGCCGACCACCGGCTCCAGCACCTCCCAGGTGACCCGGATGCGCGCGACGGCGTCCTCGGCGACGTAGCGGTCGTCGGCCACCACGAACGCGACGGCCTCGCCGACGTGGTTGACCTGGTCGCGGGCCAGGGCGTGCTGGGTGCGGCCGTGCGTCAGCGCCGGGTGCGGGATCAGCAGCGGCAGCGGCTCGGCCAGCGGGGCCGAGACCCCCGCGAGGTCCTCGTGGGTCCAGACCAGGTGCACGCCCTCGAGGTCGAGCACCGCGTCGACGTCGATGTCGACGATGCGCGCGTGGGCGTGCGGGCTGCGCAGCACCGCCGCGTGCAGCGTCTGCGGCCCGACCTGCACGTCGTCGACGAAGCGGCCGGCGCCGGTGAGCAGGCGGCGGTCCTCGGTGCGCTGCACCGGGGCGCCGGTCAGCCGCGTGGTCACGCCTGCTCCCGGCCGAGCTCGGCGGCGCGCTCCACGGCGCGCACGATGTTCTGGTAGCCGGTGCAGCGGCACAGGTTGCCGGCGACCATCTCCCGGGCCTCCTCGTGGGTCGGGTCGGGGTTCTCGCGCAGCCCGGCGGTGACCGTGGTCAGGAAGCCCGGCGTGCAGAACCCGCACTGCAGGCCGTGGCACTGGCGGAACCCCTCCTGCACGGCGCTGAGCGTGCCGTCGGGGCCGGCCAGGCCCTCGACGGTGGTGACCTCGTGGCCGTCGACGGTGACCGCCAGCAGCAGGCAGGCCCGCACCGGGCGCCCGTCGAGCAGCACGGTGCAGGCGCCGCACACGCCGTGCTCGCAGCCCACGTGGGTGCCGGTCAGCCCGAGGTCGTGGCGCAGGGCGTCGCTGAGCAGGCGCCGGGCGGGCACCTGCACGTCGTACGTCGTGCCGTTGACCACGAGGTGCACCTCGTGCAGCTCCTCGGCGCTCATGCGGCTCCCCCCTGCCCGCGCCGGCGGGCGTGGTCGTCGGCCCCGCGCAGCACCCGGACGGTCAGCACCCGGGCGAGGTGGGCACGGTACTGCTCGGTGGCGTGGATGTCGCCGGCCGGCGAGAGCGAGGCGAGGGCGAGGTCGGCGGCCGCCGCGAGCCTCGCCTCGTCGGGGTCACCGTCGAGGGCGGGCAGCAGGTCGACGACGGTGGGGGTCTCGTCCACGGCGAGGTAGGCCGCGCGGGCCTCGACGACCCGGCCGGCGGGCCGACGTACGAGGGCCGCGACCCCGCAGAGCGCGTAGTCGCCCTGCCGGCGCGAGATCTCGGCGAACCCGACCCCCTGGCCGTCGGCGAGCGCGGGGAACCACGCCGAGGTGGCGACCTCGTCGTGGGCCAGCGAGCTCTCCAGCGGTCCGACGACCAGGTCGGCGCCGGCGACGGTGCGGGTGCCGCGGGTCGAGACCACCTCGACGGTGCCGTCGAGCAGGGCCAGCACGGCCGGCATCTCGGCGGCGGCGTCGGCGTGCACCAGCGAGCCGACGGTGGTGCCGCGGTTGCGGATCGGGGCGTGCGCGACGTGGCTCAGCGCCATCCGCAGCAGCGGCTGGACCCGCGCGGCCCCGTCGTGGGCGAGCAGGTCGGCGTGGCGCACCAGGGCGCCCACCCGCACGCCGCCCTCGTCCGCCTCGACGCCATCGAGCCCCGGCAGCGCGTTGATGTCGACCAGCGTGCTCGGCGCCGCCAGCCGCATCGACAGCAGCGGCACCAGGCTCTGCCCGCCCGCCAGCACCTTGGCGTCGGGGTCGTCCGCCAGGGCCCGACAGGCCTCCTCGAGGCTGGTCGGGCGCAGGTAGCCGACGGGCGCGGGCTTCACGTCGGGCTCACCCCCGGTGCCGGCCCTCGTGGTCGGGGCGGGCCGGGCCGCCCTCGTGGTGCACGCCCTCGGTGCCGACCGAGAGCATCGTGCCGTCGGCCGGGGCGGGCGCGATGGCGCGCGCCAGGTGGTAGCCCGCGACGATGATGATCGTGCCGGCGGCGATGCCGCCGAGGGTGAAGTCGTCGGTCACCGGGAAGAACTGGTCGGTGCCCAGGCCGATGCCCATCACCAGGCCGGCCGCGACCGGGACGAGGTTGACCGGGTTGCCGAAGTCCACCCCGTTCTCCTTCCAGATCTTCGCGCCGAGCAGTCCGATCATCCCGTAGAGGACAAGGGTGATGCCGCCCAGCACGGCGGAGGGGGTGGCGTTGACGATCGCCCCGAACTTGGGGACCAGACCGAGCAGGATCGCGGTCACGGCCGCCACGTAGTAGGCCGCGGTCGAGTAGACCCGGGTCGTGGCCATCACGCCGATGTTCTCGGCGTACGTCGTGGTCGGCGAGCCGCCGATCGAGGTGGCGATGACCGTGGCGACGCCGTCGGCGCCGACCGCGCGGCCCATCTCGGGGTCGAGGTCGCGGCCGGTCATCTCGGCGACCGCCTTGACGTGCCCGACGTTCTCGGCGACCAGGGCGATGACCGCGGGGATGACCAGCAGCGTGAAGGTGATGCTGAAGGACGGGAGGTGCCAGCCGCCCGCGCCCGCGGTGGTCTTGTCGGGGAACCCGAACCAGTCGGCCCCCGAGACCAGCGACCAGTCGACGCGGTCGTGCTCGACGGCCTCGCCGTTGGAGGACGGGGTGACCGAGGTGATCGGGCCGAGGGTCAGGTCGGCGAGCCAGGAGACGACGTACCCGAAGATCAGGCCCAGGAAGATCGCGATGCGCCCCAGGAAGCCGCGCAGCCCCACGGCCATCACGATGACGGCGGTCATCGTCAGCAGCGCGATCCAGTAGTCGGCCGGCATGTAGACCGAGGTCGCGACCGGGGCGAGGTTGAAGCCGATCAGCAGCACGACCGCGCCGGTCACCACCGGGGGCAGCACCGCGTTGACCATGCCGGTGCCGGCCACGTGGATGAAGAGGCCCACCAGCGCCAGGATGACGCCGGAGACCAGGATCGCGCCCGTGACGTCGGAGGGGCTGCCGCCCTGGTTGTAGATCGCTGCGGCGCCGCCGACGAAGGACGCGCTGGTGCCGAGGTAGCTGGGCACCTTGTTGCGCACGATCAGCAGGAAGCAGATCGTCGCGATGCCGCTCATCATGATCGCGAGGTTGGCGTTGAGCCCCATGATCAGCGGGAAGACGAACGTCGCCCCGAACATCGCCACGACGTGCTGGGCGCCGATCCCGGCCGTGCGCCCCCAGTCGAGCCGCTCGTCGGGCGCCACCGCCTCACCCTGACCGGGCTTCACCACGGTCCACCTGAACATCGACATCACGCCACCTCTGTTCCTCCGGGTCCACCCGCTGCGAGGGACCTCAACCTAGTGAGACCTCGGTGCCGGTCTCGTCGGCAAGTCTCGCCGAAGGCGACGCCCCAGCGACGGCAATCGCTGGCACACGGGCGCGCCGCGCCGAGCCGGCGCCGGTTCACGTCGTACGACGAGCCGTGGTCGAGCAGCAAGGAGCGCCAGCGACGCGCGTCGCCGAGACCCCGCAAGAACCCCGCCGACCTCGCCGCACGACGAGCCGTCGGTCGAGCAGCAAGGAGCGCCAGCGACGCGCGCCGTCGAGACCCCACAAGCACCGCGCGGACCTCGCCGTACGACGAGCCGTTGGTCGAGCAGCAAGGAGCGCCAGCGACGCGCGTCGCCGAGACCCCGCAAGAACCCCG